>NZ_JAOEGU010000076.1 GCF_025583945.1 Methylobacter psychrophilus
CTCAGCACATACTGATGCCGGTATTAAATATCGGTTTGCCCGACAGCTTTGTTGAGCAAGGTACCAGAGAGGAGTTGCTGGCCATTTGTGGGTTGGATGTTCAGGGAATTACTACCCGAATTGAGACTTTCTGCGCTTAGTAGTGACTACATTATGTGTCTTGCAGGGTTATTATTCATCAGTTACGATTATAATAACCCTGCAAGACCTTATTAATTGAATCTTCCACCTCTTATAAGTTGAAATAATGGACAGGTTAAGAAATAAAATTCGTGATATTCCTGATTTTCCCAAGCCGGGGATTATTTTTAAGGATATTACGCCGCTGGTAAAAGATCCCGCAATGTTAAGGCTTGCTGTGCATCAATTGCTGCAGCCTTTTTTAGGTCGTGAAATTACTGCAGTAGCAGGCATGGAGGCTCGCGGTTTTATTTTTGGTGCATTGGTTGCCTGGGAGTTGGGGCTTCCTTTTATACCCTTGAGAAAACCCGGAAAGCTACCTTATGATGTGCAAAGCGTGGCTTATGATCTTGAGTATGGTTCGGCGGCACTAGAGGCGCATATTGATGCTTTTAATGTCAATGATCGGGTGTTATTGATCGATGATTTATTGGCCACTGGTGGAACTGCAAAGGCTAGTTGTGAGTTGGTTGAAAAGCTGGGTGCCAAGGTTGAAGCTTGTGCTTTTGTGGTGGAGTTGGACTTTTTGGAAGGAAGAGAAAAGCTGGGCAATTATGAAGTCTATTCGTTATTACATTTTTAGTTGATACCCTGTTTATCGGGTATCAACTATACACATTCAGCTTTATTATCTTGGTTTTTAAAAATAAGCTGAATGTCTTAAGTAATTGGGCAATAACCAAAGTTAATTGGGTTATTTCGCTTCGGTGTTCACTTCTGGAGCGGTTAGCGTTATGTTTTCTGTACTGATGTCAGTGCTTTTACTGGCGGGTTCTACGTCGTTATTCAGCTCATCATCGAAATCTAAAGATACTTCAAATTTGCCATCGGTAGCCAGATTATGGCGCCATTGTAAAAAAGCCTCGCGAGTAAATACATAAGGGTCCAGTGAGGCTTCATTAATAAATTTTAATGAGCCCTCTGCATTTGCACGAGTATTTAGCAAGGATATCAGTTGTACAGGTATGCCTACATAACTGGAAGGGTTTGCCGCCGTATCAAAAATCGCACCAGGAATGCCGCGAACAGTTGTTGGTCCCACTAAAGGGATTACCAAGAATGAACCCTTTGGAACGCCCCATACAGCCAGAGTCTGATCAAAGTCTTCCTCATTTTTTTCCAGGCCAACCTGTGTTGCTACATCAACAAAACCGGCCAGGCCCATTGTTGTATTAAGTGCCAAGCGTCCGGTATCGTGAGCACTTTGTGCAAATTTAGCTTGTAGAACATCATTAACAACCACGTTAATGTCTTTAAGATTACTGAAGAAATTGTAAACCCCGGTTTGTACAAACTGGGGTGTCACCCATTTATAGCTATCCGAAATAGGTTTGGCAACATAGTTATCAACACGATCATTAAAAGTATACATTTTTCGGTTAAAGTGCTCATAAGGGTCATCCTTATTTGCCACCTGTTGCTGCTCAGTAGCACTATTTGTTGCACAGCCACCTAGAAAAATGGTGGAAGCAATGAGCATGCCTAAGATATTTCTCTGACTTTTGGCATTACGATTGCCGCTGTATAGCTTGTTCATTTTGGTATAGAACCTGTAGCTTATAGTTTTGAATAATTATCAATTTTTTCGTTTATCTTTGTTATCAATGCATCAAAGCCTTCGCGTTGTAATATGGAGGTGTATTCTGATCTTTTCAAGGCTAAATCACTGACACCATTAGCGATAATATTAATAATGCGCCAGCTATCACCTTTTTCCTTTAGCATATAATCAAATTTAACCGGTTTATCGTCCGGAATAATCAAGTGACTATGCACAACAACGCCACCCCTTGTTGTTTCTTCTTCTGAATCAAAGACAAATGCTTCGCCAGAATAATCTTTAAAATTGTATGCATAAGAGGAAATGCTTAATCGGATAAAGACATCTACCAGCTTTTGTTGTTGGGCTTCAGATAGTTTTTCCCACTCTTTACCAACGACGATGCGGGCAATTTTTGTTAGGTCGTGGCTATTCGACACAGGGCCACTTAGTTTTTCATATCTTCCGGCATAGCCTAATTGCTTGCCATTTTTCATGACGGCGATGAGTTCTGTCTGAAATTTTTCAACGACTTGTTTGGCTGTTGCTGCACTTTCAGCCTGCGCGGAAGTGTGGATTGTTGCAAATAAACAAAATATAAAGATAGCAGTTAGCTGAATTTTTTTTAAAATCATAGTCAAAACCTCATAAAACGTGGCATTTTATTAAACGTTTTTAACGTTGCCTATGGACTTAACATACTCGTTAATTCCATAGGCAAAACTTTAACCCTGCATTGCCCTTTAACAACAGGGATTGATCAGGCTAAAGCTTTAACTTCGTTAGGGGATTGGTGTAGTTACCTTGCATTTGATCCGGACAGAAATGCGCTTAAGATCGATGCCATAACTAATTAGAAAGAGTAGTTCTGCTATTCGTTAATCAACTATTTCTACTCTGATAGGAATTCCTGAAAGCGTTGATAACGGTTTCTCTTCGGCATAGGCAGGCATCGGTTCAGGTATCATATCACCTTCGGTTTTAGGGCCTCTGATAGAGGTTAATAATGCTTTCAACGGATGCTTTAACATGTCTTCAACGGCAGTCGCTTCATAACCACAATGAGCCATGCAGCTTGCACATTTAGGGTTGTTAACGTTACCGTATTTATCCCATGGTGTGGTATCGATAAGCTCTTTAAAGCTTGCTGCATTACCTTCATCTGCCAGTAAATAACAAGGTTTTTGCCAGCCAAAAACATTCCGTGTAGGATTACCCCAAGGCGTACATTCATAGTTTTGATTGCCGGCCAAAAAATCCAGGTAAAGTGATGAATGATTTAATTGCCATTTGCGATTTTTGCCTATTCTAAAAATGCCCCTGAACAAATCTTTAACGTCTTTACCTTTAATAAATACATCTTGTTGTGGAGCCCTCTCATAACTAAATCCTGGGGCAATAGTAATACCTTCTACACCTAATTCTGTCGCATAGTCCAGAAAGTCAGCCACTTCTTGCGCATTTTCACCTTGAAAAAGGGTGCAGTTTATATTGACTCTAAAGCCTTTTCCCAAAGCTAACTTGATTGCTTCAACGGCTCTATCAAAGACGCCTTCCTGGCAAACAGAGGCATCATGCCTTTCCTGCATACCATCCAAATGGATTGAGAAAGTTAAATAAGGGGAGGGCGTATAATCATTAATCTTCTTTTTTAATAGCAAGGCATTCGTGCATAAATACACAAATTTCTTGCGTGCAATGATACCTGCAACAATTTGTGGCATCTCTTTATGAATAAGCGGTTCACCACCCGGAATTGACACCATGGGTGCGTTACATTCATCAACGGCCTGCATACATTCTTCGAATGATAAACGTTTGTCGAGAATGTCATCAGGATAATCAATTTTACCGCAACCCGCACAGGCCAAGTTGCAACGGAATAATGGTTCCAGCATGAGTACTAAAGGATATTTTTTAACCCCTTTTAGTTTTTGTTTAATTAGGTAACTACCGACCGCTAACTGCTGACGTAAAGGAACACCCACGAGCAAACCCTCCAAAATTGTTATAACTATTGATAGCCATTTTATATTGACCATCCTAAAACCACACTCATGATGTGGGATGATAATGATTGTACCTATAAAGCAACAGAAAATGGCTGTTTGAATAAATAATATTTGTCAAGATTTTTCAGTCTTGAAGTTTAGATATTTAAACAGACCTGCTTTATAATACAATCGCTTATCTATTCTTGAGTAGAATACTATCTTTTAACTAACGACTCCAGTTTTTACGCTAAATTATCTATATTACCGCTATATTACCGACACTTTTTGACTACGTTGTACAAATGCAACGTGGATCGTTAAATTATTGTTTTTATTATTAATAAGTAGCTGTACAGCCCAGCTAAACAAGGATGTTAACAATAAAACAACATTGCTTTGCAAAATACCAACAAACAGGCTATTATTGCCGTCAATTAATTTACTAACCCACTTGGGCCGACATCTAAAATATTATGAGCGAAACCCGAATATCCCTGGATAACCCTAAATCACTAAGCCAATTGTCTGATAATGATTTTCAGACACTCTTGCTTGAAGGCGTATCCAGAACATTTGCTCTAACTATTCCCCAGTTACCAAAACAGCTCTATAGCGCAGTTGCCAATGCTTATTTGTTATGTCGGATAGTCGATACGATTGAAGATGAAGTTTCATTGTCTGCAGCACAAAAAAAATATTTTTGTTCAGAGTTTATTGATGTTGTAAAAACCGGTGTCAATGCTGAACCCTTCGCAGTAGAGCTTGCACCATTACTTTCCGAGCAAACTATTCCCGCTGAACACACATTAATACATGTGTTACCTCGGGTTATACAAATTACGCATACGCTTGATGATGATCAAATTGAGGCATTGGCTTGCTGTGTAGAAACCATGGCTGAAGGCATGCCAATATTTCAGGCCCAGAATCTCCATGATGGTTTGCCACTATTGGCTGATTTGGACAGATATTGTTACTACGTTGCCGGTTGTGTTGGTGAAATGCTGGCCAAACTTTTTTGCCATTACTCTCCTGAAATTGCCAAGGATAAGGAAGAGTTGCTAACGCTATCGGTTTCTTTTGGTCAGGGTTTGCAGATGACCAATATATTAAAAGATATCTGGGATGATGCACAGCGCGGTGTTTGCTGGTTGCCACAAGATATTTTTACCGAAACAGGTTTTGATCTTAAAAACCTGAGTCCGGAAACAACTAACGAAAATTTTAGAGTAGGTCTGGAGCACTTAATTAGTATTGCTCACGGTCACTTGAATAACGCTTTGTTATACACCCTAAAAATACCGGCTCATGAAACCGGCATTCGCAATTTTTGTTTATGGGCGCTGGGTATGGCCGTTTTGACCTTAAAAAAAATCAAACAAAATCTGGATTTCAATCATTCTGACCAGGTCAAAATAACCCGTAAAAGTGTTAAGGCGACTATTCTGACAACCAAATTAATGGGCCGCAGTAACTTTTTGCTGACCGTGCTTTTTAATTTAACCAGTCGAGAACTGAAAGCTATTGACTGGACTTATTCAATATCTTCCTCAAAAGCCAATTCAGACCTTTAAGGACGTCATTATGTTTACCGATACTAATCCACAAACACAGACGAGTAATATTTCCAGCTCATCAACCGCTATTTATTCCAAGCCCTACAATCTTGACAAAGCCATTGACAGAGCAGAGGATAAACTCCTAAGCCTGCAAAATAAAGACGGTTATTGGCTGTTTGAGTTGGAGGCAGATTGCACAATATCGTCAGAATATATTTTGATGATGCACTATCTGGATGAGATCAATGAGCCCTTACAAGTAAAAATAGCTAATTATTTACGGTCTCGTCAGTCTGAAGATGGCAGTTTTCCGCTTTTCACCGGTGGTCCAGGTGATATTAGTGGTAGCGTTAAGGTTTATTATGCCTTAAAGCTTGCTGGCGACTCTCCTGACCTGCCGCATATGAGCCGTTTAAGAAATTACATTCTTGGTCAGGGCGGTGCGGCGACAGCTAATGTTTTTACACGCATTGAGCTGGCAAAATTTAAGCAGATACCCTGGCGTGGGGTTCCGTACATGCCGGTAGAAATTATGTTGCTGCCCAGATGGTTTCCCTTCCACTTGGACAAAGTTTCCTACTGGTCAAGAACAGTTATGGTGCCATTGTTTATACTTTGTACTTTAAAAGCAACCGCCAAAAATCCGAAAAAAATTAGTGTATCAGAACTATTTGTCACACCCCCTGATGAAGAACAGCATTATTTTCCTGAAAGAACTGTATTAAATAAAATTTTTTTGGGCCTGGATCTTTTAGGTCGGGCAACGCGTCCGTTAATCCCCAAAAAAGCTCAAGACCTGGCTATTAAAAAAGCTAAAGACTGGATTATTGAACGACTGAATGGCGAAGACGGATTAGGCGGTATTTGTCCGGCAATGATGGCAGCTTATGAAGCTTTGTTGCTGTTAGGCATGCCTAAAGATCATGAGCTTATTGTTATCGCCCGAAAAGCCATCGATAAGTTATTGGTTATCAATGAGCATGATGCCTATTGCCAGCCTTGCCTGTCACCGGTTTGGGATACTGCTCTGGCTGCATTAGCTTTGCAGGAGGTTCACAAAAGTAGTGATAGGGTTAATCCGGTGATTAATTTAGCGTTAACGAACGCTTACGACTGGCTGAAAAGCAAACAATTATCAGATGAGCCGGGGGATTGGCGTATTACCAAGCCTGATTTGGCAGGTGGCGGCTGGGCATTTCAGTTTGAAAATCCACATTATCCAGATGTCGATGATACGGCTGTCGTCGCTTTTGCCATGGCTGATTCTAACTTGCCTGATTTAGATCAATCAATACATCGGGCAACGCGTTGGGTAGTGGGTATGCAATCCAAAAATGGTGGTTACGGAGCTTTTGATGTGGATAATACCTGTTATTACCTCAATGAGATTCCGTTTGCTGACCATGGTGCCTTATTGGATCCGCCAACATCGGATGTCAGTGCGCGTTGTGCCATGTTAATGGCCAGAGTCGCCAAAAATCATGATGAATATCTCCCTGCTTTGGAACGTGCCCTGGAATATATACGTAACGAGCAGGAAGATGATGGCTCCTGGTTTGGCCGTTGGGGAACCAACTATATTTATGGTACCTGGTCTGTTTTACTCGGGCTGGAACAAACCAATCTACCCAAGACTGATCCAATTTATACTAAAGCCGCAAAATGGTTAAAAAGTAAGCAGCGTGAAGATGGCGGTTGGGGAGAAGATAACTACACTTATCACGATAAAAGCGTTAGTGGAAGTTATCATTTTAGTACGGCGTTTCAAACGTCTTGGGCTGTTTTAGGGTTGATGGCTGCAGGTGAAGCACATAGCCCTGAAGTAAAAGCCGGTATTGATTTTATTTTGCATAATCAGCAAACTGATGGCGTTTGGAATGATAAATGTTTTACTGCGCCGGGATTTCCCAAAGTTTTTTATCTCAAATACCACGGGTATGATAAATTTTTCCCACTTTGGGCATTGGCTCGCTATCGCAATGAACTAAACAAAAAGTGATCACCGGTATTGTTGTCGCTTTACCTGAAGAGTTGGCTACCCTGACGTCTAAAAAGATCAGTAAAGGCCATTGTCTTTTTATAGCCGATAAATTACTGGTTGCTTATTCAGGTACCGGCCCAATAAATGCAGGCTTGGCTGCTGAATTACTGGCTGCCAAAGGTGCCGGCCGACTTATAAGTTGGGGGTGTGCGGCAGCTCTTAGTGCATCATTAAAACCAGGTGATCTGATTCTGGCTGATAAGCTGATAGATGCCGGAAATTGTGAAATGGCTGTGAATACTGATTGGCATAGCGAAATCAAAAACAGACTTGCCAAGTTTATGGTCATTCATAGTGGAGCTTTAGTGGAGAGTATCAGTATTGTTTCCTCCAGTACCGATAAAAAACAACTACACTCAATAACGGGTGCAGTTGCACTGGATATGGAAAGTATCGCTATTGCCAAGGTCGCAAGTCAACACGCGTTGCCTTTCATCACCATCCGGGCGATTGTTGATCCGGTAATAATGAACTTACCTTTAGCGATTAATTATTCCCTTAATAACAGCGGGGATATTATGTTAGGCAAATTATTATTATTTCTTTTGCTACATCCTGCCGAGTTACCTGGATTAATAAAGCTGGGTTTGCATTTTAATGCAGCAAAGAAAACGTTAAAGTTGGTTGCCAGCTATATGGGGACAATAGCCCATAATTAACACCTAAAAATACAATACCTATTTGTCCGTCGTGTAAATAAACAAAAATCCTGTGCCACTTGGGTATATTAATTCTTGGATATCACCTTAAGAGTTTAAGTGAAAAAAGGAAGCCACTTATATTCTGTGCTTTACTCAAGATATCTTTAACCTTTAACCTTGAATAGCTAATATGACTTTCAGCATAGCCGAACTTTTTACTCAACATAGTACTGATAAATTTGATCTGCATGAGCAGCATCTTAATAATCAAATGGTCAGAATGTTAAAGACTATAGGCTACGACCGCCATTATAAGCGTGCCGTAGGACAATATCTTTATGATCAGTCGGGTACAGAGTATCTGGATTTGTTAAGTGGTTTTGGCGTATTTGCGATTGGTCGTAATCATCCTACCGTTATTAACGCTTTAAAGGAAACATTAACCCTGGAGTTGCCAAATCTTGTGCAGCTGGATGTATCTGTACTCAGCGGTTTACTGGCTAAAGAGCTTTTGAAAACGACGCCGGAAAATATTGATAAGATGTTTTTTTGTAATTCAGGAACAGAAGCCTTGGAAGCTGCCATCAAATTTGCCCGTTACACCACCAAACGGGAAAATATCGTTTTTTGTGAGCATGGCTATCATGGACTGACAATGGGCGCCCTTTCCTTATGTGGTGAAGAAATTTTCCGTGAAGGCTTTGGTCCGTTATTACCGGGTTGTAAAGCCATACCTTTTAACGATCTTGAGGCGCTGGAAAAAGCATTAAGTAATAATGACGTTGCTGCCTTTATTGTTGAACCTATTCAGGGCAAAGGCGTTAATGTACCTGATGATAATTATTTACCTGAAGTTGAGCGCCTGTGCAAAAAATATGGCACTTTATTTGTCGCTGATGAAGTACAAACAGGCATTGGGCGTACCGGAAAATTTTGGGCTATAGATCACTGGAATGTTAAACCGGATATGATTTGTATGGCTAAAGCCCTGTCAGGCGGTTTTGTGCCGGTTGGTGCTGTAGCAATGACCCAAAAAATCATGGATACCGTTTTTAATCGTATGGATAGAGCTGTTGTCCATGGCTCAACTTTTGGTAAAAATAATTTGGCGATGGCCGCAGGTTTGGCCACTTTGCATGTCATGGAAGAAGAAAAGTTGGTAGAGAACAGTTTAAAAGTCGGTACTGATATTATTAACAGTCTACAGGCATTATCTGAAAAATATGAATTCCTTAAAGGTGTTCGTGGTAAGGGCATGATGATTGCCATTGAATTTCAATCGCCTAAAAGTCTTCGTTTAAAAGCGGCGTGGGCCATGCTGGAAGCGGCGAATAAAGGCTTGTTCTGCCAAATGATCACCATACCTTTATTTAAAGAGCACCATATACTGACTCAGGTTGCCGGGCATGGTATGAATGTAATTAAACTATTGCCACCATTAAACCTGACGCAAAAAGATCGTGATCATATTGTCAGTTCATTTGATAAAGCCATTGCAGATACACATCAAATACCCGGCTCTATTTGGGAGTTAGGCAAGAATTTGGCAGGCCACGCTTTAAAAAGTAAAAAAAGTCGCTGAGGTCAAGATTATGAAAAAGTGGATTAAGTTAATCTTGTTAGTGTTGACTTTGGGTCAGGCAACATTAGTTATCGCTCATGCGGTTGTGACCGATTATTCATTAAAAGTGACCCCCATTCGTGCTAACCAACCAGACAATATAGAGCTTACTTTTAATTCCAAAATAGAACTGGGTCTGTCGCAAATTTTTTTAGTGCGTAAAGGCGATAAACATGAGTTATTGCAAGCAGAAACCGGCAGTAAGCAGGGGCAGATTATTATCCATATTCCGGCACTGGAACCAGGTGATTATGCCATCAGATTTAAAATATTCGCTGCTGATGGTCATTTAACCGAAGATGTTATTCATTTTTCAGTCTCTTAACAGGACCAGATAATGGCGGGCATAGCTGATTTTCTCGATTCTCTGATAGGCGGATTTGACCTGATTTGTTATTCATTAACAATTGGTGGCCTGTTTTGGGGGCTTTTTGTTTTGCGTCCCTGGAATAATCAGGATGGATACAATGCTGTATTGCTACAAAAAACGATAGCACTTATTTACAAAGGCGGTTTTTTACTGGCAGCAGCGCAACTTTTTAAAATAATTCTTAAAATCTGGTTGATGACTGCGGTTCTTGAGCGTTGGCCATTTCCTGAGTTTGCCAACACTACGCAATTTATTGGCGGTATTATACGGACGCTATTGGCTATTTTTCTGGCCGGTTATTGTTATCAGACGCTGAGTAAAAATCCGTTTTCGAAGGCGCATTGGACAACTGCTAGCATTGTGGCCTTGCCGATGATTATTTCAGGTGCCTGGCTGGTACATGCGGCCGGACGTTTTGACGATCGGTTTATGTTAATGTCGTTAACAGTTCTTCACCAACTGGCCGCTGCCGCCTGGATCGGTGGAATTTTTCAACTGGTTAATCTTTGGCTGTTACGTCAAAATAATCGGGTTACCGCCCAATTATGGCCTTTAATGCTACATCGATTTTCCTGGTTTGGCATCGCTTCAGTTGCCATGATTCTGGTTTCGGGGTTACCTATTGCCTTACAATATATTGATACCTGGAACGGTCTGATCGGCACCGGCTATGGTAATTTATTGATCGTAAAAATTACCTTATTGGCAATTGCCTTGGGATTTGCCTGGCTGAATAAAAGTGCCGTCCGTGAATACCGTATTTCCGGTGATCATTATGCATTAAACAACCGGGTACCTTATTACATTGAAGCGGAAACTGTCGTTTTAATCACGTTATTATTTACCGCTGCCAGTCTGGCTTCGCAACCACCGGCGATTGATATCTCCAATCTGACAGCAAGCTGGCAGGAAGTACTTAATACGTTTAGTCCACAAATTCCTCAAACCAATTCGCCCAGCCATGTTGCGCTGATAGCCGGTGAAGCAGGTCGGGTTGCCATTATTGATCAGGTTCCTTCAATGGCAGCAACCGAATGGTCAAATTATAACCATAATATCGCGGGAATTTTCCTAACGGCGATGAGTTTTTTTGCCATGCTTTCTTACATAAAGCATTTGCCATCTTCTTTTTCTGCTTTTGATAAATATTTGCCTTTAACCCGGTATTGGCCACTAGGCTTTATCGGTTTGGGAATTTTTCTGTTTTTTCGTAGTGATGCTGAATCCTGGCCGTTAGGGCCGATAAGTTTTTGGGATAGTACTTTTAATAACGGTGAAGTGTTACAGCATAGAATTGCAACTTTGCTGGTATTTACTCTTGGCATGATTGAACTGAGTGCCAGAATAACCAAAAACCCCCATAGCAAACTGGCATTTGTGTTTCCCATACTGGCAGCTTTTGGTGGATTAATGTTACTTACCCATTCACATGTGGGTTTTCAGGCTAAAAGTGCATTTCTTATCCAGGTTGGTCACACGACCATGGGTATTTTTTCTCTTATTCTGGCATGCGGTCGTTGGCTGGAATTAAAACTGGATAGACCGGGTAAGGACATTGCCGGTTTTATTTCTGTTGCCGCCCTTTTTCAGATTGGCATCGTTTTGATGTTCTATCGCGAGCCACTTTATTAATATGAATACACTACCCGATTATCCACTGCTTAATAATATCAATACTCCTGCTGATGTACGTAAACTCAGTAAAGACCAGCTTAAACCCTTGGCGAAAGAACTGCGGGATTATTTAACGCATACCGTGAGTATTTCTGGCGGCCATTTTTCTGCGGGTTTAGGTACAGTCGAGCTTACTGTGGCTTTGCATTATGTTTTTGATACCCCGTCTGACCAGTTGGTTTGGGATGTGGGGCATCAGGCGTATCCGCACAAGATTTTGACCGGCCGCAAAGAGCGGATGACGACTATCCGTACCCTCAATG
>NZ_JAOEGU010000077.1 GCF_025583945.1 Methylobacter psychrophilus
AAGGCTTGCGCGTGATTGATGGTGGCTTAACTACAAATGGAGTTATTGAAACATGTCAATCTACAAACGCAATGATACGTGGTGGATTCAAATCACCACAGCAAACGGCGAGCGAATACAACGCTCTGTTGGGACTCAAGTAAAACAAGAGGCACAAGAGCTACACGACAAAATGAAAGCCGAAGCATGGCGGGTGAAAAACTTGGGAGCCAAACCCCGCCACACTTGGCAAGAAGCAGTTATACGATGGTTAAGCGAGCGTAGCCACAAAAAAAGCCTGCACACTGATAAAGTGCATTTGCGATGGCTAAACGCACACTTAAATAATAAACACATTGATGCAATCAAACAGGACAAGTTAAAAACCGGCGCAAGCAACGTGTCCGGCGCCAATAATCACGCCTGGCGTAAAGCGTTAATTCGTGCTGACATCAAAGAGTTTAGATGGCACGATTTACGCCATACTTGGGCAAGCTGGCATGTTCAGAACGGCACACCGCTGAATGTTTTAAAAGAACTCGGTGGATGGGCTGATTTAACAATGGTTATGAGGTACGCGCACTTATCCAGCGACCATCTAAAAGAATATACCGGCAATGCAAGTCTAAAAAAAGAAGGTAAAGTAGTTGTTTTGAAGGAAAAAACAACTACTGCCTAAAAATTTACAAATTTACTACAAGCAATAAAAAATGCCTAGGTGAAAAACACCTAAGCCTTTGATTTTATTGGTGGGGTGTAGGGGGGGGGAGCGAGACTAATCGTGCCACTGCCAAAAACCAGATCTTAGATATTGGTTAATGTATCGGTGCCATCAACCCCTTTAAATACCACCGTTTTTCCATCAGCAGAGAGAGTCCTACCCGGGTAATACTGGTTGTGGCATTTGCCAGATGCAAAATCATATTCAACCGTGCTGTTGTTATCACTACCAACAAATGAATCATTTCCCCCTGTGCCGGTTTTTACCGCTATTACATTAGCGCTGGCAGCACTGGTTACCTGTTCAAGTACACCGGCACCATCGCTATAGCTGGCTTGCACGGTAATCGCCTGGCTTATCTGCCACTGATCCAAGATAAACGTGTCTGCAGTTGCACCGTTAATTGCCGCGCTATTGGCCAACCGTTGGTAGGCAATGACGCCTAAACCATCAGCATCCGCCAAGGTATTGGTGGCAATTAACGTTTGGTTTTGCGTAGCCGTGCCGGTAATCGTCACTAAACCAGTCGGGGTATTGTCATTCAGGTTAAGCACCGCAACGACCACAACTTGCGGGGCTGCAAACCCCGTCACGCTTCACAGCAAACCGAAGGTATGATTTGCAGGAAATCACCTCAGGCCGTGAGACCTTTGGCTATTCCAGGAAGAGCCTTGCCAAAGGTTGGTATTGCTAAAGTTAACGTTAAACTGTGTGGATGACTAAATTGATTCAGTCTCTTTGTCCAAACCAAAAGCGGCGTGTAACGCCCGAACCGCAAGTTCCAGGTATTTTTCATCGACAACCACAGATATTTTTATTTCTGAGGTTGAAATCATGCGAATATTGATGCCTTCATCTGCCAATGTTTTAAACATAGTGCTGGCAATACCAGCATGCGAACGCATTCCTACCCCGACGATTGACACTTTTACGAGACTGTTGTCACCCTTTACTTTTCTTGCTCCCAGCTCGGCACTGGTTTGCTCCAGTATATCTTTTGCACGCGGATAATCATTGCGATTAACCGTAAAAGTAAAATCCGTAGTGGCATCATCAGCAATATTCTGCACAATCATATCCACTTCAATATTGGCATCGGCAATCGGGCCCAAAATTTTAAACGCAACTCCCGGTAAATCAGGCACTCCGGTGATTGTTAATTTTGCTTCATCGCGATTAAAAGCAATGCCGGATATTAAAGCACTTTCCATTTGTGATTCCTCGTAAGTAATGAGTGTGCCACACCCTTCTTTAAATGATGACAATACGCGTAGCGCAACATTATATTTGCCGGCAAACTCTACCGATCTGATTTGCAAAACTTTGGAACCCAAACTGGCCATTTCCAGCATTTCTTCAAAAGTAATATGGTCAAGCCTGCGCGCTTTAGGCTCAACCCTGGGGTCAGTGGTGTAAACGCCATCCACATCCGTATAAATATGACACTCGTCGGCTTTTAATGCGGCCGCCAAGGCAACCGCCGTGGTATCTGAACCACCACGACCTAAGGTGGTAATATTACCGTGCTCATCGACACCTTGAAAACCGGCGACAACGACGACTTTACCGGTATTGAGATCAGCACGTATTTTGCTGTCGTCAATCTTGCGTATCCGTGCTTTGGTATGAAAGCTGTCGGTCAGGATTTTTACCTGCCCGCCGGTATAAGAAACGGCAGCACAACCTGTTTGATGCAACGCCATACTTAATAACGCCACCGTAACCTGTTCGCCGGTAGAAATTAAAACATCCATTTCCCGGTCACTGGGTTGCTCTTGAATGTCTTTTGCCAACGCGATTAACCGGTTGGTTTCGCCGCTCATGGCGGAAAGCACTACCACGATTTGATTACCCAAATCATGGGCTTTTTTAATTTTTTCAGCGACAGCTTTAATCCGCTCGACAGAACCTACCGACGTGCCGCCAAATTTATATACATATAATGCCATTCAATAAAACCTTGTTATTGCAAAAGTTAATAAACTTCGTCATGACTGCCTATATCTACCAAGACAACCGTTTCATCTTGTATTAAAAATACGCAAATAATACGGTAGTCATGCGTTAGACTACATGAATAAAATTCTTTCAGCTCTCCTTTCAATTTATGCATTTTTAATGACGAATCAAAAGGATTAATTTTGAGCTTAGTCAATACATCAGCATACTTATCAACTAAATGCGTGTGCTTTTTAAAAAACTTCCTTTCTTTACGCTGGTAATTGTCGTCTTTAACTAAGATGATTTCCTACGAAAAATATACCCAGATCACTGGTCTTTTTATTCATTTTCTACGTTGTTAAAATAGTTACGTAGCCAGCTACGCGCCTATTTTTACGCCTTGAAAATAAATAAAAATCCTGCGTGACTTGGGCATATTTATTCTTGGATATCACCTATTTAATTTCTTAGCTTTTCAATGTGTGTATCTACATCATCAATTTCACTAAAACTTGAAAAGTCATCTCGTCTGATTTTTTTCAAAACATTCAAGCACATAGCCTTGTCTATTTTAAAAGCCTCTTCTTGAGAAGATTTGTCCGCAATTTCGCTGTTAATTCCGAGCCTGAAATAATGAATAAGGTCATAAAGCTCTATAAGCTTAGCTTCCGGAATATACTGCAGCTCGTTAATAATATCGTCTTGAATCATAATGTAAACTCCATTAAATCAACATAATATATTGTATATATTGAAGTTAACACCTCACTCCAACACGATCAAGTTTAACTCGTCAACTTTTCCTTTACCCAAGCCGGAACCTGGGCCAATGCCGCCGCCAATCCGGCCGGATTATTACCCCCAGCCATTGCCAAATCAGGTTTTCCACCACCTTTTCCACCTACTTGAGTGGCGACGAAGTTAACCAGTTCACCGGCTTTTATCTGACTCATTTTGTCTTTGGAGACAACGGCGATTAAATTAACTTTGTCGCCATCAACAACCGCCAGAACGATAGCACAACTGCCAAGCTTGTTTTTAAGCTGATCGGCCATATCGCGCAGGGATTTGGCATCCACATCATCAAGTTTGACTGCCAGTACTTTTACATCTGCTACCTCAATGGCTTGAGAACCCAACTCATCGCCCGCTGAACTGGCCAGCTTTGAATTGAGGCGCTCAAGTTGTTTTTCCAGTACCCGGTTTTTTTCCAATAATTGCTCGACTTTTTCAGCAACTTTTTCAGCTGGGCTTTTTAACAGTCCGGTAACGCTGTTCAAGGCTTTATCGCGATTGGCTATCCACTCGATACAACCACCACCGGTGACCGCTTCAATGCGTCTGACACCCGCAGCAACGCCGTTTTCACTGATTATTTTAAAACAACCAATGTCCCCGGCCCTGTTAACATGCGTACCGCCACAAAGCTCGGTTGAAAACTCACCTATTTTTAAAACCCTGACTTCAGCGCCGTATTTTTCGCCAAACAACGCCATGGCACCGGCTTCTACCGCCAAATCTTTAGCCATGACTTGTGCAGTAACGGGATTATTTAAACGAATCTGTTCATTAACCAAGCCCTCAAGGGTGCTAATTTGCTCGGCAGTCACCGGCTCAAAATGTGAAAAATCAAAACGTAACCGCTCGGTATTAACCAATGAGCCTTTTTGAGTCACATGCTCGCCTAAAGTCTGCCTTAAGGCGGCATGTAATAAATGCGTGGCCGAATGGTTTAATTCCGTGGCTTTTCTGTCTGCCGCATTAACTTTTGCAGCACATAGCTGACCTTTGCTTAAGACGCCTGAAATCAGCTTGCCTTTATGTAAAAACAGGTTGCCACCCTGCTTTTGGGTATCCGTCACGTTAAATAATGCTTCCGAGGCAATAATTTGGCCACAATCGCCTATCTGGCCACCGGACTCGGCATAAAAAGGTGTTTTATCCAAAACCACCAAGCCTTCTTCATCGGCTTGCAAGCTATCAACTGGCTGACCTTCACGATAAAGAGCGATAATATTCACTTGATCATCGAGATGATCATAGCCGGTAAATTCAGTCTGACTATCGAGCTTGATATCCTGACTATATTCGGTACCAAAACTACTGGCCGAACGCGCTCTGACCCGTTGCGCCGACATGGCGGTTTCAAAGCCGGCATGATCTACCGTCAGATTGTTTTCGCGGGCAAAATCAGCCGTTAAATCAACGGGAAAACCATAAGTATCATAAAGCTGGAATACTGTTTCACCGGGAATAACCGAGCCTTGCATCTTGGCAACACAAGCTTCCAGAATTCTCATGCCCTGCCCCAAAGTTTCGGCAAAACGCTCTTCTTCTTTTTTTAATACCCGTTCAGCCTGAGATTGTGCGGCTTTAAGTTCAGGAAAAGCCTCGCCCATTTCGTCAACCAAAGGGGCAACCAACTTATAAAAGAAAACATCCGGGATACCCAATCGATAGCCATGCCGAATGGCACGTCGAATAATTCGGCGCAGCACATAACCTCGACCTTCATTGGACGGCATGACGCCATCGGTAATCAAAAAGGCACAAGAACGAATATGATCGGCAATAACGCGTAAAGAACTGATACTTAAATCAGTGGTGTCGGCAAGTTTGGCAGCAGCTTTTAAAACGCCTTGAAATAAATCAATCTCATAATTGTTATGCACGCCTTGCAACACCGCACTAATCCGTTCCAGCCCCATACCTGTATCAACAGACGGCTTGGGTAGTGGCGTTAACGTGCCATCTGCATCACGGTCATACTGCATAAATACCAGATTCCAGACTTCGATATATCTATCGCCATCTTCTTCCGGCGTACCCGGAGGGCCACCGGGAATATCGGCACCGTGATCGTAAAATATTTCAGTGCAAGGCCCACAAGGCCCCACATCACCCATAGACCAAAAGTTATCTTTTGCGCCGATTTTTGAAAGACGGGCCGGCGAAACACCAATATCATGCAACCAGATATTTTCTGCTTCGGCATCCTCGTCAAAAACGGTGACCCATAATTTCTCGGCAGGAATCTCCAACTCTTTGGTTAAAAAATCCCAGGCATAATGAATCGCTTCTTTTTTAAAATAATCGCCAAAACTAAAATTACCCAGCATTTCAAAAAACGTATGATGCCTTGCCGTATAACCGACATTTTCCAGATCATTATGCTTGCCACCGGCTCTGACACAACGCTGACTGGTCACCGCTTTGTTAAACTCACGCTGTTCCCTGCCCAAAAATACATCCTTAAACTGGACCATTCCGGCATTGGTAAATAATAAGGTAGGATCGTTAACAGGTACCAGTGAGCTGGAAGGCTCAATGGAATGCCCACGCTGATGAAAGAACTCAAGGAAGGCGGTGCGCAGTTCGGCGCTAGTCATTTTTTTCATGGTATCAATAATTTTAAAGTGGCGCGTAAAACCGCACCCTAGAATTTAATATTTAAATGATCAAACAAGGCACTAATCATTGTGCCGGAAAAACCGCGCTGCATTAAAAAACGGCTGCGTTTTGCCCACTCATTACGATCAATGAGTAAATCCTGACCATATTTTTTACTATAGACCTGCTCCAACAACACCATCCAGCTACTTACAGTTTGCTGCACAACATCGTCAAGATTAAATGCCTCTATGCCATTTTTGCGCAACTCATAAGTCACCGCAACAGGCCCGTAACCTTTTTGAATACGGGATCTGGCATAGCTTTCGGCATAACGTAAATCGCTCTGCCAACCTTGCAGAGCGAAGTCCTCAATAACCGCCAAAATCTCATCCTTGTTAAAGTTTCTTAGCAGTAATTTATTCAGTAATTCTTTTTGGCTATGCTCCCTACGCGCCAACAATCGAAGACAGCACTCCTTTATTTGCGTAGTAGTGCTTTTATCTGTGTCTTGATTGTCACTTGCTTCATTGGTTGAAGTAAACGGGATTTCTTTATACTTCATCAATGACCGGTTGAATAATCGGCACCGGCTTTTTGAAGGCTTCGGCTCTTATTTTGGCTTCAATTTCTTTCGCTTTTTCAGGATGTTCTTTTAAGAAAAGTTTTACATTTTCTTTACCCTGACCAATCTTTTCATCCCCGTAACTGTACCAGGAACCGGCTTTTTGAATAAAGCCATAGCTGACGCCAAGGTCAACCAATTCCCCCATAAACGAAATACCTTCGCCGTATAAAATCTCAAATTCAGCCTGTCTAAATGGCGGTGCCACTTTATTTTTTACGACCTTTACCCGGGTTTCATTACCAATAACTTCTTCGCCTTTTTTTACAGCACCAATACGTCGTATGTCCAAACGTACAGAGGCATAAAATTTAAGTGCGTTACCACCGGTTGTGGTTTCCGGACTACCGAACATCACCCCGATTTTCATCCTGATCTGGTTGATAAAAATAACCAGCGTATTGGAACGCTTGATATTACCCGTTAATTTTCTTAATGCCTGTGACATCAAGCGTGCTTGCAAGCCCATATGAGAATCGCCCATATCGCCCTCAATTTCGGCCTTAGGCGTTAATGCCGCAACCGAATCGATTACCACGACATCAACCGCACCTGAACGCACCAACATATCGGTAATTTCCAGGGCCTGCTCACCGGTATCCGGTTGAGAAACCAGTAACTCATCGACATTAACACCAATTTTTTCGGCATAACTTGGATCCAGGGCATGTTCGGCATCAACAAAGGCAGCCGTGCCACCCAGCTTTTGCATTTCAGCGATGACTTGCAAAGTCAGTGTCGTTTTACCGGATGATTCAGGACCATAAATTTCAACTACGCGACCACGTGGCAAACCACCACAGCCCAAAGCAATATCCAAACCTAATGAACCGGTAGAGACTACATCAATATCACGGGAAGCCGCCACATCACCCATACGCATGACAGAGCCTTTACCAAACTGCTTTTCTATCTGCATCAGGGCTGCGCCTAATGCTTTCTTTTTATTCTCATCCATTATTAATACCCTGTAGGCCAGAAAAATGTCGACTAACTAATACAATTATTATCACATAGACATCCGGGTTCGGGTAGTGTTGATTTGCACTTTTCAACACACACTCAAATTACGGTTTTTATCGCGTTCCTTCTTAAGCATAACTATGTATACAAGCCCTACGGCTTAGTTTCCGAAAGCAGGAAGTTGCGATGACAAAGCTATAGACAGCTAATTACTCTGGTAATATCTATCCATGCAAGTTAGTTGCCTGTTTTTTTCTCGTCTTGCGTAAAGATATCAAAAAATTAAAACTTGTTAGCCTTTGCTCTCGCTTCTTTACCACCGTTTAAATCACCCTGCATTTCTCTTGCTCTGGCAACCAATAACCAGCTATGTTTTTTAAGTGGGGTATCATTGTTTGCCAATATTGCGGCTTTTTTTGCAAGATCTTCTGCTAAGCGGGGTTTTGAATCCTTTAGCTTTAATAAGGCCAACTTATAATATAAGGTTGCATTTCGCGGCTCTATTCTAATAGCACGCTCAATAGTCGTTGTTGCCGACTCAATATTTCCCGATTGACTGTTTTTATTAGCCGCTAAAGCTAAAGCATTGACCGCTGGCGATAACGGCGAAAAAGTTTCTAAAGGTGCAAAAGCCGGTATACGAGGTTGTGGTGGCGGCGGAGCAACAATCATTGGCTCGATATTAAGAGCGGGTGAGGAATTACTTTGTCCGAATGGAGAAGCCTCCTGCCCTGTTGCTAAAGGTTCTTGACCTGGTATCAAAGGCTCTTGTCCAGGCTGATTTTGTACTTGTCCTTGTTCCTCTTGGCCTGGTATTAAAGGCTCAGGTTCTAACGCTTCTATCGGTGCTGTTATTGGTACAAATTCCTGAAGTGGCTGTGTTGTCACTATATCATTAGAGCCTTGATTTATCGGCTCGGGTTTTATGGGCTGTTGCGCTTTTGACTTCCGTAAGGAAGGTTTTGTTTTACTATAAATTGTTGTTCCGTTTCCGTATACAGGTGCAGGAGGCTGAGAAGCGCAGCCAACAAGGAAAGAAGACCATAAAAAAAGTAAAATAAGTCGTTTGATTAGCATGTTTTATAAGATTAACGGTAGTGGGTTTACTAATGAAATAACTATCATTGCTTTAAATTGAAAAGATATTATAGGTTTTTAAGATTAGATGATATAGGGTAAAACGTAATACATCCGTTTACTTATCGAATCCAGATTAGTATGATATTTCATTATTCGCTGCCCATTCTACATTTTTTATTGAAATTCAGTAAAATTTGATCTTATCAAGGCTACTTGCTGGAGTTTCATAGCCCAATCCATAGTGTACCGATTATTAAAGTAATAATAGTTAACGGTGCGCCAACCCGGAAATAATCCCAAAAGCTGATTACAATGCCCTGCTCGGCTGCTTTTTGCACAACAATCAAATTCGCGATTGAACCCAAAATGGTAAAGTTACCTGCCAAAGTCGACGACATGGCAATCGTCAGCCATGCGGTATCATGATTTGCCAGTGACTCAACAAACGGCTTTATTATCAGCACAGCGGGCACGTTACTTAACAGATTAGACAATACCGCCGTAACTGCACTCAAGATAGGTACCTGATCCAAATGCAAGTGGCTCACGGCAATAATCCAGTCAGGTGTCAACAGGGTACGCTGCGCTCCTGCGACGATGATAAACAAGCCGGCAAACATCAATAAAAGTGACCAATTTATTTCCGCATAAATACGCTTGCTTTTAACCCGCCGCGTCAATAACAGCAAACCTCCAATGATTATTGCTGCCTTGGCGGGCGGTTGACCGGCGAAAAACAGCGCAATCATGATGGCAGTCGCCAATAATGCCCGCATGACCAGCACACGCTTAATACGCAGTTTTGGCGTTACCGCTAGTAGCGGTTCGGCACCAATAAATTCTTTACTGTAAAACAGGGCTATCAATGCCGCCGTTATCAACAACCCAAGCAACGCTACCGGCCCCAGTGCCAGCGCAAAGGTCGGGTAAGGAATCCGGGAAAAACTGCCAATCATAATATTCTGAGGATTGCCGGTGATAGTGGCCGTTGATCCCACATTCGATGCCATCGCGACTGCCAACAGATAAGGCACCGGATTACGCCCCATCCGCCGAGTCAGTTCCAGCACCAAGGGTGCGAGCACAAGACAAATTGCGTCATTGACCAGGAAAGCAGAAAATATTCCGGATGTTGCAGTAATTGCGCATAATAAAATTAATGGTTTTTTCGCATGCTCCATAACCCAAAGGGTGGCAATCGCAAAGAAACCGGACAAACGCAAACTGGCGACAAGAATCATCATGCCAAGCAGCAAGGTAATCGTGTCGAGATCAACGGCTTTATAGGCTTCTTCCAACGACAGTACTCCGGAAGCAACCATTAAACCGGCACCAACCAGCGCCACGCCAGCCCGGTCGATATTCAGTCCGGGGATTTTACCAATAGCAAGCGCCAGATAACTGCCAATGAAGATAACAGCGGCCGCGATTTTCTTGATATCATCGTCAAAGCCCAAACCAGCCGGTAGCAAACCAGGGGTCATGGCAGCGATCAGCGCCATAGTAATAATGAGCAGAATCAATACTATGCTGACAAATCGGGGCCAACGACGATGCCTTGAAAGTAACTTTATCTTTAGTGGTATGGTTTCGGGCACCGAAGAAGTTACCTTAGGCATCCTGCATAGACGTCGTTAAGGTCGATATTAATTTGGCAGGACCTGTTTCAGGCATCGCTATCCAATACAGCAAGAAAGCAATTAACGCAATACCACAAAGGAACAAAAAGGCTGCATCAAAGCCTGCCGAATCGACGATCAGAGCCGCTACTATATGGCTCATTGCAGCGCCCAAGCTCCAGCACGTTGAGAGCACACCAAGAGCGAAGCCGTAATGTCCCGTTCCTTTGGTAAGGTCGGCAACCACAATAAAAAACAGGGCGGCAAAAATATCGGCACAGATACCGTCGAGAACTTGTATCGACACCAAAAAATCGGATCTTGTGAAAGCGTATAGAGCAAACTGCGGAGAGGCAGTACGGCAAAACCCACCAAAAATATTGACTTGCGCCCCCAAAGATCGACTTTACTGCCGACCAACATCGCAGTGAGAACCATAACAATTTGTGCCGTGATAATGCAGGCCGCCATAACCAAGCTCTCGGAACCAGGTTGACTATGTGCAAGCGCTTGGCCCAACATGGGTAACATCGCCGCGTTGGCAAAATGGAACAAGGTAATTAAAGCGGCAAAGATTTGCAATGGCTTACTCTGAAACAATTCACGCAGGCTCACCAGTTATTGATTATGGTCATGATCATGTTTCTCCAAGCCACGTGCCTTATCGTTATCGATTGTCGACGCCTTTATGCTCAGCACGGCAACTATGCTGCAAACCGCTGCCAGGGTAACCAACCACAACATCGCCTCTTGAGCCAGCGCCCAACCAGCGACACCAGCCAGCAGAGCTGTGACTACATTACCGGCATGGTTAAAAGCTTCATTACGCCCGATCCGATAAGTAATGGCCCGGGAACCGACCAGGCCCATAGAAATGGCCGAGATAGCAGAGGGTAACACGGCATCGGCAACACCGATCACCGCTTGGGCGACAGCCACCGCCCAAAAACCATGAAACCAGGTGATCAGTAACGAACAGATAGCAACCACAGTTGCCGCACCGACAATAAGACCGCGCTTGGATGAGCTCCGGTCGATAAGTGCCCCCATGGGTGCCCGTGCCAAAGCCGTTGCCGTGCCACCAATCATCATAATAACCCCAATCTGCCCAGGCTCCCAATGTTGGCTAGAAAAAAGGTACATGACCAGAAAAGGACAAAGACCGTCCTTAACATCGGCAATAAGAAAATTTAGCCAATCAAGAGCGGATGTACTTTTAAAAGTCTGAATAAATTTTCCAAGATGGATGTTATTTTGGTGATTAATGGCTGTTGTGATCATGCAATGGCTCACTTGGGTTTATATTAGACATCTTTCCTAAATAATCGACATAGAATTTGGCCTTTATAAGGTTAAAATAGTGATCTACCTCTGAAAACACGGATAGCCATGACTCCTT
>NZ_JAOEGU010000078.1 GCF_025583945.1 Methylobacter psychrophilus
TGCAGTATTTCTTGCGTTGTCGTTTGCATTCTAAACCTTTTCATATTTTTGCAAAGCTGATTATGCGTTATCCGCTTAACGCAGCGATCCAGGACGGGTAAAAAGACTACTGAAAAAATAGCCTAACAGTGTCGTATTGGGTCACCGTTGCTGAGAGTCTTGTTTGGCGTCAGTCTTTGTCATTGAACATAACCATTACTATGCTTCGTTGGGTAGATAAAGCACATGATGACCCAGCGGGACTTTTAGCCATGTTCGAAAAAGTTTAACGTTTTATAGTCCTGCAACCACACAATTATCATGTTTTTATACGATATTGAATTTTTGGTATACAATTCGCCAAATAAGATGACTTCCAAGGGGAGTGCCCATGACAAAAGCCCATAAAATACCTCAAGCGGTTAGCCAAGACCTGTTAAAAGCCCCGACCGGCATCAAAGGCCTGGACGAGATCACTGGCGGTGGTCTGCCGCAGGGTCGTCCGACCCTAATCTGCGGCGGCACCGGTTGCGGCAAGACCCTGCTGGCCATGGAATTTCTCGTGCGCGGGGCGCTGCAATTTGATGAACCCGGCGTATTTATGTCGTTTGAGGAAAAATCTGACGAATTGTCAAAAAACTTCCTGTCGTTGGGTTTCGACCTGAATGAGTTGGTGCGCCAGAACCAACTGGCCATCGACTACGTGTATCTGGAGCCGGGCGAGATAGCCGAGACCGGCGCATACGACCTGGAGGGACTGATTATCCGCCTTGGCTATGCCATCGACACGCTAGGCGCAAAGCGCGTAGCACTGGATACCATCGAGGCACTGTTTGCCGGGTTGTCCAATGAGGCCATCCTACGCTCGGAACTGCGCCGTCTGTTCCGCTTCCTGAAAGACAAGGGGGTTACTGCCATTATCACCGGTGAACAGGGAGAACAGTCCTTCACCCGCTTTGGACTGGAAGAATATGTCGCTGACTGCGTCATTTTTCTTAACCATAATATTAGCCAGCAGATTGCTACGCGTCGTTTGCGGATCGTCAAATACCGGGGCTCGGCCCACGGCACCAACGAATACCCGTTTTTGATCGATAGGGATGGCTTCTCGGTCATGCCGATTTCCTCCATCGGTCTTGACCACCCGGTTTCCATTGAACGGATACCCAGCGGCGTGCAGCGTCTGGATGCCATGTTGGACGGTCAAGGCTACTACCGGGGTACCAGCGTCCTGGTCACCGGCACTGCCGGTACCGGCAAGTCCAGCCTGGCCGCACATTTTGTTAATGCCGCCTGCCTGCGCGGTGAACGCTGCCTGTATTTCGCCTTCGAGGAGTCACAAAACCAGATCATCCGCAACATGCATTCCATTGGCATCGATTTAGGCCAGTGGGTCGAGAAGGGCTTACTCCAATTCCAGAATGCCCGTGCTACGCTGTATGGTTTGGAAATGCATTTGGTCGTTATGCATAAGACGATAAACAAATTTAATCCTAACATCGTTATCGTCGACCCGATCTCTAATCTGGTCGCGGCAGCCAGTAATGCCGAGGTTAAGTCGATGCTCTCACGGATGATTGATTACCTGAAAATGCAGCAGATTACCGCCTTTTTTACTGATCTGGCTTCGCCCAGCAGTAGCCTGGAATGGACTGAATTCGGTATGTCGTCGCTAATGGATACGTGGCTGTCGTTGCGGGATATGGAAGCGGGCGGTGAACGCAATCGTGGTTTGAACATCATTAAGTCCCGAGGCATGGCACATTCCAATCAGATCAGGGAATTTATCCTCAGCGACGAAGGCATCCAATTGCGGGATGTGTACATCGGCCCCGACGGCGTGTTGACCGGCTCAGCCAGGGTTGCCCAAGAAGCCAGAAATAAAGCCGAATCCATGGAGCGTAAACAGGAAATCGAACGTAGAAAGCGTGAGATCGAGCGGAAAAAAACCGCCATAGAAGCCCAGATTACCGTACTGAACGTCCAGTTCGAAACTGAAAAGGATGATTTGGAACGGCTCATTGCCAAGGAACTACAACGGGATGCAACGCTTATCTCGGAGACGTTGACCATGGCTAAAGCGCGGCAGGCCGACGAACTGCCGGCCGGACAATCCCGCCCAGGAGCGCCCTAATGACTGACGTAGAGAAAAAATCCAACCCCGGGAAGCCAACCACCGGCGAGGATAAGTGGCTGCTCAAGCTCTATGTCGCCGGCCAGACCCCCAAAACCGTCACCACATTTGCTAATTTGAAAATGATTTGTGAAGAGTATCTACAGGGCAACTACCAGATTGAAGTGATCGACCTGCTGATCAACCCAATCCTTGCCAAAGATGACCAGATTTTGGCCTTGCCGACGCTGGTGCGCAAACTCCCGGAACCGATGAGAACAATCATCGGCGACCTCTCCAACAGGGAACGCGTGTTAGTCGGCTTGGATATCCGCCCTATTTCTTGATGCCGTGATACTATGCGTAAAAAAACCGGTACTGAAGCCACACCAATCCAGACTGCCACGGCAGCATTTGAACTGGCGCTGACAAAAACCGAGCAAAGACATTATGTTCTCAGGTTGTATGTGGCGGGCATGACTGCCAATTCGCAACGCGCCATCGACAATGTGCAAAAGCTGTGCCGAGAGCATCTGCAAGGGCGCTTCGAGCTGGAGATCATCGATATCTATCAGCAGCCCTGCTTCGCCAAAGAAAGACAGATCGTCGCGGTGCCTACGCTGGTTAAGGAGTTCCCGCTGCCATTGCGCAGATTCATCGGTGATATGTCGCACAGTGAGCGGATTCTTGCCGGCTTGGATTTATGAAAAAAAAGTGTAGGCTTTAGGCCCGACGAAAAAATAAACAGATGTCGGCCAAGAGGTGCAACCCTTGTCACGCGTTAGACGTTAACGTAGCCGCGCAAGTATTCAGCTCCCCCTTAAAAATGGGGATTGAAGCGTATGTATTTAAAAATCGCCATCTAACCCCGCTTGCTCAAAGCCGGGGCTGACGCATTATGTAGATTTCAACCGGAAAGGTAAGTGTTTAATGGCAACCGACAAGCGATCACGAGAAGCGCTCTTAGACGAAAATGCAAGCCTTCGCTGTCGTCTTGAAGAAGCTGAAGAAACCCTGCATGCTATTTACAACGGGGAAGTCGATGCCCTGGTCATTTCCCGGCCGGATGACGCGCTGGTTTTTACGTTAAAAGGCGCTGAGTATCCTTATCGCCGCTTGGTGGAAACCATGAATGAGGGCGCAGTCTTTCTCACTGCAGACGGCATGATCGCTTATTGCAACCAACAACTGTCGACTCTGCTGCAAGTGCCGCTGGAAACGCTCATCGGCTCGCCGTTGCACGCTTATGTTGCACCACAAGACCAAGACCGCTTCGCTGACCGGGTGGGAAATCTCACGCACACGGGTGAGCGGGATGAAATCATCCTGGAAACCGGGGCGGGTAACCACCTGCCGGTATTATTTTCCTGCAATGCCATCGAGCTTGCCGGCAATCTGGGCGTGAGTATCGTGGTCACCGATATTCGCATGCGGAAACAAGCCGAGGAGCAAATCCTGCGTCTGAATCGTCTCTATGCTATGTTGAGTGCAATCGGCAAGACCATTGCCCATTGTAAACGTCGCGATACTCTGTTCAGTGAATCTTGCCGCATCGCCGTTGAACTGGGAGGCTTCCGGTTGGCCTGGGTAGGGCTGTTAGATCCGCAGACCGGGTCGGTTGCTGTGCAAGCAGCAGTCGGTGAGACCGGTTATCTTGAAGGTTCCTGGGTAACGGCTAACGATAAGCCGACAGGAAGAGGGCCCACCGGCACAGCTATTCGCGCAGGAAGCCAGTGCTTTTACAATGATTTTTTAGGCCTGAAGCAGACCGATCCCTGGCTTGAAAAGGCCCGTATTCACGGTTTGCTGGCCTCGGCGAGTGTTGCCATTAAAGAGCACGACGTGACGATCGGGGCCTTTTCCTTGTATGCCGGTGCAAAGGATTACTTCGACGATCAACAGCTTAATCTGCTGCAGCAAATGGGCGATGACCTCTCGTTTGCCTTGGATAATCTGGCGCAGGAGTCTTGTCTTCGTAAAGCCGAGAAGCAACTCAAGCTGGCTAACGAACGCGAGCAGATCGCGCAGGCAATACACGACAGTGAGGAGCGCTTGCGCTTGGCTTTGGATGCTGCCAGACTGGGCATATATGACTGGGATCTTACTGCCAAGCAGGTTATCTGGTCGCGGCGACACGAAGAACTGTTTGGTTTCCGGCCCGGGGAGTTCAGTGGCTGCTATGAGGATTTCGCAAGCCGGGTGCATCGGGAAGACCTGCCGGTGGTTGAGGCTGAATTAACCCGCAGCAGTACAGAGCGAACCCCTTACGCCTGCGAGTTTCGAGTCATCTGGCCGGACCGCAGCGTGCATTGGATTATGGGTCTTGGCAAGTTCACTTATGATGCTACGGGTCGACCTGTACGCATGCGCGGGACCGTCGAAGATATAACCAACCGCAAGCAGATGGCCGATGCCGTGCGTGAAACGGAAGCTTTACGGATAACCTCCCGCTATAGCCGCCGCCTGATTGAAGCCAGCCTGGACCCGTTAATCATCATCGACCCGAAAGGACTCATCAGTGATGTCAACGCGGCAATGGAAGCAGTGACGGGATGGCCCAGAGAGACACTCATTGGCACCGAGTTTGCCGATTACTGTACTGACCCGCAGCATGCCCGCGCTGGTTATCAGCAGACCTTCAAAAATGGCTTAGTGCGCGATTATCCCTTGGAAATCCGCCATCACAACGGCCATCTAACGCCAGTTATGCTTAACGCCGCCGTGTATCAGGATGATACCGGAAACTCGGCGGGGGTCTTTGCCGCGGCTCGTGATATCACCGAACAAATGCAGCTGGAGGAAGCCTTGCGGCAGAGCGAAAGCAAATTTCGGACAATGGCCGAAGCGTTGCCACAAATTATTTGGGTAACTAGAGCGGATGGTTGGTATCTTTATTTCAATCAACAATGGGTTGCTTATACCGGATTAACGCTGGCAGAAAGCTACGGCCAGGGTTGGCTTGTCCCTTTTCATCCGGATGATCATAAAAGGGCATGGGACGCTTGGCAACTGGCGACGCAAACCGATAGCACTTATTCGCTTGAATGCCGGTTGCGCCGCGTAGATGGCATTTATCACTGGTGGCTGATCCGTGGCGTATCATTGCATGATAACAACGGCAAGGTCACTAATTGGTTTGGCACTTGCACCGACATTCAAGACATAAAGGAAGCCGAAGCAAAGCGCCTGATCGCGGAGAAAGCCCTTACCGCGCTTAATGAAACCTTGGCGCAGCGCGTTCAAGAGGAAACCGAAAAGAACCGCCAGCAAGAGCATCTGCTTATTCAGCAATCCCGCATGGCCGCCATGGGCGAAATGATCGGTAATATCGCCCATCAATGGCGCCAACCCCTGAATGCGCTGACTCTGGTCCTGGCCAACATTGAGGATGCCGCCAAGTACCAGGAACTGACGCCCGAGTATCTGGAGCAGCAGACCCGCAGTGGTGAGCGCCTGATCCAGAAGATGTCCACCACCATCGATGATTTCAGGCATTTTTTCCGTCCCCAAAAACAAATGGAAGCCTTTAGCGTGGCCGCCGCGATCGAAGAAGCTCTGTCCCTGGCTTCGGTCAGCTTATGCAATAACAACATCGAGTTGTGTCTGGACATGGGCGACGATATTCGGATTGTCGGCTTTGCTAATGAATTTTCGCAGGTACTGCTTAATCTCTTGGTCAACGCCAAGGAGGCGATCCTCGCTCGCCATCCGCAGGGCGGTGTGGTGACGCTTCGGCTCAGCCACGACGCCACACACGCTACCCTTGTGGTTACCGACAACGGCGGCGGTATCCCGGCCGCCGCCATGGCGCATATTTTCGAACCCTACTTTTCCACCAAGGAACTGGGTACCGGCATTGGCTTGTACATGTCGAAAATGATCATTGAAACCAGCATGCATGGCACCATTCGGGTTCGTAATGTGGACGCCGGTGCAGAATTTTCCCTCAGCTGTCCGTTGGACAACTCCACCAAGCTGACCGGAGCCCTACCATGTTCATGACAGTAGACGCTGAGGGTGGCGACAACGGTTCCCTTAGCGACTTAAGTCTGCTTTACGTGGAAGACGAAGCAGACATCCGTACCCAGTTGAGCCAATTTCTGCAGCGCCGGGTCGGTCGCTTACTGACCGCCAGTAATGGCCAAGAGGGACTCGCTCTGTTCCTGGAGCACGGCCCCGACTTCATTATTACCGACATTCTGATGCCAGAGATGAATGGACTGGCCATGATCGAGGCTATACGGCAGATCGATCCGGATGTTCCCATCATCATTACCACGGCTTTCAACGATAATCACTACCTGATAAAGGCGATTGATCTGGGGGTCGATGCGTTTATCGTTAAACCGGTAAAGATAAAGCACCTGCTGGCTCAGTTGTTAAAATGTGTCAAACCCCGAAACCTCAAAATGGCCCTGCAAGAAGCCAATATTGTCCTTCAGAACATATTGGCTTGTCTTAACGAGGCGGTATTCATTGAGAATTCCCTTTCCGGGCGTATCATTGATTGCAACGCCCACGCAGAAACCTTGTTCGGGCTGAGCCGCCAGGAGATAATGAGTCTGACGCCGACAGCTCTGTTCGTGGAAGAGGATGCACCAGATCCAAACGGTCAAGTTCAACATTGGTCATCCCGTCAGCTGCAAATGCAACGCAAACAAGGGCCGTCGTTTCCTTGTGAATACCTTACCAATGCCATTCAAGATGGCAAGGGACAAACGACCTATATCGTCCATGTTGTTCGTGACATCACCTTACAAAAGCAAGCGGAAGCTATTCTGCTGGACAATGAGCGCAAGCTCAACTTCATCGCACACCATGATCCGTTGACGGGGCTAAGCAACCGTTTACTCATGGAAGAGCGTTTAGCGCACTGTTTATTGCGAGCCAAACGCCAGGAAATTTCACTGGCCCTGCTATTTATGGATCTGGACAAGTTTAAAGCCGTCAATGATCAGTGGGGGCATGACACCGGCGATGAATTGTTAAGAGCTGTTGCAGCGCGACTGCTGTTGACCGTGCGGGAACAGGATACGGTTGCCCGCTTTGGCGGGGACGAGTTTGTGCTGCTTCTTGAAGACCTGCCGAATACTTCGGGTGCCTCTGACGTTGCGCAAAAAATTATTCACGCCTTGAGCGAGCCCTTTCAGCTTAAGGAACAATGCGTGAATATAGGCGTCACCATCGGTATCAGTCTTTTCCCCGCCGATGGCGACACTAGTGAAACCCTAATTCAACGGGCCGACCAAGCCATGTATCGTGCGAAACAGCTGGCCGGCAGCGGTACTCCCCCGAAAATCCGTGATTGATTGCTTGATTATGGGGTGCGTTTAAACAAGCGACACTAAATCACCATAGGATATTGCGAAAATCTAAAGCCGCGCTATTTGTCGAGTTGCAAAAAATTCTATGAAACCATTTTGTCGTTTGTTTGAGTTCACCCATTACTGGGGCCATAGATGAGTTGAAAGCTGTATTGGGCGATACTGCCGCTTTGGTCACGGAAACTATTGGTATACACATACAGTGATTATTATTTGTGCACATCCTGCAATTTGACACCAAGACAACTACGAATGGGGGGGGGGCATATAAATCATATGGTTATACCTATGGCAGGGTGAGAATTGAACGCCGAAACTTTAGTCATTAACAGGATCATAATATTTTAGTCACTTTGAGTTATTGTGTTATAAAGACGCGATGAATGTAATTTTTACAATTTTAAGTTTCGTTTCTGCTATTTCTGGGTGCATTTAAACAAACGACACTAAAGTCTCATAGAATTTTTCTGAACTTCTTATTCAGAAAAACTTTCAACATGTTTTTGACTTCCCAAAATTAACTTGTTTTGATCATCAATTTTTTAGGATATTAATGTTATCAGGCTTTTTCGTATTGAGAATAAAAACGTAATGGTGAATATGCACTGATGTAAAGGCTCATAGAGCGGTGTTATTCAACACGGTGTCTCCAATTTGCCAACGTGACTTACAGTCGCGACTGCTTATAATGTCTATGGGACTTTAGTGTCGTTTGTTTAAACGCACCCAACTAATTGTTTAGCTTTAGTAATCATGACGAAATATGCCGTTTTTCCAGCAGTAGCCTAAGAGTGCGGGAGCCTGAGACCAAAGAGTGGGCATAAAAATTATTTAAGCGCTGCCAACAAAATAATCAATGAATGAACTTCAAACTGATAATCCTAACCCGTTTATTTTTAGTCATCCTACTGATAGGGTTCTTTGCCTTCGGAAGTCTTCTACTAAGTTTTGCCTATTCCAATAACTTCAGAATCTGGTTTATTGAGGCTATCGTTAATACCGAAAGGCTAAAACTTGATATAAAAGGCAAAACACTTCTGGAAATCGGCTGGCAACCTGAACTGACGATTAATAATATTTCAATCAAAAATAAGGCTTGGACGAGGCCAGAAAATGTTTCACAAATTGATCAATTGTCATTACAAATTTCAATACCGAAACTATTTAATGGAGATATCTTCATTAATGATTTAAGCATTAGCAAGCCGGAAATTTTCTTATTCAAGAATAAGAAAAGTGATACTAACTGGAATTTTTCCAATCAGAAAGCTGACTCAAACGTTCTTGATGTACCGGTTATTTTCGAGAATCTGCATATTATTTCTGGAATATTTCATTATTATGATGAAACCCGTGATATGAATTTTGAAGGGGATATAGATTCCTTAAAAGGCTCTGGTGGCTGGCAACTGCCGATTACCATTGAGAGCAAGGGAAGTTATCAACACAAAACTCTAAATCTGCAGGCTTCTGCAGGTTCATATTTAGAATTGTACTCAGAAAAGAAGCCCTATCCTGTCAAGTTAGATATTGCTTTTGGTCAAACTGAAATAGCCATTCGCGGTACAGTGATTCATCCTCTGCAAGTTGCCGATCCCAAGCTTAACCTTTCTCTTAAAGGGTCTGATATTGCCGAATTATTTCCTCTGATCGGCATCCCTTTACCGCCCAGCTCAGCCTATAAAATAACGGGGGATTTAAGTCGTCATGGTACCACTTGGCGTTTTGACCATTTTAATGGTGAAATTGGCCACAGTGATTTGCAAGGAACTGTCTTGGTCAACCCAAAACTGGAGCCCTTGTATTTCAATATGGATTTGTTCGCCAAAACGCTTGACCTTGCAGATTTAAGTGGATTTATTGGCGGCGAACCTAACCATCCAGATCAACGTGTTACGATAGATGATACTTTGATACCTGATCATCATTTCGACCTAAAACAAATTCGTGCGGCCAATGGTAAGGCTCGGCTTCGCGCCACGAATATTATTAACAAGGAAGTTCCCATAACCAACTTTGACGGTCAATTATCACTCAACAACGGTGTGTTGAAATTCGAACCCGCCATGTTCGGAATTGACGATGGCCGCGTAAACTTTTGGATGACAGCCCAGGGCTCTCAAAACCCGGCAGATGTTGACATCCAAATTAATGTGATTGACCTGTCTTTGAGCAGGCTAATCAAGAAAGTTAACGATATTCAGAAAACGTTGGGGAAAGTTAACGGTAAATTGCAATTAAAAGGATCTGGCAATACGCTTAAAGAGATACTTTCAAGTTCCAATGGAGGCGCGTATTTAGTGCAATTCGATGGCAAGATAAGTGCCTTGATAGTAGAGTTGATAGGCTTGGATATTTTCCACGCGCTTGGCTACTATATCTTGGGAGATACTCAAATCCCTATCCTCTGCGCCGTTGCCGATGTCAATATCAAAGACGGAATTGTCCAGTCAAAAACTTTATTGCTCAATACCAAGGATAGTGTAGTTTATGGAAATGGCTATTTGTCATTTAAAAACGAAACCTTTGAACTTGCTATAACCCCTTACCCTCGTGATTTTAGCCCGCTTACCCTTCGTTCCACCTTAAAGTTTTCCGGAACTATCTTAAATCCAGAGTTTTCAATTAATCCTTTATCTACTCTCATGCTGCTACCTCCAGTTGATATAGGCGAGGTTCAAAACATTGATTGCCAGAAAATGATACGGCAGGCCAAGGATTAACTTTGGAGAGCATGCAAAACCGGGGGAGGCAGTCAGAATCAAGCTTTGAGGTGACGGAAAACATGTATTTTCCGTCACCTCAAAGATCAACCGGCGCCAACAGGGTATTTTTTTGCATGAAAAACAAGATTAAGAAAATGAATCGGTTTGGCATCCTATCATAGCGATGATGAGTTTCCGAAACCGGTGGAATCCAGACTGAATGCCATGAGTCCACCGCTATCAATTCAGGCGTAATAATATATTACGCCTGAAATTAAAAGGAACTTTACACCCAAGAGCAATGGTATCCTTATCAAGCGAGTGTTCTGATGCTCGCCTCCCGGTCCCACTGACGTGTCTGGGCTGCGGCAATGAAGTGATCCAGGGTACCGATGGCAATCACACCGGCGTCTTGTTCGATAGCCGCGGTTTTCAGCAAGGCTTTGCCGCCTTGGTCAACGCCGATCGCTTTCAGATGACCGAAAGCGTCGCGCACGAAATCGATGGCGGCGGCTTCCTTGCCCAATAACGCGGCGGCTTCGCTGGAAAGAATGATGGCGACCGCGTCGAACATCACTGACGGCGTGCCGGCCAATTGGCCATCGATTTTCAAAAGCGAGCCGTCGGCGAGTTTCGCTTCGCCGATTTTCGCTGCAATAATCTTCACTTTTGCGCCTGCAACAGTGACCGCTTGTTTGACAGCCTCGATGCTTGCCGCGTCCGATCCGTCCGCAATCAATACCCCGACAGCGCGACCTTCGAGTGTATCCTTCATCTTGCCGATAAGCTGCAGCGCCGGGGACAGGTCTAACTCCTGAACTGCAACAGCAGCAGTAGGCGCCTGCGGCAGTTCGCTCATACCGAGGCTAGAGGCGATCCGTTGTGCGAGGCCCTCTTCGATATGGCGGAGGTGACCGACCATGGCTTCACGGATATGCGGCCGTCCCTTATACACATCTGACGCTGCCGACAAAAGAAACAGTGTAAATACCGATGACACCAGAAAAAAAAAAAAAAAAAAAAACAAAAAAAAAATATACATATCTTATATACAATCATCTCACTAAATATATTACATCAAAATCATCACATCTTAAGTGACATGTATTAAATGATTACAAT
>NZ_JAOEGU010000079.1 GCF_025583945.1 Methylobacter psychrophilus
AGATACAATTGTCGTTGCTGATTGAATGTGGTTACGGTAGGGAGCTGATGGTCGTTGCTGTCTGAATGACGATCCAGACGGGAACCAAGGGCCGGTGCTGATTGAATGACGATCCAGACGGGAACCAAGGGCCGGTGCTGATTGAATGACGATCCAGACGGGAACCAAGGGCCGGTGCTGATTGAATGTTGATTCAGAAGGGAACCAATGGCCCGTGCTGATTGAATGTTGATTCAGATGGAAACCAATGGCCGGTAAAGTCGGGCTATGTTGAATTGGTAGCAACTAAAATAAATACCCGTACCTTTTTTATTGCGCCATGAGTAGCGGGGGAATTGTGCTCTGTGTGCATCCTGATCCAGTTGGTTGTTAATACCAGGTATTAATATTCTTGAATATAATTATTTGGCGGTAACTGTGCGGCTTGATTCAGACGGAAGCCCAATGGCCCATGCTGATTGAATGTTGATTCAGATGGGAGCCAATGTCCGGTAAAGCCGTGCTGTCTGAGTTCTGATCCAGCTGGTTGTTAATGCCAGGTATTAATATTCTGGAATGTAATTATTTGGCTGTAACCTTGAATGATGATCCAGATGGAAGCCAAGGGCCTATGCTGATTGAATGTTGATTCAGAAGGGAACCAATGGCCCGTGCTGATTGAATGACGATCCAGAAGGGAACCAAGGGCCGGTGCTGATTGAATGACGATCCAGACGGGAACCAAGGGCCGGTGCTCTGCCTGAATGTTGATCCAGATAGGAACCAAGGGCCGGTGCTCTGCCTGAATGTTGATCCAGATAGGAACCAAGGGCCGGTACTGGTTGAATACTGATCCAGATAGGAACCAAGGGCCGGTACTGGTTGAATACTGATCCAGATAGAAGCCAAAGGCAGATAAAGGCGTGTTGTCTGAGTTCTGATCCAGTTGGTTGTTAATACCAGGTATTAATATTCTGGAATGTAATTATTTGTCCGTAACTTTGAATGATGATCCAGAAGAGAACCAAAGGCCTATGCTGATTGAATGTTGATTCAGACGGAAGCCTAATGGCCGGTAAAGCCGGGCTGTGTTGAATTGGTAGCAACTAAAAATAAATACCCGTACCTTTCTTTATTACGCCATGAGTAGCGGGGTAATTGTGCTCTGGCTTTATTACCAGCAACACACAAAAGATAAAAACGTTATTATCTTATACTAATCAATAGTTTATGATTAAAATATAACGTTGTAGTCGAGACCTATAGGGGCTAAAAAACTCAAAAATCTCGCGGTCATTTAGCCCCGCAATGGGGGTTAGCCAGGGAGTACCTTGGCACCCCCCTTTTTCAAATAATTGGTTTTGGCGTTTAGCTGTGCATTGTTGTAGTTGGGTTTTTTCTATTCAAAACATTATGCGTAAAAATATACCTTGGGGCGGGCAAAGGATAGCGCTTCAATTTAGAGATTTATACCCCCCCTCTATCCAGTCAAATATATATAAATAACTCACACTGTAGGGGGGGGTATGTTTAAAACGTGGGGAACATGGGGAACTACCCTTCAAGACCATATAGCGCGTGGCTTTAGCGTTCCCCATGCAGGGCTTAAAAGTGGGGATTCTCCCCATAAATTTACGGGGAATTGGGTTTTTATGCAATTTATTAGGCTGAATAATAGGTTTTAATAGGTTTTCAAGCTGTTTTCAGCTCCCCATTTTTTTTGGGGAATTCCCCAAAAAATAAAAACTATTTGGGGAACGTTAAAGCCACGTTATATAAGGGCTATACTACTACTTCCCCAAATTCCCCAAGAAAATATATATATAGGCTGTTAAGTTTTTGTATTATGGCTGGCTGTTTGCTTTAAAGAGCCGGTATTGTTTCCAGAATAAAACACAATGATTGATTCAATCAGTTGTGCTTGTTCAGCTACTTAATGGCGTATGTATTAGGGTGCGGGTGATAAGGCGACAATGGGTTAAATGAAATAGTAGTCCGCGTGTGCAGCTACTTAATGGCGTATGGTTTGCGGGTGCGGGAATAAAGCTATTAAGCTCTATCCCCTTATAAGACTGATTAGTTTTTTTCTAAATGTTCCCAGGCCTGACTAAGCATTAGTGGCTAACAGGTCTTTGTGGGGTTCGTAAATCTTGCTGTTGGGTTTGCCGTTGATAAAATCACGGTGGCATTTCTCGCATACATAGCGGCCAGGGTAATTACTGACAATGGAAAATTTACCCCTGCCTTTACGTTTACAAAAGCCTTTTTCACAACTAAAGCATATCTTTTTAAGCTGCTCACCTACGGGGGCGCGGCTTAATTTATGCCCTAAACGCGGGATAATGCTGTTTTCAAAATGTTGAGGTTGTGTAGTTAAGTTCATTTTTTAATTCTGTTAGTTTAAGACTGACATTAAATTGTTAATGGTTTAGGTTTCTGATTGAATTATGCTTGCTCTTAATATCATTGCACGCCTCATTACTCTTGTAATCCGCTATCAATTAAGTTTTTTAAATCTCCTAATGTATGTTTTTTCAAAACTAGCTCACCCATTAATAACCGATAAATAATATCAATGATACTGCTAAGTACTAAAGGGTTAATAGCACGCCCTTTATGCTCACAATCGGTTATGTTTTTGTTTAAATAATCCAGCATTTTTATGGCTTCAACATGAAAAGGTGTGGGTTTTTTTAATGCTGCTTTCGTGGTGCGTATAGTTGGTTTAAGATTCTGCATTTTTTTGATCCCGCTTAAGATTCTGATTCGATCACGTTGGGGTTTAGCACCATTACGCGCTTATGTCCCCCCGCCGTTTTTTTCTTTACAGTCAAGCGAGGTCTGCCGCTCTTTCCATCTGGTTCTGTCTGGATAATGTGGCCTTTTTCATGCAGCCGTCGCCATAAAGTACCGGGTGACATTAAAAACGGGCTGCCCTGATCCCGTGCAAATCGTTGCACGGCTTTAAATACTGCCTCTTGACTTAGCCATAATTCCGGCTCATTCTTTGGGGTTTTACCATACCAACCAATTAACTCACCTTTTGGCATTAAATCACCTGCCTCTCGTCGCCAACCATAGGCGTGGGGGTGTTCGCTGGGTGCGCTTTGGTCTATGTAATAGGCAACGTGTCCGCAGCCAGTCGATAACACGGCGCGTAACAAATTTAAAAACTTTTCTGTTTCGTCCTGCTCGATTTGATAGGCTCCCTGTTCACTAAAGACTTGTGCCAGTTGATAGTCAACAACGCCCATTAAGCGATTAGGCTCCTCCAGTCCTTCAATGGTTTCTAAAAAATCGGTGAAAACTTCAAGGGCGGCGTATAGGTTCCCGTAAAGCTCGGGGGCGCGGTTATGTGATGTGGCTATTTTGTTCCGGGCGGCATAGTCTCGGTATTCTTTAACATGCTTGGGTAAATCTTTTTTTAATTGATCCATGCGCGGCGCTAAATATTGCAAATAGGCGGACATTAAGCCGGTAAACAAGCCTTTTTCACGCGCTTCTTGCAGTTGACTAATTAACCTATCTTTACTGAGTAAATCAATATCAGAACGGTCTAGCTCTAAAACTAACATTCTGCCTAGGTTTGACTGCCCGGGTGGTAAATCTTCACCTGTAGCTATTGTCATCGAACGGTTATAAGCCACTCTAGCGGTGGTCATAACGTCACGACCGGATTGATTACCAGTATTCATAATAAAACGATCTGCAAAAGCTTTTAAATCTGCTACTTTTTTTTGATCTCCTGAAGGTTTGTACTCATCAATAACAAATAAGCTATCTTTGCAACGATGGGCTTTAACTTCACATTGCCCAGCGGAATCTCCCCAGTTAGCAGGAAAATTACGTGCTTCAAAGTCGCCAAAAAACCCTAGTGCCAGTGCTGCAAGTTCTGATTTTCCGCAGCCGGTTAAGCTTTGAATCCAGATAATAAAGTCAGTAGGGTGACACTCACCCAAGGGGGCGCGGGCTATGGCTGCCAACAAAATTAAACCAATATACGGCTTTTTAGGGCAGATGTTAAGCAACAATAAAGCACTGTTTGCGGCTGTTGTCAGTTTGTCGCCTGTTAAGGGTGCTGGAAGTTGGTAGCATTTCATATTGTTAAAACCTAAGTCCACCTCGACATTTTCAACTAGACCGCTGGCGGTAATGGCACCTGATCCGGTTAAGTAATGCCAAGTATCATTAAGCTTTTTCCAGCCGGTGTATTTATAAACGGTGCAACTGGGTACGTCACCATCAAGGCTTGAATAAAGTTGTATGGCTGCTCGTAAGTTTTCCCTGACGGTTGCGCCGGTTTCTATATAGGGCTTTAATCCCCATGCATCACTTACCCAGGTACTTCGTGAACTCATAAACTCTTTCATAGGAACGTCAACCAAGGTTAAGAGAAAACCATCATTTCTACGGCCTTCTATACGCACAAAAGAGGTGTCAACTAGTCCATCATCTTGAATAATAATCTTGGTTATTTTACAAACAAAGTTACACAAGGAAAACTCTAAACGGCCATCACTATCACCACCTGATTTGACGTATTTAATACGATGGAAAGCGCCATTGTTAGTGGAGTAATTGCTAAACGATACAGCTTCACTCTTACCCGATCCGCTCCCAGTTCCACCGCCTCCGGTCTTGATTGCGGGTTTTTTGGCTTTGCCAACGATTGCCAATACCGGCGGTTTATTCTGAGTCATCAGAAACCACCTGCAAAGACAAACTGTAATCGTTAAAATCCCCAATATCAGGCGGCACAACATAACTGCCATTAATTGCTAAAGCCGCGTTAATTGCGGCTTGCTGTCCTACTCCGCTTTCGTCATTATCCCCACAAACAATGATTTCATTATCCGGGTATTGCTTGCGAATATGACCAGCAACAGCGGTTAGATTGCCGGAACTAAAGGCCACGACCGTAACATAGCCGGTCGTTTCATACAGACTGGCACCCGTGGCCCAACCTTCACAAATCAAAATAATGCTATCGTGGGTTATTTTAGTAACGTTACCAATATAACAGCATGATCCCTGTGCTTTGCCGCCTTTCATCATGCGTTTGCTACCATCATCAGCAATAAACTGTAAGCTGACTAACTCGCTGTTTTCGGCATAGAGCGGCACAACTAACGCGCCCTTATAAATGCGCGTTGTATACGGTTGCACAGCCTTTTTAATGAGGTATGGATGATTAATGGCCGGTGTTGCTTTGTTCCAAATATGCGCGGCCTTTTGAGTTGCATTATCATGGCGGGTTTTTTCTTCAATCTTGCGTTGCTCGCTTTGGCGTTGGCGCTCGATTGCAAAGGCTTTTTTTTCGGCATCGGTTAACGGTTTAAAATCACCGGCCAGTTTCCAGCGAATTTTTATGCCTTGTTTGAAGTCCTCAAAATAACCAGCTGCGCGTCCATCCGTGTGCAGGACATACGCGCCGTTAAGTTTTCCCTCTATTTTGAAGCGGTGTAGTTGACCGTCACCAATAACGGTTTCAGGTGGATTGATGAAGTTATCCAGCATGGCATTTTTAAATTGTTCAATGATATTTTGCATTTTAATTTATCCCTTAGTCGGGATTGCAATCACACTGCCATCGTCTATAATGATCTTGGGTTGTGGCGGTATGATTGCAAAGAACCGGCTAATTGTGAGTGATTAGTCGGTTTTTTTATGCCTGATTGTTTTGTTCGTTCTGCTTAACGTCTGCGATTTCCTTAAGGATTGCAGCATCACTAAAGGCATTAACGATGCTGTTAACGTCCTCGATCTCTCGAATAGCGGCCATAATCACGTGATACATAACACCATCACTAAGGCGGCAATCTTCAATAGCGCCTATAAACCTATCTGCCAGCATATGTAAAATTCCGGCTGCTCTATCGGTGGATTGATTTACAGCGTCAGATAATTCATGTGGGCTGCTCATATCAAAATCAACAAACTGATCCGGTAAGCGGTGGGAAAAATTAATATTTAAGCGGGTAGTTTGGTGTTGCTCGACTTGATAAGATGGGGTGGACGCGTTCATTTCACACCGCCAGTGCTGTTTTGTTTTGCCAGAAAATCGGCTTGATGGAACGCATTAACGACGCTACGAATATCTTGTATCTCTTTTATAGCTGATTCAATCACGTTATAAACAATACTGTCATTAAGTCTGCAATCCTCATCGCCTATAAATTGAGATTCCAACATGGTCAACATAGAATCAGCCCTGTCAGTCATAGAATTAACTGCATCTACTAAATTACTGGTGCTATTTATCTTGAATTGAAGAGTTACAAAATCGCCTAGTCTGTGACTAAAATCAACATTTAAGCGAGTTACTTGGCATTGCTCAACTTGAGCGGTTTTGGTAGGCGCGTTCATTCTGCACCGACCGTGGCTTTATGGTTAACAGCATCGTGATGTATTTCTACAACCGCACATATATCATCAAGTTCTAACATAACCGACTTTAAAGCCCAGCTTATTGACTCTGTGTTTATCTTGTTGATATGCGCCTCTTGGTGTAAATCTGAAATTATTGATAATACGGCTTTAGACCGCATAACCATAAGGTCAATGGTGTCACACAATTGACTTGTGCAAATGGCGTTGTAATCCATATCAAGACGGTGGCTAAAATCAGGATTGAATGTGGGCTTTTGCTCTGTATCTTGAGTGGCTTGGGTCGATGCGCTCATTTTGCACCGCCAGTAATAGCAATGATCTGTTGCTCGATCTGGTATAGGTTGTCATCATTCCAGCCTCTAATATGGCGGATATGAATAACTTGGTGAAATAGTCTAAAGGCTTCAGCATCCAGTTTGATAAGTTCGCCTAAGCTGTGGCTGAAGGTTTCTTGTGTCCGGTAAGCACTGATAAAGGCATCGGCTAAAAACTGCCCTGAGTGACCACCATCAGCAATGCGTTTAAGCAATAATTCAGGCTCTAAGGCTAACGGCTCCAAGCCTCTTTGCTGATTTTGTTGCTTAATAATGTCATCAAGTGACATTTTTTTACGGTTGTTTATTTTGAATGATTGCTCGACTTGAGCAGGGATGTTTGTATTGTTCATGCGGATAGTCCTTGTAGAAGGGGATAAGCCGCCGCCAACAAGGTCTAATCGTTGGGCGGTGGGATGTATCAAGTTAGACCTACCGCCAAGGCGCGGCCAGCCGTTTAACGGGCTGCTCAATACACCCCACCATAACAAAATTGAATTGAGTTTTTGATGGGTACAAAAAAACCACGTTTTATAGTGGCCTTTTGCGGCCTTGCGCGGGGGTCTAATCCCGACCGTCACATGGGGTGACAGTGCGGTAAGAATAGCCGCCATGAAACAATCTGTCAATCCTGCTTTGATTAAATCGCTAATCTTCCAGCGCCTTTTTTGTCTGCGCTTAAGTCGGCTTGGCTTGGTGGTTTCGTCTGTAATGGCATAACGGGTCAGTTTAGCGCGTCCGCTTTGTGGTAAAAGTTCACCCATAGCGATTTCAAATCTGACTGGGTTGATATTTTTAAAAGCATCAAGGTATGAATCAATGGTTTTTAAAACAGCACCATGAGTAATGCCGAGATTTTTAGCCATTAAGCGATTATCTACTCTGGCCTCGTTCTTTTTCTCGGTTAAGGCTATAACATTATTCATTGTGTACCACCCAATTGACCAATTAAGGCTCTTATGTCCTCAACCTTCCAAGCGGTTGTGCGCTCTGAAAGCTTTACAGGTTTGGGATATTTGCCAGACTTTACGCCGTTTAAAAACGATGTACGGCCAATAGGGATTAAAGCGGGGATGTTTCTTTCTTTGCTGCCGGTTATTTGCCAGATTCTTAAGAATCCAAGTTCCGGTAATGTGAGTGGGGCGTGTATTTTTATCATGCTGTACATCCTGAATCGTTATGAAGTCAGGATGTATCTTGCGCGGGTTATTTTGTGAATAGATGGAATCCGTTAATTATTTTTTAATTCCGTTTAGGGTCTAGTATTTTCAGGGCTTGGCGGGGTATTTCTTGTTTGCTTCTGTCAAATACCTGTTAATTGTTTTCTGATCCAGTTCAAGGCCGCACCTGTTTAACGCTGCCTGAATACTCCCATTTTTCCCGCCTGTTGAGGTGTTTTTTGTTTTATATGGGTCGTATCTATAACCATCAATAGCCATGCCTAACACAAGTTTTAATAATGAATTACGCTCTGATTCTTTGAGTTCCTCAGGTTCTGAGGTTATTGGCTTTGTTTGTTGTTTTTTATACGCAAGTATCTTGTCTGTTGGAACGTAGTCGTTAACAGCGTGCTTTATTATTAAGTCATTATGGGATATTTCATGGTTAATGCGCTTAAATGCAACGCGTAACATAAGCAACTCTTTGTTAAGTATGGCTTGCTCGTTATCCATGTTTACAAGATAAACAGATAATCCAGGGTAAATAACTTCTATTTCTGCTTTTATTCTGGATATTTCATTAGAAATACTCTCATTGAGTTCAGTTTTATATTTAGCAATCTCTGACTCTGATAAATTATATCTATAATATTTATAGTCGGGTGGTTCCATTTTTGAATGGCTGCTAACCCATTCACTTATTGCATTGGTATTATTGCGGGTGCAATCACGCTCAATATATTGCATTGCTGCCGTGCGTGCATTTATGCCCTTCCACATTTTTTCATCATAACTGGGACAATTCCAGATTAAGAAATTATAAGAACTGCCGTACTTATTACTTATCAAGTCATCTGCTAGTTTTGAATAAGGCTCAATGCCCATTAAAACAAAAGGTACTTTTGAAATTTCATAATATTGGTTAGGGAATGATTCAGTTTTGTATGTTTCAAATAAAGACAATCAACACTCCATTAAGGTGCCATCATTACGAAAGGAATAACCGGAAATTGGGTAATGAATCCAACTTGTAAGCCGCTAAGCCTATCCGGTTAATTGGGTTTTCCGCTGTGTTAGCGGTAAATATTTTTACGGTGTCCGATTTCGATTATCAAAATAATTAGCTCATCGTCTTTGATCTGACAAATTAACCGATAATCACCGACACGGTAACGCCAATATCCAGCAAGTTGACCTTGTAATGCTTTACCTGTGGCGCGTGGGTTACTTTGGGTTGATAGTTTTTTTAAAAATTCGCGGATGCGTTCTCGATGTTGTATATCAAGTTTATTAATGGCATGGGCTGCCTTGGCTTTAAGTTCAATGCGCCATTCCATCTAGTTGTCGCTCCCATTCTTCAAGGCTAATAACGACATCCTCCCCTTGCTCCAACTCGGTAAGCGCCTTATCCGCTGCCCGTGCGTCTTGCCAATCTTCAAGACATTCGACCAGCAGTCTATTGGCTAACTTAGCTAGTGTTGTATGCTCATTTTCTGCCATCTCAGCCAGTAATATAGTTGTTTCATTATCCAGTTCTAATGTTGCCATACCATAAGCCCTTTTTTGCACTCTATTAAACTTCATTATACTTGCTTGAACAACCAGCGCCAAAATACTACATTTATCCAATCTTTTTAAACGCTATCACTTGAGCGCCATTCTTTAACCCGTCCAGATAATCAGCCCATGATTGCATCATCTTATGTCGTTCTGGCAAGTGAGCAGTTCGGTTATAAGCGCGGCCATTGGGATCTTTAACAGCATGTGCTAATTGATGCTCTATAAAGTCAGGACGGAAGCCTAATACTTCATCAAGAATAGTACGCGCTAAAGCTCTAAATCCATGTACCGTCATTTCATCCTTACCAATGCCCATACGCCGCAATGCTGCCAACATGGCAACATCAGACATCGCCCTTGAACCGTTCGGCGTTCTGGCACTAGGAAACACAAAACGACCATTGCCGGTTAGCGGTTGCAAGCTGGTTAAAATCTCAATGGTTTGTTTTGATAAGGGGACAATGTGCGGGGTTTTGGTCTTGGTAACAAGATACCGCCATTCTTTAGCGTCAAGGTCTATATGTGCCCATTCTGCTTGTCTCAGTTCGCCAGGGCGAACAAATACCAAGGGTGCAAGCTGTAGGGCTGATTTAACCACAAATGTTCCGGTATAGCCGTCAATAATACGTAGCAATTCGGCGGCCTGCTTGGGTTCTGTAACGGCTGAAAAATGCCCCGCCTTGGCTTGCATTAAGGAGCCGCGTAAATCAGGTGTTATATCTCGCTCGGTGCGTCCGGTAGCAATAGCGTAACGAAACACCTGCCCGCAAATCTGTAAGGCTCTATGTGCTGTTTCTATGGCATTTCGGGATTCTATTCGTCTTAAGGCTGTCAATAATTCAACAGCCTTTATGTCAACTATAGGTTTACTACCCAAGTAAGGAAAAATATCACGTTGAAATAGACTCATGGCCCGTTTTTGGTGGTTCTCTGATTTGTCGGTCATGTTCCTTTCGTACCACTCCCTCGCTATCACTTCAAAACTATTAGCGGCGCTTTCTGCCTTTGATGATTTAACCGCTTTTTTGTTTTCACTGGGGTCGATACCGCCAGCAATTTGTTTTATGGCGGTATCTCGCTTTTCTCTGGCTTCTTTAAGTGATGTTACCGGATAGACTCCCAGCGCCAATGTTTTACGGGTAGTGTTAAACCTGTAATTGTATCTAAAGTATTTTGAGCCATTGGCATTAACCAATAAGTACATGCCCTTCTCATCCTGCATTTTATAGGGCTTGTCGGTAGGTTTGGCATTCTTTATGGCGGTATCAGTGAGTGGCATGGCGGTATCAACTTCGATAAGTTTGTAAATACCGCCACTTATACCGCCAGCAGTGGCGGTATGTCAATGTATTTGGTTACACTTCGTTGGACAATAAAAAACCCGCTAAGCCTTATGACTTGCGGGTTTTTGTACTTCGTTGTATCTGCCTGAATCGCTGTATGGTGCCCCGAGGCGGATTTGAACCACCGGCCTGTCCCTTAGGAGGGGACCGCTCTATCCAGCTGAGCTATCGGGGCAATTGCGCCATTCTACCATAAAGATCATCATGATATGTTGGCGTTTTGTTATTTGTTTGTTTTTCGATGAGTTTTTAACTAAAAATTTTATAGATAATATCTCTCTACGAAAGCCCATCTATTTATGTATCGCACTTTTTAGCTGGTATCCAAAAATTAATAGTCTAAAAAAGCTGAGGATTTTTGTTTATTTACAATAGACATCTTTCCTAAATACAGCCATAGCGTAAGTTAACAAGAGCAGCCACTAAATTCCATGTCAAGGAGTAATGCTTGTGTTTGCCCCGATAAACATCTTTGGCAATCCTGAAAATTTT
>NZ_JAOEGU010000007.1 GCF_025583945.1 Methylobacter psychrophilus
CCGATGCAAAATTTTCAGGATTGCCAAAGATGTTTATCGGGGCAAACACAAGCATTACTCCTTGACATGGAATTTAGTGGCTGCTCTTGTTAACTTACGCTATGGCTGTATTTAGGAAAGATGTCTAATATAACTAACTTTAGTACTATATAAAATTTAAAATAATGGATTATTTACCGCTTTTTTTAAAATTACATGATCAACCTTGTTTGATTATTGGTGCAGGTGGAATTGCTGCGCGTAAAATTGATGTGCTTGCAAGTGCCGGAGCTATTATTACTGTGGTGGCTCTTGATTTCTGTAAACCTATACGGGAGATGCAGACTAAATATAAACTTACATTTTTGAAAAAAACATTTGAACCCAGTGATGTAAATGGCTTTAAATTAGTTGTATCAGCTACCAATGATACTCAAATAAATATTTCTGTAGCTCAAGTTGCGATAGCTAAAGGAATTTTAGTAAATGTAGTTGATAATCCTGCACTTTGTAACTTTATTTTTCCAGCGATTGTCGACCGATCACCTATTATTGCAGCTATTTCATCAGGTGGTGGGTCACCAGTTTTAGCTCGTTTGTTAAGGCAGCGGTTAGAGAGCATTATTCCTCATCAGTATGGAAAATTAGCGCAGCTCGCAGAAAATTTTAGACAAGAGGTTAAAAATGTTATTCAACAAACGACACAGCGAAGGATCTTTTGGGAAGATGTTTTAGAAGGGAAAATTGCAGAATTAGTTTTTGCCGGTAAACAACAGCAGGCAAAGAGTGAGTTGAGACAAGCAATCGCTGATATTTCAAGGAAGTCAGCAATTGTAGGAGAAGTATATTTAGTAGGTTCAGGGCCAGGTGATCCAGATTTACTGACATTTCGAGCCCTCAGGCTTATGCAGAAGGCCGATGTAATCGTCTATGATCGTTTAGTTTCACCAGCAATTTTAGATTTAGCCAGACGTGAATCCACTAAAATATATGTAGGTAAACAAAAGGGTAACCACAGTTTCCCACAAGACTCGATTAACAATTTGTTGGTAGATTTAGCTAAGCAAGGAAAGCGAGTAGCGCGATTGAAAGGAGGGGACCCATTTATTTTTGGTAGGGGTGGTGAAGAAATTGTCACGCTTATGGAGAACGGGATAAATTTTCAAGTGGTGCCCGGTATTACTGCGGCATCAGGGTGCGCTTCGTATGCGGGAATACCTTTAACGCATCGCGATTATGCACAGTCAGTTACATTTGTAGCTGGACACATGAAGGATGACACAATTGATCTTAATTGGAAACAATTAGCTGCGGCGAATCAAACACTGGTAATTTATATGGGGTTACATGGCTTACTTAAAATCTGTGTTAACTTAATATTACATGGGGCCGATAAGGATTTACCTATCGCATTGATAGAGCGAGGGACGATGGCGCAACAAAGGGTATTTACGGGAACATTAACTACGCTTCCTGAAATAATAAAACCACTTACGATTCAGGCGCCAACTCTTATTATTGTTGGGAATGTGGTAAATTTACGGGCACAATTAAAGTGGTTCAATGATTCTGATAATTCTCATTCATTGAGCTAATGCCTGTTGAAATAATGAACTAATCTTGCTAGTTTTTTATTCAGTGCCTATACTACCGGTTGTAAAAATCGCATTAGGTATTCTGGGACAGTCTGTCTTTAGAATTTAAACGGGAAGTAGGTGAGTTTGCTTTAAAGGCTAACAAAACCTACGCTGCCCCCGCAACGGTAAACAAGTAGAAAATTTGCATAAGCCACTGTGTCATTCATGGGAAGGCGTAAATTTTTGGAATAATTTCCGCTTGTAAGCCCGGAGACCGGCCTAAGGTGATCGTCAGATTTGTACGCGGAGGGCGTTCAGATGGATTGCTGTTCCCGTGTCCATCTTTTTGTTTTCTCCTTCTGCAAATTATTTTTTTAACACGATCAATATTGTGTTATTTACTTATTATTGCCTTTCACAGGAGAAAAATATGTCTTTAGTACCTTTATTAACTGCTAACGTCGATACACCATCCCTTTCAAATGCTTTAAAAGATAGCATCTTACCTAGCCTGCTTGCCGGCATATTAGGTTTGGCGCTTCTGTATGGTGCAGGTTTTTCTGAAACGATACAATTTCACAATGCAGCGCATGACGGTCGTCATTCCGCCAGTTTTCCGTGCCATTAATGTGCTTAACCTGTCTACCTTCAAGATACTTGTAGTCTCTGCGCTATGGTCAGGGCTCTGGACAGGTTTATTGTTGACGGCTCTACAGAGTATTCAAGTTATTCCAGTATTAATCCAAGCCGAAGCTTATGAAAAGCAAGCAACGGTCACAGTTATTACTGCTCATACTCATGACGATAGTAAAGAGACCAAAATACATGATCATCATGAAGCCGTAGAATGGCAACCCGGAAATGGTTGGGAGAGAACAGTTTATACGGCGGTGACCAATATTAGTTTGGCTGTCGGTTTTGCGCTATTGCTGGGCGCTACCATTAATCTGCGCGGCCCGGTTAGTCATTGGCGTAACGGTTTGCTGTGGGGCTTGGCGGGTTACACTGTTTTTTTTGTCGCACCCTCATTGGGCTTGCCTCCGGAAGTTCCCGGTACTGAAGCAGCTAATTTACATGGTCGACAGCTTTGGTGGTTGATGACTGTTTTAATGACTACCGTTGGACTGTGGCTACTGTTTTTTTCTAAAACCAGGTTAAATAAACTACTGGGGTTCCTATTGCTGGTATCGCCTCATTGGATAGGCGCACCGCAACCCGACGTTCACAGTAGTGCCGCACCCGCTGAGTTGGCTCATCTCTTTATAGCGGCAACTGCTTTTGCCAACGCGGCATTTTGGTTGGTTCTGGGTAGCTTAATGGCATTTTTTTCAAGCAAACATCAGGTCTCTAAAAAATAATGCGTACCCATTCCAAACATGTACTAATGTGTACCGGTTCACGCTGCACGCAAGACGGCAAGCAAGGCGAAGCAATGTTTAAAAAGCTGGGTGAAAAAATCGATAGTCGCCCTGAATTAAAAGTAAAACGAACCCGTTCCAACTGTTTTGCTGTCTGCAAAAACGGTCCAATATTAGTTATTTATCCTGAGGGGGTTTGGTATAGCTGCACGGATGAGTCGGTGCTGGAGCGCATAGTCGAAGAACATCTGCAAGGTGGTAACGAAGTGAGTGAGCATATTATCCACCGCTTGGGTGTGGGTGATGTCTGAGCTTAAAGCGATGAGCGCATCAATTGCATTATTGACCCATACCGCCAATGATTTAACCGTGTTACACAATGCGCTAGGGCAACTGCCTGAAGATTTTGCGCAAGTGACCGGTTTTAATCTACAGACATTGGAAAGTGAAGCGCAACAACCAGCGGTACTTATCCCTCAACTGGCTTCAGCGCGAATCATTGTGTTGCGAGTATTAGGCGGGTTGGGTAGCGTACCGGACTTTCCGGAGTTGCTAAAACAAGTGCAAAGCAGTGGACAGCACTTAATTATCATCAGCGGCACGGGCGAGCCTGATCCTGAATTAGCGGCAGCTTCAACCGTATCAATGGATGTGCTGCATCAGGTACTCACTTATTTCCAAGCCGGTGGCAGTATTAATATGGCGCAGCTTCTACGCTATCTATCCGATCATTTTTTATTGACCGGCCTGGGATTTGAACCTGCGATAGCGTTACCGGAACACGGTATTTATCACCCTGATTTACCGCAAAATGCCGACATTAACGACTGGTTAACTATCCGCAATATCGAATGTCCCAGTGTCGGCATAGTTTTCTATCGTGCACATTGGATGAGTGGTAATACCCGCTTTGTCGATGCCTTAATTACCGCAGTGGAAAAGCTCGGTCTGGCTGTCTTGCCTGTATTTACTTCATCCTTGCGTGCGGGTGGCGGTAGCGATACCTTGCCGACCGCCTTGCGCTATTTCAGTAATGAACAAGGCACGCATATCGACGTTTTGATTAATACCACCGCGTTTGCCATGGGTGAGATTACAGCCGGTGGAATAACTCCCGCAGGTTGGTCAGTGTCGGTATTGGAACAGCTTAATGTCCCCGTGTTGCAAGCAATTACCAGCGGCATGACAGAATTACAGTGGCAGCTATCCCCGCGCGGATTAAATCCACTGGATGCCGCCATGAACGTGGTCTTGCCGGAATTCGACGGACGCATTATTACCGTTCCGTTATCGTTTAAAGCCAGTGCCAGCGGATTGCCGAATGAGCTGATTGAATACGCGCCCATGCCGGATCGCGTCACCAGAATTGCAGGTATTGCCGCGCGGTTTGCACGGCTTAAACGACTCGATAATGCCGATAAACGCATTGCTTTTGTGTTTACCAATTCGAACAGCAAAGCCTCGCAAATCGGCAATGCCGTCGGGTTGGATGCGCCAGCCTCGCTAATGCACATCTTAAACGCCATGCAAGCCGATGGTTATTGCATAGCTAATCTTCCGGATAACGGCACTGCGCTTATCCACGCATTGATAGACCGTTGTGCTTACGATAATACCTACCTCACCGGCGAACAGTTGGCAAATGCGGTCGGCCGTGTTTCCACAGTGCAATATGCCGAGTGGTTTGCTGATTTACCTGGTGAAATGCAGGAGAAAATAATTGCACAATGGGGTGCGCCTCCGGGTGAAGCTTATGTGCATAACGGTCAACTGGCTTTAGCCGGGCTTGAGTTGGGAAATGCCATTGTTATGCTACAACCGCCACGCGGTTATGGCATGGATCCAGATGCTATTTATCATCAGCCAGACTTGCCACCGACGCATCACTACTACGCTTTATATCGCTGGTTAAAAGATGAATGGCAAGCAGATGCCATTGTGCATGTTGGTAAACACGGTACGCTGGAATGGTTGCCGGGTAAAGGCGTGGGACTGTCGGAGCAGTGCTTTCCTGATGCGCTATTAGCTGACCTGCCGTTATTTTATCCTTTTATTATCAATGATCCTGGCGAAGGCGCGCAGGCCAAACGCCGGGCCCATGCCGTTGTGGTTGATCATCTTACGCCACCGATGACTACTGCTGATACTTATGGCGCATTGGCGCAATTGACGCAACTGGTGGATGAATACTATCAGGTAGAAATACTCGATCCCGCAAAACTGCCGCTATTGCAGCAGCAAATATGGGAGCTGGTGAAAGAGACTAATCTGAATGCGGATTTGCAAGCCCGGTTATTACATCATGATCACGACCACTCACATGACGAGCATGAGCACAGCCATCATGACCATGATCACTCACATTCACACGCCCCTCTTTCTGCCAAGAATACGCCAGTAACCGGCGCTCTAAAACCTGCTATTTTTAAGCCGGTTCAGACGGGAAAAGGCATTTTTAAGCAACCTTTAAAGCAGGTTCATACGCACACGCATGATCATGATCATGATCAAAACAAGCTGCCTACTGTCTTAACCAAAATGGCAGGATCAGACATTGCCCATTTGATCGAAGATTTGGATGGTTATCTGTGCGAACTGGGTGCGGCACAAATTCGCGATGGCTTGCATATCTTGGGGCAATCGCCCGAGAACGAACAGCTGGTTGACATGCTGGTTTCCCTCACGCGTTTGCCCAATCAGGCTATTCCGGGGTTACAAATGGAAATCGCCACGCTGTTCAATTTGGCTATTTATAGTCTGCTAGAACATCCGGGACGTCGTCTGGATAAACCATGCAGCCTTTTTGAACAACTTGCAAAGCGAGCCATCGTAACCAATGCGGATGCACTGGAAATGATTGAAACCTTTAGCCGGAACTTGTTTGGTGAATTGCAACAATACGCTTATAACGCAATCGCCATTGACGCCGTTTTAAAGAAAACATTTCTCCATTGCACAAATGACTTCAGCGCAATTCAGCAGGTGCTTGGCTTTGCCTGCCATCAGTTAGTGCCTAATCTTGCAAGGGCCTCAGATGAAATTGATAATCTCTTGCGCGGCTTGTCCGGTGGCTATATACCAGCAGGCCCCAGTGGCTCACCGACACGCGGCATGGCGCACATTTTGCCAACAGGCCGCAATTTTTATTCGGTTGATCCACGTAGCGTACCGTCCCAATCAGCATGGCGAGTCGGTCAGCAACTGGCCCATGAAGTGCTTAATCGCTATCAAATTGAAGCTGGTGATTATCCGGAGAGTGTCGCCATCAGTACCTGGGGAACCAGTGCAATGCGTACCCATGGTGATGATGTCGCACAAATTTTGGCATTATTGGGTGTTCGCCCTCTTTGGCGTCGCGAAAATCGTCAGTTGATCGGTGTTGAAATCATTTCACTGGAGGAGCTCAAACGACCGCGTATTGATGTTACAACACGCATCAGCGGATTTTTTCGTGATGCTTTTCCGCAATTAATTGATTTAATCGATGATGCGGTTAATGCGGTTATTGCGCTGGACGAACCGCTATCACAAAATTTTGTCCGTAAACATTATCTGGCAGAATTGGATAAGTTGATCGGTAACGGGCTAACGGAGGAGGCTGCTTCACAGCGGGCTGGTTACCGTATTTTCGGTGCGAAACCAGGCAGTTACGGCGCAGGCATCTTGCCGCTAATTCAGGAAAAGAACTGGCAAACTGATGCCGACTTTGCAGAAAGTTATATTAATTGGGGTGGCTATGCCTATAGCCGCCGTGAACAAGGAAAAGATGAGTGCGAGGCGTTTCGCACTCGTTTATCCGGCGTTCAAGTTGCGTTACACAATCAGGACAATCGCGAGCACGATATTTTTGATAGTGATGATTATCTGCAATTTCATGGCGGCATGATCGCGACTATCCGTGCCTTAACGGGTCAACAGCCACGTCACTATTTCGGTGACAGCCATGATCCGTCCCATCCTCAGGTCAGGGATTTAAAAGAAGAAACCTTGCGCGTTTTCCGTTCGCGGGTAGTCAATCCAAAGTGGTTGGCGAGTATTCAGCGTCATGGTTATAAAGGTGGCTTGGAGCTAACTGCAACGGTCGATTATCTGTTTGGCTATGATGCCACAGCGCAAGTCATGGATGACTGGATGTACGAACAAGTTGCCGAAACTTATGCGATGGATCCCGAAATGCAGAGCTTTCTGCAAGAGGCGAATCCATGGGCGCAGAATGCCATTGCCGAACGCCTTCTGGAAGCCGCCAGTCGAGGCATGTGGGCAGAACCTCAACAACAAACGCTGGACGCACTGCAAGCCATTTATTTACAGAGTGAAACATTGTTGGAAGCGCGCGGCGAAACACCGCGACTTGCTTGAGATCATTATGACTTTTCCCTTTTCTGCAATCGTTGAACAACCGCAATTAAAAACGGCGCTATTACTGTGTGCGGTTGATCCATCATTAGGCGGCGTATTAATACGCGGTGACAAAGGTTCGGCAAAAAGTACGGCCGCCAGGGCGCTAACAGGAATTCTTCCCTTCATAGAAAAAGTGATGGGGTGTGCGTTCAATTGCGCTCCCGGTGCGCCCTCTGAACATTGCGAAATATGTAGTGCTGAAAATGCACTGTTACTCGCCAGCCCCGTTCCCTTTATCACCTTGCCCTTAGGGGCAACAGAAGACCGTGTAGTGGGAACACTGGATTTGGAACAAGCACTGAAAGGTGCCAAACGCGTTTTCCAACCCGGCTTACTGGCAGCCGCGCATCGCGGCATACTGTATATAGACGAAGTCAACCTGCTCCCCGATCATCTGGTGGATGTGCTGCTTGATGCAGCGGCCATGGCCGTCAACTCGGTACAACGCGAAGGCTTGTCTGTTGTGCATCCGGCTCGTTTTACCTTAATCGGCACGATGAACCTTGAAGAAGGCGATTTACGTCCGCAACTGTTGGATCGTTTTGGCTTGATGGTTGAAGTAACCGCGCCGCGCGATAAAACTTTACGCGCTGAAGTTGTGCGTCGCCGAATCGCTTTCGAAGCCGATTCTGCAGGTTATGCCGCCACCTGGCATCAAGAACAAGATGCGCTATGTGAGCAGCTTGCCACTGCACAAATTTTATTACCCAAAGTCATATTGGATGATGCCTTACTCGATCTTATCAGTCATTTGTGTTGTGAGTTTGAAGTCGCCAGCCTGCGTGCCGACATTGTTATACATAAAGCATCACGTGCCCTCGCTGCATTAGCCGGGCGATTAAAGGTAACACCTGATGACGTGCGTGGCGCAGCGGAGCTGGCGTTACCGCACCGACGCCGACGAAAACCTTTTGAACAGCCTGGACTGGATCAGGAGCGTCTTGATGAGTTGATGCAACAAGCACTTCAGGCACCGAATGAACCGGGTTTGGAGTCGAATGTCGATCAGGACAATGAAGCACCTCAACCGGATGCCAACCCAACAGAACCGCAGGTATTTGTTGCAACTGCCGCAGGTAATGCACCGCGAATTTTAGTGGACACTCATAGTCAATACGCCGTTGTTGGTAAACGCAACGTGGCAACGGCAGCTCCGCGAGGACAGGTTACACAGGTTGTACCGGATCAAAATCCAAACAGTCTTGCAATTAGTGCAACACTACGCAGTGCAGCATTACGCGATGCCAATTTTAAGGTAACGAAACACGATTTACATCAACAAATTCGCAGTGGTAAAAGTGCTAATTTGATATTGTTCGTAGTTGACGCCTCAGGTTCTATGGCTGCACAACGGCGCATGGAAGCCGTCAAAGGTGCAGTACTAACATTACTGACCGATGCCTACCAGCAACGTGATCAAGTTGCCGTTATCTCATTTCGGGGTGACTCTGCACAGTTGTCACTACCACCCACCCGTAGCGTTGATCTTGCCGAACAGCAGTTACGTGAATTACCGACAGGTGGTCGAACGCCGTTGCCTCACGCACTGGAACTGGCTTTGGAAACACTAAGTAAAGCTCACGAACTGCCACCGTTGCTGGTATTGCTGACTGATGGCAAAGCCAATGTTTCCTTAAACGAGGGTGGTGATCCCTGGCAACAATCACTACAGTTTGCTGAATTATTCGCCGACCAAGGCATTCCTGCATTAGTGCTGGATACCGAAACAGGTTATTTACGCTTTGGAAAAGCCCGCCAATTGGCAGAAGCACTTAGGGCAGAATACTTAACATTGGAAGAGTTGTCAGCAGAAAATTTGGCGATAACGATACGTGGCTGCTTTAAATCAAACTAAACGGGACGACTAACGCTAACCGACCAAAGTCGGTAGTTTTAATCAAATAAATTTATTCAACATTATAAGAACCGGGGTACCCATGAAGACATCACGTTTAAAAAACACAGCGCTAGCCGTCACGCTATTGGGTTTGGCGACACCTGCGTTGGCGCATACCGGCATGGATGCAACCCATGATTTTGTTGCTGGTTTGGCTCATCCATGGCAAGGTTTTGATCATCTTCTAGTGATGTTCGCCATTGGTTTATGGGGCTGTATGTTGGCTGGCAAGCTAGTGTGGCAACTGCCATTGAGTTTTTTAATGCTAATGTCCGCAGGTGCAGGTCTACATTTTTCAGGTTTTACGTTGAGTTTTACAGAGCAAGGGGTTGCTTTATCAGTGATTATATTTGCAATTATCACCTTGTTTAACCTTCGCACATCAGCTGTTATGGCGATAAGCTTAGTGTCAGTATTTGCAGTGTGTCATGGTTATGCACATGCTTCTGAAATAGCAACCGGCGCAGATCAATTGGGTTATACCTCCGGCTTTTTGTTAAGCACCGCCATCTTACATAGCCTCGGTATTTTCACAGGTTTGTTAAGTATCAAGATTGCTGAAAAAATACAGCTAAAACCAGCTACACACCAATCCCTGTTGTACAGCTTGTTACGCCGCCTGCCTACCCAACACCTTAACAACTAATCCTGTCGTTAAAAATCATCGAGCTCTGTGTACAACATTATTTAAGAAATTATGATCAACAGTTTAAAGAAAAAAATTAAAGGCCAACCATGATTATCTGCATAGGCGCAGGTCCTGGTAATGTTGGGTATTTAACGCAGCGCGGTGCAGAATTGATTCGCAATGCCGATGTAGTTGCCGGATTTGATGCGGTGGTTAACGTCATTCAAAGCCTGATTCCGGCTACGGCACAAACCGTCCTGATGAATTACCGCGACCAGACATCGCAGTTGGCAACAGTGGCCGAAGCACATCATGCCGGCAAGCGCTGTGTGGTGGTTTTTATGGGCGATATCCATTTTAGCGGCTTTCAATACCTGGAGCGGGTCGAGCGGGCTTGTGGTCATCCGGTGGAAACATTACCGGGCATATCTTCTGCGCAAATACTCGCCTCGCGCGCCAAAGTCTGTTTTGATGAAACTACTTTTATTACCTTTCATCGTCGTGGTGACCTTGGCCCTTTCAAGCGTCATCTGGTGCATGTGTTGCAAGACCAGCGCAATGCTATCGTGATTCCCTGTCCGTGGGATGCCGCGCGTTCCTTCATGCCGCGTCATATTGCCACTTATCTGTTGGAACAGGGCGTACCGCCTGAGCATCCGACCGAAGTCTGGGAAAACCTGACCCGAGCCGACGACTGCATGGATGCAGGAGGTAGAGCAATGCAGGGAGCAATTGCCGAGGCGGAATGGCACGGCTCGCTGGCCGATTGTGCAGACAAAGAATTCAGCGATATGAGCATTATGTTAATTCGCACCTTGAGTCCCATGTCCAGCCAAATTGAACCTTAAATAATGCCAGCAGATAATAAAAACACCTTCGGTATCGTGATCGCAGGACATGGCAGCCGGGATCCCGATGGCATTCAAGAGTTTGAGCAACTGGTTGAGTTGATCAAAAAACGCGCGCCACAACATATCGTCAGTCATGGCTATCTGGAGTTCGCCAGCCCGACCATCGATCAAGCGATTATCGCTCAACTTGACGCAGGTACACAACAAGTAGTGATGGTGCCTGCGGTGTTGCTGGCAGCAAGCCATGCCAAGAACGACATGCCGAGCGAGTTGCTGGCTTTTGCACAAACCCATCCCGACATTGACTTTCATTTTGGCGCACCGCTGGGACTGCATCCGCTGTTGTTGCAAGTCGTTCAGGAGCGCATTGTCGCTGTTGAAGCCCTATCGCCGCATACGATTCGTCGTGACGATACCTGTTTGGTGCTGGTTGGGCGCGGCACAACGGATCCCGATGCCAATGGTGAAGTCTCAAAATTCGCCCGTATGATCGAAGAAGGCATGGGCTTTGGCACTGCCTTTGTGTGTTACTCCGGCACTGCTAAACCGCTGGTCGCGGATGGCTTGCGCGCCGCCGCTCAATTGGGCTATGCACGATTGATTGTTGTCCCCTTCTTTTTGTTTGATGGCGTTTTGGTTAAACGGATTTATGCCGCCGCCGATGCTCTACGGGAGCGGGAACCAGCATTGGAAGTCCTTAAAGCCGGTTATCTGGGCGTCCATCCTTTCGTTGCTGATGTACTCATCGCACGGGCACAAGAAGCGGTAGAAGGTCGTGCGGCGATGAACTGTGCCCTGTGCAAATATCGGGTGCAAATTGTCGGATTTGAAGAACAGGTCGGCGAACCGCAACGCGCGCATCATCTTAAGGTGCGAGGTCTGCTGGAGAAAGACGTGACGCCGGGCAATGTTAATCCTGAATTTGCTCCTTACGTGCCGCATTCGATTGAAGCTGAAAGCTTCCGCATTATCGCGGCCGGACGTGATTGGTCGACTTTCCCTGCCGCCCATTTGACCATTCTGCAACGGCTGGTGCATACCAGCGGCGATTTTAATGCCGTCGATGACATCTATTTTTCAGCCGGTGCTGTTGAAACCGGAATTCGCGCCCTGTTACGTTGCAAAATGATTGTGACCGATGTGACGATGGTGCAGACTGGACTGAAACGGGCGCTGTTGGAACAACTGGGTATCGAAACTTGGTGCGGTGTGCATGACAACGAAACCGCACTGATGGCTGAGGCACAAGGTATCACCCGTTCCGCAGCCGGAATACGCCGTGCCTGGGAAAAGTTTGGCAACGACATAGTACTCTCTATCGGTGATGCTCCAACCGCTATTATGGAGACGACACGTCTGATCCGCGAACATGGCTGGCGACCCCAACTGGTGATCGGTTTGCCTGTTGGCTTTGTCGGCACCTGCGAAGCGAAAGCCGAACTAAAACGCTGTTTGCAAGTGCCGCGCATCACCAATAGCGGCACGCGCGGCGGTTCGCCCTGGGCGGCCAGCGTGATTAACGGTTTGATGATCGATGCGGTGAATCAGCTGGCCTCTGTAAGTGCGGATTTGCTTGTGCCCCAGAGGCTATCCAAACAAAGTGACAGGGATAGCCTGATTACGCTGCTCTAACCCGGCCTGCAAGTAATCTATGGATAAAATTGAACCGGAAAAATTCGATCTTGATGTGCCAGCGCCTAACGGTTTACGTCGCGGCCGCACGACCGGCAGTTGCGCCACAGCGGCAGTTAAAGCCGCACTCTATCTAATGCTGCGTAGCGAATACCCCAATCTGGTGCCGGTCACTTTACCCGATAATCATCACTATTTAGTAATCCCGGTTCAGGCCGTGCGTTGGCTGGATGATCATTCAGTACGCGCCGAAGTGATCAAAGACGGCGGCGATGATCCCGACAACACGCATGGCTCAATTATTTTTGCCATTGTGCGAAAAAACAAGCTTGGCCAGATTCGTTTTTTTGCGGGAAAAGGTGTCGGTACTGCGACACAACCGGGTTTAAGAGTAGCTGTCGGTGAGCCTGCCATCAATCCGGTTCCGCGTCTGATGATGCAAACAGCCGTCGCTGAAATGCTGGAACATGAAGCGCCAGCCGACCTGAACACCGGTTTTGATCTCACCATCGGTTGCGAAAACGGTGAAATTATCGCGAAAAAAACGTTTAATCCCCGGCTCGGCATCGTCGGTGGCATTTCGATTCTTGGCACGTCGGGCATAGTCGAGCCGTTGTCGTTGGCCTCGTGGATTGCCTCCATCGAAGTCTATGTGCGTGTTGCGCTGGGTAGTGATGCACCAAGCATTGCCTTCCTTCCGGGAAAAATTGGCCGTACATACGCCAAAGAAATGCTCGGACTGCCTACGCAGCGAGCCGTGCAAATCGCCAATTTTCTGGGTGACGCGTTGGATTTTCTGCAGCAAGCCTTGTCAGAAGAACAGCGTGGTTTGGACGTGCTTTGGTTGCTGGGACATCCGGGCAAACTGGCCAAAGTATTGGCAGGCGATTGGGACACGCATTCCAGCAAAAGCAACATGGCCATGAGTGTGGTAGCGGATGTTGCAGCAGAGCTGGGATTTAACAGCAATCTCGAACAAGCTATAGCGCAAGCCAATACCGTGGAAGCGGCAATAGAAAGATTACAACACGAATCAAGCGCGCAGGCGTTATGGCTGGAAATTGAACGGCGTATCGCCGTGCTTGTACACCAACGCACTCCGGCAGTAAGCCGTGTTGAAGTGCGCTTATTTAATTTGAATGGCAAGACCTTGGGAGCACAATGAGTAAACTGGGTACATTTTGGGGCATCGGCGTAGGACCGGGGCCAGTGGGTTACATTCCTTTGGCAGCGGTTGAAGCCTTGCATCAGGCCGACCTGGTCTTTGTACCGCGCGCTACAACCTCCGAAAGCTCGGTCGCGTTGCGGTGTCTTACAGGCATCGCCATTGCGCCGGAGCGGATACGGGAAATTGAGTTTCACATGGATACCGATCGCTCGGTGCTCAGTGAGCATTACGCTCAATTAGCTGAAACGATAGCGGTCGAGTTACGCGCCGGACTTAATGTTGCCTATCTGACCATCGGCGATACGCTGACCTACTCCACCTATAGCTATATCCTGGCGGCTTTACAAGAACTGTTGCCGACCTTGCCGCAGCGTACCTTTCCGGGTATCACCAGTTATGCGGCAGCAGCGGCAGCAATGAGTTGGCCGCTAGGCGAAGGCAAGGAGCGCACGCTGATTTTACCATGTCCGGAGGATGCAGCCAGTCTGTGCGGCGATATCGAAACCCATGACATTATCGTACTGATGAAAATAGGCAAACGTCTGCCCTGGGTGCTGGATTTATTGCGCAACATGGGCATTGCTGAACACTGCGCTTTTGCCCGTCGCATAGGCCTGGAGGATGAACTGCTGTCCACCGATGTAGGCGGTTTAAACGCAACCGACGCGATGGGTTATCTTGCCACGTTACTGATTCGTAAAACACCCAGAGAGAAAAGACATTCATGAAAGTTTATTTTATCGGCGCCGGACCCGGTGCCGCAGATTTGATCACCTTGCGTGGCGCTGCCATTCTGGGCCGGGTCAACATGGTTCTGTATGCGGGTTCATTGGTATCGAAAGACATGTTGGTGCATTGCCACGCCGATGCCGAAATCATCGATACCGCCCAGCTCGATCTTGAGCAACAGGAAGCCTGTTATCGACGCGCACTGGAACAAGACATCGATGTCGCACGCCTGCATTCCGGAGATCCCGCTATTTATGGCGCTACCGCCGAACAAATGCGTCGGTTGGATGCGTTGGCTATTGATTATGAAATCATCCCAGGAGTGTCGTCGTTTACTGCGGCAGCGGCGGCCATCAAAGCCGAACTGACCAAACCGGAAGTATCACAAACCATTATTCTAACGCGTGTTTCAGGACGTGCCTCAGCCGTGCCGGACAGTGAATCGATTGCGCTGCTGGCCGAACACCGTGCAACCATGTGTATCTTTTTGTCGGGTCCGCATTTAAATAAGATAGTTGCCGATCTGCGTCTGCATTACCCCGATGATACGCCGGTCGCCCTGGTTTATCGGGCTACCTGGCCGGAGGAAAAATCCCACCAAAGCACGCTAGGCCAACTGCTTGCCGAGATCAAAAACAGTGACTGGAATCTCACGACTATGTTGCTGGTAGGCGAAGCGCTGAGTGATCATGTACCTTCAGAATCCCGCTTATATGCGAAGGATTACACACATATTTTTCGGGTAGTAAAGAAGCAGAAAACGACGACAGAGGAATGAATCCACGACTTGGAATTTGGCTAGTCCGCCCGGAAAGTGAAACGCTTGTAACTGTACTACAAAACCAATTGGGGGGTATGCTTTATCGGCCTTGGCTGAATCCGGCTGTCACGCAGAAAGACCAGTTCGCCGCTGTCTACCGATTACACAAACAGTGGATTATGATAGCGGCTAGCGGCATTGCGGTACGTTTCCTTGATGGTTTGGCGCAGGACAAACACACCGATCCGGCGGTGGTAGTGCTGGATGAAGCCGGACGTTTTGCCGTTTCGCTGCTGGCAGGTCATGAAGGCGGCGCCAATCGCCTGGCTTATCGTGTCGCCAATGCTATCGGAGCGGTGCCGGTGATCACTACGGCAACCGAAGCCTTGAAACCCTTGGTTGTCGGTATAGGTTGCCGTAAAAACGTATCAGTCGAACAAATTGCCGCAGCCGTAAAACAGGCGTTGGGTGAGCGGCAGTTAATCGAAGTGCGTGAGTTGGTCACCATAGACTTAAAGGCAAATGAACCCGGTCTGCTGGAGTTTTGCGAACAGCACGATTTGCCGTTACGCGTCTTGGCAAGTGCAACCGTGGCGGCACGGCCGTGGATAACCAAAGCTTCAGACTGGGTGCAGCAGAATGTCGGCTTGCCCGGAGTATGCGAACCTTGCGCGTTGATTGCCAGTCCGCGCGGCAAGTTGATCGTACCTAAAATGGCTCTAAACGGCGTCGCCGTGGCAGTGATTGAAGATAATCAGTAAATGGTTGAGTAGGGCGTCCCTCGCGCGCCAAGGGATTCATGAATCGAAAAAGGCGCGCATGGCACACCCTACCCGGCTGGAATAATTCACCACAAAGACACGAAGAGCACGAAGTTTTATATTTTTTCTTCGTGTCTTTCGTGGTGATAGCTTTTAAATATTACAGATTAACAATTAGTGGATAAAAGAATGAAAGGTGTTTTAAATTTGGTTTCGGTAGGACCGGGATTTAGCGATTTGATCGTACCCCGTGCTGAAGCGGCATTGCGGGACAGTGATGTGATCGTAGCTTATGATCTGTATTTACGCTGGATTGAACCTTGGATAAAAGACAAGGAAATTCACACGCCACCACTGACTCAGGAACGCGAGCGAGCCTTGCTGGCCATTGAAAAAGCCCGTAGCGGTGCAAAAGTAGCCTTAATTTCCAGTGGCGATATTGGCATTTATGCCATGGCGGCGCTGGCGTTTGATGAAATGCGGGAGGATGACGAATACGACGTCAATGTGATCCCAGGCATTACCTCCGCCAATGCCTGTGCCTCATTGTTGGGCTCGCCGTTGTCACACGACTTTGCCACACTGAGCTTATCCGATTTGTTATGTCCATGGGACTGGATTGAGCAGCGCGGCAGGCATATTGCCCAGGCCGATTTGGCCTGCGTACTTTATAACGTGCAGAGTGCGGTTAGGCAGGAAGGCGTTTATCGCATCCTGGCTATCATGCTGGAATCGAAATCACCGAAAACGCTGTGCGGCCTAGTGCGTAACGCTTATCGCCCCGGTCAGGAAGTCAGCATTCATCATTTAGAGGATCTGCCGTCCTTGCAGTTTGATATGCTCACCACCATCGTAATCGGCAATCGCTTTACCCAACGTAAACGGGGATTTATATTCACACCACGCGGCTATAACGCTTGGGAATCCACTACCGCAAAACCGGTTGCCGAGGATTTACCAAAGCAGGCACTGTGGGTTTTTTCCGGAACCAGTGATGGAAATGCGCTTGCCAGTCAGTTGGCCGATCAAGGTTATCCCGTTGTGGTGTCCACGGCCACCGGCTATGGTGGTGAGATAGCGGCACAGAATTGTCCTGGCGTATCCGTCTGGGCCGGACAGCAAGGCGTTGAAGCGCGCAAGCAGGCATTGCAGCAACATCAGGCGCGGGGATTAATCGATGCGACCCATCCTTATGCCAGCTTAATGTCGGAACAATTGATGGGGCTGTCGAAAACTCTTGGCATTCCCTATTTGCGCTATGAACGAGCCAGTTCCTTTTCAACAGATTCCGGACTATTGTGCAGCTCCACGGAACAGGCTGCTGAGCAAGTCATGGCTCTGGGTCGGCGCATTTTTCTGTCTACGGGTTCCAAGGATTTGGCGACGTTTCTTAAAGCCCCGGATGCGGACATATGCGAATGGTTTGTACGCGTTACCCCTGAACCTGATTTTATTCAGCGTGCAATCGATTTGGGCGTGCCGCGTAGCCATATTTGCGCAATGCAAGGGCCGTTCTCGCAGGCGTTCAATGAGGCATTGTGGCGTGATTGGGCGATTGATTGCGTCATCACCAAGGATTCCGGCGATGCGGGCGGCTATCAGGCTAAAGTCGCCGCAACAAAGGCGCTGGCTATTCCGTTACTGGTCATTCAACGTCCACAACTCACCTATCCGCTGATCACTTCGAATTTTGATGAGGTTGTCAAGCACGCACAGATATGGCAACACCCAGCATGAATGCCTTGATTCCCGTTACCATCGTCACCGGTTTTCTGGGTTCAGGTAAAACGACCTTGCTGAGTAACCTGATTAAAGTCAGACAGAACAGACGCCTCGCATTGCTGATCAATGAATTTGGTGAAGTTGCCATCGACGGCGCGCTAATGCGTGACAGCGCTGATGGCAATGAGCACATTCGGATTCACGATTTTGCACACGGCCTGATTGCATACAGTGATGATGACCTTTTTGTTCCTACCTTGCTAGCCATTGCAGAACGCCGTGCGCAGGTCGATCATGTCTTGATTGAAACATCTGGCCTGGCCTTGCCCTCAGCGGTTATGGAATTATTGCAAACGCCCGAACTGGCGGTAAGCTTCATTCTTGATGCAACGTTAGCCGTGGTTGATACCCCGTTATTGCTGGCCGATGAATTCGATGACTGCCAAATGATGTCTAATCCGCAAGTTGCCGTAGCAACCCTTTTTAAACAGCAACTCGAATACGCCGATGTTGTGGTATTAAATAAAATCGATAGGCTGGATGAAGATGATTTGCTGACTGCTGAAACGCGCATCCGTGAAAGGGCTCCCAATGTACGCTTTCTGGAATTGGCTTATCAGGCAAAACTGGATACTCGTCTGGCCTTGGGATTGCGCCTGCATCAGCCGACGTTGTTAACGCATAACCACCGTTTTACGCCGATAGTCTCCATGTCTGGCGACAATACCAAACTTTTAAGCAATCATGGCTTGGTTGACGGTCATGCACATTCCGGTCTGGTTAGCCACAGTCATGGTCTGGCGACGCATAAACATTTTCATGAACAGGATTCCGGCTGGTTGTCGTTCGTGCTGCGCAGTCCGGACCCGCAACAACCGGAAGCACTTAAAATGGCACTAACGGAAACGGCCAAGGCGGAACCGGTTTTACGCGTCAAAGGTTTTATACTGGCAGAAAATCCGAAGGATGCGCTGCTCGTGCAAGGCGTGCGTACTCGCATGGTCATCAGCCGTTATGCCGCAAAAAAATCAGCGCAAGTCTCCGAAATTGTTTTTATCGGTTATCATCTCAATCGTAACAAGGTAGCAGAACTCTTATCACAATTGACAGCAACGCAATGGCAATAAAACGACTTATAGTGAAGCCTTCTAACTCGCAATCATGTCATTGCCCTGCGTTATTGATTACAGCACCTGGCTCAAACCATGGAAAAACCACGATTACTGCCGCTCTAGCTCGCTACCATGTCAATCAAGGCCGTAAAGTAAGAGTATTTAAAATCGGCCCTGATTTTCTTGATCCTATGATATTGGAACACGCAAGTGGTTTGCCGGTTTATCAATTAGATCTCTGGATGTTAGGTAAAGCTGAATGCCAACGCCTATTATACGAAGCAGCACTAGAGGCAGATTTAATCTTGATTGAAGGTGTTATGGGCTTGTTTGATGGAGATCCCTGTAGTGCCGATATTGCTGAACACTTCTCGCTGCCAATATTAGCCGTAATTGATGCCACAGGAACAGCACAAACCTTCGGTGCTATTGCCTTCGGGCTGGCTAACTTTCGGAAAAATTTAAATTTCGCCGGGGTTTTAGCCAATAACGTTGCCAGTGATCGACATACTGAAATGATCATGCAAGGCATGCCGTCCACTATTCGTTATTTGGGTGGTATGCCGCGCGATAAGCAATTTGTTTTGCCCGAACGGCATTTGGGACTGGTGCAAGCTGATGAAATTAGCGATATTGAAATGCGCATATCTGCAGCAGCTACGGCTATTGGTTTGACAAAGTTGGCAGCCTTACCAAAAGCAGTTGCATTTTCTCAGCCTGAATCAAACTTACTACCAAAGTTGCTCTCAGATGTGCGTATCGGTATTGCTCGTGATAATGCTTTCTCATTTATTTACCCAGCCAATTTGGATTTGCTAATAGGAATGGGGGCGACTCTAAAATTTTTTTCTCCGCTTACAGACAGTAAACTTCCAGACGTTGATAGCCTTTATTTGCCAGGTGGTTATCCAGAGCTACACTTGTTAGCCTTGCAAAATAATCTAGCAATGAAGTTGGCGTTACAAGAACACTTTCGGCAAGGCAAACCGATTTACGCTGAATGCGGAGGACTACTGTATTTACTAGAATCGATCACTAATAAAGCCGGTGAATATGGACATATGGTTGGTTTAATGTCTGGAAGCGCGGTCATGCAAAACCGTTTGCAAGGCTTGGGTTATCAGTCCGCACCGATGCCGGGGGGAGTAATACGCGGTCACACTTTTCACCATTCGTTAATTGAAACTCCGATTCATCCTATTGCTCAGGGGGAACGCTTATACAATACCTCTTCAGGTGAAAGCATTTTTCAGCTAAAAAGATTAACGGCCAGCTATCTCCATTGTTACTTTGCGTCTAATGCAATTGCTGTCGCACAGTTATTCATCAATTAAAATATCACGAACTAAAACTAATTATGGACCACGGCGGTAATATTTATCGGTTTGCGCAGCATATTGGCTGTCTTCCAGAGCAGGTTATAGACTTTTCTGCCAACATCAATCCATTTCATCCCTTGAAGGGATGGTATCCGTTAGCATTGAAATTATTTATCTGAAAGTTTATATGTTGCTTCAAGTAGCCCAAGAGTAAAAATTGAGAATAGCCTTCGAATTACAGGACTATTACCATATTTTTCAGAATCGCAAATTTTTAGTTCATACGAAATAGGACATTGGAAGCCTGATCCACGTATCTATTTAGAGGTTGCCCGAGAAATTAAGGTAGAACCACGCCTGTGTTCCGTTGTTGAAGATAGCTTGCCTGGCATTAAAGCGGGTATTGGGGCCGGAATGAAAACGTTCGCATTTGGAAACGCGAGTCGTCTAACTGAAGAATTTAGTCAAGCCATTGCGATAGGACACCTGAGAGAACTCGAACCACTCTTCACGCAAGGTGATGCTAACTTGGCTATTTTTAGGTGAGTTTAAACAACATAACTTAGAACGAACACTTTTGGGGGTTCTTCCACAGGCCCCCTAAAAGCAACCTTAGACAACCCTGATTTTTGGCGATTAAGTCATTTATTATCTAACAAACCCAACGAGGTATTTATGAAAATATTAGACTGCATCAATCGCTTACAAGCACTTTATATCAAATCAAAACCGGCCGAGGTTGTATTCAACAGTTTATTAACGGATGTTCTTAATTTGACTGATAGCCAATTCGGTTTTATCCAAGAGTTAAAATATGATGAAACCGGCGGCCAATACCTGCAAGCCTTGGTGATGACTAATATTACCTGGGATGATGCCAGTCGGCGTTTTTGGGGTTAATTAACCCCACTTTGAAAAGTGACAGGCAGTATGCTGGATTTGAAAATCATCTTCAGAACCCGAAAATACACGCAGCGGATTATCAATTCGCTGAGTAAAAATGATAACATATTTTTAATTGACGACGATATCTTCCAAGCCGCATAAATTGGCAGGATTCATGCCAGAGCAGCTTAAATTTTGGCGAAGGTAGTTATTAGCACCCTAATTTAATTAATATCCCATAAACATTTTTTCAGATGATTATATGACAACAAATCTCTTAACGGGGTATTTACCCCGAATGCCGTGTCAATCCCAACTGACTATGTCAGGATAGCGGGACTTTTCGTATCGTTGGACTTTAAATCCCTAAATCAGCCCCAACACCACCGCTTGTACGGTAGCGGCCGTTTTATTCGCGGCATTGAGCTTAGTCAACACATTATTAATATGAAAATGCACAGTACGCTCACTAAGAATCAGAATATCTGCTATTTCTCCGGCAGTTTTGCCATCTGCCGTCCAGCGTAGCACTTCTTTTTCCCGTTCAGTAAGTTTAATGTTCAAATCCATCGTTAACTTAGGTGCCATAAAAGCATAAAAACCCGCATAAGCTAACTGTGTTAGCCAAGATAAGGCCGGAGTTTTTTCTGTCAACTCGTTGGCGCTAATAGATTCAAGTGTCCTTGCCAAACTGAAGACCCCTATAAATCTTTGCGTATTGTAATGAGCCTGAGACCAGCCATAGCCTATACCATGTGCCAGTGCCTCCTCCCCAAAAGGTGATTTGAATTGTTCAACAGACCACCTAAGTGGTGAGGTTGAACACAAAGCATGCAGCATAATTGGGTCTTGGTAAATATAATTGTTTGCTTGATAATTCTGTTGCCAAACGACAGGATAATTACTCATTAACAGTGCCTTAGGCGCGGTCAACGGATACGGCGCGCGCAAAACAAAAGAGCAATGGTCAAAACCCAACAGCTTAGCCGCTTTAACTAAATGTTGTAATAACTCGTGCTGATTTTGAGTGGTTAATAAGGACTGCCATTGCTCATCCAGCCAAGGTTGTATTTTCATATTCTAAAACTATTAGCTGCCAAAGTTCACAATACGTTTATTGTTGATAACGGTCTAAGCTATATTGGAAATTATTATTCTTGCCCCTAAAAACAGCACTTTATATCCAAAAACCAAGCTCAAGTTTGAATAGTGTAATATACAACATTACACACATTCTTGTTCTCACCACTAATTACTCGGTAACTCTATAAATGAGAAACAATAACCTTATTTTAAATAAAGGACACCAACCATTCACACCGATACTTTCAACAGATGGATATATTCGATTAACCTTGGCGCAATTGACATGTCTGCAATTACATCATCTACACTCAAACCTTTACACCGAACACATCCTAAATGTGTGCAGTGCAACCAGTCTCACTGAGATTAAAGGATATACCGAATGGGTTAGCCAATCCCAACCTAGCATCTCCGTAGGCTGGGATTGGCTAGTGGATTACCGGATAGGTGCGACAGACTATAGCATGGACGGGCAACCATTTAGCAATATCTTGTTGCGAAATAACCAGCAGCATGACTTAAGCGAAGAAGAAAGCCTGACTATAATTGGCCTCTGGTTAAACACCCTAAATTGGCAAGAAGAAATATTTAACTATATCCAATCAAAATATTCATAACTACCTGTTATTTTTGACAGCTATCTAACAAAAAAAGATTGCCCTTTAATACCCCATTGTTGTCATGATGGGGTATTACATGAATATTATTGTAGGATCTGCAACCAAACTTACTAAAGAAGTTATCGTCAGCCTTGCAAATTACCGATACAAAGTTTTCGTTGAACAGTTGGGTTGGAATTTAGGGACGCCAGAAGGCATAGAACTGGATCAATTTGACCGACCAGATACGCTCTATGTCGTCGCCAGAAATCAACAGAAAGACATCATTGGCTGCGCTCGCTTGCTGCCTACTACCCGACCCTACCTACTAGAAGAAGTTTTTCCCGAATTACTCAATGGTCTACCACCCCCAAAGTCAAACGAGATCTGGGAGCTTTCCCGTTTCGCTGCCGTGGACTTTAGCCCCGTCAAAACACACCCACTGAGACTTATCAATAGCTCAACTAGCAACGGGAAAATATCATCTACCGTTACACTGAATATTTTATCAACCGTCATGCAAACGGCCAAGGAACAGGGCGCAAAACGCTTACTGTTAGTGTCTTACACAGGTGCTGAGCGGATAGTTCGCCGTGCTGGGTATCACATCCATCGCGCAGGTGCGCCGAAGCTAGATGATGGAAAATGGATTATAGCTTGCTGGGTTGAAATTCCCGATTAAAGGCCGGACAGGATAGTTGATGTTGGACAAATTAAGTAAATTTTATTTAAACGGCACGTTTAGTACCATTTTTCGTGAGGATTTCATGACTAATTTAGAGCTTTTAATGAGGGTACTGTTTTTAGTTGCAATTGCGGTTCTTGGTTTAGGCGTTGGGAAAAAATTTAGTATTAGCCATAAGGAAATATCAACGTTACTGGTTTACGTCATATCGCCTGCTGTAATATTCGTATCGGTACTACAAGCGCCAGATGGAAGAAATTATCTATTTTATACTTTCGGTGCTTTTATAATTTGTTGCATGATGGCAACTATTGCGCTGCAACTGGGACGATTATTGTGGCGTGACAGCACAACAAATCTTTTTGCTTTTGCAGGAGGTACTGGAAATACAGGCTATTTTGGGTTACCTTTGGCTTTAGATTTATTTGATGCTAAAGGAGCTGCGATTGCAGTATTTATCATTTTAGGAGTTAATTTATACGAGTTTTCGTACGGTTATTATCTGACGTCACGTGGTAGTTACACCGTTTCGCAAAGTGTTAAAAAAATCGTTGGTATGCCGGTTTTATATGCGTTTGTCCTTGCTATGGGATTGCGTATGTTGGAAGTACATTTGCATCCTGTTATTTTGAGCGGGCTATCCAATTTTAAGGGAGCATACAGCGTACTGGGCATGATGGTTATTGGTTTGACCATGGCAAGGTTTAAAAAATTAGAAGTCGATTGGCGGTTTTTAAGTGCTGCTTTGGGTTGGAAATATGTGGCTTGGCCATCTCTTGCTTTTTTGGTGCTTCATTTGTTTTCAGCCAAAATGGATAATGTGGAACAATCTATTATATTATTGATGGCTTGTGTACCGATGGCTGGTAATACCGTTGTCATTGCAAATGACTTAAATATTCACCCTGAAAAAGCAGCGACAGCTGTGATGGCGAGTACGCTTTTAGCGATTGCAGTTGTTCCTTTAGTTCTGGCCTTTTTAAAGGCTTAGGAATAATTGGGGGCAGAGGTGCGCAGAGTTCTGAGTGTTTTCCAATAGTTAAAAATGGCATTGTTGAATAAATACAAAGGTTCTGTCGCCAGAAAATCTTCGTGTTTTTTTGTAATTTCGGATGTATCGATGATCAAATATCATAAAGACATAGATATAACCGCGTTGGCGGGTTTAAAAAATAAAATTTGAGCGTCAAAAAGCAGGGGTTACTACCTGGGTTTCAGGGCATGCTGGATTTAGGTTTAAATTAATAATTTCACCAACATTAACTTTTCTAGAACCATAGCAACGTTGAAGCCAACGTTTACCTTTTATTTCACCGCGTCCGTGTAAGCAGCGAAAGTTGTTGAATATGAGTAAATCACCAGGTCTCCACGAGTGCGCGATTACATTTGATTCTGCGGCATTAATAAACTCTTTTAGGGATATTTTTGCAGCCAACGTTTTCGGTTCACAACTATGAGTAGCAACCTTCATTTCCCATAATCCATCAACTTTATCCAAAATTGATCCCAATGAATTTGCTTCATCACCCACATCGAATGTGTTTGGTGGAACATGAAAAAAATTTGGGTCTGACAGCATTTCTAGTGATTTAGGTTCCAATTCTGACAATATGCTATTTATTGTTACCAACCTTGTATCTGTATTTTCTTCATCTATTAAACATAACAAGGATAAAGTTTCTGGTCGAATGTCTCGTGACAAATATGCCCCATCAGCATGCATCATAAACTCAACCATACCGTTACTTGAGGCAGTTTCTTCTTTTCCTGTGACGGGCGTTATTTCGTGAACTAAAGCACCATTTTTTTCTTGTTTAAAACCATAAGGATTAAAGCCTATGGCGTGAGTTACTCCCAGTAATACTGATTCAGAAATAAATGACTTATTTTTTGGTCTACTGATTGATGTAGGTAGTTCATTCAAGCCATCATCAACAGGACAGCCCCGAATTACCACATATCCTTTGCCATTTCTTAACTCTTTTGTTATTAATTTTAGATCGCCAAGATATTTTCCTGCTATCATCGAAACCTCATCAACAAGTAATTCAATATCACTAGCACTTTTGATTTGTTGGGTTAAATTGCACAATTCTTTTTTCCAATGATTTTTTTGCTCTACGCTCACTTCTACGCTTATATTTACCCCATTGCTTTTTATTGGCGTTACTGAATAAATCAGTTTTTCAACTACGTCATTTGTAAAACCGTCGATAACTTCTTTGGTAAGTTTGGTTAAAGGTCCTGCAATAATATTCATGTGATTCCCCATCGTGGTAATAATGGGGTTATTAAAGAGCAAAATTTTTTCGTTAGATAGCTGTCAAGGACGACAGGTAGTTGGACAGCGTTGTTGAATAAATCAGTTTTTCAGCATCCAAGTCGGTTACATGGAGAGCAAGCAAAACCGGTGGAGGCAGTCAAAGCCAAACTTTTTAAGTGACGGAAAACAAGTATTTTCCGACATGGTAACTCACAGTTCGCCCATTTTAGCCCCCACTTCCCCAGATTGCCGCCCCAGAACGTGATAAATTCCGACTGGGAAACCAAGTAGTGCCAAAATTCGTGACTGAACGGCGTTCAGAGGAGGTACGTAATGGGGTTATTGAACCAAAGGAACGGTTTGTTCCACGACACCCCTGTAGCCCTTGTCGTTAGCGGTCTATAAAGGAAATATCGATTTCGAAATTGCTAATGATATTTTATATAACTCATTGAACGCTAAGTATATTTACTCTGCACTAAAATTCATAACTCTAATTAATAATATTATATTTTATATTTCAATTAGTTATGTTTCATAACAGGGTTTTACTGCCCATTTTTGAAGTTCTTACTGATGTTACGCAGCCACCTCTCAAAAAGCGTATGATTTCAGAATGGAAAAAATAAAATTAGAATTATACACAGACTACCTGATTTGCAATAACGGGTTTGCAACGGCAACAGGACTATCTGCAATGATAGAGGGCGATATAAGCCATGATCAGATGACGCGTTTTCTGGCATCAAAAGCATTTACTTCCAAAGATCTCTGGGGGCAAGTTAAATCGACAGTACGCCAGATAGAGCAGGATGATGGTTGCCTAATATTTGACGACACCATCCAAGAGAAGACCTGGACAGATGAGAATGAAATCATGTGCTGGCACTTTGATCACTGTAAAGGGCGTTCGGTGAAAGGAATTAACCTACTGAATGCCCTATATCATAGTGCAGATGTGTCAATTCCCGTAGCCTTTGAAGTGGTCCGCAAACCCCGCCAGTTTAGTGATGTACTGACTCGAAAGATCAAACGAGCCAGTAATGTCACAAAAAATGAGCTGATGCGAGAGATGATAGCTACTTGCGTGGCGAACGCCATCAAGTTTCGCTATGTGTTAACGGACAGTTGGTTTGCCGCGAAGGAGAATTTTGAATTTATTTTGAAAAAAGACAAGCACTTTATCAGCGCTCTAAAAGATAACCGCTTGGTGGCGTTAACAGAAGAAGACAAAAAAGAAGGACGCTTTGTACGAATCAGTCAACTGGAATTGACAGATAAACAAGCAGTGCGCGGCTGGATGAAAGGTTTCCCTCATGAGGTGCTTTTTGTCCGCAGAATCTTTACAAACAAAGACGGCAGCATTGGCTTATTGAATCTGGTGTGCAGTGATTTAACGTGCAATGGCGAACAAGTCGCAGCGATCTACCAAAAACGGTGGAAAGTTGAGGAGTTTCATAAATCATTAAAATCCAATGCGGGCTTGGCGAAGTCACCAACCCGTACCATCACCACACAGAACAATCATATTTTTATGTCCATTTACGCGGTATTCAAGCTGGAATGTCTGAAGATAAAACACAAGGCCAATCATTTTGCATTACGAACTAAGCTATTCATCAAGGCGAACCAAATGGCTTATGCAGAGCTGCAAAAATTACGGACTGCGTAACATCAGATAGTAATGTAAATTTACCTAAATGAACATTAGCAGGTAAATAAATATAACGCGTAAATTTAATTTTTGACTTGGCATTATGGATGCTTTTTTATTACCTGAAGTTATAAGGTTCAGTATTTACTATTTTTTTTGCAGAAGATCTGGCTATACAGGCAGTATAGAATTTATCCTGATAAAAAGAGATTCTGTTAATGTGATATAAAAATAATTTTTTGTACCAATATTGCAATAAACTGATGCGAGTAATGGCAATTGCTATTTTAATAATAATTTGAAAATTTTTCTGCGCCATTCTGATTTTTTGTTAAATTCCGCTAATTTATTCTTCTCAAATGTTTAGCATCGCATTAACTTGGTTAATATTTGATTTATAACTATTCAGGTTAGCGTTACTGTGTTTCCTCTATGAGGAGTCCTGATTTATATTTTTAACGGGCGGGCTTGAACAAACAGCTGAATATAGTTAAGCAAGGCTGAGGTAGTCAGATTAGTGACTAAAAAGCCATTCGAAATAAGTAAAATAAGTAAAATAAGTAAAATAAGTAAAATAGATAATATAAGTGATATAAGTGAAAATATCCGCGCTACTCAAGCTAATGGATTAGCCAGCGACCACTAAAATACCCACAAATTCATTAAGCATTCAGAATGATTAATGAAAAAAGAAATAATTTTTTTATCTTGGCCTTGGCTCTGATCCCGGGAACTGAAAGTTATAAAATCTGGGGCAACCCACTCACTGTATTTTAAATAGAGTCATAAACATTGTTAATTAAGGATTACTCAGGAAGCTGCAATATGAAAGAACCGATAAAAATGTATCGAAATGATTATTGGCAAACGCTCCCCTTGTTGTTAGCAAGCGGCTTTGGTTTATTAGGACTTATTGTATCCAAGCATTTTGAGATCAATGGATTGGCAACGGCTGGTGTATTAATTGTCCTGACTGTCGGTTTGTATTTCTGGAGCAAAAAATACTACCGGATGTCGCTGCAAGCTATCGAGCAGAATCTGTCTGCAAAATTGCAGCAGGAAAATGATGAAATAATCCAAGGTTTGCAGAATTCACATAAGCAAGCAATTTTGCAAGCCGGGACCAATCGGGTTGCGACAGAACGACAGCATATAGAAACCCTGCTGACTGGTTTAGCCCAAGATTTTGACACATTATCAAAGCTTCATGGCGGTCAACATCAAGAAAAAATAGAGATCTTGCCGATTCCTGTTGAAACACAGATTGCTGGTTTGACACAACGCTGCAAAGCCCTAACCATGCATCTTGATGAGTTGTCGACAGGCACTGAAAATCAAGACTCGGGTATCGATGGACTGGATTCGTTATGTCAAAAAGTATTACCTATCTGGGCAAGTCAGGTTGATATGGCCAGAGTGCATAGCGAAGAATCCATAGCCGATTTGGCACAACGCTTTGGTACCCTGACAAATCGTTTGGATGCCGCTTCCCTGGCATCTCAAAATGCCGTCAGTGGTGATCACGATTTACAAGGTGGCATCGTTGAACTCTTACAGAATAGTCAATTGGAATTAGGTACCATCACCACGGCCTTGGGTGCTTCGCTGGAAGATAAGGGGAAGCTGCTGGGCTCAATCGAGGACTTGTCGGGCTTTACTGAACAATTAAGCAATATGGCATCAGAAATCAGTAGTATTGCCAGACATACCAACATACTGGCAATTAATGCTGCCATTCAGGCAGCACAGGCTGGTAATGCCGGCCGCGGCTTTTCAGTAGTTGCCTCTGAAGTACGAAAGCTTTCACAGTCATCAGGCGATTATGGCAAGCAAATTACCGATACTATTGCCTCTGTCAATGAAGCGATTAAAGGTACGCTGACAATTTCCCGGAAATTTGCCAGACAAGATGAAGAGACTCTGGATAATGCCGAGCAAATTATTGCTGTGGTTTTAAAGCGATTCAGACTGGCCGCTGTAGGGTTAACTGAATCTGAGGAACTGTTACGTATTGAAAATAATGCGATTAATCATGAAATATCTGATGTTTGTGTGGCTTTGCAGTTTCAGGATCGGGTTAGCCAGATTCTAACGCATGTTGGTGATGATTTGAACAAACTCGAACAACATTTGAATACGCTGAATAGTACAGAAACCGGTACCGGATTACCTCGTTCAGTCAATGTCGAGCAATGGCTGGAAGATCTGGTCAAGACCTACACAATGGAAGAGCAGATTGCGGTACATGATGGGGCGAAGATTGAGATCAAGCCCAATGAAAACAATATTACTTTTTTTTGAGATACCAACATGGCAAAAACAATACTGTTTGTAGAAGATTCAGCCTCGGTCAGGCAGGTGATGAATAGCACACTTACCCGCGAAGGGTATGATGTGATTTTGGCCTGTGATGGCCAGGATGCGCTGACCAAGCTGGACGGTAGTAAAATCCACCTTATCATCAGTGATGTAAATATGCCCAATATGGATGGGCTCACCTTTGTTAAAGCAGCCAAGCAACTGCCTGCCTACAAATTTACGCCGATTATTATGTTGACCACTGAAACTCAGGCCACAAAAATGAATGAAGGCAAGGCCGCCGGCGTAAAAGCCTGGATAGTTAAACCTTTTCAACCGGCACAATTATTGGCAGCAGTTGCGCAGCTTATTCAGGCATAAATGATTGGAGTAGTTAATGGCGAACGTGAAAAATAAAAACCGGCAGAGTCAGCGCATTGTTATACAAGGTGAGTTAACCATTTATACCGCTATGGAATTGAAAAATAAATTACTGGTGGATTTATCGGTGACTGAAGAGTTGGAGCTGGATTTATCCGAAGTCGGCGAAATTGACGCTGCCGGACTACAGTTGCTGGTGATGATAAAGCAGGAAGCGACCACGTTAGGCAAAGTTGTACGTTTTACCGGCCACAGTCCGGTCGTGGTGAAGCTTTTGGATTTGTCCGGTTTAGCCGGTTTTTTCGGCGATCCTTTGCTGATAGTTTATCCGTCCACAGTTGAAGGTAAATCGATATGATTCCAGATGAATATCTACAAACCTTTGTTATCGAATGCAGAGAATTGCTCGAACAAATGGAAGAAGCCCTGCTGATTGTCGAGCAATCAGCAGATGATCCTGAAATCATCAACGCGATTTTTCGGGCAGCGCATACCATCAAAGGCTCGGCTGGCATGTTTGGCCTGGATCCTATTGTGGTATTTACCCATGCCTCGGAAAGTGTTCTGGATCGAGTACGTAGCGGTGATATCGCCATGAGCTCGATATTGGCATCATTATTTCTTGAAGCTCACGATCATTTGAGTGTATTAATCAATCATGTTGCTGAAGGCAGCTACCCATCGGATGATACCGACAGTCGTGGTAAACGTTTAATAACACAATTGGAGACTTATCTTGGCGATAAGATGTTGGATCAAGTTAGCGCTTCAGCAGAAGTGCCGATGGCTAACGAGTCCAGGGTGGAGAGAGAAGAAAGTGATGCGGTAGGCACCGATTATTGGCATTTATCCCTGCGTTTTGGACCTGAAGTGTTCAGAAATGGTATGGATCCTTTTTCTTTTGTGCGCTGCCTGTCTTCTGTGGGCAATATTGTGCAACTGGTCACCATCATTGATGCCATTCCTGCGGCTGAAGATATGGATCCTGAATCGTGCTATTTGGGCTTTGAAATTAGTTTTGATAGTGATGCCGATAAGCTTGCCATTGAGAATATTTTCAATTTTGTTCGTAGCGACTGTTCAATTCATATACTGCCGCCGCGCAGTAAAACCTCAGAATATAAACATCTGATTATGGAATTACCGGAACAGGAAATGCGTCTGGGCGAAATTCTGGTTAAGTGCGGCACCTTAACTCCCAAAGAGCTCAATAATATTCTTCTCTTTCAATTAGATCAGGGTAATGAGCCACAACAGCCCATAGGCGAAGTGCTGGTTGAACAACAATTGGTAAGTCCCAGGGTAGTCGCTGCTGCATTGGAAAAGCAAAAACAGGTTAAAGACAACAAAAAGAACGAAGCTAACCTGATTCGTGTCGATGCCGAAAAACTCGATGAACTGATCAATCTGGTCGGCGAACTTATTATTGCCGGTGCAGGTACCAATCTGATCGCCAGGAGTGCCAGAATGACGGAGCTTATCGAATCTACCGAGACTTTGTCGCGGTTGGTCGAAGAAGTTCGTGATTCAGCGTTGGCATTACGCATGGTACAAATCGGCGGTACTTTCAACCGCTTCCAGCGTGTGGTACGTGATGTCAGTAAAGAACTGGGCAAAGATATTGATCTGGTTATCAGTGGCGCAGAGACTGAACTCGATAAAACTGTAGTCGATAAAATCGGTGATCCGCTTACCCATCTGGTGCGTAACTCGATGGATCACGGTATAGAGTCTGCCGAACTGCGCATTGCCCGGGGAAAACCGGCCAGAGGTACACTAAAGCTCAATGCTTATCATGATGCCGGCAGCATTGTAATCGAAGTTATCGATGACGGCGGTGGCTTAAATAAAGAAAAAATTCTTAAAAAAGCCATTGAACGCGGCCTGGTTACCGAGGGTGCAAATCTGACTGATAAGGAAATCTACAGCCTCATCTTTGAAGCCGGCTTCTCTACTGCCGATGTGGTCAGCAATCTCTCTGGTCGTGGTGTGGGTATGGACGTGGTACGACGTAACATCCAGGCTTTACGCGGTACTGTTGATCTGGACAGCATGGAAGGCCAAGGCAGTATCGTACGTATCCGACTGCCGCTCACCCTCGCTATTATCGATGGTTTCATGGTTGGCGTCGGCAATGCCGCTTACGTCATCCCACTGGACATGGTCGTTGAATGCATCGAATTAAAGGCTTGGGCAAGCGACGAAGGTGACGGCAAATATCTCAACCTGCGCGGTGAAGTGCTGCCGTATCGCCGATTGCGTGACCACTTTGCCATGAAAGGTGCCACGGTGCAACGCGAGAATGTTGTTGTCGTGCGTTACGGTGAGCACAAAGCCGGTTTAGTCGTGGACAAGCTGATGGGTGAGTTCCAGACCGTAATCAAACCGCTGGGGAAGTTGTTTAAAGGCGAAAAAAGTATCGGTGGTTTTACCATTTTGGGTAGCGGTGAGGTTGCCTTGATCGTTGACGTGCCTGGATTGATGGGGCAGATAGAACATGAAAACGAGGTTAATGAGATAACCCTTGCGGCGGTACTAAAATAACCAGATAACCTCAGGTAAGAATGCGCGATGTTAATTAAAGATTGTTCAGGGCTTCTGCTTGATCAAGCGACAAAAATAAAATAGCGCAGTTGTTACTTTACCTTCAAGTTTTTAATTTTTGAGTTCGGGATATCAGCTATAACAAATATTAGACGTAGACAGGAATAAAACCATTCAAGTTTTGGGGGTAGTGGAGTTCCCTGTCTCTTGTCTCGCTTAACGGAGTTCGCTCCTCATTATTCGATGCTGATTCGACATCATAAAATAAACTATTTTCAATAGGGTAGAGTCAGTTTTCGAAAACGCAGGCGACTGTGTGCTTCTTGGCTAGATAGACCGGCGAGTTTGTTCGCTTTGAGTAAGATATTTATTGGTGAAGTGAAAAGCATATTCCTCGCCAGCAAAATTTAAGCAATGAGATCATGCCATTAGAAATGATCTCATTGCTTGTTTATTATGATTATAAATTCTTTTAATAGAGTTAATGCACGGCCAGGCAACTGTTGTTTTTTAATTTATCCGAGAGTAAGTAAAATGAAGGTTACCGTCGCTAGAAAGATGATTTTGTTGGTATTTACTGCCGTTTTGGGTCTGGTGGGCCTGTCTTTGTTTGGGCAGAACAGGATGGATGTAGTTTATGAGAAAACCAATTATGCCAACGTCAACAGTATTCCCAGTATCGTCATGCTGGCAAAGGGTGCCGAGTCATTTGGCCGTTTGCGTGTCCGCGTATACCGTCATGTTTTGAATACCGATCCGAACAAGATGGCGGATATAGAAACTCAGATCACAGAAGCACAGGATGGTGTCTTAAGCGCTCTTAAAGACTATGAAGGCGTAGTCTCAGACGATAAAGACAAACAGTTACTGGCTGATGATCTAGCGGATTTAAAAAAATACCTCAGTGGCGTAGACAATACACTCAACTTGTCCCGTGATAATAAAAACGATCTGGCTCGTGATGCGCTGACACAAAATGCTGACCAGGCCGAAAAGACCAATGCTACGCTCAAGGCTCACATGACATACAACGTTGATCTGGCAATGAAGGCATCCGAGATCGCCGCCACAACCAAAATTGATGCGACACGAATGTCTTCGATTATTGCGGCTTTGATTTTGCTGGCGATTGTGTTGATGGGTTGGTTTATTACCCGTGGTATTAGCCGTCCGTTAAACATCGCTTTGGATGTCGCCAATAACATTGCCAAAGGTGACCTGACCACTGATATTCAAGTCACCAGTACCGATGAAACCGGACAGTTGCTTGTTGCCATGAAGCATATGAGTGACAGCATCAAAGCGATGGTAGCCGATGCCAACATGCTTGCTGTTGCTGCTGCCGAAGGCCGTTTACAAACACGTGCCGATGCCAGCAAACATCAGGGTGATTACCGCATGATTGTCGAAGGCGTGAATAATACCCTGGATGGTGTCATTCTTCCCGTTAATGAAGCCATGGATGTTCTCACAGCGATGGAGATGGGCGATCTGACCAAATCCCTTACTGGCGATTACAAGGGTGAACTTAAAGATTTTAAGGATACCATCAACAATACTATTGCCAAACTTTCAGAAGTTATTAGCGAAGTTAATAGCGCAGCTGCCAATATAGCCTCAGCCAGTGAAGAGGTGTCTGCTACGGCACAAAACATGTCGCAAGCGACCAGTGAACAAGCGGCATCGGTGGAAGAAACCAGCGCTTCTATTGAACAAATGTCGGCTTCAATCAACCAGAACACTGAAAATGCTAAAGTCACTGAAGGCATGGCGACTCAAGCCAGCAGTGATGCGGTGCAAGGTGGCGTTGCGGTTACAGAAACAGTGAGTGCGATGAAGAGTATTGCCGGAAAAATTGGCATTATCGATGATATTGCTTATCAAACCAATTTGCTGGCCTTGAACGCGGCAATTGAAGCCGCCCGTGCCGGTGAACATGGTCGGGGATTTGCCGTAGTGGCGGCCGAAGTACGTAAGCTGGCCGAACGTAGCCAGGTTGCCGCACAGGAAATTGGTCAACTTGCCTCCAGCAGTGTCGGGATGGCGGAAAGCGCTGGCAAGCTCCTGGATACCATTGTACCCTCAATCAAGAAGACCTCCGATCTGGTACAGGAAATATCGGCCGCTTCTGAAGAACAGTCGGCAGGAGTAGGTCAAATTAATAATGCCATGAGTCAGCTTAACCAAATCACCCAGCAGAATGCCAGTTCCTCGGAAGAATTGGCTGCTACTTCGGAAGAGATGAGCGGACAGGCTGCGCAACTGCAAGAGATTATAGCATTCTTTACTGTAGCCGATAATACCGGCAGGGCAATGACCAAGGTCAAAGCATCCAAATCGGCGCTAAAAAAAACGGGGGTGGCAAAGCAGGCACCTAATGAAGCCGAATTCGTCAGGTTTTAGGAGTTGAGCATGAATACCATCATACCAGCGGCAAAGTCGCTTTTGACTGTAGCCAGCAGTCGGGAGCAGGAGGAACAGCAGCAATATCTGACTTTTATGTTGAGCGGTGAAACTTATGCCATCAGCATATTGAGTATTAAGGAGATTCTTCAATATAGCGAACTGACTGAGGTGCCACGAATGCCGGATTTTATTCGTGGTGTCATTAATCTCAGGGGGGCAGTGGTTCCGGTGATTGATTTGAGTACCCGTTTCGGCAAGCAACCGACGCCGGTAGGGCCGCGCAACTGCATTATTATCGTCGAAGTGGATGCCGGTGAAGAAACCCAGAATGTTGGCGTGATGGTCGATGCGGTAAATGCTGTGCTGGAAATTCCGGCCCATGAAATTGAGCGGGCACCTTCCTTTGGCAGCAATATTCGCACTGACTTTATTACCGGTATGGGTAAGATCAATGGCAAGTTTGTCATTATCCTTAATATTCAGTATGTGCTTTCAATGGACGATATGGCGACGCTGGCTGAAGTAGCGTTAATTACCGAATTGGCAAAGGTGGCATCAACATAGTGAAGTGAGTAAGGCAAGATGTTGAACCATCCCAAAATAGTAACTATTAGTTTTTAATACCTTAATAAAATAACTTGTATCAGGAAAAACGCCATGACAGTCATTGATTATTTTTTCAACCGCAACCAACAAGATGAGCTTGCCAAACTCCAACTGTTATTAGAAAAACCAGGCATTGGTGTTATTTTTTTTGATGCCAATTTGGTTATTTCCAAAATCAGTCGGTCTACCGCCAAACTACTTAGGGAGAAGCAGCCGGTTTTTGAAAAAATAATGCCGGAATTTGATATCCAGCGGCTTGTTGGTACGCACCTTGAGAAGTTTACCGCTATTCCTGATCAGGTCTTTTCATTGCTGCGTAAACAGCATAAAGGTTGGTCCGATATAATTTCGATTGGCGAGGAAAACTTTCAGGTTTCACTATTGCCGCTCATTGACCAGAAAGGTATTTTTAATGGTGGAGTATTTGAATTTAGTTGTGTTACGGATCAATTGAAACAGGAAGCGGAAGCGGATCGATCAAAATCAGTACTCCACAATATGGTAACGCCGGTGATGACCTGTGATTCTGAGCGACGAATTACTTCGACCAATCCTTCACTAATTAAACTATTAAATCAATATAAAACAGAGCTGCAAAAAGTCTTTCCTGGTCTTGAGCCTGAAAAGCTAATAGGAGTCTGCATCGATAGTTTTCATCGTGATCCGGAGATGCAAAAACGCATTTTTGCCGATCCCGGCAAAATGCCGCACAAAACAACTATTCAGGTTTTGGATATGTCGTTTAATTTAACTGTTTTTCCCGTGCTGGATAAACAGAACCAGATTAATGGCTATGCAGTGGAATGGGTTGATTGCAGCGCAGAAGTAAAAGCCAATGCTGAAATTAAACGGGTCACCAGCGCTGCTATCGCCGGAGAACTTAGTGAGCGTATCAACACCACTCAACTTGGTGGTGTAATTAAAGAGTTTGGCGATTCGGTTAACCAGATGCTGGATGCCATTATTCAGCCGCTGAATATTGCTGCAGATTATGTCGATCGAATAGCTAAGGGTGATACACCGCCAAAAATAACAGACACTTATCATGGTGATTTTAATATTATTAAAAATAATCTCAATTTGGCTATTGATGGCATCAATGAGCAGGCGGCGGTAGCCAAGGCCATCGCTGAGGGTGATTTATCAGTGAAGATCAACGTCCGATCTGAAAATGATGTAGTGGCTACGAGTCTGATTCAGGTCGTTGATGTGTTGCAAGGTTTACAGAAAGAGCTTCAACGTCTTACCGAAGCCTCCAGTGATGGCTTGCTGTCCGAACGGGGTAAGCCGGCATTGTTTAAAGGTGCGTATGCCGAAGTTATTGGCGACGTTAACGACATGCTGGATGCCATTTTGCTCCCAATTGGCGAAGGCAATCGTATTCTTACGCAGATTTCCGACGGCAAGATTGACGAGTTGATTGCTCATACTTACAAGGGTGATCATGAGCTGATGAAGCAGGCAGTCAACAATGTGGCCATTACCTTGCAAGACTTGCAGAATGAGCTTCAGCGTCTTACCGAAGCTTCCAGGGAAGGGCTGTTATCTGAACGAGGTAAGCCGGCATTATTTAAAGGTACGTATGCCGAAGTTATTGGCGGCGTTAACGACATGCTGGATGCCATTTTGCTCCCGATTGGCGAAGGTAATCGTATTCTTGCACAGATTTCCGACGGCAAGATTGACGAGTTGATTGCTCATACTTACAAGGGCGATCATGAGCTGATGAAGCAGGCGGTCAACAATGTGGCCATCACCTTGCAAGACTTGCAGAATGAGCTTCAGCGTCTTACCGAAGCTTCCAGGGAAGGGCTGTTATCTGAACGAGGTAAGCCGGCATTATTTAAAGGTGCGTATGCCGAAGTTATTGGCGGCGTTAACGAAATGCTGGATGCCATTTTGCTCCCGATTGGCGAAGGTAATCGTATTTTGGGCATGATTAGCGGTGGCGACTTACGCCAGCGGGTAGAAATCTTGTGTAAAGGCGATCATGACAAGATGAAACAGGCCGTTAATGGCGTACATAGCTGGTTGTCTGATTTAATTGCTTATGTGACCAGAATTGCTAATGGAGATATGTCCGCAGAAATGGGCAAAGCCTCCAATGATGATCAGATTCATGAATGGCTAATGCTACTCAAGTTTAATATTCAGGCTTTGGTGAATGATGCCAATATGTTATCGGTTGCTGCCGCCGAAGGCCGATTACAAACACGTGCCGATGCCGGCAAACATCAGGGCGATTACCGAAAGATTGTCGAAGGCGTAAACAATACTTTGGACGGGATTATTCTTCCTGTTAATGAAGCCGTAGAAGTACTTTCTGCAATGGAGATGGGCGATCTTACCCGAACCATCAATGGTGATTACAAGGGTCAGCTTAAAGATTTTAAAGATACTATCAACAATACCATTGCCAAACTTTCAGAAGTTATTAGCCAGGTTAATGGAGCGGCATCCAATATAGCCTCGGCTAGTGAAGAGGTGTCTGCTACGGCACAAAACATGTCGCAAGCGACCAGTGAACAAGCCGCCTCGGTGGAAGAAACCAGCGCTTCCGTCGAACAAATGTCGGCTTCGATCAATCAGAACACTGAAAATGCCAAAGTTACTGATGGTATGGCAACTCAGGCTAGTAGCCAAGCAGTACAAGGCGGTGCTGCCGTTAAAGAAACCGTGAGTGCGATGAAGAGTATTGCCGGCAAAATTGGCATTATCGACGATATCGCTTATCAGACTAATTTGCTGGCTTTGAACGCGGCCATTGAAGCCGCCCGGGCTGGCGAACATGGCCGGGGATTTGCCGTAGTAGCCGCCGAAGTACGTAAGCTGGCCGAGCGTAGCCAGGTTGCCGCACAGGAAATTGGCGAACTTGCTTCCAGCAGTGTTGAGATGGCGGAAAGCGCCGGCAAGCTTCTGGATACGATTGTGCCTTCGATTAAGAAAACTTCCGATTTGGTACAGGAAATCGCTGCCGCTTCTGAAGAGCAATCGTCAGGCGCTGCCCAAATTAATACCGCAATGGATCAGCTTAACCAGATCACCCAGCAGAATGCCAGTTCTTCGGAAGAGTTGGCTGCTACTTCGGAAGAAATGAGCGGACAGGCCATGCAATTGCAAGAGCTTATGGCATTTTTTACCGTGGCTGATAACGGAGGTAGGGTATCAGTGACTCCCAAGACAATGCCATTCAAACCCACAGTAAAAAAACCGGGAGGGGCAAAACAGGTACCTAATGAAGCCGAATTCGTCAGGTTTTAGGAGTAGCTCATGAAAGCAATGACATCCGCAGCAAAGTTGCCAGCAACGGTGGCCGGCAGTCAAAATCAAGAAGAACAGCAGCAATATCTGACTTTTATGCTGGGTGGCGAAACTTATGCCATCAGCATATTGAGTATCAAGGAGATTATTCAACATAGTCAACTGACGGAGGTGCCGCGAATGCCCGATTTTATTCTGGGCGTCATTAACCTGAGGGGAGCGGTGGTGCCGGTGATTGATCTGAGTGCCCGTTTCGGCAAGCAGTCCGTTCAGGTAGGTCGGCGCAACTGCATTATTATCGTCGAAGTAAATACCGGTGAGGAGACCCAGAATGTTGGTGTGATGGTGGATGCGGTAAATGCTGTACTGGAAATTCCGACCCACGAAATTGAGCCGGCACCTTCCTTTGGTAATAATATTCGCGCTGACTTTATTGCCGGGATGGGCAAGATCAATGGCAAGTTTGTCATTATTTTAAATATTCAATATGTGCTGTCAATGGACGAAATGACGAGGCTGGCCGGGGAAGGTTATACTTCGGCAATTGAATTGAAGTCAGTGGAATAGCTACATCGATTTATTAATCAATAAAGCTTATACAGATACCATCCCTTCAATGGATGGTATCTGTTGACACGGGAATTATTTATCTAAAAATATATAGATCATTTCCTGCGAATAACATACCCGGCTTGCTGGTCTTTTTATTCATTTACTGTTTTGTCAAAATAGTTACGTAGTCAGAGCCTACGCACCTATTTTTCTATCGTGTAAATAAACCAAAATCCTGCGCCACTTGGGACTATTAATTCTTGGATATCACCTTGAGTCAAAAACAATTACGCGTGAAAAATTTTCCTGAACAATGATATCCAATACCAATAGATAGAATTAAAAATGACTGAATACAAGATATCCCAGACTAACCAGGCTTCTGTGACGGTGCAAGAAAAGGAACTGGCACAGTTTCGCGACCTTATCTACCGTATTGCCGGCATCAGTATGTCCCCTGCTAAAAACTCTTTGGTAGTTAGTCGCCTGGCGAAGCGACTTACGCATTATGGACTGACGAGTTACGGTGAGTATTTTCAACTGATTACTGCCGCCAATAAAGAAGCAGAACTACAAATGGCCGTAGATTTGCTCACTACTAACGAAACGCATTTTTTTCGTGAACCCAAACATTTTGATTTTCTGCAGCAGCATATTTTGCCGATGCGAAAGCCCGGAAAAACCTTTCGCATCTGGAGTGCCGCCTGTTCCAGTGGTGAGGAAGCATATAGTATTGCGATGCTGCTGGATGCAGTACTGGAACAGGCGCCGTGGGAAGTGGTAGCATCTGACCTTAGTTCCCGAGTACTGGAAAAGGCGCGTAACGGTCTTTACCCGATAGATGCCATGCTGAAAATTCCTCCACTGTATTTGTCAAATTATTGCCTTAAAGGCACAGGTAGTCAGGAGGGAGCTTTGTTGATTGAGCGAAAACTGCGTGAACGTGTGCAATTTAAGCAATATAACCTTACTGAAACAGCGCCGAAAATCGGTGAGTTTGATGTGATATTTTTACGCAACGTCATGATTTATTTTAATCAGGATACTAAACGGCAGGTGGTATCAAGCTTACTGTCGTTGTTACGCCCCGGCGGACATTTTTTTGTGGGTCATTCCGAAACGCTGAATGGCATAACCAAAGACTTACGACTGGTAAAACCAGCCATTTATCTAAAGCCTTGATATATGTATTCTTTTGCTCCTTTAAAGGTATTTCTTGGGCCCGGGGATTATTATTTTGGTAATCGGAATACTCGTATCAGTACCGTCCTGGGTTCCTGTGTCTCAATAACCTTGTGGCACCCTAAACTGCTGGTAGGAGGAATGTGTCATTACATGCTCCCTAAACGTGGCATTGATCACAGGATAGATGATTTACCTGCTCCGAATGGTCGTTATGCTGATGAGGCAATTGCCTTGCTGTTAAAGAAAATCGATGCCATTGGCGCTCCCCATAAGGAATATCAGGTCAAATTATTTGGGGGGGGGAATATGTTTCCTCGAAGTTCCGAAAACAGGATGCCCCATATCGGCCTCCAGAATGTGCAGGCTGCGCAGCAACTGGTAAATCAATATGGCTTTACTTGCGTGGCCGAACATCTGGGCGGCATTGGCTATCGCAATGTAATTTTTAAAGTATGGAGCGGAGAAGTTTGGATTAAGTACAGCAACGTGTCGCCACTTTTCGAATATGAACCCAAAAACAGGAACCTGGGATGACTCAGATAAAGGTATTAATAGTAGATGATTCTGCCGTGGTACGGCAGGTTTTGACAGCAACCCTATCACAAGATCCCGGTATTAATGTGATAGGTGCCGTTGCCGATCCGTTGTTCGCCATGGTGCGAATGCAGATGCAATGGCCGGACGTAATAGTGCTGGATGTTGAAATGCCGCGTATGGACGGCATCACATTTTTGAAAAAGCTGATGGCCGAACGCCCAACGCCGGTTGTCATCTGTTCCACGCTGACCGGAAAAGGTGCAGAAACTACCATGCAGGCACTGGCCGCCGGGGCGGTGAGTATCGTTACCAAGCCTAAAATAGGGCTTAAACAGTTTTTACAGGATGACTCGGAAAATCTGCTGGCTGCAGTCAAAGCTGCCGCGCGTGCCAATTTACGCCGACTGGTCAAATCATCTGCGGTAACGGTATCTGCTAAATTAACGGCAGATGCCATTCTTCCAGCCGCTCTCAACGCCATGGCTGAAACTACCGACCGGGTTGTTGCCATCGGAACTTCCACCGGCGGTACTCAAGCACTGGAATTTATACTGACGGCATTGCCTCGTGTCTGTCCTGGCATTGTGATCGTGCAACATATGCCGGAGAAATTTACCGGTGCTTTTGCTACCCGTCTAAATAGTCTCTGCCAGATTGAAGTACGTGAAGCGGCCAATGGTGACCGAGTGATGCCAGGACGGGCGTTGATTGCACAAGGGGGGCGACATATGCTGCTTAAGCGTAGCGGTGCGCAGTACTATGTTGAAATTGTCGAAGGACCACCTGTGAGTCGTCATTGTCCATCTGTCGATGTGTTGTTTCGCTCGGTAGCAAAGTGTGCAGGAAAAAATGCACTGGGTATCATCATGACGGGTATGGGGGATGATGGAGCCAAAGGTCTAAAAGAAATGTTTGATATGGGAGCCAGTACCTTGGGACAAGATGAAGACAGTTGTGTAGTCTATGGTATGCCTAAAGAAGCGTTAAAATTGGGTGCTGTAAATCGAGAGTTACCGCTAAGCCAGATTGCCCACGAAATTGTCGCATATGGTAGCAGGCGGTAGCTCAGTTATTACTCTCGCCCCTGATGTGGCTTGTTAAATAACGGTAAAGATTTAAACCTTAACAAAATAAAACCGTTAAAATAAATTGGTATGTTGCAAAAAGCTGTTCGTTTAAATAATAATAATGTAAATCCAACTAAATGAATATTAACAGGTAAATATAAATGGTAAATTACGCCTTCGACTTGGCATTATGGACAATCCTTTTTTTCATCACCGGAATGTATAAGCCTCAGTGGCCCCTGTTCTTTTTGAAAAAACCTGACAGATTTATGATTCTTGTGATAACAACGCTATTTGTTATGGCCACTTTTACGCTTTATGGTGAAGGCGAGCGGCGTGAAAAAATAGCTAAACAACCTGTCGCAAAAATAATCACTCCACCACGAGTGGCTGTTCCGGTTCCCGTTCCTGCCCTGGAAAAACCGGCGACTAAATAAATTCTTCTCGTATAGTTTATTGTAAAGGAAGTTTCATACTACAGGTAGACTATCTACTATAGGCAAGACGTGACGGCATTATAAAAACTGTTACGTCTTACCTATAGACTTTCAGATAAATAATTTCGATGCCAACGGATACCATCCCTTCAAGGGATGTTATCCGTACGGGCTCAAAATTTAATGTAATGGAAATTTAATTTCTGAAAGACTAAAAGCAGTTTCTCACCGGAACCTAAATATCTTTTAATAAACAGTTTTGCTCAGAGTCTTGCATCAGTTTATTGAAGGTATTGACGGCATTCATAAATAATCTCTCCTGATTCATATCCGGTAGGTGATTTTGTCCACACTGCTCCAACGCATCGATAATATAACTAATAGTGAGAATATTGATATCGACTGCGGGCTGGTAAACTTCATCATCTTCGTTTAAATTTTTATACTCGACAATAATATGACTGCTGATTAAATTTAATAATACCGGTTGAATAATCGCTATTGGGATAACCAGTTTTGTTGCTATTTCAGTAGCGGTTAAGGGCTTGTTTAATTGCGTAAAATTTTTGATAATTAAATGCGTAATTTGTAGGGCAATAACTTTTTTTAGGGAGAAACTTAAATCAGAAAATCGGTTATTATTTCGATAAATTTCATAATTCTGTAGAAAAAAAGCGATTTCGCAACCAAATAAATCAATCATCCAGCCTGTTTGTAACCAGACGACAAATAAAGGCAAGGCAGCAAAACTACCGTAAATGGCATTATAACTGGATGCGCCAATTTGCAGGCTTAGATAAGCCCATTGCGACAGGTGATATAAAATGCCGGTAACAATACCGGCAATTATTCCGGCCCGGTAATGTATTTTATGATTGGGCATAAAAATAAAGATAAAGGCAAATAACGCTATCATAAGCACTAAAGGCGACAAGGCCAGGCCTCTTAAAACCAGCCAGGTACCAAATTCCGGCAATTCAATAACAGTAATTAACCAGGTTATTTTTGTTTTCAGGAATACCGTAATACTACTGGATGCGATTAATAAAACGGGAGCCAACAGCATGAGCGATAAATAATCGCTAAATTTACGACTGATTGAGCGTCCTTTACCTATTTTCCAGATAAAGTTAAAGGACTCTTCGATGTTGCCGATTACGTTGATAATGGTCCAAAACAGCACAACAATACCAATTCCTGCAACAACTTCGCCTTTAGTACTCTCCAACAGATTTTGTGCAAAACTGATTAGCTCCAGTACCATGGTGTTTTGATCCGGCGAATGCTCAAGTAATTGTTGTTCCAGCATGGCTTCAAAACCAAAACCTTTGGCGATGCCAAATAGCATGGCAATAACAGGCACTATCGACAGTATGCTATAAAGCGTTAATGCCGATGCTCTGAGTGGACACAGATCACAGGAGAAGCCCTGAACAGATAAGATAATAATTTTTAACGACTTGATAACGGTCGCTTTAAATAGTGACAGCTTTTGCTCATGTATCAGCCATATATCTTCTTTAATAAAATTAAACAGATTAATTTTCATTGGCTGATTGTATGCATTTTAAGGAAAGATGATTTTTTATTAAACAGGCATGTCAGAAAGTTGCCTGGAATAATGCAATTAATTTAACCGTTAATGCCGTAGAGATAAAGTATTTTTATTGGAATTGAATAAAGGCAAATGCTGCTTTAGTAGGTAAGCTTTAAAAGCTATTGAGGTCTTCAAATTTTTTGGGTGGAGTTGCAAACTTGGATTGCTATCCAGATTTAAGCTGCTGAAATATTCAAATTACAGTGGAGTTTGACGTTTCCGACGGTTGATTACACCAAAAATCACCAGTCCACTACCAAACAACCAGATAGCTGCGGGTACTGGTACTAAAGAAGGAGCAACAATGGAAAAATTAACAGGGTTGGAAGTCGTGTTGGCACGGCCACCACTACTTCCACCGCCGCCACTAGCACCACCACTATTATTGCCGCCCCCAGACTTTCTGGTAACTGTTTGATTTGATGTGGGTTTGTTTGGCGCAGATGCAGGAGGTGACTGGATTTTGTTTATCTGGCTAAGAGTAGGACGGCCGGTGATAATATTTGATGAGTAATTAAGCCCGGTGAATAGGCCTTCATAAAAATTGGCTGTTGATTCAGAAATACCGTTACTCTGTTTAATAGCGGTGTATAAATCAAAAGCAGGGTTTTTAGGATTAAAACTTGATCCAGACGACCCAATACTTGAATTAGATAGTGTCAAATTATCATATGAAAAAAGCGGCGAAAATACTTCGCCAGCCAGCTGACTACTTCTAGTTACACCAAAAAATGTGTAATTAATGCTTGATGCTTCGGATATTGGTGAAAGCATTATCAATACCCAGCAAAAACTGGAGGCGATAGCCGCTTTTGAAAACCTGTTCATATGCTTGTCCTGTAAATGGGTTGCAAAACCCCATTGGTATCGTAACTCTATAATTGTAAGCAGTTACGACTATAAAAGTAATTATTTAATTACAGATATATAATTTTTCGAGACTATAACAGGATTTGCAGTTATTTGCTTACTTTTTAAAGGTTATTGAAATTTTATGTACGCCGATCAGGGTTACAAGGCGCGACCGACCGCGAAATTAAAGCTCCTAAAAATTCAGATTACAGTGCAAGTTGACGTTTACGGCAGCTGATCATGCCAAAACCTGCCAAGCCAGTGCCAAACAACCAGATAGCTGCAGGTATCGGTATGGAAGAAGGAACAACAACAGAAAAATTAACAGGATTCGAAGTCGTGTAGGTATAAGCACCGCCACCGCCACTGCTGCCACCATTATTTTTACTGCTGCCACCCCCAGGGTTTTTTGTAACTGTTTGATTATATGTTTGTTTTTTGTTTGAATAGCTAAGAGAAGACTGGTTATCGGTTATCCGGCTAAGAGTAGGACGACCGGTGACAATATCCGATCCGTAGATAAGACCGGTAAACAGGCCATCAAAAAAATTGGCTGTTGATGTAGAAATACCATTACTCTCTTTAAGAGCAGTATATAAATCAAAAGTAGGGTTGTTAAAATTTGAGTTCAGTCCAGACGTTCTATTACTTGCTTCACCTGGATTAGATAGTGTCAAATTATCATATGAAAAAAGAGGTGAGAATACTTCACCTGCCAGTTCACTACTATTGGTTACACCAAAAAATGTATAATTAATAGTTGACGCTTCGGATATTGGTGAAAGCAGCATCAATAGGCAGTAAAAACTGACGGTGGCAGCGGCTTTTGAAAACCTGTTCATATTTCTTGTCCTGTTAAAGGGGATAAGTTTCGCCCTCCGCAGTTATTGCAAATCAATTGTCGTAAGCCGTTATGACGATAAAAGTAATTATTTAATTATCAATAATTCACTTTACTAAAGTGTGATAGATTTTGTAAATATTTGCTTACTTTTTGATGGTGTTGAGGTCTTAAAATTTACCGGTCAGGGTTACAAGTCCCGACCGGCAGAGAAATTAAAGCTGCCAAAAATTCAGATTACATTGCAAGTTGACGTTTACGACGGCTGATCATACCAAAACCTGCCAAGCCACTGCCAAACAACCAGATAGCTGCGGGCACCGGTACGGAACTGGGAGCAGCGGGAGTGATATCTACATAGGTAATATCACCATAGCCACCGCCAGTAACTTCATATGCCATATTATATTGATCATAGGCAAAATAAGGACTCGTATCGCTAATCAAGGAAACTGTAGTCTGATTTGCTAGGGTCTCGGATACGTAATTTACGCCTTGGAATTCTCCGTTCATAAAAATGGCTTCTGGTGTGGCAGTCGCAAACTTCGTTGTTAAATTATAAGTTTTACTATTAAAGTTAAAACTTATTGCCGATAGATTAATCTTTACCTCGCCGGTACGGCTAGACAATGATCCTGCTGAGTCGTCGTATGAAAAAGAAAAACTACCAGTAGACAATAGGGACCCGGGCAGAGAACCGTAAGAGTCAGCCACACCATCAAAATCGTAACTATAACTAGTCATTGATGCTTCAGATATTGGAGAAAGCATCATTAATACGCTGCAAAAACTGACAGCGGAGGCAACTTTTAAAAACTTTTTCATCATATTTTCCTGTTAAGTTAAAAATTCTGTTACCGCCATCCATGAGCAGGAAGGCGGTGTTTTAGATAGGATGTAACCCGCTTAGAAAATAAAATCAGCTGCGGTTAATTTAAAGTTGGCTTTTTCCTCAGCTGTGCCAGATGGATTTACTATGACCAGCGCATTTGTGCGACCAGAGGCCGGTCCGCTCGGTTTGATATAAACCGTTATAGCGTTGTTGGTGTCTCGAGAGCTTAAAGTGACCCAACCATCAGCGATCGGATCAACTCCAAGATAGTTGAGAGTTTTCAGCAACGTAGTCAGGACTATCTGGTCTTTAACCATCAGATCAAAAGTATTTTTAGATGGATCCAATGGAAATAATGGATCGACTATTATCCCCTGCGAAAAATCTGTGATGGTATCTTTACCATCCCCGGCATTGAGGTAGACAAATTGGTCGGCACCCAAGCCACCAGTTAAAGTATCACTACTACGAAATCCTGTGATGATATCGTTACCGGTTGTTCCAATTATTGTATCTGGAGCATCTGATGGTGCTATTGGTTTACCAGCATTAGGACCAGAAGCGGGAATGTAGGTTGTTAATGTTGTTGGAGGAACATAAGCGCAGGCTGCCGATAAAGTTAATACCGGATTAGCGGTGTTGGCCGTAAGGGTAACAACTCCTGCACCGGAGGCTGCCATAGTGCCTCCGACATTGGAAGTTGTTGCCGTGATTGCGCCGGTGACAGAAGAAATAGTGCCACCTAGAGTGACTGAGGTCATGGTGACAACGCCGGCACCGGAGACCTTGACATTGCCGCGAATCATGCTGCCGGCACCAACCGTGACCGCGCCATCGCCGCTGCTAATGTTGCCACCGACTTTTACACCGGTTGTCAATGTGGTGACGCCAGCACCGGTGACATCGATATTGCCGCAAATACGGCTAGAGGCTCCGACATTAACCGCGCCAGCACCGCTGCTGATACTGGTGGCTTCTATATTTCCCCCGAATGTGATAACGCCAGTAGGGCTTGTTACCGTGCCGACCACGCTACCTGCTCCTACGGTAACAGCGCCGGCACCAGTGGCAATGTTACCTATCTTGTTATTGGCACCGATGGTGACCACGCCGGCACCTGTGGTGATTTTACCGTAGGAATTTCCGCCCAGCATAACCCCTGGGCCTGTGGTCACAGCACCAACACCACCATCGATATTACCATCGATTGCGGTGTTGGCACCCAAGGTAACGACGCCGACATTGGCGATGATCTTGCCATGCACTTTGCCGCCGGCACCAATGGTGACGGCGCCTTTATCGGCCTTGATATTACCACCAATCTCGACATCGCTACCTAAGGTCACTACACCGGTGGGAAGGGTGGTAGTGAGGGTGCCTCCGAGAACGCTTGTCGGGCCGATATTGACTGCTGCGGTGGCGCTCACGTTGGCGTTCAGCTTTGAGTTGGCACCAACAGCGAGTGCGCCATTAAGCACCAGAGTTAGATCAGAAGCAATATCCCCGGGTGCTGCATTGATTAAGTTTCTTTTACCGGTCGTGAATGCCCCACTGAAGGTGATCGTGCTTGCCTGTGTGACGCTAATGGTATCGTCGTCTCCCAGCGTTAATACGCCGCAGGTATATTGATTTTGACTGGGGAGCGGAACTACCGCGCAAACGGCCGGTAAGTTGCCAGGGAAATTGTAATCCGCTGCCTGTGCTGATAATCCGGTCAATAATAATGCAGGTACCGCAAGGAGCATGAATCGTCGTAAAGTCGTTTCTTTTTGCCCGGCTATTTTGTTTAGTGGTGAAGTGTTATTTTTCATATGAGTCTCATTGAGAGTTATTTAATAAATGGGCCATACCCATGTGCTTTATAAATACTAATCCCTAAAATAGCTGGGTAAAGATTTATAGCGAGTTAAATAGTTGATTTTTTAAGCCTATTTAGTAATTTGTTTTAAAAAGTTTTATTTGTTTACTTGACTGGTGGCTAGGATATAGTAAAAATTAACGTATGGCTCTATTTGAATTGTAACGAAATGTAACAAGATGATAGTTAGGTGATGTAACGAAATGTAACAAGATGATAGTTAGGTGATGTAACTAAATATAACAATATACAAGATATGGAAAATAACGAATTGTATCGGCATGTAGCAATTCGTTATAAATGATATTAATAAATAGGGGGAATATAGGAAAAAAAGTTATAATTAATTTAATTACTCAAATCTAATCTAATGTGTGAATACACTCAATGTTACAACTTAAAATACTCATTGTGGATGATGACGAGCACCTGAGTTATTTGCTGAAATACTATCTCTGCGATCAAGGTTTTAGTGTCGATATTGCAGGTGATGGTCAGCAGATGCTCAAAAAAATGGAGAGAAATCCATTCGACTTGATTATCCTGGATTGGATGTTGCCGGGCGAGGATGGCCTGTCTATTTGTCGTCGGCTGAGCGAAGATGAAAATAGCCCTCCCGTCATTATGGTAACCGGCAGTGGTGGTGAAGCCGATCGTATTTTGGGTCTGGATTGCGGTGCCGATGATTATCTGTCCAAGCCTTTTAATCCGCGTGAACTGCTGGCTCGTATTCATGCAGTATTGCGACGTAATCCACGTTTGGTTGCAGCTATTCCCGAAGCAAATCATGCCCCGTTTTATTTCGGCCCATATCGATTGGATTTTTCTCAACGGTGCTTATACCGGGATGATTGCAAAATCGATTTAACCAATAGTGAATTCGGTTTACTTAAAGTGCTGGCGCAACAAGGCGGTGTACCATTGACACGTGAGCGTCTGGGTCACCTTGTCGACGGTCGCGATCATAAGCCGTCAAGTCGTTCCATTGATATTCAGATATCGAGATTACGACGATTACTTGAAGTTGATCCAACTCATCCGTGCTATTTACAAACGGTTCGGGGACTTGGGTATGTGCTGGTTAAAAAAAGTGCTGATGAATGAGATTGCATCAAAAAATACTGATTAGATAGCTGCTGGCGTCGGACAAAATGAAACGTCTTTTACAGGACGCTTCATTTATACCTCAGATTTTTATTTAAACATCTGTAAATTAATAACTATTGTTTAGATTTTCAGATAAATAATTTCGAGGCTAACAGATACCATCCCTTGAAGGGATGGTATCTGTCTGGGCTTACTGCGATGTAAATTTGAAATTTAATTTCTCAAAGTCTATAGCTAACCGTTAGCTGATCAGGTTTGGCGAGATCGCCGTGCAAAACCACGCCACGGTTATTGGCAGCAAGATGACGAACAATTTTGTAAACATGTTCAATCTGATCGCCAGCTTCTGCTATTTCTGCCAATGTTATCAGTTTTAGTGGTTGATCAGCACTTCTTAAAACGGCCAGTATTTTTCGCTGCAGGCTCAATAATGTTTCAGCGGCTTTTTTTCCTGCTTCCACGCCCGGTTGATTATAAGCATTGATGTTTACCAGCGAAGCATAAAAACCAACTGCTCGCTCAAACAGGGCGATTAGTGCGCCAACTGTTTCGGGGTTCACTTGGGTAATTGTTAGTGTAATAGAATCCCGATCATTGTCATATAAGGCTTGCCGGGTACCTTGTAAAAATCCGGACAGAAAATCACCTGATGTCGCTTCGGGTTCTACTTCAATTGATGCGTCATTTCGGTCTTTCAGTACTTCTATAAAAATAGCGAAGAAGTTTGCCACCCCTTCCCGTAATTGTTGCACAAAGGCATGCTGATCCGTAGAGCCCTTGTTACCATAAACAGCAATGCCCTGGTGAACTGTGTTACCGTCCAAATCCTTTTCTTTACCCAAGGATTCCATGACCAATTGTTGCAAATAACGCGAGAACAGCAGCAGGCTATCTTTGTAAGGTAGAACGACCATGTCTTTCTCGCCCTTGCCGTTACCTGCACAATACCAGGAAAGCGCCAACAAAGCGGCGGGATTTTGTCTGATTTCCGGCACACGGGTAGCGATATCCATGGCCTTGGCACCAGTCAATAAAGCTCTAACATTAATTCCCAGTAATGAGGCCGATAATAGCCCTACTGATGACATTTCCGAAGTTCGACCACCTACCCAATCAAACATGGGGAATTCGGCCAGCCAACCTTCAATACGTTCAAGTTCGTCCATTTTACTGCCCAACATAGTCACGGCAACGGCATGGGCCGCGAAGTTTAAGCCTTGTTGCTCGTAGGCATGTTTTACTTCCAACATCCCGTTACGTGTTTCAGGCGTGCCGCCTGATTTACTGGTAATAATAACCAGGGTGCTTTTAAGACGCTCTTTTAAACGATTGAGGATGTGATCGATGCCTGCCGGATCGGTATTATCGATAAAATGAATGGACATAGGTGGAAAATCGGTTGCCAGTGCCTCATCCACAAACTGTGGGCCCAGAGCCGAACCGCCAATACCGATAGAAAGAACGTCTGTAAATTTGGGCGCTAACGGTGGATGAATGGCACCTTTGTGTACTTTTTCGACAAAGGCTTCAATCTTGTTAAGATTATCTATGATCTCGTTTTTCAGATCTGCCGGCGCCAATTCAGGATTGCGCAACCAGTAATGCCCAACCATTCGATTTTCATCAGGATTGGCAATTGCGCCTTGTTCCAGGGCGGCCATGTCCATAAACGCCTGGGCAAATTTGGGCTCCAGTAATTTTATAAGGTGATCATCAAAGCGTATCCGACTAACATCCAGATACAGTCCCAGGTCTTCGTTAAAATAAAGCCAATCCTGATAGCGTTGCCAGAGTTCTTGAGTATTCATAATGTCTGTTTTGTGAGCTTATAATGTTTAATGGAAAAATTAGTGCATTAACCCACGTCGATCGCCGGTTTTTTATAGTGTGATGTTACTCAAAAAGTGGCTTCATTACCATGAAGAGGGTTAATTCTCAGGTTTTTATGGGTGATTATTTTTAAGAGTATAGGGTACTATCAGCCCAGTTAAGTCAATTTTCAAAAATGAAGGTAACGAATGCACGGTAATGATCACTGTTTATCGCCATTAGAGTTTACTTGCTCAAGTGTGTGCTGTGCGATCATTAAGTTTTCCTCGGTAGCTATTACCCATGCTGTTATTTTTGACGATAAAGTTGATATGCGCAAAGTACCGGCTTCATTGGCGGCATCGTCAAGTTGAAGCCCTGACCATGCCGCCTGATGACAAATTCTTGCACGAATTACGGCGCAATGTTCACCGATACCGCCAGTAAACACCAGCGCGTCAAGCCCGCCCAGAGCCGCAGTCAGAGAGCCTATTTCACGTCCTATACGATACACGAATAACTCAATGGCCTCCTCTGCGTGCGGGTGGTTACTGGCAAGTAATAGGCGCATGTCGTTGGAAATCCCGGAAACCCCCAACAAGCCGGATTGATGGTACAGCAGTTGCTCCAGGGCACGCGCATCCATCTTGTGGTGATCCATGAGATAAAGCAAAATGCCAGGATCGATGCTGCCGCAACGGGTGCCCATGACCAACCCGTCAAGAGGAGAAAAACCCATGGTAGTGGCAATGCTATTGCCTTTGTAAAGCCCGCACAGGCTGGCACCACTCCCTAAATGAGCAACGATGACGCGTGCATTAGTGAGTGCGGGCTCAACTGTGGGCAATACGGAGGCAATATATTCGTAGGAGAGACCATGGAAGCCGTAATGACGTATACCTTCATCAGTAAAGTGTCGCGGTATTGCAAAATGCTGCGCGACGGCGGGTTGGGTGCGGTGAAACGCCGTATCAAAGCACGCAACTTGCGGCATTGATGGCATGGTCTTGAGTAGTGCGCGGATAGCTGCGAGGTTATGCGGTTGATGCAGCGGTGCCAAAGGAATGAGGGTTTCCAGTTCTGCAAGAACGTCCGGATTAATCAGAACGGGTGCTGAATAGTATTGCCCGCCGTGGACGACGCGATGCCCAACAGCCAGTAAGGTTCCATTTGCCAAATAAATACGTAGCCAGGAGAGTATGATCGTGATGACACCTGAGTGATCACCTGCTTCATCGATAGTGAGCGCCCGATCAATCAGAATTAAATCATCCGGGGTCTTTACCATAAAGTGAGGCTGGCTACCGATACCTTCAATTTGCCCGGCAGCATCGGCAATCAGTTGTACTGATGAGGCATCTTTTTGGTAAATAGCAAACTTGATACTTGATGAGCCTGCGTTAATGACCAGTAAGTATTTATGCATAATGCTTGATTGATTTAATAAAAAGCCGTAACGGTAATGCATATTTCAGCGACATGGGTGTTACCAAGCTGGTCATCAGGTTCCCACACGGTTACGCAAATGTTCAGGCATATAATTGCGGTCACCCAAAACTTCCAGCATCGGGCCATGAACATCGAACTTAACAATACTTAATGAGGCTGCCGGAGCATCAATGCGATCCCGGTAGCGACCTGTATCAATTCCCATCAGGCTACAAAGAATAATGCGTATCGTGGCTTTATGTGAGACGACCAATACGTTGCCATTTTTGTAGTTGGATTCAATTTCAGTGATTATCGGGAGTGCCCGACTTTCAACCTGAACTGCTGTTTCACCGTCGGTTGGCGGATTCCAGGCGGGTTCGGTCAGCCAGCGGATATAATCCTGTTCGTAGCGTACCCTAACATCGTCCTGTTCTTTATCTTCCCAGGCACCGTAACCAATTTCCTTAAGCCCGTCCCTGGTTTGCATGGGCAGACCTACCACATCACATAAAGGTTGTGCCGTTGCAACCGTTCTTTTCATGGGGCTGGCGTAAATGGCCGACCAGGATACAGAACGGTAAGCATCCGCGAAAGCTTGCGCCATTTGGCTTCCTTCCGGTGTCAATTCCGGATCGAGTGCTCCACAATAGGCTCCTCGCCGGCTATATTCTGTTTCTCCATGGCGTAGCAAATAAATTTTCAGGCTCATATTAAAAATCCGGGTTCATTAATGGGTAACTTGATAGAGACTTTTCGGACATTCCAAATTTCATCGCAATATTCACGAATTGCCCGATCAGAGGAAAATTTGCCGGCTCTGGCCGTATTCAGGATAGACATGCGCGTCCATCGTTCCTGATTTTGCCATGCTTCGGTAACTTTATCCTGACAGGCAATATAGTCGGCGTAATCAGCCAACACCAGAAAGGGGTCATTTTGGCATAGATTATCTATCAAAGGCCGGAATATTTCAGTGTCACCATGCGAAAAATGACCCGAAGCGATTAGATGGATGACTTCAGCCAATTGCGGATTTTTTTCGATAGCGGTTGCGGGATGATAACCTGCGCGTTGAAGTTTAACGACCTCCTTTTCGGTTAACCCAAACAGAAAGAAATTATCGGCACCGACTTCTTCACGAATCTCGATGTTGGCACCATCAAGGGTGCCGATGGTCAAGGCACCGTTCAGTGTGAATTTCATATTGCCGGTGCCTGATGCTTCTTTGCCTGCTGTAGAAATCTGCTCGGATAAATCGGCTGCCGGATAAATTAGCTGGCCGTTCTGGACGTTGAAGTTAGGGATAAAAGCGACACGCAGATATTTATTAACATCCGGGTCGTTATTGATTACCTCGCCTACTGCGTTGATTAATTTAATGATGCGCTTGGCCAGAAAATAACCAGGTGCTGCCTTGCCACCGAAGATAAACGCTTGTGGAGAAATACTGAGTGCCGGATTGCGTTTAAGACGACAGTACAAAGTGATAATGTGTAACACATTGAGATGCTGACGCTTATATTCATGAATGCGCTTGACCTGAATGTCAAATAACCAAGTCGGATTGAGTTCAATGCCGGTTTGTTTACGCAGATAAGTAGCGAGTTTTTCCTTGTTCGCTTGCTTCACGGTGCGCCACTCTTGACGAAATAATGCATCCTCGGCAAAGGCTTCAAGCTTTTTGAGTTCATTAGTCTGCGTAATCCACTCATCGCCAATCGAGCGTGTGATTAAATCGCTCAGTTTGGGATTGGCCAGTACCATGAAGCGGCGCGGGGTTATTCCATTAGTCTTGTTGCTGAAACGCTCCGGCCACAGTTCGTAAAAATCCTTTAGCAAACTGGTGGTTAGCAGTTCGCTATGCAAGGCAGCCACGCCATTAATGGCATGACTGCCGACACAGGCAAGATGTGCCATGCGTACACGTTTGTTGCCGCTCTCATCGATTAGCGATAGTCGGGCTACGCGCTGATCGTCGCCCGGATAACGACGCCTTACCTCATCAAGAAAACGACTGTTTATTTCGTAAATTATTTCCAGATGCCGTGGCAGGAGTTCACCAAACAAGGGTAGCGACCAGGTTTCAAGTGCTTCCGGTAGCAAGGTGTGATTAGTATAGCCAAACGTGCGAAAAGTAATGCTCCATGCCAAATCCCAGGCAAGTTGACGTTCGTCGACCAGTATCCTCATTAGCTCGGCAATAGCGACCGAGGGATGGGTGTCGTTCAGCTGGGCGGCAAACCGGTCGGGGAAATATTCAAGAGGCAGACCGGCAAGTTCAAGCATATTAAGCATGTCCTGTATTGAGCAGGAAACGAAAAAATATTGTTGTGCCAGACGAAGTTTTTTCCCGGCCTCAGGTTCGTCATTAGGATACAGTACCTTTGTCAGTGTCTCGGAAATAACTTTATCGTCCACCGCCTCGTAATAATCGCCGGTATTAAATGCCTGAAAGTCAAAAGATTCACAGGCTTCGGCACTCCAAAGACGCAGGGTATTACAGGTATTAACGCGATAACCCGGAACCGGGGTATCGAAAGCCACGCCTTTAACGACATGGTGTGGTATCCATCGTTTTCGAAGAGAACCCTGATGATCATGGTAGCTTTCCGATTGCCCGCCCAAGTTGACGTAATACGCTACATCGGGTTTGGCTATTTCCCACGGATTACCCCAGCGTAACCATTTGTCGGTGATCTCCACCTGCCAGCCATCATGAATCTCCTGATCGAAGATACCGAATTCGTAACGGATGCCGTAACCAATTGCCGGGCGCTCCAGAGTTGCCAGTGAGTCAAGATAGCAGGCGGCAAGGCGGCCAAGGCCGCCATTACCCAAGCCCGGCTCTTCTTCCAGAGCCATCAGGTCGTCAAGATCCTTGCCAAGTTCAGCAACTGCTTGCCGAATTTCAAACTCAATGCCGAGATTAACCAGGCTGCTACCGAGCTGAGGACCCATGAGAAATTCGGCTGAAAAATAGCAAGCAACTTTTTCAGTACTGGCGCCTGTGAAATAGGTTTGTACGGAGTGACCCCAAAGGTGTTGTAGTCTGTCACGCACGGTCAGTGCCAAGGCCTTGTAGTAGGAGTGTTCAGTGGCTATTTTTGGCAGCTTGCCCAAGCTGTAGATCAAATGATCGAGAATAGCCTTTTTGAGAGCAGGAGTGCTCAAGCTGGTACGAATGTCTTCCTCTACCGGTATGGCTTTATCATTCGAAATATGACCGGTTTTCTTGTTGTTTGTCGTCATGTTCGTATCCTTAGCAACAATGTCATTAAGTTAAGCCGTTCGATAAACTTAAAAAAGCTTTTTCAAATCAGGAACGGCTTGGGAACGGTATCTAAATTGATTGGAATAAAGTCGGATTTTTGTAGAAGCAGATTTTAACCGCTCCTACAAAAATGTTGACTACCAATTAAAGCGGGACAATTTTACAGATATTATCCCTTCAAGGGATGGTATTTATCTCGGCTTAAGTTGGTAGCCAAAAGGTTGGGTGCAAACAGAAACTGTTTTAACTCAGTAAGGCCATTGCCATTGGTCGTCTTCCGGTCTGTCTATACCATGTTCATAAGCGTAGCTACGGCATTCAATTTGCTGATCACGCAGCTTTTGTTTAACGTGTGCGCCGGATACCCGTAAAGTAGGGATACGATCAATAGCATCAATAGCCAGGCTGAAGCGGTCGGTTTCATTTTGAATAGCCAGTTCCAACGGCGTGTTGATACTACCCTTTTCTTTATAGCCACGCACATGCAGGTTCTTGTGGTTGTTACGGCGATAAGCGAGTCGATGAATTAACCAGGGATAGCCATGAAAATTAAAAATAATCGGTTTATCCAAGGTAAACAAGCTGTCAAAATCCCGATCTGAAAGGCCATGTGGATGCTCACTACCGGGTACCAATTTGTAAAGATCCACTACATTGATAAAGCGAATTTTAATGCTTGGAAAGTTTTCGCGTAGTAATACGGTTGCGGCCAGAGCTTCCTTGGTGGGAATATCACCCGCGCTCGCCATAACCAGATCCGGTTCACAACCATCGTCGTTACTTGCCCATTCCCAAATACTAATGCCCTTGGTGCAGTGTTTAATCGCTGCATCCATATCCAGATATTGCAGATGCTTCTGCTTGTCGCAGACAATGACGTTAATGTAGTCAGTGGTTTGTAGGCAATGGTTGGCTACAGAAAGCAGACAGTTTACATCTGGCGGCAGGTAGATACGGGTTACTGAAGGACTTTTGTTAACGACCAGGTCGAGAAAGCCGGGATCCTGATGAGTAAAACCATTGTGATCCTGACGCCAGACGGTAGAAGTAATCAGCAGGTTGAGTGATGATACGGCTGCGCGCCACGGCACCGCCTTGGACATGGCTAACCACTTGGCATGCTGGTTAAACATGGAGTCAATCACATGCACAAAGGCTTCATAGGTAGAAAAAAAGCCGTGTCGACCTGTCAGTAAATAGCCTTCCAGCCAACCTTCCAGCGTGTGTTCGGAAAGCATTTCCATAACCCGACCGTCTGGCGATAGTTGGCCATCGTCAGCATCTTCCGGCAGAATATCAGCCATCCAGGTTTTTTTGCTGGCCTCATAAATATCATCGAGCTTGTTGGAGCTATTTTCATCCGGGCCGAACACGCGGAAATTATTCATGTTGCCGCTCATAATATCACGCAGAAATTTACCCAATGGGCGGGTATTTTCTGCGGTGACTTTACCCGGACTGGCCAGTGCAAGGGCGTAATTCCGAAAATCCGGCATCCGTAAGGCTTTTCTTAACAAACCACCGTTAGCATGCGGATTTGCGCTCATGCGGAGCGCACCTTTAGGCGCCAGTATTTTAAGTTCGGGGATTAATTTGCCCGTTGAATCAAATAATTCTTCAGGTTTATAACTACGCAGCCAGTCTTCAAGTTGCTTTAGATGTGCAGGATTTTCTTTCATCCCGGCAAGAGGCACCTGATGTGAACGCCAAAAACCTTCTACCTTGTGCCCATCGACTTCTTTTGGACCCGTCCATCCTTTTGGGCTACGCAAGATGATCATCGGCCAGCGTGGTCGGTTCGGGATGCCTGTGCGGCGTGATTCATCCTGGATACGTTTGATTTCCAACACACACTCTTCAAGAACGCTCGCCATCAGTTGGTGCATCGTTTCGGGATCACTGCCTTCGACGAAGTAAGGCGTATAGCCGTAGCCTTGAAACAGGCGCTCCAGTTCTTCGTGGGAAATGCGTGACAAGAGTGTCGGATTGTTTATCTTGTAACCGTTAAGATGCAATATCGGTAATACTGCGCCATCGCGAATGGGATTAAGGAATTTATTGGAATGCCAGGAAGTCGCCAATGGCCCGGTTTCCGATTCACCATCGCCGACGACAACCGCCACCAGTAAATCGGGATTATCATAGGCAGCGCCGTAAGCATGAGAAACACTATAGCCCAGTTCGCCGCCTTCATGAATCGAACCCGGTGTTTCCGGTGTACAGTGACTGCCTATGCCGCCGGGAAAAGAAAATTCCTTGAAAAATTGCAATAAACCTTCTTCATCTTCACTTTTATTAGGGTAAATTTCTGAATAAGTGCTTTCCAGATAAACGGGTGCCAACACGCCCGGTGCACCATGGCCTGGCCCGGCCAGGAATATGGCATTAAGACCATACTTGTTAATGAGCCGGTTTAAATGTATGTAGGTAAAGCTAAGCCCAGGACTTGAGCCCCAATGCCCTAACAGTCGGTTTTTAATATGTTCGGGCTTCAGTGGTTCTTTCAATAGGGGATTATCCCGCAAATAAATCATACCGGCAGCCAGATAAGTACAGGCACGCCAGTATGCGTTAATCCTGACTAGCTCATCCGGACTTAGTGTTTCTGCAACAGGGAACGGGATTACGGATTTATCAGAGGTGGTCATATAGTTATATCTCTTGAGGGTTAGATAAAATTAAAATTTAATAGATAAAAATATAAAGAAAATAGAAGTCGATTTTCCTTGGGTATTATGACATTCGTATTAATCCAGAGAGGTTCCGTTTATTAGTACACGCGGAGAGCATAATAGATGTTGACTGGTTTTTGACCAACGATAATAACGCTATAGTTTATCTGTTTCCGTTCACGCTATGTAAGGCCTCTGATTAAGACGTTGGCGACTGACCATTACCACCAACGGCTTCCAGCGCTTGGTAACGCTCGATTGCAGTTCGTGCGTTGAAGAGCATGCGCTCGCGGCCAAGGCGGTCGGCCAGACCGGCATGACGCACGATCTCAAGCACGCCGGGATTAAGCCCCACCAGCCACATTGTAGCGCCGGCTTCAGTCGCGTTCTTTTCACGTTCCATCAGCATCTGTAGTGCCGAGTATTCTATATCCGTTACCCGACTCATGTCTAATGCAAGTACGCGAGGCTTGTGCTGTTCGATCAATATGCCGATTTGTTCGGCCACGTACTGGACATTGACAAAGAACAGGCGTCCCTCCGGACGCACGATCAGCAGGCCATCAAGTGTTTCATCATCGGGGTGTTCGGGTGACAGGGGACGCAGCACGTCTTTGCCGCGTTTACGGCCAATAATATATACATGCGGGTGGGCCGCCTGGCTGGACAGGCTGATTAATGACATAATAATTGCTATTACGATACCTTGCAGTGTGCCGAATATGAGTACTCCCAGACAGGCCACAATAGCCCAGCGAAACTCCATCTTCCTTACTTTGAGGATGGTGATAAAATCGGCGGGTTTGATTAGCCCCGCAGAGTAGACGATGACCACTGCTGCAAGCGTGGCATATGGCAGCAAGCCCAGTAACGGCGAAAGTAGCAGCATGATCGCAGCCGCAGTGCTCGCCGTTACCAGCGATGCTTTTTGTGATCGGCCTCCGGCAGCACGCACGACCGCAGTTTGCGTGGTGCCGCCTCCTGCCGGCATCGCACCGGATAGCGCGCCACCCAAATTGGCAGCTCCCAGGGCAATCAGTTCACGGTTTGCATTGATCGACGGTTCTGTAGATCTGGCAAAGGCGCGCCCGGCGGCGATTGATTCGGTGAAACTCATCAATGCGATTCCTAGTGCGCCCGGTACCAACTGTTCGATCAGGGCAAGATCGGGCATGGTCAGTGACGGCAATCCTTGTGGAATCAGACCGACTGTCGAGACCCCTTGGGCATGCAGACTGAACAACCACGATGCAGCAATGCCACCGCCAACGGCAACCAGAGGTGCCGGTGAATGTGGCCATAGACGTTCCATGCTGATCAGTACTAGCAGGGTCGCAGCGGCTACCGCCAGTGTGATCAACGAGGTTTCCGGCAATTGATTGGCTACGCTGAACAGGTCGCGAAAGAAGCCTTGTTTGGTAATGTGAATACCCAAGAGTTTTGGCGCTTGGTCCAGTACAATGACAAGCCCTATTCCTGCTTTGAAGCCGGTCAGAACGGGTATGGAAATAAAGTTGGCAACAAATCCTAGACGGAGCAACCCGGCCAGAATTAGCAACACACCCACCAACGCAGTTAGTGTGGCAACGGCGGTGATCAGTTTCGTGGGGTCCCCATCCGGGACCACCAATCCGAGCTGTGTTCCGGCGAGAATGCCCAAGGTCGTGGTTGAGCTGACACTGAGTATTTTTGATGAACCCAGCAGGGCGTAAACAAGCATCGGGATAAAGGCGGTATAGAGGCCAACTGCAACAGGCAAACCGGCTACCGTTGCGTATGCCATTGCTTTCGGCAGTACGACTGCTGCGGCCGTGAGGCCGGCGATTACGTCGAAGCGTAGCGCTATGTTGCCGGACTGCTTTGCTTGTGTACTGGCTGGATTGGTTTTCATTTTGATCACGTTGAGCAGAACGACATTAATTTAAAATCGGCTCTTTATTCTATTCATCGTCCAGAGTTTTCCGTGCTACTTCCAAGTATTTAAGCTGTTCATCATTCAGTTCGGGAAATTTTAAATCAAGATCTTGCAGGGTTGAGGTAATAATGTCGGCGACTAAGGCGCGTGTCGCCCACTTGTTGTCGGCCGGAATAATATACCAAGGTGCCCATTTTGTACTGGTGGCGTTAAGCGCATCGTCATAAGCTCCCATGTAATCATCCCAGTGTTCGCGTTCAGCAAGGTCTGCACCCGAAAACTTCCAATTTTTCTCAGGGCGATCCAGTCGTTCCATAAAGCGTTCTTTTTGTTCTTTTTTGGAAACGTTCAGGAAAAATTTGAGAATGACGGTGCCGGTGCGTTGCAAGTGATGCTCGAATGCGTTGATGTCATCGTAGCGATCTTCCCAAAACGATTTACCTTTTTTTCCATCCGGCAAGTTCTGGAGCAGTTCAGGATGGACTTTAACAACGAGAACGTCCTCGTAATAGGAGCGGTTGAAGATACCGATTCGACCTCTTTCCGGCAGGCTTTTCATGTAGCGCCAGAGAAAGTTGTGATCCAAATCTTCGCTTGAAGGCTTCTTGAAGCTGAAAACCTGGCAGCCCTGCGGATTGACGCCAGACATGACGTGTTTGATGGTGCCATCTTTACCGGCGGCATCCATTGCCTGAAAAACGATTAACAATGAGTAACGATTATCTGCGTACAGTAGTTGTTGAACCTGGGTTAAATCCGTCAGATTTTGTTGCAGAACCTCATTGGCGCGTGCCTTTAATTTATCCTTGCCAAATTCTTTAAATTCCTCGGTTTGAGTCCAGCCAGTATCATAGTCTTTGAGATGGATTTTTTTTCCGGGCTCGACCCGTAAAAGATCAATGTATTTTTTCTTTATCATAATGGCTTCCGGTAAAAGGATGAAGGGCCGTCTGTTTATTCGTTACTATTTACAGCGTCTTAAAGGCGATACCCAAGAATAAAATATTTTTCGCAGGAAATTACTTAAGTTGCCGAACTTGCGATATAGCCATATTGAGAGGCCAAATCGACAATTTCCTTGCGGTATCGATCAAATTCAGTCGAGCCAGGTGCACTATAGTTCCAATTTCGGTAATGACTGGTTAGTTCGGTAAAAAAGCTTCTGGCTTCATCTTTATCTTTAAAGTGATAGCCGGTATCAATGAGGCTCTTTAATAGTCCAAAACTCTCAAGCTGCCGTTCCCGGGACATACAAGCATCAATGGCATCAAAAGCATCTTGCTGAAGGTAGACCATGTCCAGCAACAAGGATTTTTGCCAAATGATAAAATCCTCTTCGGTGATACCTTCTTCGCCGGTAACCTGCATCATTTGATAGATCACGTCGCCCTGAACCAGTAATTCTTGCATGGACTTGACATCGCGGACCCAGTTTACATCAATATTTTTAGTGAACCAGGCAGCGAGTTGATCAAGATAGCGTGACCAGGAAATAAGCGGATCTATGGCGGGATAAAAACGCCGATAAGCGCGGTCTGCTGACAAGCCCAGAAAAGTTTTAACAGTACCCAACGTGGCTTGGGTGACCGGCTCTTCAAAGTTACCGCCGGCAGGTGAGACAGTGCCTATCATGGTCAGACTGCCCGTAGAGCCGTCAGGACAGCGGAGCACGCCGGCACGTTCGTAGACATTTTTAACCGACGAATCAAGATAGGCGGGGAACGCTTCTTCACCGGGAATTTCTTCCATGCGACCCGAGGTTTCGCGCATGGCTTGTGCCCAGCGTGAGGTAGAGTCGGCAATAAGCAGTACGTGATAGCCCATTTGCCGAAAATATTCGCCCAAAGTAATACCGGTATAAATAGACGCTTCCCGTGCAGCAACCGGCATGGATGAAGTATTGCAAATAATGATGGTTCTATCCATCAATGTCCCGCCAGTGCGAGGGTCAGTAGTTTCGGGATATTCGGTAAGTGTTTCCACCACTTCACCTGCCCGCTCGCCACAGGCAACGATAACGACGATATCAACCGTTGAAAAACGGGCGATAAGGCTTTGTAAAACAGTTTTTCCTGCACCAAAAGGGCCAGGAATACAGCCCGTGCCGCCTTGGGCAATGGGGAAAAAAGTATCAATAATACGGGTTGCTGTGGTAATTGGTTCAGTGGGATAAAGGCGTTCAGCATAGTGACGGCGGATAAGGCTTTCCGGCATTGGTTTACGCACAGCCCAGCGCTGGGACATAGTCATTTCCAGCTCGGTCCCTTTGCTGGTTTTATAACGGGCGATGACGTCTTCAATCTGTAAATTACCGCCTCGAATCCAGGTGATCTCGACGGGTTCCGGCTCATTAAAAGGTACCATGATTTTGTGCTTGAATTGACCTTCAGGAACGGTTCCGATGACACCACCCGGAGACACTCTGGCACCTACTGCGACTCCGGGTTCAAAATGCCATTTTTTTTCCGGATCAAGCGGCGGCATGGTAACGCCACGGGGAAGAAAAAAACCATATTTGTCGGCCAGTGTATGCAACGGATTAAGCAAGCCGTCAAAAACTTGTCCCAGCAAACCGGGACCCAATACCGCAGACAGCATTTCTCCCGTTAGTTCTACCGTATCACCAACCTTAACACCTCGCGTGTCCTCAAATACCTGCATATCTGCAGTTCGTCTTCGCACGCGGAGAACCTCGGCTTTAAGGCGTTCATTACCCACGCAGATATAGCCCAGTTCGTTTTTCATGAGTGAGGTATTCTCATCGACCTCGATAAGTACCAGGCTTTCTAAAACACCAATGATTTTTGCCGTTCTGGATATCGGTTGTTCAGCTGTCATTTTTTACCTCGTTAATCAATTCTTGAAATCGGCTCTTCGCTTGTCTCGCATCTCGTGCCAGCCAAGCCTGAAGAATGTCCCATTTAAAAACGAAAGCGAATATCGCCTCAAATCCAAAACTGTTACTTTCTGCGATTCGGCTGAGTTTTTGCCAGATGCTATCCATTAGCAGGCTGTCAAGACCGGCTGCATCGTTAGCTTCAAGATAGCGTCGGGCTTCAGGTATCCAGGGATACACCGCTGCCAGTCCAAAGTCCTGGGTATCCCAATGTGCTGCAATAAAACCGGCCCAACGGCTGGCGCCGGAAACCTGCTCTAAAAAGGCCGACTCAAAGATCGTATTATTTTGCCGTAAGCCCGCCAGGATTGTTTGTTGATCCATTCTAAATTCAATAAATTCGCGCAGGGCAGGCTGAGTAATTTCTTGTAACGCAGCGCGGCAGCGTAATATCATTTCTTTGTCGGTTTTCGGTTTGGCCAGAGACATTCGCCAGCTTACCAGTGCTTCGGCTAGAGCCAGTTGCCGGGCATCATGAGAATCCAGGACATGTAAACGCTGCTCCAGTCGCAGACGCGTGATAGGTGACCGCTCGGCTTTTTTAAACGGCGGTAAATAAGGCAAGCTGGCGACCAGGGTAATGTAGGATGTCGCCATAATATTTATTCGCTACCTTCAAGTATCGCCTGAAAACGCGGGATCATACGCTGGTAGAGTAGTCTGGAAATGGCCTTGTCGGACAGATCAATTTCCAGTTTTTCCTTAACCAGACGTACGTATGCCCCACCTTCGATGTCGCTGGACGGGATCAGCTCAACTCCCTCACGCAGCATCTCGCTGGATAGCGTAAGAATGGTTTGCTTGGCGCGTTCACCGAGTGTCTCGTTAGGAAGCCCTGTAAGTATCGACTCGGAGATGAGAATCTGGATTTCCTTGTCACCGATTAACTCTTTTTCGACATGGCTTGCCAGCACCAGCACAATCGCTTTAATAAATTGCTCGTCGCGGGTGGCCGATGTTACTAATCGTTGTACGAATACTTCAAATTCGGATGAAACTTTGGCCTTAAGTTGCAGCATCGAGTCGCGTGCAGAAAGCTTAAGTGCTTCCAAAGCCGCTACATTGTTGGACTCGATTTCAATACGCGAACTTTCACGCATTCGATCCACTTCCAGTTTGGCATCTGCCAGCATTTTTGCCGACTTTGCTTCAGCATCCCGTAAAATTTTATTCGCTTTTTCAGTGGCAGCCAATACGCCTTGGTCACGGATACGGTCAACGAGGTTCTGAACGCCGGAGCCGGATTTATTTTTTTCTTGTTCTGTCATGTCATTAGTCCCGTTCAGGTTATTTGGGGATTCCCGCAGCCAGCACGAGAGCGAAGACAAAAGCGAAGACCGAGAAACCTTCAACCAGAGCTGCCGGTGCCAGAGAGATACCGAAAATTTCCAGCTTGCTTTTTGATACATTGATTGACGCCGCGCAGGTATCACCCTGAGCAATAGCGCCAAATAACATCGCAAATCCCGCCAGGATACCCAAACCAAAAATGCCTGGAGAATTTTCGATCGTCAATTCACGGCGCAGGGCCATGGTAACGACGATCCCGTAAATAGTTTGCGAGGAGGGCATTGCTGCTATACCAATATAGCGTCCATAGCCGCCTTCGACTTCCAGTAAAGCCCCACATGCCGCACTGCCGGCACGAGCGCAACCCATCATACTTCCTACTGCACCTAGTGCCAAAGGCGCATATAACCCTACCCAACCCAGTGCCAAAATTAACGGTTCCATAAATTATCCTCCGATTGTTTAAATGGTTTGTACAGGTTTCCCTCTTCTTTGAGTCCCCAATTGAAAAATTCAATAACGTTTAACCTCAGTCCGTGAATGACACCACTGGCAATACCAAGAAACAGGTTAACCCCGTGTCCCAGAATCAGTATCAACAAGGCGAAGAACAAGCCAACTCCCGGATATCCTTCATAGACTCCCACTGCCATACGGTTAAACTCAATAGCCAGTGATGCTGATCCAAGACCCAGGGCGAACAGCCGGAGATAACTCAAGACATCGCCTAACGCTCCCGAGAGCTTGGTCAGTCCCAACACACCCTGAACAAAGCGGTTAAGCGGTTTTTCTCTGGGGGCGGTAAACCACACGATTAACAGGCCACCGATTACCATCAAAGTAATACCGATATTTTGCAGGCTGGTCTGTGACGTTAAGTTACTAATAGCGAGTGCAAACCCTCCGCATATCATGCTGATCCATCCGACTGAAGACAGCCGCTCTTGCCAATGCTCGTAACGGTAAGCATTCATTATATTGGCAAGCACAATATGAAAAACGCCAATTACCACAGAAATCATCATCATTCGGTTAGTGTCGGTCATTTGAAGAATATGGAGCTTTCCAGGCAAGGACGTATCGTTAGGGGTGACGCCGAAATAACTGCCAACCAGTGCGCCAAAAACCAGGGAAGCCGTGACTACTGACACCAGTAAAGGACGAAAACGGCGACCTGAGGAAGAATGCCCCATTTTTTTCCACCTGAACATTAAAAATAGCCCCATGATAGCCGCGTAACCGGCATCAGCGAGGATCATCGCAAAAAAAATGACAAAGGAAACGAAAGTGATCGCTGAGGGATCCCAGGTTCGATAACCCGGAGTCATATAAAAGGTTACCAGGTCCTCTCCAGCACTCAGCCATGATGGATTGCGCATCAGTGTTGGCGGGTTATCTTCCGGTTCGGATACTTCCGAGACAAAGTAAAAATTCTGTTGTTTTGAATAATCTTCCAGTGCTGCCAAGCCTTCAGTTGGCGTCCAGGCCTGTAAAGCAAAAGTTGAATCGTTACTATAGATTTGCGCCAACGCATTCTGACAAACAGTAAGATCTTCAAGATGATTAATATTTTGACTGAACAAATCATGCCAACGGGTTAAATAAGCCCGTTCTGCCTGAGCGTCTTCAATAGCAAGTTCTACGTCATCAAGTCGGGCTTCCAGTTGATGGCGTGATTTGTAACCAAGATGAACGCGGGGAGCCGATATTTCCAAAGGCTCTTCTTCGTTGATGACGATGACGTAACAAAACCGGTTGTCGCGGCGGATAATTTCCCAAATAAGCTCGGATGCTTTGATTTTCGGTAACTCTTTATTAGGCAATACGTAAAACCACAGTCTAAGATTGCCCATATCTTCCAGCGACGGCAGCACAAAGTCTCCCCAGGGACGCATATCCTGGATACGCTTGATTAAAAAGTCACGCTCATCCTTTAAGTCATGCAAGCGATTTCTTACTTCCAGTGTTCGTTGCTGAACTTCAACGGCATTGAAGCGCTGTATATCCAGAACCTGCCGTCTGCGTCGTGGATGCGTTTGTAGAAACTTCAGTGCTTCGCGTGCCCCTGCGATAGGTGTCGTATTAGCCACTGCTTCGCGTCCGGATACCAAGGGAATAATCTGCACACAGCCCATGCTCTGAAGATCAGTTAATAAACGGCTTTGGTCGGTACTCATACCGATAAAAGTGACTTTATGCATATTAACAATACTCATAAGGCTTCCTCTAACGCCGCTTCAGCATCGCGTCGTTGTTGCTGTTTTTTCTTGGCAAGTTTGGAAGTAATCACGCTGGCTCGCTCGGCATCGCCAAGAAAAATACGTATTTTTTGAATATTCTTTCTGGCGGTCGGAATCAATATTTTATCGAACAGATTGACTCGTTGCTTGATTCGTCGAACGGCAAGAGACAAAATACTTAGTCGTTTTCCGGCAATTTCGGCACGTATCCGCTGTTCTGCTGCATCTTTCAAGCGCTGTACGAGATTATCAACCCACGGTGGCGTAGCAAGTCGTGAATAGTCGGCAGCGATACAGTCGATACTATCCAGAAAAGGCAGTTTTACACCGACGACATTCTGTTCAATCACTTTATAACCTTTTAATTGTACCAGTCCATTCAGACGAAATTCTTCATCGGCCAGCATCGGCAGTTCTTCACCGATTCGGGTTTCCAAATCATCTACCGCAGCTTGTGCCGCGCTATAATCGTCCTGCGCTTTTTGTACTTCCAACATTAACTGCCGACGTTTTAAATCCAGCGAGGGCAATAGCTTTTGGTACAGCTTTAGCTGTTCTTGCTGCTCATGAAGTTCGTGCTTGCTAAGTTTAAGCTTGGCCATGATGATTTACGCAACTTTATACGCGGTGTCTTTTTCTTCAGACACTTCCGAAGCAGGTTTTGGGTAATATTTATCAATCAGGTTTTGTTTCATTAGGAGTTCCTTTGGCTCAAAACATTCAGACAGTGTTAACCAGCAAAGATCCAGTGCTTCGATAACGGGGAGTGAAACGCGTATATCCATAAACCGGTCGCGGAACAAGACGCCAAACTTAAGCAACTTGTCGTCGAAAGCTGACAGATCAAAGGCCATGGTCTGCTTTTTTTGTGCCTCCACGGCACCTGAATAAAGCCGGATCATGGTGTTCATAATCTGGCCGTGATCCTCTCGCGTCGCTTTACCAACGACATGCTGTTTTAGTCTTGATAGCGAGCCGAACGGATCTATAACGCCATTATGCAGATAGAACTGCCCCTCGGTAATGTAACCGGTATTATCAGGCACCGGATGCGTTACATCATCACCGGGCATGGTGGTTACGCTGAGTATTGTCACCGAACCTGCACCCTTAAAATCACAGGCTTTCTCATAGCGCGAGGCAAGTTGCGTATAGAGATCTCCCATGTACCCACGCACCGCCGGGATGCGTTCCTGGGCAACTCCCAGTTCTTTCATGGCATCAGCGTAGGCGGTCATATCGGTCAGTAATACCAGCACCTTCTTTTTACCCTCAACAGCCATTTTTTCTGCTACGGCTAAAGCCATATCAGGAACCAGTAAGCGTTCAACCAAGGGATCAGATGCCTGATTGACGAACATCACGGTACGATGAAAAACACCATGATTTTCAAAAGCAGTACGAAAAAAATGATAGTCATCAAAAATCAAACCCATGCCGCCAAATACCACGACATCAGCATTGGCCTGAAAACCGATACGCGCGAGTAGTTCGTTAAAGGGTTCGCCGGCAACTGAAAAGATAGGTATTTTTTGGCTTTCCACGAGGCAGTTGAATAAATCGATCATGGGCACTTTGGTTTCGATCATCCGCGATGGCATGACACGCATAACCGGGTTAACCGTAGGGCCACCCACTGGAATGCGTGGATCGGTCGGTAGCTCCGGGCCACCGTCAATAGGGTCGCCGGAGCCCCTGAATATTCTGCCGAGAATATTATCCGAATAGATAACATCAAGTGGACGACCGAGGAAATTTACTTTGGCATCGGTAGAAAGTCCTTTACCACCGGCAAATACTTGCAGGCTGACTATGTCGCGGTCAAGATCCACAACTTTGGCCAGAGACCTTTCACCATCAATGTTTTCAATCACGGCCAGATCGCCAAAAGCAACGTCTTGTGCCCGTACACGAATGATATCACCGACTATTTCCAGCAGGCGTGTGTGAAGTATCAAATTTTTAATAATAGACATTAATTAGCTCACTTTTTTCATGGCAAGAACAAAGATTCCAGTTAAATTATTATCTGTTTTGCATAAAGTTATCATCATTACACGATCACTTACAAGAATAATATCGACCGGATTAAAGTCATGAACACAGGTTTTGTTTTTTATACCAAACAAGCGGTTTCAGTTAACAGGCTGATACCTTCGGTAGTTGCTAATAAATAAAATACCCAAGTAACGGGTTCTTCTTTTTGAAAAAGAGGGAATAGGGGCAAGCCCCTCCAAAAGTGTGTTGATTTTTAGTTGGTTAACCGCCAGCTCACGACCCGTAACTGCCGGTCGCGACTGGCATCTTTATGGAGATGATATTTCAGAGGGAGGTTGGGCAATGTGCCAACAGACAGGAAAACGTAAGGTGTGCAAGGCTCTTTATGACTGCCAGTTGTCTAAAAAACGTATCGTAATTCGTGAGTTTAAATTTAAGTGCCGGATTGTTGTGCCATAACTCAATATTTGTCGACATATACCCATTTTTCACCTATTGTTATTACATTAGTAATAACAATAGGTGAAATCATGCTTACCCTAAAACTTACAGCTGTTGGCAATTCCATAGGTGTTGTTCTCCCTAAAGAGGCATTGGATAAGCTACATCTGGTAAAAGGCGATAAGATGTATCTGACAGAATCACCAGATGGTTTTCGGCTTACACCTTATGACCCCTCATTTGAAAAACAAATGACTGAGGCACAGAAAATCATGAAAAAACGTCGTAATGTTTTACATGAATTGGCGAAATAATGTCGGTTGTCTGGATTGATGAGTCTGTCGTTTTTGCATTGCATGAGGAACATCTCGCAGAGCATGGCGGGGCAATAGGTATCCGTGATCGTGGATTGTTGGAATCCGCGCTGCATCGTCTTCGAAATCTAGCCTTATACGAAGAGGCAGACCTTGCTGGACTAGCCGCAGCCTATGGTTTTGGTATTGCCCGTAATCATCCTTTTATGGATGGCAACAAGCGGACGGCATTCACTGTAACTGAACTTTTCCTTGCTTTAAACAGACAGGAATTAATCGCAGATGATCAATCATGCGTCATAACTATTTTAAAGCTTGCAGAAGGCAGTCTTTCTGAAAAAGAGTTTGCCAATTGGATAAGAGATAATACCCAGTCTAATTAACGACAATTTCACCTTTACTTGTTAATTGCTTTGTACCAAAAATAAAGATTTATGGCACATCGGGGATTCCTTGTTATTTCAACCGTTTGTTCATGTCATAAGTCAGGGTCAAAATTGGGTTATGTTAGCTAGTTTGCCAGTGACCGGTATCGGGAAGCTTAAATCCATATCTTACCGACTATAATGGGTCGTGAACTGGCGATCAGTTCCAATTAAAAAGCAACATACTCTTCGATGCGCTTGGATTAGGGAGATTTTTAAATACGGTTTATCGTGTTTCCCTCTCTCTTTTTGGTGGCGATTCTTCAACGGGGGGAAGAGCATATTCACACAATACAACTATATTATTTTTAACACCTTGGCCAAGATAGGGATAAAAACAACTTTCTGATATTATCAGGATCTGGAAAGCAGGTATGGTTAATTCAAGGGGGATCGGGAGTTTGGGAGCGAGTTTAAATACAATTAACGGTAGGGATGATATCCGTTAGCATCGAAATTATTTATCTGAGAATCTATAAAGAGAAGATATAGACTTTTAGAAATTAAATTCCCATAACATGATGATTTAGTTAACACGGATAACATCCCTTAAAGGGGTGGTATCCGATAGCATCGAAATTAATTATCCGAGAATCTATTAAAGAGTAGCTATTTCTATAGCCTATTGATTGACCATATTTTCCAATAATGAGTAGTGCTTGATGGGTACTGTGACTTCCCAGCCACCACCTAGTGCCTTGTAAAGTGCTGCCAGTGATGTCGCTGTCGCAGTTTCGCTTTGTGCAAGACGTTCCTCGTCTTGCAACAGGCGTAACTCAGTATCCAGAACGGTCAGAAAATCGCTGACACCCTCATTGAAGCGTAGGTGAGCCAATTCATCGGCTTTTATACTGGCTTGAGCAGCAGACGCCAGCAATACTTGCCGTGCTCGCTCCTGATTGTAGTTGACCAGAGCATTTTCAGTTTCTTCCAACGCATTCAGTACCGTTTGCTGGTACTGAGCCAAACTGGCTTCGGTACTCGCATCAGCAGCCTTAATACGAGCGTATACACGGCCTAAATCGAGGAATGCCCAACTGATTTTTGGGCCGAAAGCATAGGCTTGTGAGCCGGCAGCGCCCAGTCCTGTAAGGGTGCTGGCTTCCATGGAGAGCGTACCGACAAAATTAACACGCGGAAAAAGGTCGGCAGTAGCAACGCCGATACGGGCCGTAGCAGCAGCCAGCGTGCGCTCGGCCATACGTATATCGGAGCGGCGGCGCAGTAGATCTGCCGGGTTACCGATATTGATGGTCTCGACAATGATGGGTAGCGGGGCAGACTGCTCCAGCTTTTTAATCAGGGCACCCGGTAGCTGTCCGGTCAGAATACCGAGTCGATGAATGGCCCGGTAAATACCACCTTGTATTAGCGGAATGGTGGCTTTTGTAGAGTCAAGTTGCGCTATGGCTCTTGAGGTGTCAAGTTCTGTACCACGTCCATTTTCAAGCCTGACATTGGTTATGTTTAATGTTTGGGTTTGATTCTTGGCATTCTTTTTGGCTACCGACAACTGATTTTGCAAGCCACGCAATTCAAAGTAATTTCTCGCGACTTCGGCGATTAGACTGACGCTGAGATCGCGAAGACTGGCTTCTTGTGCCTCAACTTCATCGCTACTTGCTTCCACATTACGACGCACGCGACCAAACAAATCAATTTCCCACGCGGCATCAAAACCGGCATTGTAAAGTTTCAGAGGACGTGGTGCAAAGGTCAGATTATTCATTGCACCAAGACTGCGTTGCTGATCGGTGTAATTGGCATGCGAGCTGACAATCGGAGCCATATTCAGTCCGGCCTCCATATACAGAGCCCTGGCTTCTTTGAGATTAGCCCGTGCGGTCTGAAGATCATAATTATGCTGTACAGTCTGATCAACCAAAACAGTCAATTCTTTATCTTTAAAAAGCTTCCACCAGGCGACTTCCACGCCTTTTGTAGAGAACTCAGGGTTAACTTCATGGGTGAACGCTTTAGGCGTCTCGGTTGCAGGCAATTTGTAGTCCGGACCGACGGCACAGGCACTTAGTAGTGTGGCACTCAGAAACGTTATGACTTTATTGGTTTTTATTTTGTACTGGATCATAGGTCTTTGCCGGTAGCAGATTCTTGAGGCGATAATTTACCGGTCTTGGGTCCTTGCGGTCGTAGGCGTTGCGAAAATCCCTGTACGATTACATAAAAGACCGGCGTTAACAGCAGACCAAAAAAGGTTACGCCCAGCATGCCGCTGAACACGGCTGTGCCTAATATTTGCCGTGATTCTGCACCGGCACCTTCTGCAATAACCAGTGGAAAAACACCAAAAATAAAAGCAAGTGAGGTCATTAAAATGGGACGTAATCTGATCCGACATGCCTCTATGGCAGCATCGAAGCGGTTAAGGCCACTTTCTTGCCGCTGCTTGGCAAATTCCACTATCAGAATGGCATTTTTGCTGGCCAAGCCCACCAGTACGATAAAGCCGATCTGTGTGAAGATGTTATTATCCATATTACTTAACCAAACCCCCGTCATTGAGGACAGAATACACATCGGTACGATCAGTATTATCGCAAACGGTAATGACCAGCTCTCATATTGAGCTGCCAGCGCCAAAAACACGAAAATAACACTTAACGGGAAAACCAGCATGGCTACATTTCCGGCCAGAACTTGTTGCAGGCTAAGTTCGGTCCATTCAAAGCCAAAGCCTCGTGGTAACTCCTTATGCAGTAGATCAGTCATGGTATTAATGGCCTGACCGGAACTGATTCCGGGAAGCGTGCTGCCATTGATTTCAGCCGCCGGATACATGTTGTAGCGGGTAATTTTGTCTGGTCCGGTGATTTCTTGTACATCGACAAGCGAACCGAGAGGCACCATACCCCCTTGAAGATTACGCGTTTTTAACTTGGCAATATCCGCAGGCTTCATGCGAAATTGAGAATCTGCCTGTGCAACGACCTGATAAGTCCGTCCGAAGATATTAAAGTCGTTGACATAGAGCGACCCCAAATAGATCTGCAAGGTATCGAATACTTCTTTTAACGGGACGTCCATAGATTTGACACGGGTACGATCGACATCGAGAAACAGTTGAGGTACGCCAGTACGCAAAGTCGTGAATAAGCCTGTCAGGCCGGGTTGCTTGTTGCCCAAATCAATCATTTCAGCATTGGTTTTTTCCAGTGCTTTAATACCGGTGTTGGTCCGATCTTGTATGAGTAGTTTAAAGCCGCCGACCGAGCTCATACCACGGATAGGGGGCGGTGCAAACACGGCAATTTTGGCATCACCGACCTGGCCCAGTTTCTTCTGAAGGTCGGTAATAATGGCGTTGGCGTGTAATTCCGGGTGGCCGGCACGTTTATCGAAACTTTCAAGTGTGGCAAAAAGAGTCGAAACGTTAGACTGGTTGGCCCCGCTCAAAACCGAATATCCGGCGTAGGCGTTCACATGTGCTACACCTTTTGTTTCCAAAATCAGCCGTGTTGCTTCCTGGACTACAGCCTGAGAACGTCCCAGTGAGGCAGCATCAGGTAGTTGCGCATACATGATCAGATAGCCCTGATCTTGCTGGGGAATGAAGCCGGTGGGAACTTTTTCAAAAGCCAGGAAGTTAAGGCCGTTAAGTCCGACATAGAATATGACCACCACTACGGTCATGTGGATAAGTCTGCCAATCAAACGCGCATAGCCTTCACTAAACCGGTCAAAAAACCGGTTAAAGGCATTAAAGAACCAGCCAAACAGGCGGTCGATAATGCGCGTAAATTTATCTTTGTCATGATGCGCCCGATCCAGCAATAATGCACATAATGCAGGGCTCAGAGTTAACGAATTGAAGGTAGAAATCAGGGTGGAAACAGCGATAGTCAGTGCAAACTGTTTGTAAAAGGCACCGGAGACGCCCGGGATAAAAGCGGTAGGTATAAATACCGCGATCAAAACCAACGTTGTGGCTATGATAGGGCCTATAACTTCGTCCATGGCTTTTCGGGTTGCATCCCTGGCTGATAACCCCAAGGCCATATGGCGCTCTACATTTTCCACGACAACGATGGCATCATCCACAACAATACCGATAGCCAGTACCAGACCAAATAAAGATAAGGTATTAAGTGACAAGCCCATGGCTGACATTACCGCGAAAGTGCCAACCAACGAGACGGGCACTGCGAGTACTGGAATGATGGTGGCCCGCCAGTTTTGCAGGAATAACATCACGACTATCACGACCAATAATATGGCTTCGAACAACGTCTTGACTACCGCATTGATAGATTGCTGTACGAATACAACGGTATCATAAATCATGTTGTAATCAAGGCCGTCCGGGAAACTGGGCTTTAGCTTTAGCATAGTCTCGACGACAGCCTTCTTGGTGTCTATCGCATTGGAGCCGGGTAACTGAAAGATAGCGAGGCCGACAGAGGGTTCTCCGTCCAGAACCAGATCAGAATTATAATCTTTGGCACCTAGTTCGATGCGGGCTACATCCTTGAGTCGGGTTACCTGACCATTGGGACCTTGTTTGATAACAATCTCGGCAAATTGATCGGCATTCATAAGCCGCCCCAGTGTGCTGATAGTGTATTGAAAATCAGTGTTTTCTTTTGTGGGTTGTTGGCCGACTACACCGGCTGCTACCTGGATATTCTGCTCCTGGATGGCCTTGACGATGTCGCTGGCGGTCATATTACGCGCGGCAATTTGTTCAGGATTAAGCCAGAGACGCATACTGTAGTCACGGGCACCAAAAACCACAATTTCACCGACACCGGGCAGCCGTGCCAAGGTATCTTTTATTTGTAGTAGCGCATAGTTACTCATATATATGCTGTCGTAACGTTTATCGGGTGAGTTTAAACTAACGATCAGACTCAGATCCGGACTGCGTTTTCTGACGCTGATACCCTGTTTCCTGACTTCTTCAGGTAGCTTGGGTTCGGCCAGTGCGACCCGATTTTGTACCAGCACCTGCGCCTTGTCCAGATCAGTCCCCGGCTTAAAGGTAATGGTGAGCGACATGGTGCCACTATTGGTTGATTGGGAGGACATGTACAGCATATCTTCGACACCGTTAACCTCCTGCTCGATGGGTGTTGCTACCGTATCGGCAACAATTTGGGCATTGGCACCCGAATAGGTTGCGCTGATAGTAACTGTGGGCGGTGCAATTTCCGGATATTGGGCGATAGGCAGAGTAATAAGTGCAATACCACCAACCAAAACAATCAAAATAGATAATACCGATGCGAAAATTGGCCGGTCAATGAAAAAATGGGCGAATTTATTCATGGCTTATTTCTCTTTATGAAGTTCGGTGAGCGAAATCCGTTCCGGCTCAACCTTAATGCCTGGTTTGAGTTTTTGCAGACCTTCAATAACGATCCATTCTTCAGGCTTTAAGCCTTCTGTGATGACACGAGACTGACCAATATGAGCACCCAAAACAACCTTCCGATATTCCACTTGGTTATCCTGATTAACTACCCACACAAACCGTTGTGACTGATCCGTTGCTATGGCCTGATCAGGTAAAAGAATACCCGGATAAGGCGCAATACCTCCGACGCGCATACGAGCGAAAAATCCGGGGCTTAACAAGCCATCAGGATTGGTAAATACACCTCTTAATGATACAGTACCAGTGCCTGCATCTTCACGTGGCGATATGTAATCTAGAATTCCCGGGTGAGGAAAGTCAGTTTCGTCAGTTAGGGCCAGTTGCGCGGGAGTTTTCCTCGCGCCAATATTATCACTGCCATCTTGCTGCGATTGACGTCGGTATTTCAATACTGATCGTTCATCGGCATCGACATAGACATAGACTGGATCGGTAGAGACAATGAAAGTTAGTCGGGTTGCATCCGCTCCACCGCCACCGACCAAATTACCTTCAGTGATCAACTCGCGGCCAATTCGTCCGCTTATCGGTGCGCGTATGTTGGTGAAATCCAGGTTCAGTTTGGCAGTGGCAACATTGGCTTCTCCCGATTGAACTGCAGCAGCGGCTTCGCGCAAGCCTTTACTGCGGGCGTCGTACTCTTCTGCCGAAATAGCTTTGCCACGAAACAGACCCTCGGCCCGCGCCATATCATTTTTGGCTAATTCACGTTTGGCTTTGGCTTGTTCAAGTTCTGCTTCTGCGTAATTCAGTTGGGCTTTGAAAGGCTTGGGATCGATCAGGAATAAAAGGTCGTCTTTTTTTACCATTTCTCCCGCTTTAAAATTTACTTTTTCCAAATAGCCGCCGACTCTGGCTCTTACATCTACCGAGCTTACCGCTTCAATACGACCGATGTATTCATCCCATTCGGTGACTTCCTGTATTAAGGCTTGGGTAACTTTGACACCAGGCAGTTTAGCTTGAGCCGTTTTAGCATCGGAGTCGGTTTTGTTTGCACAGCCGCTCATCGCCAGCAGGGTGATAAGCGCCAACAGAACTGGCTGCATGTGTTGCAATAATTCCCGGCGTTGACTTGAGCGATGGAGCGGTTGCACTGGCACGCGTGTGTTTTTTATCATCCCTTTTATACCTTTATTTTTTATAAATAAGTTAGATCAATATTTTGGACAGTTTTAAGTTATTAAAACGGTATATTTTTTGACAAATAATCTCAAGAACCGGTTAATGTATTAATAAATAACTTTTTATTTTTCAACTAGTTAGTATTAAATACGGCTCTACATTTTGCACAAGTTTGATTTAACTCTTCGCAAATCGCCACAAGCCTTGTTGTTCGTGAAGTACCAATTATCAAAACTGTCCGAAGTATTGTTCATGGGAATATCCTGATAAGTTAGTCATGAGTGAGGTGCGGAATACTATTTTCGATTACTGGTTGCTGATTGCAGATTCTACAAACGACACCGAACTGGGTCTGTGCGATAGCGAACAGATTGGAATTAGTTCGCGATGCGCATTACGATAATTGACTTTAATTAAAGTAAAGCTGTTCGAAGTATTGTTAAATGGTAATAGATCTTACCGTTTAATTTAGTCTATGATAGGGGGCCAAGTCAACTAAATCTTATAAGTATATCTATGATTAAATGCGGACGGCCACGTAAGGGTCAGGAGTCTTTAAGTCGTGACCGATTACTGGATACTGCCCTTAAGCTATTTCTTGAAAATGGTTACGGAAACCTGAGTCTGGAAATTATTGCCAAGGATGCACATGTGTCAATGCGAACTATCTACAATGAGTTTGGCGGTAAAGCCGGGCTGTTTGGTGCGGTTATAAAGCGTTATACGGATTCATTTGTTACTGGTTTATCCGAGGATAGTACGTTGGAAGGTCGGCCGGAGGAGGCGTTGATCGCTTTTGCAAAGCAGTTTCTAAGAGGAATTATCCATCCGGATGCGGTACGTATACGTGCCATATTAATTGGCGAATCGATACGCTTTCCTGATCTTGCGCTGCAATTTTATGAGCAAGGTCCACAGCGCAATTCGTTCTATCTGGCACAGTTTTTCGCCAGACAGCAGCAAGCCGGTTATTTTATTGCAATAGACCCGCGTGTACTTGCTGATCAATTCTTGAGTGTTATACGCAGTGAACGCTTTCAGAAGTTGCAACTCGGCTTGGAGCAAGCTCCCGAGGAGGCTGAAATTGATACCTGGGTACGGCAAGCGGCTTCGTTGTTTTTACATGGATGTTTGGCAGACAGGGGGCTGTCCGAGAATAGAAAACAGGCTATTATTCCTGTTCTCGGACAGCTTCCTGGTAACGTTTAATAAGTTGCTGGTAGTAATTAATGTCCTCTTTTTTTTCGCGTTTTTTGACACCGTTAAGGTGAATTTCTGCTTTTTTTAATAGCATGTCGATTGTTGCATATCGGTTATCGCTAGATAATTGACTCGTAGCAAGAATTTTTTCCAGTGCGTTGATTCGAAATCTATCCATACCCCAAAACTTTTGTGAGAGCTGATCCTCATGTCCGCCGTATTTTTTTATTTGTGGTTCTTCTATCAATAAAACGGGATAGTTTGCGGTAATTCTAAGCCACAAGTCATAGTCTTCACAGGCAGGTAGCGTGATATCGAATAATCCGACATCTTCAAATATGGAGCGATGTATCAGAGTAGTAGACGGTGATATCGCACAATGCGGCAAACACTCTGCAAATATCCAGCCGCCCTTCTTGGCGTATTTTTTGGGTGGATTGACACGGGTGCCATTGCGTATCCATTGCTCTTCCGTGTGACAAATTTTACTTGCCGGGTTAGCCGATAAAGCGATTGTTTGCCGGCTTAGTTTTTCAGGCAGCCATTCATCATCGGAGTCCAGAAATGCAATCCAGTCAGTGGTTGCATGGTGTACACCCAAATTTCGTGCGCTGCTAACGCCGCAATTTTCTTGGTAGTAATAATTTACCGCTGGAAATTCTTTACCAATCATGACGCTGGTATCGTCAGTAGAGCCATCATCAATTACTGTTATTTCAGTTGGAAGTAAGGTTTGCGAAAGGACTGACAGTAATGCTCGCCTTAATAACTCACAGCGATTGTAGGTGGGAATAACAACTGAAATATTTATAAAAGCACCTTATTATTGGATGGGAAGCGGCTTGTTGAGTTGATGTGCTAACAGGGAGTTTGATGGCGAGTAATTCGTAAAAATACCTGTTGTAAAAGTGTCATGGATAAATAATTTCGCTGCCAACAGATACCATCCCTTAAAGGGATGGTATCTGTATGAGCTTATAGCGAAATGAGTCCGCCAGCTTTGATTACTTACTTTTCTGCCCGCCCCATAATACCGTTAAGATTCATTGTTTGGTCACTTTCCGAGGCATTTTTAATGAAAATTTGTTTTAAGCGATTGAAGGCTGACGATAAGGTTGTATCCATAATCGTCTCGTTACCCATAGAAACAATCAGCCGGGTTAATTGGGGCATTTTATCTTTGAGTGAAGCTATATAGATGGGTTGAACATAAAGCACGGTATTTCCCATTGGCAGAATAATCATGCGGCCCATTTCAATCCGTGAACCACCCTGATCCCATAGGGTAAATTGTGCCGAAATTTCAGGTTGCTGCTGAGTTAATGCTTCAATTTGAGCCGGGCCATTAACCTGAACATCTTTCTCAAATTTATAAATGGTGATACCTGGCTTGTAATTCTGGCTGCATCCGGTTTTATCCAGTATCCCGGCAACGCCAATCATACTGAGGTTGCTTCTATTGACCGGTGTCATTGGTTCAATTAAGACAAATTCTTCAATATCCTTGCAGTTTCCAAAGTCCATGGTCTGATAATAAGGTTGTACCGGTTCTCCACGGACATTGGCTTGCGCCCAGGTTTCGGCCTGTTCGTAGAATAATTCAGGACTTTGCTGATGATATTTGGCATACACTTTCATCTGCATATAATAAAGATCACGGGGATAGCGTAAGTGTTGCTTTAATTCGGCAGGCATTTCGTCCAGATGTTTAAATAATCCTGGATATGCACTGCTATATGCCTGAATGATGGCGTCAGAGGGGTCTGAAATATAAAAATCCACATCGCCATCATAGGCATCAACAACAATCTTGACGGAATTACGGATGTAGTTAAAATTCTGTTTACCTCTCAGAAAGTCATCGGCTGCCGGTTGTGAAACCGGATATTTATCAGATAAGGTATAGGCATCCTGTATCCAGTAAAACCGATCTTTATTGATAACCAGATAAGGGTCTTTATCCAGATGCAGGAAGGGAGTTAATAGACTAATGCGCTCGGTTATATTTCTGCGTATTTTGACTTTACTTTCCGTAGATATATTGGAGGAAAAAAATATTTTTTCGTCTTTAAAATAAAAAGAAAACAAGGCTTTTCTGAACAGGGAGGCGATCGGAATCCCGCCGTCACCGTGATAAGTTAGGGCTATACCCGGATCAGTGCCGGCAATTCCAATAATATCAAGTTTATTGGGAACGATGGCATAGTCATACTGTTCCTCGCCATAATAAATGTCCGGGTGTTCGACTTTAATGCCGACATTGGAACTCATGTTTAAATCACGTAAATACCAATCCAGGGGTTTATCGGCATCCTGTGCTGCCGGGGTAACTACGGCACCGTAGCCATGGGTATAGCGCAAATGGATGTTTTCCCAGTTTTGTGCTTCAGGTGGTAACTTTGAGGTATTAACTTCTCTGGCAGCCAGATTAACCTGTCGGGTATGACCAAGAGCAAAATAGCGGTCTTCATCAACAGATAGTATATTGTAATAAGGTCTTATTTCCTGTAGTTGCTTGTAGCTGTCAATAATAAATTCTCTATCCCATACCGGAATATTTTCAAAGCGTTTTTGAGTGCCCCAAGTGTCTATATCCTCTGTAGCATTAAGTTTAATGGTTGTATTAACGATTTTGATATTATTTAAGTCGTAAGCTGCCAGCGTCGAATCAATATTGTGTTGGATAAGTGATTTATTACTTTTAACGGGATTTGGATCGACGATATATTTTTGTATTAAATTGGGGATAAATTGAATCTTGGGCAAGCCTGCGACACAAAGAAAAATAGTCAGAGATATTAGAAATGGCGCTTTAACCCGGTGTTTTTCTGAAAAAATAAACAGGCCTGCGGCTATTGCCATTACCACGAAGGTAATAATTTCCAGCCAGATAAGGGGTAATTGATAGCGTATTTCTACAAAACCGGGGCCATAAAATATGGGTTCGTGGCTATCTGTATAAAGCAGGGTAAAACGATCCAGCATGAATCCCCAGACTACAAAGCCAACAACAAAGCTGATTAAAATACTTAGGTGAATCTTGGCACCCACCGGAAATTCCAGGCTTTGATTGGGTATAAAAACATGTTCCAGCCAATATAAAATACCAACCATGCAGAAAATTAGTGCGGCAGTTTCCAGCAGTTCTTGCTGAATCAGCATGTAAGTCGGGTAGGACAGCATATAAAAGCTGACATCATTGCCGTAAACGGTTTCAGTTACGCCCGAATTACTGCCAAAAAAGTATAGCAGTGTCGTTTCCCATTGATTATAAAACGGGATAGCTACAAATATAGCCAGTATCAGCGATATAGGGGTATATATCTTTGCCGAACCGCTCATAAAGGTGTTGGCAAAGCGCTGGAAACGTTGGCGTTTATCTAAATTATTAAAGATTTCATCCGGCGGATTTAACCCCAGATAACGCGAGGCAATCCAGAAATGGAAAAAGAAAATGGTAAAAAATGCCAGCGTTACTCCGCCGGAAAGAAAGAATTTGTAGAGTAGTCTTAGCCAGAAGTAAGCTTCAAGTCTTATTGATTGGTACCACCATAAGTCCACAAACAGATCAAGAAATATGAAGTGGAAGGCGACAAATAAAACAATAGTGATGGCCAGTATCGCACCAATTATCGCGGGTAAAAGCTTCAGGTTCCGCATAGTGTCCTCAAATAGATAGTATTATTAACGATGATGGGGTTGTCTTCATTTTTATGAGTCAATAGGTATCTAAGTTCAGTAGAAATATCGTCACATATTCTAACACCCAATAACGGGATAGTTGTGATTTAGACGATTAGGCTCGTGTCATGTAATGTAGGGTTATTAACCAATCTTTTGAATGATTTGGTAGGCTTTGCTGATTTTTTGGGTTTTTTCTTTAGCCAGACGCATCATTTCTTCAGGTAATCCTTTGGCGACTAATTTATCCGGATGATTTTGATTCATTAAGCGGCGATAGGCTTTTTTGACTTCGACCTTACTGGCGTGAGGTGTTAAGCCCAAAACGCCATAAGCATCTTGCAGGCTGCTTTTTGTTGGCATTTTTTGGCCATAAGAGCTACTACTCTGGAAGCGCTGTTGAGCTTGCAGTTGTATTTTTAACCGTTCATAGTCAAACCGGGAAATTCTTAAGTGACTGCAAATATGTAAAAGCAGTTTTTCTTCGCTAACCGCGAGGGTGCCATCAGCAAAAGCTTCTTGTAATTGGATTTCCAGAAACATGCGTAGTAAATCGGTGCGGCGATGACATTCTTTATAAAATTGAGCCAACACATCATCTAGTGGAAAATCTGCTTGTTTACCCTGTTGAAAAAGGTTGATGGCTGTTACCCGCATATCGCTGGTCAGGGCCATTTCGTTCATGACGCGGTTGGCAAGCGAAATTTCTTCTGGAGAGACATGGCCATCTGCCTTGGCGATGTGGCCCATCACTGAAAAAGTGGCCGTAAAAAAAGCCGTTTGCACTCGATGTTGATCGCCGGGATTGAGCGTTTCACCCGTTTCTATACCGGTTAAGCCTTTACTAAACTGATGGCCGACAGAGGCACCTAAAATGGCACCTAAAGGTCCGCCCAGCAAAAATCCGAATGCTCCGCCTACAACTGTGCCAAACCAACTCATTGTTATCAGTCCTGTTTCGTAAAGAATAATGTTAAAATTATAGCATCAGGCGATATCAAATCATGAATATACCAGAATGGTGCAGTATTTTTGTTTATTATCAAGCGTAAAAAGTCTGTGCAGCGATCCGGGTGATTCTTTTTACCACGCAGGAAATAGATAAAAGGACCGCCAATTAAGGTATATTCTTCATAGAAAATTGCTTCAACCCTTCTTTTAAAATTTAGCGAGGATTTATGACCGCTCCAGAAGCCCTATATCAATCAACACTGTCGTCTCTAAAACTCCGTGCTCGCGGAAAAGTGCGTGATATTTACGATATTGATGATAAACATATGTTAATCGTGACTACCGACAGACTTTCAGCCTTTGATGTGATTTTGCCTGATCCGATTCCGGGTAAAGGTCGTGTGTTAACCCGAATTTCCAATTTCTGGTTTGATAAATTACAGTCTATTCTGCCTAATCATATAGCCGATATTCCACTGGAGCAGGTCGTTCCTGATGCCGCTGAACGTGCCGAGATTGAAGGGCGGGCCATTGTGGTTAAACTTTTAAAACCACTGCCGGTTGAAGCCATTGTGCGCGGTTATCTTATCGGTTCCGGTTGGAAAGATTACCAAAAATCAGGCGAGGTATGCGGTATCAAATTGCCTGCCGGCCTTCAGCAAGCCCAGCAATTACCGGAAGCCATTTATACGCCATCGACAAAAGCCGCTGTTGACCAGCATGATGAAAATGTTGCTTTTGAAAAAACCGTTACCTTGATGGGACAAGAGTTGGCAGAGCAGGTGCGTGATGCCAGTTTGAAGTTGTACAAAATAGCCGCAGCCTATGCCAAAGAGCGGGGTATTATTATTGCAGATACAAAATTTGAATTTGGGGTTGATGATGCCGGCGTTTTATATTTGATTGATGAGGCTTTAACTCCCGATTCATCAAGGTTTTGGCCTGCGGATCAGTATCAGGTAGGTATTAGTCCACCCAGCTTCGATAAACAGTATATTCGTGATTATCTGGAAACGCTGGACTGGGATAAAACCGCTCCGGGCCCTTCACTTCCTCCTGAAGTGGCGGAATTTTGTGCTGAAAAATATCGCGAAGCAGAAATCAGGCTAACTCAAAATTCATTAAAATGAGCAAAAAAATAACGCAACAACAGCCACTATCCAATAAAAGTAAGGTGCTTGCTGATTCTGTACCGCTTTTTGTCGATCTTGACGGAACGCTTATCAAAACGGATTTGTTAATTGAAAGTACTTTTATCGTATTAAAAAAACAGCCGTGGATGTTGTTGGTTATGCTGTACTGGCTGGTATTCGGTATAGCCCGTCTTAAAGAAGAAATAGCGGTACGTGCGGTAATGGATTTTAGGGTTTTACCGTTACAAAAAGAGTTTATTGCTTTTTTAAAAAATGAGGCCAGGCAAGGACGTGCATTGTATCTGGCGACAGCGTCCGATCGTGGTTTGGCTGAGCCCGTGGCAAAACAACTGGGTTTTTTTAAGCAGGTATTAGCCAGTGACGGGCATCGTAACCTAAAAGGCTCAAACAAGCTGGAAGCTATCCTGACTTGCTGTAATGATGCCGCATTTGACTATGCGGGAAATGCGCGTGCTGATCTTGCCATTTGGGCTAAAGCCCGCCGAGCCATCATTGTTAATCCGGATGTTGGCGTAACTGCTGCAGTCAGGAGGCGTCGTTATCGCGTCGAAAAAGTATTTGATGATCGTCCGCCGCGTATAAAAACGTGGCTGCGTGCCTTTCGATTACATCAGTGGGGCAAAAATGTGTTGCTTGGTGTGCCTGTTTTTACCGCGCATGTTTTTGATTTCTCTGCAATCACTCAGGTCTTGATGGCGTTTATGGCTTTTGGCCTGATTGCATCCGCTACTTATTTATTAAATGAGTTGTTTGATGTCGCAGCTGACAGGCATCATCCGCGTAAATATAAGCGCCCGTTTGCAGCAGGAGATATTGGTCTGGATGCAGGAGTCTTGGGCATGGTTATTCTGTTCGGAGCAGGGCTTGGCTTGGCCGCGCAGATATCCAATGACTTCCTGTTGATACTGTTGGCCTATTTTGGATTGACGGTTGGTTATTCATTTTACTTCAAGCGGTTTGCGTTGATAGATGTTTTATTACTTGCGATACTTTACACTTTTCGCATTATCGCAGGGGCTTATGCCATAGAAGTGCCGGTATCATCCGGTTTGCTCGAATTCTCCCTGTTTATTTTTCTTAGTTTGGCACTGGTCAAACGTTGTTCTGAATTAATAGCCATTCAAAGCGGTTCATTGGAAACCGTCAAGGGGCGGGATTATCGGGTTTCCGACTATCCTGTACTTGGCGTGATGGGTATTGCCGCAGGGTATATATCAATATTGGTACTGGCGTTATTTATTGGTAGTCCTGAGAGCGCTGCAGAATATACCTACCCGGATTTATTATGGCTGTTATGTCCCTTGATGGCTTATTGGGTATCCCGTTTGTGGTTAAAAACGGCGCGTGGTCAAATGCACGACGACCCATTGGTATTTAGTTTAAAAGACCAGGCGAGTTGGATTGTTTTAATTATGATACTGATGGTTACTCTCGTATCGATATGAGAAGTAATGCCCGTTTCCTGAGCGGTTGTAACGCTGATTTTTATCAGCGTTACTTACTAAATAAGGTTACATCAAAACAAAAGCGGGCAAACCAGTCTCGGATAATCGCATTGTAACAATTGTATCAATCAGAAAAAGATCAGTGAAAGATTCTCAGGCTGCCATAGAGAATTTTTCCGATTCGATCGCCACTCTGGAATCAATATTCAAGCAAATAAAGCTTTTATGCGAAAGTCGTAAGCGCCTCACTTTAAAACTTTAAATTGAATCCGGCATTGACGCCACCATCCAGGCGATTTTCCCTCGCCTCACCGTTAAGTCCTGCATAAATATAGGCGCTATCAATCACTTTGTAGGTGGTGCTCAAAGCGAGTTGCGCAAACTCACGCCCAACTTTGGGTGCATTGATTTGGAAGTTGGTACCAACCAAGGACGCTTGTACAGTCGGATAAACCAAATCGTCAAAATCTTCGCCAAAAGCTATGCTGGCGCGGTAGGTGAGCATTGTGGACAGTGGATCGCTATGGTCTGAGCCAATGGCCGTACCCACCAACAGGCGCGTGCCGTTTAGTCCGTAACTCGCCAGATTTAAAGCGGCAGGCGATGTCATTCCTTCGTTGACTGCGCCACGACTGGAGTTTTGCCAAAGGACGCGCGTAAACGGTTCGATGCTTACACCGTAGCCTACCGACCAAGCCGAGCGGGCACCTACGCTCACCGAGGTGCTGTTACCGTTGGCGTCGGTTTTTAACTCTGTGGGAGAAATATGCAAGGGGTCAGCCCGATGGGTTTGCCAAGTATTGAAGCCATAGCCAAACAATCCGTCGAAAATGACTTGCCGCGTTTTGCCGATAGCGTATTGTCCGTACAGGAACGGCGAAGCTTCCTCAAGAGTTCCGGAGCCGTTGGTGGATCCAACGTTGGTTGATGCATAGGTTACGCCCAGACCCAAGCGATTGGTCTGACTGTGCAGGATGTCTGCGCCTATAGCGAATTGGTAGCGGCTGGCGCTGTAGCCGCTAGCCGTTGATCCGCCGTTGGTGCTGCTTTGGTTGGCATTGAAATCGATCCAGATGTTGTCGCCAGCCTTAAGCTCTGGTTGTTCTTGGCCGGGCGAGGCGCTTAATTGCCTTGCCACTGCGCCCTGCAGCCAGCGACCGGCTTCCGGAGCTGCTGCCGCCATTGCGCCATGAACCTCTCCAGCCAGTGCGGTCGCGGCCGACAGAATTTGCGCAGTATTCAAACCGGCCAAGTCATAGCGTAGTTCATTTTGGCTTGAGGTCGCCAAATTAACGTTATCCTGCCCACGCATAAAGTCCAGCGTTTGACCAACGGAACGGGCATTGAGATTGCCATCTGACAGGCCGATCTGGTTGGCATACGACGCTGGCGTGGTAAACAGATCAATGCTGTTGCTACCGCCGCCATTATAAAACACGTCCAGTGATGTTCCGTTGGCAAGCCCCGTTGGCTGAATGAGCGGCAAGAAACGACCTTGAATGCCACCTTGGGCAGTAACGATTCTAAACTGGTTGCCGATGGCGGGAGTAAAAGTATTGGTGGCGTTGCCGGTTATGCCACGCAAGAGCGGATTCAGGGTACCATTGGCGGTGAAGCTGCTGGTGCTTCCGTTCATTAACAGGCGCGAGTAATTGCCCTCGCCGTTATTAATGCCGGTACCGTCGATGTCAATTTCGAAGATACTGCCGGAGTTCAAGGTAACCGGTCCTGTTACGGTTAGCGTACCCGGCGAGTTACCCGGTGCCAGAGTGCCGCTGACATTGATTGGTCCATTGACTTCTCCGGTGCCGCGTAAGGCTCCACCAACGCTGACATCTACCGGACTTGCCAAGCTACCGTTGACGTGCAGGACTCCGCCCTGAACCAAAGTTGTTCCGGTGTAATTATTGTTGCCGCTCAATGTCTCCGATCCGCTTGCGATCGTCAGGCCGCCTGTTCCTTGTATTGCGCCTGTGAAGGTATCCACTGCCTGTGTTAGGGTTAGGGTTTGTTCACCGAGGTTAATCGTGCCATCGCCGGAGAGTGTGCTGATTGCAGTTCCAGTCGATGTGCCCGAAATATCGAATGTACCATTGTTCACCAAGCTGGTGGATGTGGCGATACTGCCGGAGCCGGTCAGATCCAGTGACGCCTCTTGGTTGATAGTCGTACTGCCAGTGTAGGTGTTGGTTCCTGACAGTTCCAGTATCCCGCTCTTAAAAGTCAGTCCGCCCGTACCAGAGATATTTCCGGCTATGATCCCCGAGCCTGACTGGGTAAGAGTAGTGTTGTCCATCAGTACGACCGGGAGGTCAGTGACGAAGCCGTTGGGTAGATCAACTTCATTTTGAAAGGCCACCATTGGTGTTACATTGGCATAAGCGCTGGAAGCGGTATTGCCGTTCCATTGATAGCCTACATAGCCGTCGACGGCGTCGTAGAGGTAGTTGAATCCCTGAAGGAACTGTCTTCCCGTATTGACGAAAGGGCTGGGGTTTTTCAATACTTTAACCGATGCCGGCTGCAGAGGATTGGTGGAATCTCCTACAGTGATCGTGTAGAAGGCTAGCTGCGGCGTGGTCTGCCCTGGCAGGTAGATGTCCACAGTAGTATCGTCTGGTTGCGTGCCAATGGCCAGCGAACTATTCGGAGCGGGAGTCAGAAACATGTAGTTGATGCCGGTGTCCATCAGGATTGTCCCGCTACCGGTTTCGCCGCCGGCCGTCACAGTTAATGGCGCACCGTTCCATTGAGTTGTTGATTGCGTGGAAGCGCTTGGATTGGATGTCAGCTTGACGAAGGCAAAGTTCTGTGTAGTCGCTGATGACATGCCGAGAGTAACACCGGTATTAGAGATGATGTAGCCTGCCCGAACCTTATCTATAGGCTGACCCGACGTCAGTGCACTAAGATTGACGAACGGGTTTGTGGCAACCGGGGGAATTGTCGCCTGCGGGTCGCGACCGAACCCGATGCCCATATAAGCTACGTTGGGGGGGCCGGTTGGTCCAGTTTCTCCATGTTTTTCGGAGCATTGGCTATTGTTCAAGCAGGTAATGTGATCCACCAACAGCACCTGTACGCGCGATTGAGCAACCTCCAGCGGGGTAAGGGTAAGGGGGGTAGGATCTTCTTTTGTGGGAGCTTTGCTAGTCATGATGCTCAACGTTGTGGTCCAGTAGGTACCATGCAGTACATTTCCGCTGCTATCGTAGGTAATCGTTCCTGCGTCCCCCCTAACATCACCTTTTGTCGGGTCCGGATTAAAATAATCGTAAGATTGGTTGAGAGTCGAGCCGGGGTCGTTACCGGAAACTGCGATGCCGGTTGATCCAGTGTCCATGCCAAATGGCGTAGGCTTGCCGCCATTCATCTGCAGGTAGACTTGAGGCGTGTTTTCGTTGCTGTCGCTAATCGCACCATTAGAAAACGGAATGTCAATAGTAAGAAGTCCGTCGTAAAGATTCCATGATGGGTTTTCTGCCAAGGCTGGTGCGATCCATATACATTGCAGTAGCAGCGATGCGGTGATGCAGAACGATTTATCCTTGACTGAGGCGCCTATCCGAGTGTCTGCGGTCAATGAGATATATGCTGGATATTGATGGTGTTTTTGCTGTCCGTGCCAATTACGTTTTTTCAATGACTTTCCAAAATTGTTTAGTTGTCTTTAAAAAATTCCGCTGAGCGGAATTACTTTTTTGTGATTTAACGTCAGTCGTAATTAAAAACTGACAATATAATTGGCGATTCTGTTGGCTATCACTCCTAAAGTCAACGAAAAGTATATTCCCATAATAAAATAGCCTGGGATATGCTTAAATCACATTTTTGATAAGTGTATGGCGACTTACATTAGCAGGAGTGTATTGTCGAGTGCGTATTAGAGTGTGCAAGGAATAATAGATGGTAGCCATATCGAGCGATATATTGAATCAATACTCAAGTTTGTGCCGGAAGTTTGGTTTTATAAATTGGCAAGCAGAATTGTTTGGTTTTGCCAATGCTAGCCAAAATTACACTGCATTAAAAATACCTTGTAAAATTGTTTGACGTTGGATGTTAAATTACTGTCTTTAAAATTAGATAGATTTTGGTCATCATAAAAATTATATAATTTCGGCATAGTGAAGGTGAATAATGAGGCCTAATCTGTGGTGTTGAATGGTTTTTCAGGCAAGAAAGCGGTCATGGATAGCTATAAACTTCTTGGTTGATTTTATTCCGCCTTGATTTAATGCAGACCGCTGGCTATAATCCTCAAGCTATTATGTTTGGAGAACTGTGTGGCAAGTAGAAACTACTCTGCTTTCAGTAAAATTCTAAGTTATCAATTATTGATAATACTGGTAATTACTGCCGGCTTTGGCTTTGCCGGGGGATGGCAGCAAGCCTTATCCAGCGCTTTAGGGGGGATGGCAGCTTTTGTTCCCAACTTGTATTTTGCTTTACGGATAGTTAAATCTTCCGGGCAGCCAGCGCGAAAGATGGTCAACTCCTTTTATGCCGGAGAATCAGGCAAATTGTTGTTAACCGCCGCGCTGTTTATAATGATTTTTAGAGTGCCAAACATAGAAATATTACCGCTGTTAGTTGGCTACATAACAGCATTATCAGTTTTTTGGTTCGCGTTATTGATGCGCTAACATTACAATTAAGAGAGGAACGATGGCTACTGAAGTTCATGCCGCCGAAGGTGCAACCGGTTATATTATTCACCATTTAACGCCACTACAAGCTGGTGAGGGTTTTTGGACACTGCATCTTGATACCTTGTTTTTCTCGGCGGCGTTAGGCGGCTTGTTCCTTTGGTTTTTTAAGAGGGCCGCAGAAAAAGCAACCACTGGTGTCCCCGGATTAGTGCAAAATTTTGCTGAAATGCTGATAGAATTTGTTGATAATCAGGTTAAAGACAGCTTTCATGGCAACAGTAAATTAATTGCCCCGTTGGCCTTAACCATATTTTGCTGGGTATTTCTGTGGAACTTTATGGATTTGTTCCCGGTTGATATTCTGCCGTTAATTGGCTCAATGATGGGTATCGAATATTTGCGATCCGTGCCTAGTACCGATTTAAATGCGACATTTGCCATGTCGATTTCGGTTTTCTGCTTGATTATTTTTTATAGCATTAAAATAAAAGGCCCTTGGGGCTTTGCCAAAGAATTAATGTTTCAGCCTTTTGGCCCCTGGTTATTACCTTTTAACCTGCTGCTGAAATTAGTAGAAGAAATTGCAAAACCAATCTCACTGGCGCTTCGTTTATTCGGAAACCTGTATGCCGGTGAGTTGATTTTTATTTTGATTGCCTTGTTACCCTGGTACATTCAACCGGTATTAAGTTTCCCTTGGGCAATATTTCACATTTTAATTATTACTCTTCAAGCTTTTATATTTATGGTATTGACTATTGTTTACCTGAGTATGGCGCACGAAGATCATTAATTATTGTTTAACCGTTTTTTTTATTACTTTTTTAACCGTTTGGAGGTTTCATGGAAATTGCAAGATTAATTGCTGACGTACAAGGCATGACTGCTATTGCAGTAGGTCTGGTTCTTGGTATGGGCGCTTTAGGAACTGCTATAGGTTTCGGTTTGTTGGGTGGAAAATTCCTGGAAGGCGCAGCCCGTCAACCGGAAATGGTTCCTATGCTACAAGTAAAAATGTTTGTTGTTGCCGGTCTGTTGGATGCGGTAACCATGATTGGTGTTGGTTTGGCGTTGTTCTTTACTTTCGCAAACCCATTCCTGTCTGCTGTACAAGCTGCGGCTGCGGGTTAATACAAGCTGTCTAATTTCAATAGCAACAAGAGGAACGCATCGTGAGTATCAATGCTACTCTGATTGGGCAAATGATTACATTTGCACTTCTGGTATGGTTTACCATGAAGTACATCTGGCCTCCTTTATTTGACTCTTTAGAAGAACGTAAAAAGAAAATTGCCGATGGTTTGGCTGCTGCTGAAAGAGGTCAGGAAGAAATTATTCTGGCCGAGAAAAAAGCTAAAGGCGTTTTAAAAGAAGCTAAAGTGCAATCTTCAGAGATTGTTACCTTGGCTCAGAAACGTGCAAATGAAATTGTTGAAGAATCAAAAGATATCGCCAAGAAAGAAGGCGAGCGTTTGATTATTGCAGCAAAAGCACAAATTGATCAGGAAATACAGCAAGCTAAAGAAGGTTTGCGTCAAGAAGTTGCTGATTTGGCGTTAAGTGCCGCAGAACAAATTCTGGGTGCAGAAATTGATAAAGCCAAGCACCAGGACATTATTAGCAAAGTCTCTAATCAATTAGGTTAAGCATAATGAGCGAACTGGCAACATTAGCAAGGCCTTACGCAGCGGCAGTGTTTAAAAGGGCCAAGGAAACTGATGCGACCGCAAAGTGGTCGCAAAGCTTGGCCTTTATGTCGGCTGTCCTAGAAAATGAAGATATTTCTGCTGTAGTCGATAACCCAAAAGTAGGCAAAGACAGGTTGTTGGCACTGATACTGGACATTTGCCAGGAGCACCTTAATGAAGAAAATGAAAATTTTCTGAAATTGCTGGTTCATAACAATCGACTCGGCTTGTTACCCTCTATTGTCAAGATCTTCGAAGCCTATAAAGCTGAGGATGAGGGTTATGTCGAGGTTGACGTATTGACTGCTTATGCATTATCCAAAGAAGCCAAGCAAAACTTTGCGGTAACTTTGGAAAAGACTCTGGGCAAAAAAATCCATATGAATGTAACTCTGGATAAGTCATTAATTGGTGGTTTTCTCGTAAGAGCAGGCGACAGAGTAATTGACGGATCTATTAGAGGCCGGCTTCAACACATGCAAAAAGCACTACAGTGAGAGTGAGAAAAAGCACATGCAATTAAACCCATCTGAAATAAGCGATCTGATTAAAAAGAAGATCGAAAACTTCGACTTAAGTGCCGAAGCGCATACAGAAGGTACCGTAGTCAGTGTGACTGACGGTATTGTAAGAGTACATGGTCTTTCTGAAGCTATGCAAGGTGAGATGCTTGAATTCCCGGGTAATACCTTTGGAATGGCACTTAATCTTGAAAGAGATTCAGTCGGTGTGGTGATATTAGGTGCATATCAGCATATTACCGAGGGCGACATTGTAAAATGTACCGGTAAAATTTTGGAAGTACCTGTTGGTGAGGCCTTACTGGGTCGTGTCGTTGACGCGCTGGGTAACCCTATCGACGGTAAAGGTGCTATTGATACGACTGAAACGTCACCTATTGAAAAAATCGCACCGGGTGTAATTGCCCGTCAGTCTGTTGATCAACCCGTACAGTTGGGTTTGAAATCAATTGATGCGATGGTTCCGGTAGGTCGTGGACAGCGCGAATTGATTATTGGTGACAGACAAACCGGTAAAACAGCCATTGCGATTGATGCCATCATTAATCAAAAAGGTACAGGCATTAAATGTATCTATGTGGCTATCGGTCAAAAACGTTCATCAATTGCCAACGTAGTTCGCAAGCTCGAAGAGCATGGCGCAATGGCGCATACGATTATTGTTGCGGCATCAGCTTCTGAATCCGCTGCCTTGCAATTTATTGCACCGTACACCGGCTGTTCAATGGGTGAGTTCTTTAGAGATCGTGGTGAAGATGCCCTGATTATCTATGATGATTTAACCAAACAAGCTTGGGCTTATCGTCAGGTGTCCTTATTGCTGCGTCGTCCTCCAGGTCGTGAAGCGTATCCAGGTGACGTATTTTATTTGCATTCGCGTTTGCTGGAAAGAGCATCACGTATCAATGCAGCTGAAGTTGAAAAGCTTACCGGCGGTAAAGTAAAAGGTAAAACCGGCTCATTAACAGCATTGCCAATTATTGAAACTCAAGGTGGTGACGTATCGGCTTTTGTACCGACTAACGTTATTTCCATTACTGATGGTCAGATTTTCCTTGAAAGCAACTTGTTTAACGCAGGTATCCGCCCGGCCGTAAATGCCGGCTTGTCGGTATCACGCGTAGGTGGCGCAGCACAGACAAAGATCATCAAGAAGTTAGGTGGTGGTACCCGTCTTGATTTGGCGCAGTACCGTGAGTTGGCAGCTTTTGCCCAGTTCGCTTCGGATCTGGACGAAAACACTCGCAAGCAAATTGAACGTGGTCAACGGGTCACGGAATTAATGAAGCAAAATCAATATTCGCCGATGTCAGTGGCGCAAATGGCGGTTTCGTTGTTTGCTGCTAATGAAGGTTTCCTTGATAACATTGAAGTGAACAAGGTACTGGATTTTGAAGCTGCTTTACAGTTGTATATGAAATCAGAGCAGTCTGATTTAATGAATAACATTAATGCAACTGGCGATTTTAGTAATGAAATTAGTAGTGGCATAAGAACTGCTATCGAAACTTTCATTAAAACTCATAGTTGGTAAAAGGGTTTTCACATGGCTGTTGGTAAAGAAATACGCACAAAAATTGCGAGTATCAAAAATACTCAAAAAATTACTCGCGCAATGGAGATGGTTGCTGCGAGTAAAATGCGTAAAACAAAAGACAGAATGCAGGCAACAAGGCCCTATTCTATAAAAATTGGTAAAATTATTAAACACTTGGCTCAGGCCAATCCGGAATATAAGCACCCTTATTTGATAGTACGAGATGTCAAGCGGGTAGGGATTATTTTGGTGAGTTCTGATAGAGGCTTGTGTGGCGGACTGAATTCAAATTTATTCAGAAAGACGCTAAGCCAATTAATAGAATGGGATAAAGCAAACGTAGCAGTTGATGTTTGTACCATTGGTTCAAAAGCTTCCGGCTTCTTTAGCAATCTGAAAGTCAATCTGGTCGGTCAGGTTTCCAAGTTAGGTGACGCTCCGCGCCTTCAGGATATAGCTGGTGTTATAAAAATAATGCTGGATGCCTATGAGGCAGGTAGCATCGATGAGTTGTATGTAGTTAGCAACGAATTCGTCAACACCATGACTCAACGGCCAATTATTGAACAGTTACTTCCTGTAGTGGCCTGTGAACTTGACGAAACTCTGAATGGTCATTGGGATTATATTTATGAGCCTGATGCGAAAGACGTTTTGGATCATTTATTAAATCGTTTTATCGAATCCAAAGTTTACCAAGGTCTGGTTGAAAATAATGCCTGTGAGCAGTCTGCCAGAATGGTTGCCATGAAAAGTGCTTCGGATAATGCCGGAAACCTTATCAGTGAGTTGCAACTGATTTACAACAAAGCCAGACAAGCCGCCATCACTCAGGAAATTTCAGAAATTGTTGCAGGTGCCGCAGCGGTTTAGGGCTCTCCTGAGCTAGTCGAAGGCCCCAAGCAAAATGACACAACATTTAGAGGACAACTCAATGAGTTCGGGTAAAATCGTTCAAATTATCGGCGCGGTCGTTGACGTGGAATTTTCACGTGCAGATCTGCCAAAAGTATATGATGCCTTAAACGTAGAAGGCAAAGGTCTCGTATTGGAAGTACAACAGCAATTAGGTGATGGCGTCGTCAGAACTATTGCGATGGGTAGTACCGACGGCTTAAGCAGAGGCTTGGTTGTTAGTAATACCAAAGCGCCTATTTCTGTACCGGTAGGTAAAGAAACCCTGGGCCGTATCATGAACGTCCTGGGCGAGCCCATCGACGAAAAAGGCCCTATCGGCGAAAAAGTCAAATGGGGCATCCATCGTGAAGCGCCAAGCTATGCAGAACAAGCAGCCGCTAACGAATTGCTGGAAACCGGTATTAAGGTTATCGATTTGGTTTGTCCTTTTACCAAAGGTGGTAAGGTCGGCTTATTCGGTGGCGCGGGTGTTGGTAAAACCGTTAATATGATGGAGTTGATTCGTAACATCGCTATCGAGCACAGTGGTTATTCTGTGTTTGCAGGTGTTGGTGAACGTACTCGTGAAGGAAATGACTTCTATCACGAAATGACCGATTCAAACGTAATCGACAAAGTATCACTGGTTTATGGACAAATGAACGAGCCGCCCGGAAACAGGTTGCGCGTTGCCTTAACCGGATTAACCATGGCGGAATATTTCCGTGATGAAGGTCGTGACGTTTTATTCTTCGTGGATAATATTTACCGTTATACGCTGGCGGGAACTGAAGTATCTGCACTGTTGGGTCGTATGCCTTCAGCGGTAGGTTACCAGCCAACACTGGCCGAAGAAATGGGTGTTTTACAGGAACGGATTACCTCAACCAAAACGGGTTCCATTACGTCTATTCAGGCGGTTTATGTACCCGCAGATGATTTAACCGATCCATCACCTGCAACAACTTTTGCCCATTTGGACGCGACCGTCGTATTGTCACGGCAAATTGCCGAGTTAGGTATTTATCCTGCTATTGACCCACTGGATTCAACCAGTCGTCAGCTTGATCCTTTGGTTATTGGACAAGAGCATTATGATGTCGCACGTAAAGTTCAGGGTATCTTGCAACGCTACAAAGAATTGCGTGATATTATTGCGATTTTGGGCATGGATGAGTTATCTGAAGAAGATAAATTGACTGTATCAAGAGCTCGTAAAATGCAACGATTCTTGTCTCAACCTTTCTTTGTTGCGGAAGTTTTTACCGGTTCACCAGGTAAATACGTATCGCTGAAAGATACCATTGCTGGTTTTAAAGGTATTATTGCCGGTGAGTACGATGCTATTCCTGAGCAAGCTTTTTATATGGTAGGTACCATAGACGAAGTACTTGAGAAAGCGAAGACATTAAAAGGCTAATAAATGTTTCTCTCTGCTTAACGGCAGAGAGGGGTTTGAAACAGGTGAAAAAATGACTATGACCGTACATGTAGACATCGTAAGCGCGGAAAAGGAGATCTTTTCCGGCCTTGCGGAAATGATTTTTGCTCCGGGTGAACTTGGGGAACTGGGTATTTCGCCCCGGCATGCTCCATTAATAACAAAGCTTAATCCGGGTGAAGTTCGGGTCAAAGTAAGTGAAAATGAAAGTTATGCCTTCTATATATCAGGCGGAATATTAGAGGTGCAACCTCATCTGGTCACTATTTTGGCTGATACAGCTATTAGAGCAAAAGATATTGACGAAGCACTCGCATTGGATTCTAAAGCGAAAGCAGAAGATGCGCTGGCAGATAAATCAGGTAAAATTGATTACGCAACAGCACAAGCTGAGTTGGCCCAAGCTGTTATGCAATTAAGAACGCTGGACAGGCTTAGAAAGCGTGGCGGATAATAAAAAAATACAGATGCACGATTGCTGCCGGTAAGATAAAAGCGCAATTCTACAATTTTTAAAAAGCTCGATAACGTATGCTACGCTATCGGGCTTTTTTTTTAACAGGATTTTAAATGAAAATTACGACTATTATTCTTGCCGCCGGTAAAGGTACGCGCATGCGTTCCGAGTTGCCTAAAATTTTGCATAAAATTGCCAATAGACCCTTATTGCAGCATGTCTACGATATGTGTCAGCAACTGGACAACAACGCTATTAAAATTGTTTATGGCCATGGCGCCGATCTGGTCAGAGAGTCTTTACCTGATTTGGAAGCCGGCTGGATTGAACAACAACAGCAGTTAGGTACGGGTCATGCCGTACAGCAAGTTAGCGATCAAATTACTGATACCGATACCGTTTTAATTCTTTATGGCGATGTCCCTTTATTGAAATTAACGACGGTAAAGCAATTAATAGCCAACGTTAATGATTTGTCGCTGGCGTTACTGACAGTCAATCTTGAAAACCCGACAGGTTACGGCAGAATAGTCAGGGATGAGTCTGGACGGGTAGCCAAAATTGTCGAAGAAAAAGATGCTTCCAGCACTGAAAAGCTGATTAAAGAAGGTAATACCGGCATCATGGCTGTCCAGGGCGGTCAGTTAAAAAAATGGTTAAACCGGTTAACCAATAACAATGCCCAAGGCGAATATTATTTAACGGATATTATTGAGATGGCTGTTGCCGATGGTATTACTATTGTAACGAACCAGCCTGAAACTGTTGATGAAGTGTTGGGTGTCAATAATCGTATTCAGCTCAGTCATTTGGAGCGTGTTTATCAGTTGGAACAAGCCTGTTATTTAATGGAGCAGGGCGTTACCTTAATGGATCCTGCACGTTTTGATCTCAGAGGTTCTATTGAAAAGCTCGGGATTGATATAGTTTGCGATGTTAATGTCATCATTGAAGGCAAAAACAGTATCGGCAATAACGTCAAAATAGGTGCCAATACGCATATAAAAAATTCCATTATTAGCGATAATGTAGAAATCCTGGCTAACTGTGTCATTGATAATGCCATTATCGGTGAAGGCAGTAAAATTGGACCTTATGCACGCTTGCGTCCTGAATCTGTGTTGGCTGAAAATGTGCATATCGGTAATTTTGTCGAAATCAAAAAATCATCCATAGCCGCATCTAGTAAAATAAATCATTTAAGCTATATTGGTGATGCTACCGTTGGTGCGCAAGTTAATATCGGAGCAGGAACCATTACCTGCAACTATGATGGCGTTAACAAATTTAGAACGATCATTGAAGATGGCGCTTTTATTGGTTCGGATACCCAGTTAATCGCCCCGGTCATCATAGGAAAAAATGCCACGATAGGTGCCGGTTCAACTATTACCAAAGACAGTCCTGAAAATCAGTTAACGTTAAGCAGGGCAAAACAAGTTTCTATTGCAGATTGGCAACGACCCGTTAAACAGGGCTGAATGGATGCACGAGATCGTGTAATGTCAGGAATAATTACCGAGGAAAAATAATATGTGTGGAATTGTAGGTGGAATAGCGCAACGAAATGTTGTGCCTATATTACTGGAAGGCTTGAGAAGACTTGAATATCGTGGCTATGATTCAGCAGGACTGGCAGTTATCAACGACCAGGTAATATACCGTAAAAGAGAAGTAGGAAAAGTTAAAGGTCTTGAGGCGTTGTTACAGGCTGATCCTGTTTCGGGCAATATCGGCATTGCACATACCCGGTGGGCAACTCATGGTAAGCCCAGTACCGCTAATGCACATCCACATATCTGTCGGGATAAAATTGCGGTAGTTCATAACGGTATTATTGAAAATCATGAAGTATTACGCAGCGCGTTGATAAAGAACGGTTATGAGTTTACCTCGGAAACAGATACCGAAGTTATTGTGCATGAAATTTATCAGGCCATGGAATCCCTTCGGCTTGGCTCAGGGCAGGGCACTGATGGTTTGTTAAATGCAGTCAAACTGGCGGTAAAAAAACTGGAAGGTGCGTATGCCTTGGGGATAATCAGCGCCTCAGAACCGGATACCTTGGTAGCGTGTAGAAAAGGCAGTCCGCTGGTTATTGGCGTGGGTATTGGTGAATATTTTATTGCTTCTGATGTCGCCGCTTTACTCCCTGTTACGAGGCGTTTTATATTTTTGGAAGAGGGCGACATAGCTTCTATCAGCATAGACAAATTAGTTATTTATGATGTCGATGACAATGTTGTTAACCGTCCCGTTAAAGAAAGCCGATTAACAGCAGACTCGGTTGATAAGGGCGATTATCGCCATTACATGCTGAAAGAAATTTATGAACAGCCGTTTGCGGTATCGCAAACACTGGAAGGCAGATTCGTTAATAATCGCTTGCAAGAAAGTTCATTTGGGCATGATGCAATTGACGTATTCGATAATATCAAAGCCGTACAAATTTTAGCTTGTGGCACCAGTTATCATGCCGGCATGGTAGCGCGCTACTGGTTTGAAAAATTGGCCGGAGTACCTTGTAATATTGAGGTGGCCAGTGAGTTTCGCTATAGAAGTCCGGTTTTGGCAGCGGATACCCTGGTTGTTACCATTTCTCAATCAGGTGAAACAGCCGATACCCTGGCAGCCCTGCAAGAAGCTAAAAAATTGGGTGCCAAATATTCCTTGGCAATCTGTAATGTTCCCGAGAGTTCGTTGATCAGGGAGTCCGATCTGGTCTTGATTACGCGTGCAGGGCCTGAAATAGGTGTTGCCTCGACAAAAGCGTTTACAACACAGTTAGTAGCGTTGATGCTGTTGGTGATTGCCATAGGCAGGCGATTCCATATGACCGAAACAATGGAGCAGAAAATCACCTCGGAATTATTTAGTTTACCGGGAAAAATTGAAGCAGTATTGGAGTTGGATGATGAAATTAAGCTATTGGCCGAGCAATTTGCAGAAAAACAGCATGCCTTGTTTTTGGGCAGGGGAACACATTATCCGATTGCCATGGAAGGTGCGTTAAAGTTAAAAGAAATCTCTTATATTCATGCCGAGGCTTATCCGGCTGGCGAGTTAAAACACGGTCCTTTGGCATTAATTGATGCAGACATGCCGGTTATTACGGTAGCGCCGAACAACCGGTTGCTGGAAAAGCTGAAATCAAATATGCAGGAAGTGAGCGCCAGAGGCGGGCAATTGATTGTTTTTATGGATGAAACATTAGCTTCTTCCTCTGATGGTAATGTACAGATTGTAAAAGTACCGCAAGTTGAAAATGAAATTTCGCCAATTATTTATACTATTCCGTTGCAGTTATTATCCTATCATGTTGCTGTTTTAAAAGGGACTGATGTCGACCAGCCCCGAAACCTTGCAAAATCGGTTACTGTGGAGTAAGTGTTACCGGTAAATAATGAGGCTGATGTAGGAGAGTAATAAAATTACATACTAAAACGGTTTTAAGTTAGCCATAATATATCGATCAAGAGCGGCCGAGGTTCTGGTGGGGGTTTTGATTATAAATTATGGCTAATTAGTGCAATGCAAATACGTTTAACAGCGCTTTATGATATCCAATACGCTATTGATGCCAACAATCAAATTGAGCGACTCGTAACTTTTTGCCCGTGTCATAATAACAAGGCATCTTAACCACTTACAAGATCGGCATAATGCCCAATTATAAAACCCGGCCTGACCCGTCAAACAAACTGCCACCAGGTATAGCTTATATTGTAGGCAACGAAGCCGCTGAACGCTTTAGCTATTACGGGATGCGGGCAATATTAGTGGTTTTTATGACCCAGAATTTGATGAATTCATCAGGTCAACTGGCGGTTATGTCAGAAAATGAAGCGCAGGGTTATTTTCATTTATTTGTCTCGATTGTGTACTTTATGCCGCTGCTCGGTGCTTTATTGGCTGACGGTCTTATCGGTAAATATCAAACCATTATTTTTTTATCGCTGATTTATTGCCTGGGCCATTTTGCTTTGGCCATTGATGATACCCGTATGGGTTTGTTGATTGGACAAGGTCTTATTGCCATGGGTGCAGGCGGAATAAAGCCCTGTGTTTCGGCTCATATTGGCGATCAGTTCGGGATTGCCAATCAGCATTTAATGACCAAAGTATTTAGCTGGTTTTATTTTTCCATCAATTTTGGCGCGTTTAGCGCCATGTTGATTGTTCCCTGGTTACTGGCGCATTATGGCTCTTCTGTCGCTTTTGCTGTTCCCGGTTTGTTAATGCTGATGGCAACGATTACTTTCTGGTCCGGGCGTTATCGCTTTGTCCATGTGCAGCCTGCCGGAATCAACTTTATAAAGGAAATGTTCAGTCATGTCGGCATAACCAGCTTGGGCAAGCTGGCTTCCATTTATGCCTTTATTGCCGTCTTCTGGGCATTATTTGATCAAACTGCTTCATCCTGGATTCTACAGGCCCGGAAAATGGATCGTAACCTGTTTGGTTTTGAACTACTGCCCTCACAAATCCAGGCTGCAAATCCACTGCTGATTATGTTGCTGGTGCCTTTATTTTCTTATGTTGTGTATCCTTTTTTAAGCCGTTTCTTGGTACTGACTGCATTAAGAAAAATGACCATCGGTTTGTTTCTTACGGTCATTGCTTTTACCATCTCCAGTATCATACAAATGCAACTGGATGCCGGTTTAACCCCACCTATCAGTTGGCAGTTATTGGCTTATTTGTTTTTAACCTCAGCCGAGGTTATGGTTTCCATTACCTGTCTTGAGTTTTCTTATACCCAGGCACCTAAAACCATGAAATCATTCGTTATGGCATTTTATTTTTTGTCAGTGGCACTAGGCAACCTTTTTACCAGCGCCGTTAATTTCTTTATTCATAATGACGACGGCACCAGCAAGCTTGCCGGTGCCAATTATTTCTGGTTTTTTAGCGGATTGATGTTGATTACCGCAGTATTGTTTTTGCTCGTGAGTAAACGTTACCGGGAAGACCACTGATAAATGCTTTCTATAGATCAAATAATCTATAATAAAAGCTTGGAATTTAGTTTTTATAAAGTATGTGAGGGAAACCAATGAAACTTACGCTGCTTATTATGGTTAGCCTTTTTTCAGCCTCTGCCTCTGCTGCTATCTATAAATGTACTGATACTAACGGCAATACAAAGTATCGCTCCAGCCCTTGCGAATCAGGGCGCGATAATGGCAGGATTAACATAAAAACAGGCGATTCAACTACTGACAACAAAAATAATCAACAGGATTTGGCACAAAAAGAGCAACAGATGGCACTGGAAAAACAAAAGCTTGAACAGGAACAAGTACTAAAAAAACAAGCCAATATAAACAAGGATGCTCTTAACGAAAGTGCAATAAATCAGTTTCTTATCAAAAACAATCCCGATAAATTTTCAGTTTATGCCATTCCTCCTTATGCACCTGAAAAACTGCCAGATCTGGTCAAAACCTACCAAACCCGATTAGCGGACATTGAACGGCTAAGAAGACAAGCCGCACAAAAGGCACTGGCATCCGGGCAATGTATCCGCGTTGAATCGGTAGAATTACATAGTAAAAGCACCAAAGAGGCACTGATGTTTGCAATCAATTGCAGTAGCGGAAAGTCTTTTTATTTTAACGAACAAGAATTACCAAAGTAATGACCTACAACAATTTATCAAAAACTATTTTAATAACTGGCTGCTCCTCCGGCATCGGTTACTGTACTGCCGTTGAATTAAAAAAAAGAGGGCATAAGGTCATTGCTACGGCAAGAAAATCCGAAGATGTAACGTGTTTAATACAGGAAGGCTTTACCGCCATTCAGCTTGATCTGGCTGATAGTCAAAGCATACAGCAAGCTGTTAAACAAGTTATTGACCTAACTGACGGACATTGTGACGCACTGTTTAATAATGGGGCTTTTGGTCAACCGGGCGCCGTTGAAGATTTAACGCGGGATGTGCTCAGACATCAATTTGAAACCAACTTGTTTGGCACTCACGAACTGACCAATTTACTCATTCCGCTGATGCGTAAACAAGGCCATGGCAGGATTATCTATAACAGCTCAATACTTGGGCTGGTTGCCATGCGCTATCGCGGCGCTTATAACGCCAGCAAGTTTGCTCTGGAAGGTTTGGCAGATACCTTACGCCTGGAACTTTATGGTACCAATATCCATATCTCACTGATAGAACCGGGGCCGGTTTTAAGTGATTTTAGAAAAAACTCCTACGCACTCTACCAAAAAAATATTGATCCGGCTCACAGTTTTCACCAAGAAGCCTATGCAGCAATGGAAGCACGCTTACAAAAAGAAGGGGCGGCCGTAACATTTACCTTACCTGCCCAAGCAGTTGCCGAAAAAGTGATCCATGCGCTGGAAGCCAAGCGCCCTAAAATGCGTTATTATGTGACTTTCCCGACTTATCTGTTTGCAGTTCTTAAACGCATTTTGCCTATGTCTTGGCTGGATGCCCTACTCAGAAAGGTTTAATTATGCAAGATCTCGACGAAATTATTATTTATTGTCCCTATTGTGGTGAAGCTCTCGATGTGTTGATTGATACCTCGGCAGGTGCACAGCAATATTATGAAGATTGTGCAGTTTGTTGTGCACCGATCTTGTTTAACGTATCTGAAGATCATGCGGGAGAATTGGTTATTGACGTAAAAAGAGATGATGAATAATTTCGCTGCTAACGGATACTATCCCTTTAAGGGATTGAGGATTATTATCCGTGCAAACTAAATCATCATGTTATGGAAGTTTAATTTCTGAAATTTTCTCTGTAAACGTTATTACATTTACCTCAAACCTGATACCGGCAGAACACCGTCACTAAAAAGCACTCACTATGACAGAACAAGATAGAGTATTTCAACAAACCGGTCGGGCGGAAGATTTTGCTTTTGACGAACGTGTTGCTAAAGTCTTTGATGATATGGTTTCAAGGAGCGTACCTTTTTACAACGAGGTTCAGCGCATTCAGTCCGATCTTGTTATGGATTTTTTGCCGGAAGTTGCCGGTGTCGTTTGTGACTTGGGATGCTCGACAGGAACTACCATAGAGCATCTTACCAAACATCAAAAATGCCCGGAAAGCGCCCGTTTTACAGGCTATGACAATTCTGAATCAATGCTGGATAAAGCCCGCGACAAATTATCAGGGCAAATAGCGGCAGGAAAAGTATCATTAATTACTGCCGATTTAAGCCATCTGCCCCAATTGCCTGCCTGCAATGTTGCCATCCTGAACTGGACTTTGCAATTTGTCCGTCCCATTGGCAGGGAACAGCTGCTGAAATCTGTTTATGAGGCGCTCAAACCCGGTGGAATACTCTTGTTGTCCGAGAAAATACTGGTCAATGATCCGGTGTTAAATCGCTTGTACATAGATCATTACCTGCAATTTAAAGTCTCCCAAAGCAGTTATACCGATATTGAAAATCAGCGTAAACGTGAAGCGCTGGAAAACGTTTTGGTCCCTTATCGTCTGGATGAAAACTATGCGTTACTGGAAAGAGCCGGATTTGGTCGCATTGGCACCTACTTCCAATGGTTTAACTTTGCCTGCCTTATTGCGGTTAAAGTTTAAGGTTATAGAAGGCTGTCCACTTAACATGGGATAAACCTGCCAAGTTTAACTCTGGTGTTTTTTTATTGACTAAAGTAGGTAACCCTTTGTATAAACTGAAATTATTTCAATTGACTGAAAAATCAACACAACTTCAGGCTTCATCCGTCCTTTTGCAGTTAACGTTTACGATTTTTAACTTATACCCACTCAACCTTCAAACCTGCACGATCTGCGGCTTCACATTGACGTTTATCAGAAGAAATAAAAACATCGGCTTTTAAAGCCACTGCACTGCCAATATGTAGAGCATCCATACCACGTAATACATTGTTTTCAAGACTTAAAACCGCTTTTGATAATACTAAGGGAGTAAGGTTGCATAACACAGCATCTTCAATATCAGCCATTAACAATGATTTTAATTGTCGATATTGTCCATCGGTGATTTTGCCTTCTCTTTGCAAGCGACAAAAAGCAGAAATAATCTCGGGTAACGCAATACCAGATAAACCAATTTCCGTTGCTCTGTCACACCACTCCATCACTTTGTCAGTTCCTGATTCATTAACATAGCGCTTAACAAACGCTGAGGTATCAAAAAAAACGAACATTTTTAACCTCAAACAATGGAGTTACGTTCTTCTAAAATCATCTGGCTAATCGAGACACCATCCAATACCAAGGGTTGCACCTTGCGTTGCTTCCAGGAAGGTAAATCAGGAAAAATGGGAACGATGTCGGCAATAGGTTTGCCATTACGCAGTACCCGAACTGATTCACCAGACTCGACCATATCAAAATACTGTTTAGCGTGGTTACGCACTTCTGTAAAACTGGCTTGTCTCATGGCAATGTCCTAAATGTACAAATTAATGTACATAATATATGTGAAAAATACTATTGTCAAACCAACAGGGAGTTAATACAACCGCTGGTTCACGGGGTTATCTAAAAATGTATATATCCAGAAAAGACAAATTACACGCATGGTTCAAAAAAGTTCTCCTGAGCAAAGTTGGATAACCAAGGAACAAGCACAATACAGTTGAGCATCTTTAATTTTAAAATCCTCCTGCCCTTCCTTGCCAAAGAAGGGCAGGAAATAAGCTGTCTACTCGATGTTCAAGTTTTTTTAGCTTGACTGGGACGAACCCAGATAAATCAAGGTATTTTCATCAATAGACTCAAGCGCCACATGATCTCAATCATGGCTGTAAGGCTTGATTCAATGGGCTTCTCTAAAATCAAAAATTAAAAACTTGAACACCGAGTGACTAATGCTTATTTTATTTTGTGCATTTCCTTACCCTGATATCAGTTACTGGTCGTTGATTTCTGTCCATTGGCACTTTTCTTTTACCAGTGGTGCCGTATGACCACCGCCAATGCCTCTTGCAATCAAAGCCACAACCCTGTCGTCTTTAGAGTAACCTACATGGGCTTCAATAGGATTGGCCATTTTACCCATGCCAAAGGCATCAAATACCTTGGCTACATTGATATTGACATTGGTCACATTAATACACAGTCTGGAATCGAGATACTTTTCGCTAAAATCTTGCGGTATGGCGTAACTTAATAAATCGTTGGGATCGCTAAAAGCAATAATTGATGTTTCATTGAACATGCGCGACGTGTACTTTGAACCGGTCACCTGACAATAATCAGCTTTTTGTGCACTTACCTCAGGGAGTTCTCTGCCCAATTGCAACATCGGGAGCTGATTGGACATCATAAAAATCTGCACATGCTTTTTTTGTAAAGCCTCCCGCTTTACTTTATTTATAGTCCGTATAGTCGATTTTTTTTCCGGACTCTCCAGCAAGGAGACCATACGGGTAATACCGTCAATGGCTATACGACTTCCCAAGCTATGGGATATAAAAACAAATTCATCCTGATTAAAGCTGGCGCCGGGGACATTAGTAAAATCACAACCCTGCCTGCCATCCTTGGGGATTTGATCCCAACTATCTTTACCCATCCAGCAAAAAGCTTGCGCAAATGACCTTAATATAAGATCTCTGCTTTTACCGAGATAAATAATAGGATCGGGGCCGGTATCATTACTGAATTTTTTTAACATATCATTAACTTCTGCCCGCTTAAACGAATATTCTCCCGAGTTATCAAATGCCAACAACGCTTTTTGCTCTCGGGTAATTTCTGACCAGGTTAATTCATAAAACCATAGCTCCTTATTACCATTTTCATCTTGTAATCGGGAAATGCGCAAATCACCCAATTTCTCTTCAGGATCACTAAAGGACATTAACTTTATGTCTTTATAACTGCTCGATTTGGCGGTTAAGTGCAGCTCATTGGCTAATTTCTCCAAAAACTCTGTGGAGTAACCCGGCAAACGATCACCCACGCCATGAACCATCAAGACTTTCGTTTTACCCTGTGATTTTTCCAGTCCCGGCGCAATACCTTCGAAGGATTTTCCACGTATCTGGCAAGCTCGTGTATCTTCGGCATCAGACTTTTCCAGAAAAGCTTCAGCCACACCTTTCCCAAAACTGGCACAGCCGGATAAGAAAACAGACAGTGATATCAGTAACAAGCTTTTTTTTATCGGTAATAAGGTCATTTTTTTAATCATAATAATTTCTAATTTTTTATAAAACTTCGTGTCTTTGTGGTGATATTCTGTTGGCTTTTTAACTTGTTATTTGAGTTATTAAAATTAATCTCCCCACTTTTCATCATGCACAAACTGGTTGTAAGATAAATACTGATAACTGCCTTTACGCATATTGAAAAATAATAATTCAGGCAAGCTCATTAAAACCCCCGTCGCGCCTGATTTAAGATTCTGTCCTGAATCAAATGGCCAACTTAAGAAACCAAACAGACTTTGACCAATTCCGGCAACTGTATTGAATAGTCCAAAAACAGGTCTTAATGCCACGTTATCATCGGTAAAAAAAACAAAAAAAGCATCGTCAGGATTATAAATATACAACGTACTGCTAAAAATATTGGATTCACGCAGGGCAACCATTAACCCCGTATTTTGGGTATAAAGCGTTGCTAATTGTTGATCACGATAAGAGCTAAATACCTTACTGTTCGTTACCCTATAGTGTTCTTGTACCGACTTAAACGACATAAAAGGAATAAAATTATAAAATGCAGAAACATCGCCGCCCAGTTGTTTGGTGGATTCATGGCTTAACCATTCGACTTTTTTTGCTTGATCAACGTCCATTTTTTTTTGTTCCAATAAAGCCAGATCAATCGTTCCAAACAATTGCGTTACACAATTACGGGTAATCAGATCATATCGATAATGGTCAGCCAACTCCTGGAGTAATTGACTCTCATACTTATCCAGTTCGGTTAATGCCGTTATTAATTGTTGCTGCGTTAATCCGGGTACCAACCAATCCGGTAAGCCAACGTTTTTAGTTGGCAACGCTTTTTCTCCCAGGTAACGAACCGGTTTTTGCTGTTTACCTTTAAGTAATTCAAAATAACGGTTAGCTGACATTTCAAGCATGCTGTAAGCGCTTTCAGTAATGCCGCCACTGGTTAACATTGTTTTTCGTGTCTGCGTCAAATTGTCCTGCGCATCATTAATTTGAATGTGCATTTGTTCTGCATGCTGTGAAAATTGATCAGCATCAAGCCATGCAGGGTCCCCAGCAAAATCATCAATAAAAACCCATAACCCTGACTGTAATGATTGGTCCACAGCAATAAACCGGGCCAAATTAACTAAGACCGCATAGCCCCAATCAGGCCGCCCCGAGTCAACCGACGTTAACAAACTTAAAGCCAGTTGATCGCGTAAATTCTCCAATACTTTTTTTTCTTCCGGCGTCACTGACTCAGGTGTTATAAAAAATGCGTCAGGCTGTAACGATTGCTCTTCTATAAGGACTTTTATAGCGGCTAATCCCGTTAAATAATCGGCATAACTCTCTGAAAATGAAGACATTGCCGGAGGAAAGTTATCTTTCGACAAAATTGCTGGTGCTGTGGGCCAATGATCAGGCGCTAATACTTTAATACCGGTAGTGATTTGATCACGACGATTTTTAAGATAATCTTGGCCATAATGTTGTTCGATTTTCTTGCGCAACATTTTAATCAGCTGTGACGATTGCGATCGCACACCATTGATGTCCCTTATGTGCTCGTCTTTTTTTTGGCCAGCCAATTGCTGATCATTATAAAAAAGCCCTGCGGCATCAAGTCGTAAAACAGACGAAAAATCGGCATCCAAAAAGGCTTCATTGGTAGTTAGTTTATAAAGCAATCGACGTAAAAGAATACGGTCTTTATGTAAATCATCCAGTTGTTTAAACTGCCGATTCTGCGCCAGAAGCTGCAATTTAAAATAGTCTCCGAGTTGATTAAAAGATTCTTCAGATACCTCTATTTGGCTTACATGAATACGCCGGTTCTGCAAAAAACGATACAGAAAATGAAACTCCTGTTTATCTTGTTTTAGCAGACGAATCAGGCCTGAGTCATGATGCTGAAAATGATATATTTCATCGTCAAATTGGATGGCACTGTGCCCGCCACTTGAATTACCCTCGCTCGCTTCCAGATAAAGATATTCAAAGGATGCTGCCAAAGCAGTTACCGGGAATAACGCTATAAGGAAGATACTGATGAAAAAAGGCTTCCAGTTAACGTGTCTATTCAACACGATAAACCCTTGAAGCCTTTTAAAAATAGCAGATAAATCAATAACAAAAGAGACTATTTTTCAGCGTCATAACCATCATCAATTTGTTGCATTTTTTGGGCATTATTACCGGCAAAATTTTGTTTATACGTTTCATAAGCGATACCTTCCACATCTGCTTTCTTCAAGCCTTTTCCGATACCCTTATAAGTTGATGAATCTTGATCCCAATTAGTAATACCGCGTTTTGCGGCAATATCACTCAAGCCCTTGAGGAACGAATTATAATCGGCATTGGGTTGAGACGATTTAACATAAGCCATCGTATAATCAGCCACTTCATTTTGATATTTTTTGCTTTTACCTGAAACTGAAGAAGGGCTACTGACAATCGAACTAGTCGAGTCTGAAATACTTCCCGAGCTATCCGAACTACTCTCTGAACTGCCTGAACCACTTGATGAGCTTTCTGAAAAAGAGCAGCCATTGATAGTCATAGCAAGCCCAAAGAGCGCCGAATAAAGCAGTGCTTGTTTTAAATAACCTGGATATAAACGCATAATTTTTCCTGTAAACTCTAAAGGGCTAAACGGTAATGCTCAAAAGTAAATAAGCTGCCCAAGCCCTATTCTACCTTTGCCACACCAGATTGTTTGCTGGCAATCCAGGTTCGATAATGAACCTCAAAATCAACCGGCACATACACGACAACTGGCAACTTGCTATTGTAACGCAGTAAATTGCCATCTCCACGCACCGATACAAAGGCTTTTTGTGCTTTCTTGTCAGGAGGACAGGCCATCAGTGTTGACGCAGTCCCTTCTACTTTTTTAAGAATAAAGTAAGGGAATCCCCAGCCTTTTGCAACTTCTTCAATCAACTGCCCACCAAACCAGTGATGATTACAGTCCACTTGTATCGTTTTGCCAATTATTATTTCCAGTTTATGGTTATCTTCATTAGTCAAAACGGGTAGATGAATAACCATTCTTTTATAGCCTTTCTCCGCTGGAGGATAAGGTTTCATTCCATAAGAATCCGCAAAAATAGAAGTACTGAATAGAAAAACACTGCTGATAACAAAAATCTTGGCATAACATTTCATCATATAAACCTCTTTTAATGGTTATGGTTTCGACTGTTGGAGATATTCTTCATACGTCAGCTATTGCTTGCAACTTCTGTTTTCCTGCAACTCAAACCAAAAAAATAAAGTAAAATGGCTTATTTTACAAAATCCCAGTTCATCAATCTCAAACAGGCCTTAATTAAGTACACATGAAAAATTATAAAATTGCAGTGTTAGCCGGTGACGGTATCGGCCCGGAAATTACCAAAGAAGCCATCAAAGTACTCAAAGTCATTGAGGAACGTAATGCTGTCACTTTTGAACTGATGCCGGCAGCTTTCGGTGCCTGTGCCTACTTTGAATTTGGCGATGCTTTTCCACAGTCAACCATCGATATTTGCGATCAGGCTGATGCCATTCTTAAAGGCACGATAGGCTTGAGTCATGAAGAATCCAAAAAAATCCCCATTGATAAACAGCCGGAGCGCGGCGCGTTACTGCCTCTACGTCGCCGTTACAATACCTACGCAAACTTCAGACCGGTTTGTTTGCCAAAAGCCTTGGCGCATTTTTCACCACTAAAACCTGAAATTATTGGTGAAGGCATCGACATTATTATAGTGCGCGAATTAGTCGGTGGCCTCTATTTTGGCAATAAAGAAACGGGTATTAACGAGCAAGGTTTGCGCTATGTTAAAGAAACGTTGGAATATGATGAATTACAGATCAGGCAGATTTTGCACCAAGCCTTCAAATTAGCCAATAAGCGTAAAAAATTGCTGCACAATATTCACAAAAGTAATGTGCTTAAATCCAGCGTACTCTGGAATGAGATACTGGATGAAGTCGCTGTAGAATACCCCGATGTTCAAGTGATCCATCAATTGGTTGATTCAGCCGCTACTAACCTTTGCCTAAAGCCGACCCAATTTGATGTTATGGTCATGGAAAACATGTTTGGTGATATTCTCAGTGATCAGGCTGGCGGCATTCTGGGTTCTCTGGGATTAATGCCTTCTGCTTGCCTGGGCGACAGCAAAGCCTACTATGAACCATCTCATGGCTCTGCGCCCGATATTGCCGGTAAAAATATAGCCAATCCTTACTCCATGATAGGCTCGGTTGCCATGATGCTGGAAAACAGTTTTGATATGGCCGAAGAGGCAAAAAATGTTTGGGCGGCAATGCAGGGAGTCTTTAGTGATGGCTACTCCACAGCCGATTTATCCAAGCCCGGCAGTGGTGTTATCATGATTAACACCGTTGAATTTGGTGACAAGGTTGTTGAAAAACTAAGAGCCATGCCTAAAGTGTCCGGCTAATCAGGCTATTAATAGTTTTTTATTTACTACGAAGACACGAAGGACATGAAGAAAGAAAATATCGTGTTCCTTCGACACTGCTCAGAGCAGGCTTTATGGTAAAAGACATTTAATAATTAAGGGCAAAGGGTTAACCTTCGCCCTTTTTTATTCAGATGCTTTTAAGTTTTATAACGCTCAACGACGGCCTTTTAATTAACGAGTTGCTCTTGTATTAAACATTTCCAGACCTATATTATCTGCTATTCATGTTAAAAAACTCCGGGGAATTCTGATGAATGCACCATTAATAAAACAGTTGTTATTGATATCGATTTTATCCGTTTGCCTGTCTATCCCCTTGATAGCTCAAGCGGCGGGTATGCCACCTTATATTGACGGGCAACCATTACCCTCTTTAGCACCCATGCTTGAGCATGCGACACCGGCTGTAGTCAACATTTCTACCTCAACCAATATTCAGGTTAGTGAAAATCCGTTGATGCAGGATCCTTTTTTTCGTCAATTTTTTAATGTACCTAATCAGTCACGGCAGCGACAAAATAATAGTCTGGGCTCAGGAGTCATTATAGATAGTAATCAAGGCTTGGTTCTGACGAATAATCACGTCATTGATAAAGCGGATAAAATTCGGGTAACTTTACATGATGGTCGTCAACTGACTGCCAAATTGATTGGCACTGATCCTGAAGCGGATATAGCTATTATTCAGATTCCCGCCAACAATTTAACCCAACTGCCTATTGCGGATTCAAGTCAATTAAAAGTCGGGGATTTCGTGGTTGCTATTGGTAATCCGTTTGGTTTGGGGCAGACCGTAACTTCGGGTATAGTCAGTGCTTTAGGTCGTTCCGGTCTTGGCATAGAAGGCTATGAAGATTTTATCCAAACCGATGCATCTATTAATCCGGGTAATTCCGGTGGCGCACTGGTTAATCTTCGCGGCCAATTAATTGGCATGAATACTGCAATTCTCGCACCCACTGGCGGTAATGTCGGTATAGGTTTTGCCATTCCTACCAACATGATTATGCCTATTAAAGACTTGCTGGTTAAACATGGCGAAGTGAAACGTGGTTTGTTGGGCGTCACTACCCAGGATTTAACCCCTGACCTGGTTAATGCCTTTAATCTGGAAAATAAGCATGGCGCTGCTGTCAGTCGGATTGAAAGTGATTCACCAGCCGCAAAAGCAGGATTGGAGCCGGGTGATATTATTGTCTTCGCCAATGGTAAACCGGTTAAAAATAGCCAGGATATTCGTAATATCGTTGGCTTGTTACAAATTGGCGACAAGGTTGATATAGAATATTTCCGCGGCAACGAAAAAAAATCAGTGGTTGCAACGATTGGTAAACAGGAGCAACCTCGATTAGCCGGAGAAAAGTTGCATCCCTTATTAAAAGGTACTGTTTTGGGAGTAACGCAAAAAGATCAGATTGAAGGGATTTTATTTGAAAAGATCCAAACTTCCTCTTATACCTGGCGTTTGGGCTTACGTCCCGGTGACGTTATCGTCTCCGCAAATCGCTATCGCGTTCATAATCTTGAGGAATTAAAGAAAGTGGTTGATCCCGTTGCTCCGCTGTTAATTAATATCCAGCGCGGACAGGAAGGCTTCTTTGTTGTGTTAAGATAATAGAACAGGCGCAAGGCTAAAGGTACAAGGCGAAAGAACTTGTTTTGACTTTGCCTTTTTGTCCTTTGCCTTTGGTCTCCCTATAATAAAATATGAATACAGATAAAAACTTCATCCCCTTAAATATTGCCATATTAGTCGTTTCCGACACGCGTACCAATGCCGACGATACCTCGGGTAAAACCTTGGTGGAACGCGCTACAGAAGCCGGACACCATGTGATGGAAAAGAAAATAGTGGCTGATAATATTTATCAGATCAGGGCTGCTGTTTCAAACTGGATTGCCGCCGATAACATTAATGTGGTGATAAGTACCGGTGGAACCGGCGTAACCGGCCGGGACGGAACGCCAGAGGCCGTGGCACCTTTACTGGATAAAATCCTTGATGGTTTTGGTGAAACTTTCAGAATGTTGTCCTACCAGGATATTAAAACGTCAACCATCCAGTCCAGAGCGCTTGCCGGAGTTGCTAATGCAACCTATCTGTTTTGTCTGCCCGGCTCATCGGGTGCCTGTCGCACCGCTTGGGATGCGTTGATTAAAGAACAACTGGATTATCGCACCCGACCTTGCAATCTGGTTCAGCTCATGCCCAGACTACTGGAAAAATAACATGCAATCCTGTTTTTTATTTCTTGGTGCGCTAAGCGCACTGATCGGCGTTGGCATGGGTGCTTTTGGTGCTCATGGTTTAAAAGCCGTCTTAAGTCCCGAATTGTTAACTGTCTATCAAACTGGTGTTACCTATCAAATGTGGCACGCACTGGGCCTGATCGCTATTGCACTCATGCGCCAGCAAATTCCTGAATCCAGATTACTGCTTTGGGCCGGCTGGCTAATGTTTATTGGTATACTCATTTTTTCCGGTAGCTTATATTTACTGGCTTTACTTGATCTAAAATGGTTAGGCATGATTACGCCGATAGGCGGCGTCAATTTTATAATTGCCTGGCTATTAATCGCTATTTTTGCAGCAAAAAAACCACATCACAGCAGGTATACACATGCGCGACGCTAATCCCCAAACCATTTATTTAAATGACTACACGGTACCCGACTATTTAATTCATAGTGTCGATTTAAATTTTACCCTGGCAGAAGAAAACACCAAGGTTATCTCACGACTTACTTTAAGCCGTAATCCTGCCAGTAAATCAGGTGACACGGCACTGGTTTTGGCGGGTGAAAATCTGACCTTAATCAGTGTCATTCTAAATGACGACAATGAATTAACTGACCAACACTACCTGCAAACGCCGGATTCATTAATTATTCATGAAGTACCGCAGCACCGAAATTTTGTGCTGACTATAGAAAATATCATTAATCCAAAAGCCAATACAGCCCTGGAAGGCTTATACCTTTCCAATAGTATGTTATGCACCCAGTGCGAAGCGGAAGGCTTTAGAAAAATCACTTATTTTCTCGACAGACCTGACGTGATGCCGCAATTTACTACGACGCTGATCGGCGACAAAGACCGCTATCCGGTTTTACTTTCTAACGGCAACAAAATTGCCCAAGGTGAATTACCGGATAATCGCCATTGGGTAACGTGGGAAGATCCGTTTAACAAGCCTTGTTATTTGTTTGCGCTGGTTGCAGGGCAGCTGGACTGTATTGAAGACAGCTTTATAACACAGTCCGGTCGCACGATCAGTTTACAGATTTTTGTTGAAAAACAGGATCTCGATAAATGCGCACATGCCATGCAATCGCTTAAAAATGCCATGCACTGGGATGAGCAAGTTTATGGCCGTGAATATGATCTGGATTTATACATGATTGTTGCCGTCGGTCATTTCAATATGGGAGCGATGGAAAACAAAGGCCTTAACGTTTTCAACACCAAATTTGTGCTGGCCCGACCTGATACCGCAACTGACTCTGATTATGAGCATATTGAAGGTGTTATCGGCCATGAATATTTCCATAACTGGACTGGCAATCGCATTACTTGTCGTGACTGGTTTCAGCTTAGCCTGAAAGAAGGCTTTACCGTATTTCGCGATCAGGAATTTACCGGCGACCGTACCTCCAAAGCGGTAAAACGCATTGAAGATGTCAACAATCTACGTACCCGCCAATTTGCCGAAGATGCAGGTCCCCTGGCACATCCGATCCGCCCCCATGCCTACATAGAAATCAACAATTTTTATACCTTAACGGTCTATGAAAAAGGCGCTGAAGTCGTGCGTATGATACACACGCTAGTCGGTGCCGAAGGTTTTCGCAAAGGTAGTGATTTATATTTTGAACGCCATGATGGTCAGGCAGTTACCTGCGATGATTTTGTTAACGCGATGGAAGCGGCCAATGCCATTGATTTAACCCAATTCCGGCTATGGTATGCGCAGGCAGGCACACCGGTATTAACTGTTCAGCAAGCTTATGATGCAGAGGCACAAACGCTGACCTTAACCATCACTCAACAGTGTCCGCCAACACCAGGACAAGCCGTTAAAGAACCGATGCATATGCCGGTAACAGTCGGCTTAATCAACAAAGACGGCTCGATTGCACCGTGTAAGTTACAAGATCTTGAGCGTGGCAACGAGCGTGATGAAGTCATTTTGCAACTGACCCAAGCCGAGCAAACCTTTATCTTTGAAGACCTGAAAGAGCAGCCGGTACTGTCTATTTTAAGAGGTTTTTCCGCGCCCGTTAAACTGATCATGGAACGCCGTCTTGAAGAATTGGCCTTTTTATTAAGTCATGACAGCGATACCTTTAATCGCTGGGAAGCAGGACAACAACTTGCTGGACAGATTATCGCCGGACTGATTGCTGATATACAAAATAACAGACCTCTGCAAGTAAATCCGATTATTATCACGGCCTTTAAACAAGTCATCGAACAATCGTGGGATGACTTGTCGTATTTTTCATTATTATTAAGCTTACCGTCAGAAACTTATCTGGCAGAGCAAATGCAAGTAGTCGATGTTGAAGCCATTCATACTGCCCGCGAGTTTGTCCTATTGGCGCTGGCTGAACAGCTACAAGAGCAGTTTAAAACTCTGTACCAAGATAATCATCGGGAGGAATCAGGCGTATTTGACTCCGGCGCTATTGGTCGCAGACGTATTAAAAACATTTGTTTGGCTTATTTAGGCAGACTTGAACAAGCACAAATACAGCAATGGTCACAGCAACAATTTGATGCCGCCAAAAATATGACCGATCAAATGGCAGCATTAGCAGTGATTGTCAATAGTTCGCATCCAGCCAGACAACAGTGCCTGAGTAATTTTTATCAACAATGGCAAACAGAAGCGTTGGTTATTGATAAATGGTTCGCACTACAGGCATCCAGCCATAATCCGGACACCTTTACTACCGTTCAGGCCTTAATGCAGCATCCTGCGTTTGATTTAAAAAATCCAAATCGGGTGAGATCCTTGATTGGCGCATTTAGTCAGGCCAACCCATTACATTTTCATGCCGCCAATGGACAAGGTTATCAATTTCTGGCTGACCAGATTATTGCTCTCAACACTTTAAACCCACAGGTTGCCTCACGTATGTTAAGCGCATTAACAACATGGCGCAGGTATGACCAAGGTAGACAAGCGCTAATAAAAGCGCAACTGGAAAGAATAATGACCACCGAGGATGTTTCCAAAGACGTTTATGAAGTAGTCAGTAAAAGTCTCGCCTAAACGATAGTAAAGTCCGCTATAGATTCTCGGATAAATAATTTCTATGCATACAGCGACGTGTATTGGAAATTTAATTTCTGAAAATCTATAGAAAATATGACGGAGAGATTAAGGTGAGTGGAAAAAACCTTTTGGAAAGCTCGGTAATATAGATTTTCAGATAAATAATTTCGATGCTAACGGATAACATCCCTTGAAGGGATGGTATCCGTAATAGTTTACAGCGACGTGAATAGAAATTTAATTTCTGAAAGACTATTGATGAAAAAGAATGTCTTGAACGCAAAGCTTTGGTAAATATTGTTCGCAAATGGGGTGATGTTGGTTCTATGCCAAACAAGGCGAAAAATAGTGGGAATTTTGATACTCAACGAACTGCAAGCGCATAATAGCTGGCTTTTAAATAACGTCATGATAACCAAAGACGCCCCCCATGGCATTTCAGAATTATTAGTCATTGCTACGCTACAAGCTTTGGCAAAAGAAAATTGTAAGTCAGTTACCATAGGTCCTGTTCCAGGAGAGCAGTTGGGAAAAATAAGCGGACTTGGCCGGTTTTCAGAAACAATGACACGCTGGATTTACAGGTTTGCCAAGAATTTTTTTCATCTCAATGGCCATGCAACCTTCTGGAAAAAATTCGAGCCGGTAAATTGTTCCTCCTGTTTATTATTCCCTGAAAAAAACTTGTCATTTTCAAGTATCAAGGCGCTCTTTAAAGCCTTGAATGTCCACGTTTAAAAATTCGCTATAAAATAAATCTTACATTTTTAACCTGTGTTGTAAGCCGATCTGATTTTATAGATTTTTGATTTATCAGTTATGACATAATAACAATCCCCGATTGGCTGTTTATGAATTAGTTAAACCTGTTTTGTCAATGAAGAATTATTTTTGGAGGGTGAGTGCGACTTTTACTGGTTGAAGATGATGAAATACTGGGCGATGGTTTGGTTGCCGGCTTAAAAATGGAAGGTTATGCCGTTGATTGGCTAACTAATGGCAAGCTTGCCGACGAGGCTTTAAAACTCAACACTTATGAGTTAATCGTCTTGGATCTAAATTTGCCGGACATGGGTGGTATGGCTATTTTAACGGCGTTAAGAAATCGTAAGGATGAAACGCCGGTGATGGTGCTGACGGCTAAAGATACCGTTTCTGATCGGGTATTGGGTTTGGATAGTGGTGCTGATGATTTTGTTATTAAGCCGTTTGAGCTTGATGAGGTTTGTGCAAGGTTGAGAGCATTGGCTCGGCGCAGTGAGGGCAGAAGTGCCCCAACTATTGAGTATAAAGGTATCGTACTGGATCCTGCTTCTCATCAAGTTACCTTTAACAACGAAAAGATAGAGCTGTCACAAAAAGAATTTGAGATATTGAGCTTTCTGATGAGTAACATCGGCAAGGTCGTTTCCCGTTCCCGGCTTGAAGAAAGCCTTTATTCATGGGATTCTGACGTAGAAAGCAATACCGTTGAAGTTCATATACATTATCTTAGAAAAAAACTCGATCCTGCGCTGATCCGTACCGTTCGCGGTGTTGGTTATATTATTGATAATGACGACGAGTCATGAATTATTCCCTTCGGCAATTATTGTTGGTAAGCCTGCTATCAGCATCCATGCTGATTTGGGGGATTGCCGCCTATGTCAGTTATAAAGTAACGCGTAATGAAGTTGCCAACCTGTTTGATGCGGAATTGGCACAATCGGCAAAAGTACTTAATGCCTTTGTTGAAAGCCTGCTTCGTGAAGGCTCGTTCTCAGGGCACTGGAGCAAGGAACAGGCTGACGAGATTTTACATACCTATGCGTTAAAGCGTAAGTTTAAAAGCAAGAGCGCCTTTCAATTGTGGTCTGAGGATGATGGTTTATTGCTGCGCTCGGAAAACGAGCCGGCATTTTCGGTTCATGGTTTTAATCAAACCAATATTAATGATCAGTTATGGCCGATATTTGATGAGCTGTTACAAGCGAATGCGTTAGGCCATAAATATGAAAGAAAAATTGCTTTTCAACTCTGGTCCAAAAAAGAGGGCTTGGTATTGCGTTCCGATAGTGCGCCATTGTTTGCTTTTTCTTCATCAGATCATGGTTTTAGTGAAGCCACTATTGATGATAATGTGTGGCATGTTTTCAGTATTACTACGTCAACCGGCGAATATATCATCCATGTTGGTCAGAAAGAAGAGATTCGTGCCGAATTAACGGATGAAATATCATCCCAATTGGTTACCCAGTTTCTTATTGGTTTGCCTTTTTTAGGTTTGGTTATCTGGTTTATTGTCGGTCTGTCTTTAAAGCCCATTAACCGATTGGAAAAAGCACTTGCCAAGCGTGAAGCCAGCTATCTTAAACCGCTATCCATCAAAAGGCTACCCAATGAAATTGTACCGGTAGTTAATGAAATCAATAATCTTTTTGTGCAGTTGGAACAGGCTTTTGAGCATGAACGCCGATTTACCGCTGATGCCTCTCATGAATTAAGAACACCGTTAGCAGGATTATTGACACAAGCACATGTTGCCCTAAGAACGACCGATGAAGAGGTGCGTAAACAGGCGCTTTTACGTATTAAACAGGCCGTTAACAGAATGACCTATATGGTTCAGCAATTGTTGACGTTCTCGCGTATTGAGTCTGGTGAGGAATTTTTAATCAAACAAAATACGATGGTGAGTCGTGAGGTTATTCATGTAATCGCCGAGTTGGAACCTGATGCACATAAAAAACAGATTGTTATGGAGCTTATGGAGGAAAATGTGGTTCCGGTTGTTGTTAACGGGCCATTAGTCTCTATTTTGATTCGAAATATTATTGATAATGCCATCAAATATACGCCTGCCAAAGGTAATGTATTAATAACCGTAACTGGCCAGGAAAAATATTTACAAATATGTGTTGAAGATTCCGGGCCGGGAATAGCGCCTGATCAATACGAAAAGTCTTTAAAGCGTTTTCATCGCTGTGTCGATACGGCCAATACGGCAAAAGGCACCGGTCTGGGCTTTTCCATGGTGCAACGAATTGCCGCTATTCATAATGCCGATCTAATTTTAGGTGTGTCTCAATTTGGCGGGCTAAAAGTGACGGTATTATTTCCGTTACCGGTCAGGCCGGTTGATAAGTCATGGCAAAAGAAATTGAGTTTTTTTCATCTCAAAAAAAGTAGCTGAGACTTCAGCGATAGATATCGGCCAGTCTTAAAAGCTTTAGTCTACGAAAATCAGGAAAGGCACGACAAAAAGATCAGATCAGCAAAATACTTCAATTGTATTTCCTGTATGATGGCAACCGCCGTTGTTTTATAACAAAGATCAACGGGTAAAAAAAAGCTATAATAATCAATTTTACACAGAGGAACATAATATGAACGAAAACTGGATTGCTCCTTCCATCCTTTCAGCCAATTTCGCCAAATTAGGTGAGGACGTGGATAGAGTTTTAGCGGATGGCGCTGATGTTGTGCATTTTGATGTGATGGATAATCATTTCGTGCCCAATCTGACCATCGGGCCTTTGGTTTGTGAAGCCTTAAGAAAACATGGTGTAACGGCACCGATTGATGTGCATTTAATGGTTGAACCTGTTGACCGTTTGATTCCTGATTTTGCCAAAGCCGGTGCGAGTATCATTACCTTCCATCCTGAAGCCTCTGTGCATATCGACCGCACCCTGCAATTGATTAAAGATTGTGGCTGCAAAGCCGGACTGGTATTTAACCCGGGTACATCATTGCATTATCTGGATTATGTCATGGACAAGCTCGATATGATTTTATTGATGTCGGTTAATCCAGGTTTTGGCGGTCAATCATTTATCCCCTCAGCGCTGGATAAATTAAAGCTGGTCAGAAAAAGAATTGACGACAGCGGTTTGGATATTCGTCTGGAAATTGACGGTGGTGTAAAAGTCGACAATATCCGCGCTATTAAAGCAGCGGGTGCTGATACTTTTGTTGCCGGTTCAGCGATTTTCAGCCAGCCCGATTACAAAAAAGTTATTGACGAAATGCGTGCGGAATTGGCTTTAGCGGTTTAGTTTGTAGTAAGTTTTGTAGGTTGGGTTAGCGATAGCGTAACCCAACATTTGCCGCTTTGATGTGTTGGGTTACGCTATCGCTAACCCACCTACGATACTTTAAAGACACATAGAATAACAAAACCATCATGACCCCAGAACAATTTGATCACTATGCTAAACAAGGCTACAACCGGATTCCGGTAAGCCGCGAAGTCCTGGCTGATTTGGATACGCCTTTAAGTGCTTATCTAAAATTGGCTGATGGCGCGTATTCCTATTTATTTGAATCGGTTCATGGCGGTGAACAATGGGGACGCTATTCCATCATAGGATTGCCCTGTAAAACGGTCGTTAAAATTAACGGTAATCAAATTCGGGTAGAAAAAGACGGCGACTTGTTGGAAGCCGTCACGCACGAGAATCCGCTGGTCTGGATTGAGCAGTTTAAGAAACGTTATAACGTTCCTGATATTGCCGATTTACCCCGTTTTAATGGTGGCCTGGTGGGTTATTTTGGTTATGAAACCATACGCTATATTGAACCGCGTCTGCGTGGAATAGAAAAACCTGACCCGCTGGGATGTCCTGACATTTTACTGATGGTTTCAGAAGAAATTCTGGTATTTGATAATCTGTCAGGTAAGGTGTTGTTATTGACACATGCCAACCCGGAAGAAGTCGATGCCTATCAGCGTGCGGTGGCGCGAGTATCCGAACTGGCCGTCAAGCTACGTGAAATGCAAGCCAAAACCGAGAAACATGCCAAACCCCGCACGGTTGAAGAAACTGATTTTGTTTCGGGTTTTACCCAGCAGGGTTTTGAAGATGCAGTATTGAAGGCCAAAGACTACATTGCCGATGGTGATATTATGCAAGTGGTATTATCGCAACGTTTGTCCATTCCTTATAGTGCTTCACCGTTAAATTTATACCGTGCCTTACGCTGCTTAAATCCATCGCCTTACATGTTTTATCTTAATCTGGAAGATTTTCATATTGTCGGTTCATCACCGGAGATACTGGTCAGGCTGGAAGATAATATCGTTACCGTACGCCCGATTGCCGGAACACGTAAGCGCGGCGAAACGCCTGAACAGGATATTGCTCTGGAACACGAATTATTGGCAGACCCCAAAGAACTGGCGGAACACTTAATGCTGATCGATTTAGGCCGTAATGATGCCGGGCGTGTGGCTGAAATCGGCACAGTACAATTAACCGATAAAATGATTGTCGAACGCTATTCTCATGTCATGCACATTGTTTCCAATGTTACCGGCACACTTCAGCAAGGTAAAAATGCTTTTGATGTGCTGGCAGCGACGTTTCCGGCGGGAACGGTAAGCGGTGCGCCAAAAATACGCGCCATGGAAATTATTGATCAACTGGAACCGGTAAAGCGCGGTGTTTACTCCGGTGCTGTCGGTTATATCGCCTGGTCCGGAAATCTGGATACGGCTATCGCTATTAGAACTGCAGTGATTAAAGACAACCGGTTACATATACAAGCGGGTGCCGGTATCGTTTACGATTCTGTGCCCGGAAATGAATGGGATGAAACAATGAATAAAGGCCGCGCTATATTTCGTGCCGTCAGTATGGCCGAAGCCGGTCTGGAAGGAGAACAGGCATGAGCGCAGTAAAAGTGGTCATGGTCGATAATTACGATTCATTTACTTATAATTTGGTACAGTATTTTGGTGAGCTGGGCGCGGATGTTACAGTGGCTCGTAATGATCAAGTGACGATCGCGGATATAGAAAAGCTGGCTCCGGATAAAATCGTTATTTCCCCCGGCCCTTGTACGCCTAAAGAAGCCGGTATCTCTGTTGAAGCCATTTTAAAATTTGCCGGAAAATATCCTGTTCTTGGCGTTTGCCTAGGTCATCAAAGTATCGGTTATGCCTTTGGCGGCCATGTTATCCATGCCAAACATATTATGCACGGTAAAACGTCATTGATTCATCATCACAATCTCGGTGTGTTTAAAGGCTTGTCTAATCCGTTTACCGCTACCCGTTATCATTCGCTGGTTATTGAACAGGCCACGTTACCTGATTGTCTGGAAATTACGGCGTGGACTCAGGATGACGCCGGTAATTTGGATGAAATCATGGGCGTCAGGCATAAAACCTTGGATATCGAAGGCGTACAATTTCATCCGGAATCCATTTTGACCGAACATGGCCATGATTTGTTAAGGAATTTTTTAGAGCGGTGAGTCCAACGGTATTTAAAGAAGGTGATTACTCATATCTCAAGCCATGGTGTATGCCTGTTGACGTATGAAGAGAAGCTGTTCATGCCGTACCAGGATTTCCCCTGGTTTAAAAATCAGTCTGTGAATGCCATTATCGAGGTTGAAGAAATTTCGCACGGACATTTTTATTGGTCAAAGATTGACGTTGATTTGACTGTGGAAATGATTAAATACCCTGAAAAATTTCCTTTGGTAGCGAGATAGGTGGATTAACGACTTGTCGAAAATATTTCCCTGGATTTATTTAAAATGCACATACAACAAGCCATACAAAAACTGCTGGATAAGCAAAATCTGACGGCTGATGAAATGCGTGAGGTTATGCGTCTTATCATGTCAGGCAAAGCAACGGACGCACAAATTGGCGGTTTTTTAATTGCGTTACGTTGCAAAGGCGAAACCATTGACGAGATTGCCGCTGCTGTTGAGGTGATGCGTGAATTAGTCAGTAGGGTAACCATCACCGGCGAGCATGTTATAGATACTTGTGGCACCGGTGGCGATGGTGCAAACACGTTTAATATCTCCACCGCCAGTGCCTTTGTGGTTGCTGCGGCAGGCGGGCAGGTTGCCAAACACGGCAATCGCTCTGTTTCCAGTAGTTGCGGCAGCGCTGATGTACTGGAAGCCGCTGGCTTCAATCTGGATTTAAGTGCTGAACAAGTTGCACAGTGCGTTAATGAAATTGGCGTCGGATTTTTATTCGCGCCCCGGCATCATGGTGCCATGAAGCACACCATTAATGTGCGTAAAGAAATGGGCGTTAGAACCCTGTTTAATTTATTGGGCCCTCTATCCAATCCGGCTGGTGCGCCTAACCAGTTAATCGGTGTCTTTGCAAAAGACTGGGTTGAACCCTTGGCATTGGTATTAAAAAAACTGGGTAGTCAGCATGTCTTGGTGGTTAATGCCGAGGATGGTCTGGACGAAATCAGTATTGCTTCTGCTACCACCATTGCCGAACTTAAAAATAATAAAGTTACTACCTATACCGTTACACCCGAACAGTTCGGCTTTAAACGCGCAAGTCTGAGTGCGATAGCCGTTGATGGTGCAAAATCCAGTTTGGCAAAGGTGAACTCGGTTTTGGATAATCAAGCTGGAGCGGCACTGGATATCGTGTTGTTGAATGCGGGAGCTGCTATTTATGCCGCCAATATGTCTGATTCACTGGCTTTGGGTATAGAAAAAGCCCGGCAAGTTATAGTCAGTGGTGGAGCAAGAGCTAAATTCGATGCGTTAATCGCTTTTTCAAAAAAATTATAACGGACTGATAAACAAATATGACTAATACGCCTGACATTTTAAAAACTATCCTGGCAAAAAAAGCTGAAGAAGTCGCCAGACGCAAATCCGGTATGTCGATAGCCAATCTTGAAGACATTGCCTCAGGTGTAGAACGTCCGCGTGGCTTTTATAAAGCTATCGAATATAAGGTATTGGCAAAAAAACCGGCAATTATTGCCGAAATCAAGAAAGCATCACCCAGTCAGGGCGTAATTAGGGAAAATTTTCAACCGGTACTTATCGGTCAGGATTATGCCATGAATGGTGCGACTTGTTTGTCAGTATTGACGGATAAAGAATTTTTTCAGGGTTCGGAAGCGTATTTACAAATGGTCAGAGAGCGCTGTCCACTGCCGGTATTAAGAAAAGACTTTATGATTGATGCTTATCAAGTCTATGAAGCTCGTGCGCTAGGTGCAGATTGCATTTTGCTGATTGTTGCAGCCCTTGACGACAGTCTCATGCAGGAGCTGTCAGATACCGCCACAAAGTTGGGTATGGATGTGTTGGTCGAAGTTCATGATGCCGGAGAGCTGGAAAGAGCGCTTAAGCTGGATACCAAACTGATTGGTATTAATAACCGTAATCTACGCACTTTTGAAACAACGCTGCAAACGACTTTGGCTTTAAAAGAGCAAATTCCTGACGACCGGATTATCATTACGGAAAGCGGTATTCATACCCGTGACGATGTGCAACTGATGTTGGATAATGCTGTTTATGGCTTTTTAGTCGGTGAAGTATTTATGAGGGCAGAAAGCCCCGGCAAAAAAATGCGTGAGCTGTTTGCTTTGTAAAAATCACGTTTTATAGCTTCCCGAATAAACAATTTCGATCTCAACAGATAACATCCGTTGAAGGGATATTATCTGTATAAGCTTTAAACGGCATAGAGTGGAAATTTACTTTCTGAAAATATCCATCGATGAAAAAACGCTGCATCTTAGTCTGGCTTTTTAAAGGCTTTATTGGCAAAAAATGTATTCTCCTCTGTTGCTGATAACTGCATTTCATCATTTTCAGAGGTAGTAACATTTTCACCGCTAAGTTTGATCATTAAGCGTACTTCGTTTCTTGAATCTGCTGAATTTAACGCATCTTCATAACCGATTTTTCCAGCGATATACAAATCATACAGGGCTTGGTCAAAAGTCTGCATACCCTGTTCGCGTGAATTTTTCATTAACTCTTTAATCTTGTCAATCTCGCCTTTACGGATATAATCCTTGACCAATGGCGTATTAATCATTATTTCGACGGCGGGATAGCGACCTTTGCCATCGGCTCGCTTAATTAATTGTTGAGCAACGATTCCTTTCAGATTCAGTGACAAATCCATCAATAACTGATCATGCATTTCGTCAGGAAAGAAATGCAAAATTCGATCCAAGGCTTGATTGGCGTTGTTTGCATGTAAGGTAGACAGGCATAAATGTCCTGTCTCTGCAAAAGTAATAGCATTCTGCATGGTTTCCCGTGTCCTGATTTCACCAATCAAAATAACATCAGGTGCCTGTCGTAGTGTGTTTTTTAACGCAACTTCATAAGATTCTGTATCAATGCCCACTTCACGCTGGGTGATAATACAACCCAAATGCGGATGTTGAAACTCTATAGGATCCTCAATGGTAATAATATGGCCGCTACTGTTTTGATTACGATGCTTGATTAAGGCGGCTAATGAGGTTGATTTTCCTGTGCCCGTAGCCCCTACAAAGAGAATGAGGCCACGCTTTTCCATAATTAGTTCTTTTAAAATAGGTGGCAAAAACAAGGAATCTGCATCAGGTATTTCATTTTCAATTCGTCGCATTACCATACCGGCAGAATCCCGCTGGGTAAAAGCGCTGATCCTGAATCTTCCTATATCCTTTACACCCAGAGCATACTGGCACTCCTTGGTATTTTCAAACTCGGTTTTTTGCCGCAGGTTCATCGTACTCAAAACAACCTCCAAAGCCTGTTCTACTGTCAACGGCGTCTTGGAAAGCTCAATCAGACTGTTATCAACCTTCATGGTTGGAGCCCTTCCTGCGGTTATAAATAAATCGGAGGCTTTTTTCTCAGCCATCAATGCAAATAGTGTATTCAAATTCATTATTTACTCCTTAACGGAAGCTATCTTTATTAATGGCTTTAACCATTGCTTCTTTTGCGGTAACCAAACCTTTATCAACCAGTTCCCTCAGATTTTGATCCAACGTCTGCATACCTTCCTTGCGCCCGGTTTGAATGGCAGAATACATCTGTGCGACTTTGGCTTCACGTATCAGATTTCTGATAGCGGAGGTGCCCACCATAATTTCATGGGCGGCAACACGGCCACCGCCGTTTTTTTTCATCAGTGTTTGTGAAATAACGGCTTGTAATGATTCCGACAACATGGAACGAATCATGTCTTTTTCTGCCGCCGGGAAGACGTCAATAATACGGTCGATGGTTTTTGCTGCTGAAGTAGTATGCAACGTACCAAAAACAAGATGACCTGTTTCAGCAGCCGTTAATGCCAAACGAATCGTTTCCAAATCCCGCATTTCACCTACCATAATAATGTCAGGATCTTCACGAAGTGCCGAGCGTAACGCTTCATTAAAGCCATGAGTATCGCGATGGACTTCACGCTGATTAATTAAACATTTTTGGCTGTCATGAACAAACTCTATGGGATCCTCGACAGTCAATATATGTGCATAATCATTGCAATTAATATGATTAATCATCGCTGCCAGTGTGGTTGATTTGCCTGAGCCGGTAGGACCGGTCACCAGAATAAGACCGCGTGGTTTTCTGGTCAATTCTTCAAAAAACTTGGGAGCATTCAGGTCTTCCAGAGACAATACTTTTGAGGGAATTGTTCTAAAAACTGCCGCTGCTCCACGCTGCTGATTAAAGGCATTAACACGAAATCTTGCGACTCCAGGTAGTTCAAATGAAAAGTCAGTCTCCAAAAACTCTTCATAATCACGACGTTGCTTGTCATTCATAATGTCATAAATCAAAGCATGCACTGCCTTATGATCGAGTGCCGGAATATTAATTCGCTTTATATCACCATCAACCCGGATCATGGGTGGCAGACCTGCTGATAAATGTAAATCTGATGCTTTATTTTTAACTGAAAAGACCAGTAATTCTGCAATATCCATTAAAATCCTGAGTAAAGTAGTTGATAAAAAACAACTAAATATCGCTACTTTAGCGCAACTCTTGGCTTTTTTGAAGTGGTACTGTTTAATAGAAATTTATTCCGCTTAATTATCCCCTGATAACGATGATAAATACCAGACGTAACACCTTACTTGCACAAATCAGACAAGCTGAAATAACTTACCATCGTAAGCCGGGTTCGGTGCAATTGTTGGCGGTTAGTAAAACCAAAACGGCTCAGGCAATTGCCTTTGCTTATCAAGCGGGACAACGCCATTTTGGCGAAAACTATTGCCAGGAAGCCATAAAAAAACAACAGGAATTGGGTGCGTATGATATTACCTGGCATTTTATTGGACCTATCCAATCCAATAAAACCAAAGCGCTGGCGATGCATTTTTCTTGGGTACACAGCGTCGATAGTTTTAAGATTGCCAAACGCTTGAGTGATCAACGTCCTCTTGCACTGCCGCCGTTAAATATTTGTTTGCAAGTTAATATCAGCAACGAACCCAGTAAATCAGGTATTACCCTGAATGAATTGCCGCAACTGTGTAAGCTTGTCTCAGAATTGCCCAACATAAAACTGCGTGGCGTGATGGCTGTTCCTATGCCTCAAGATGATTTTGATTTGCAGCGACAACCTTACAAAACACTTTATGACGCGGTCGCCAAACTGAACCATCCTGAGATGGATACCTATTCATTTGGCATGAGCGGAGATTTAAATGCCGCGATAGCAGAAGGCGCTACTATTGTCAGGATTGGTACGGCATTATTTGGTGCGCGGGAATAGAGTCAAATGGGGTTATTGGGGGCAGATGCTTTTTGGGGTTTCAATGGTGTTGGCATCCAGTACAGCAATAATTTCTTCGCAGGTTATTATGTTTTTAGAGTCGGCTAAAATATGGTCTGCCAAGGCCATAATGGCACGCCAATTTGACCGGTTGTTTATAAAATGGAATGCGGCCAGAAATAACTCGGCTAATTTTTTTTCCTTGTGTGATTTATCGGCAATAAAACAATCCAGATATTCATTGATAGTTTCCAAATCAGAAGATCCGCCATAATTATGCAGAGCATGCAGATTTACCAAGTGCTGATTGATAGGTTCATCATCACGTAGTGATATATAGTTAGCCTCTGCGAGAGGGCCTACCAGTAAATTAATAATATCTGCTTCAAAAGCATGTTGATAAGCTTGTTCTTGTGTAACAGAAAAATCACTGACAGCTTCTTTGAATGAGGATGGCAAGGTATGAATTAAGCGACCGCCATCTATTTTAGTCACGCAATTATTGCAACTATCATATGCCTTACATAAGCATGTCATCGGTTGGGAATCACTTTTCAGTTTTTTAATAAAAATCTGAAAAAAAATCGGTGGCAGTTGTTTTTGTTTGTTGCCCAGATAAATTGCTGCGGCATGGCCGGCTTCGTGGATAGCCGTTTTTTTACTGAGTTCGGCGGTGTTTATGGCGTAAAAGTCGTTTGACGTATATCTTCGTTTCATAATAGCCCCATTAAAAAAGAATGCGGACTCAGTATGCAGTCCGCATTATCGAGAGGAAGGATGGTTAACTGGTGTTGTTTAAAGCACAACAGCAATTTGAGTTAAAGTGTAACAATCTGGTTGCCTATTGAAAATGTGGCATATTGTCGCGTGGCAAAATGCCGCTATATTTGGCACTACAATTGCTACGTATAATTGGTTAGCTTGGTATTAATTACCTTGGCATCAGGTGATATGGGATATGTTAATAGTCATTAATTAGTTTAACTGTGGCATATCACTTATTCAATCCGGCATATGACCTGTTTTGATTACCTAAGCTGAGACAGATAAGATCCCTTGAAGGGATGTTATCTGTAAAAACGTTTAGTAGTCATTGTTTTTTATCCTCATTTCACTTCAATTTCGCGTTACTTCTTTGTAAATTCTGACCCCAGCTTTATCCTCTTCCAGTTTTTCCTGCTTTCTTTATACCTCAATCTGTTATCTTTGTGCCGGGCTTGGTGGTTGGGCGCTTCTTGTGCGCCTTTTCCCTGATTGAAAAACGAAAACCTGTCAGCCAGCCTTTTTCAAATACGACCGTTATCAATTGCACTTATAAACCGAAGATAAGTGCTAACAGTCATTCTCGTCACATCAAATTTTCCTGATTATTTATATGAATAAAATTATAGCGTTAGCTTTATTATTGCTACCTTTTGCCTGTTGGTCTGCTTTGCCTTGTTCAGGTAAAAAAGCCGGTATTTCACATTGCAACGGCTCTCAATTTGTCTGTAATGACGGAAGTTACAGTCAATCAACAAAAAATTGTTCCGCTTATATTGCGGGTAAATCGCAAGTACATACGAATCTTATTGCCACTCAGGCAGTGTTAAATACTTCAGCTATTATTGGCAGTAATACAGAAATTTTGCGCTCGGGTAATATCTTGAAACTTGATTATTCAGGCTTTACCGTTTGGCTGGACTGCTCTCAACGAGGCGCCATAAAATTTCAGTATGTTGCCCAGCGTGATAATGGCAATGCTAAACGGTATAATAAGTTTTTTCTTGACGCGAATGTTCCTGCTGACTGTCAACAAAAAACAGCCAAGGCTTACGGGATGGAATACGATAGAGGTCATCAAGTGCCTGCCAATCATCTTGATGTCTCGGATGCCGCTATTAAGGCGACCAACACGATGACTAATATTTTGCCCCAGGCGGCAATTATGAATCGCGGGGCATGGTTGCAAACAGAAGAAATTACCGAATGTTACCGTGATATTGATGAATTATTAATCATAGGTGGTGTTATTTGGGGCAATAATCCGGCAGATGATTATTTTGTGCAATCACACGGTGTTAAAACCCCCGATGCTTTTTGGAAGGTCATTGTCAGGGGAACCGGTCAGGATGAGCGCGTGATTGCCTGGATTGTTCCCAATAATCAAGAGGCCACCAGAAAGCATCTGGATCAATATTTGGTGAGCATTGATGAGCTTGAGCATTTGACGGGCGAAAAAATACCGGTTGCAGATTACGCCAAACACGATAAACCGGCACAATCCTGGATGATTCCGGCAGGCTGTAATAAAGGTTAGAGTTATAGATTTTCAGAAATTAAGCTTCTAATTTACGTCGCTTTAAGTTTATACAAATAGTATCCCTCGGAGGGATGCTATTTGTTAGCGTCGAAATTATTTATCCGGGAATCTACAGGATAGTAAAATTAAACAGTTATATTCTCCACTCATAGCCTCACAGGCCGGAAAAGCCATGATGCATTACGCCCTTCGACAAGCTCAGGACAGGCTTGGGTGGTCTTGTTCCAGCCTACGGCCAGGGCTTGCCATCACTGAATTTACTATTTATAAAAATCGCTTAAATACTTTTTGACAAAACAAGACAACCGGTCGTATTATTTATCTATGCCTAAAACATCAAAAAAATTAACCAATAGAGAAAACCTGTTAAATCAAGGGGTGATCTTGCTTACGCAGCAAGGTTATCATGGCACGGGACTGAAAGAAATTCTGGATGCCGTGCAAATTCCCAAAGGCTCATTTTATAATTATTTTGGCAGCAAAGAGAATTTTGCCGCAGAAACGATTCAGTATTATATTAATCCTTTCATAGAGCAGTTAACCGGCCATTTACAAAATCCCGACAATGACGCTTATACTGCCTTACAACTTTATTTTAATGAACTGATTACCGAATTAGAAAAAACAGATTATAAAGGTGGCTGTTTATTAGGTAATTTAATGGGCGAAATTAGTGATACCAGTGACCTGTGTAAAAAATCTTTGCAATTGGCCGTGCATCGCTATAGAAATTTGCTGCAAGAAGCGTTGCTTAAGGCACAACAGGAAGGCACGGTAAGAACCGATAAATCAGCAGAAGATATGGCCGATCTATTGGTTAACATGTGGCAAGGTGCTTTATTAAGAATGAAAATAGAACAATCAGTAATACCTCTCAAACAATGTTACGATAATTTATTAGGTGATTTGTTTAAAGCCTGATGTTATTATAATTTTTGAGACGACCAGTCGTTTTAAATTTAACTCAACCCAAAAGAGACTATCATGCCAAAATATATTATCGAACGTGACATCCCCGGAGCAGGCGCATTAACCGCAGAACAGTTGCAAGGTATATCGCAAACATCCTGCGCGGTTCTTAAGGAGATGGGACCTAAAATTCAGTGGGTAGAAAGCTATGTAACTGACGATAAAGTCTACTGTGTTTATATTGCACCTGATCAAGCGACCATAAAAGCACATGCTGAACAAGGCGGATTTCCTGCCAACCGTATTTCTGAAATAAAAACCATGATTGACCCGACTACCGCTGATGCGTAGTTAACCAGCGACCGCCAAGTGCGCTGTCAGCCTTGAAATAATCTGTCATGCAGGCATTCCTGTACCAAGGTACGGGAATGCCTTAACAAAGTCATACCGACAATAAGCAGGCTCTATGAAACTAGAAACAATAGCCGTACATGGTGGCTACAGCCCCGACCCAACCACCAAAGCAGTGGCGGTACCCATATATCAAACGACGTCTTACGCATTTGACGATACCCAGCATGGGGCCGACCTGTTCGACCTGAAAGTGGCCGGCAATATTTACACCCGCATCATGAACCCGACTACCGATGTACTGGAAAAGCGGGTGGCCGAACTGGAGGGTGGTCTGGCCGGGTTGGCTGTGGCATCCGGTATGGCCGCAACGACTTATGCCATTATGACCATTGCCGAAGCTGGCGATAATATCGTTTCTGCTGCTACTTTATATGGCGGCACTTACAATCTGTTTGCCCATACCTTGCCGCAATACGGTATTAATGTACGTTTTGCCGATTATCGGGAGCCGTCTGCTTTCGAGCAATTGATTGATGATAAAACCAAGGCTATTTTTTGCGAATCGGTTGGTAACCCGCTGGGTAATATTACCGATTTTGAAGTCTTGGCAGAGATTGCCCATCGTCACGGCATACCCCTGATTGTCGATAACACCGTACCGTCCCCGTATCTGTGTCGGCCGATTGAGCACGGCGCCGATATTATCGTGCATTCACTAACAAAATATCTGGGCGGCCATGGCAACAGCATTGGCGGGATTATTATCGATAGCGGTAAATTTCCTTGGGCTGAACATAAAGCCCGTTTTCGCCGCCTTAACGAGCCTGATGTGTCCTATCATGGCGTGGTTTACACTGAAGCCTTGGGAGCTGCCGCTTTTATTGGACGGGCACGCGTAGTACCGTTGCGTAATACCGGTGCGGCTATTTCGCCATTTAACTCTTTTTTGATTCTGCAAGGCATTGAAACGCTAGCGTTACGCATGGACCGGATTTGTGAAAATACCATCAAAGTAGCGCAATTTCTGCAAAGTCACAGTAAGGTCGGGTGGGTTAATTATGCCGGGCTTGATGACCATCAAGACAAGCCTCTGGTCGATAAGTACATGAATGGACGCGCTTCCGGCATTCTCACTTTTGGCCTTAAAGAAGGACGCAAGGCAGGTGAGAATTTTCAGGATGCTTTAAAACTGTTTACCCGACTGGTTAATATCGGTGATGCCAAATCGCTGGCTTGTCATCCGGCATCCACCACGCACCGACAATTGTCACCTGATGAGTTGGCTAAAGCTGGTGTTACCCAAGACATGGTGCGCTTGTCTGTCGGCATTGAGCATATTGACGATCTTCTGGAAGATCTGGAACAGGCCTTGGCAGCATCTTGATATTGGCTGTTAGCCAGCTGGCTAATTGGGGCCAAAGCAAAATCATTTGACCCCAATTATTCTTACGGAGTGCAATTAATCAAAATATCGACTAATTTCTTGGTCTTTTAGCATGTAAACAGCAGTATAACGACGCAGTTCGGGCTTGCCTGTGTGGAGAGGGGGGCGATTATCCAGAAGTGGCGAGAAGGTAGCGCGGGCCTGCAACGTCCAATCGGCATCGTTCTCGCGTTGGTAATAAATATTGATGCTAACCCTTTTGGATTTAGTAAAACTCAAAGCCAGCCAAATCAGGATGAGGGATAGTAAGGTCATAGGTATTCTCAGACCCTTCAATGTCAAGTCGTGCGCCCTGGCCTTTGGTATAATCAGAACGCACCTTGGTCTGCCGTATCACCGTCCGAATCGGCGATAAAAGTAGACTTAGGCATATTAGACTCCTTGCTATCTGAATTAAAATGGTGAATCGTTAAGTATTACTCGCCATTATTGGAGATTGCAGCGTGCTATTTTATTTACTGCCATCACACTTTTGTGGTCGAGACATGAGTATGAGCCTTTCGCTAGCGCGTATTAGTCGTTTGGTAAAACAAAATTCTCTGAAAGCCTTGGTGCTTGTGGTCTACGGCCATTTCCCCCTAGCCTTCCACTAGCGCGTAGTGAAGACTTATACCCCTCCTTCGAATGTCAGGTAATACCGGGATACCACTGACGAGTCTCTATTAAAGCTTTATCATCCATTGTCCGCTGTTTTTTATTTTTGTTATAAGATTTTCGATTGCCTATTTAGAAGCTTATTTTCTGAAAAATTATAGCTTCCGGGTACCACTTTATAACCGTAAATCTTCTTTTTCCAGAACAAACGGCCCAGGGCTGAAGTCCAAATCCCGGGTCGCTGCACCGTGCTCAAATACCAAATCACTATTCATACGCTCTGCCATGGCAGGTGACCATTGTCGGTAACGAGGAAGGCGGCGCAATACGGTTAATGCCAAGCGAAAAGCCCAGAGTGGAACCGTCATTAAGCATGGACGGCGGCCAAGCGCAGTAAAAACGCGCACGACCATCTCGCGATACGTAAGTGTCTCATTACCGGAAATATTGTAGGCGCGATTGGCGGCAACCGCTGACAGTAAAGCAGCCTGGCATGCATCGGCTACATCTCTGGTATGAATCGGCTGGCGCAGACCGTTTGCTTTACCAAATAAAGGAAAGCAACCAAAGCGGTCAATGAAGCGGGCAATCTCGGTTATATTCTTATCGAGCCCTAAGCCATAAATCAGGGTAGGGCGTAAAATTACCCACTCCACTCCGTGGTTTTCGGCCCAATTTTGTATGCGCATTTCTGCGTCAGCAAGCCGAAGAGCGATGGCTTGTTCTTGTTGGTCAGTGGAAGTATCTTTAGTGAATCGACTGGTAGAAGACAGCACGACCAAGCGCCTAACACCTTGTGCCTTAAGCAGGTCAAAATAATCCGGTAACACCCAAATAGGGGCAGTGCAAATCCAGTACGGCGTAACTTGCTCATTATCTTCGGGATAGTTCCCGGCTAAAGGTAATTGCTGCCATGCCACTAAATCAGTCGTCCGTTTATTCGTTTGTCGCGTAAATGCAGTTACTTGCCAGCCAGTCTTTGTTAATAGAGGTAGCAGGCATAATCCCACCATACTGCTCGCACCAAGAATACCTATACGATTTTTAATAGCCATATTATCAGGCACGCTTAAGCCCCAGTACCTGAGCGGCACGCTGGCTGCCATAATAGGCAACTATCAGACCAAACCGAAGCCAAACCCCTGCTGCAACTAGCCACATCAGTATGGAAGGATACTGATGCCGAAAAAATTTTCGATAAAACCGCATCATGCCTTTGTGTTTATGCCATTCTACAAACATCGGCCTACTTTTACTGCAAGCCCCTAAGGCATGGGTAATTTGCAATGACGGGACGAACATAATCTTCCAGCCCTTTTGTCTAAAGCGCATACACCAGTCAAGATCTTCGCAATGTAAAAAATAAGCTTCGTCCCATTTGCCAACATCCTGCATTGCTTCGCGCTTGACCATCATACAGGCACCAGAAATAGCTTCTACTTCAATAGCCTTATCAGGTAATGGTTGTTTGTGTAAGTGGAAATCAAAAAACAGGCGTGGCCATCGATCTGAAAAGCGTGTTAGTCCAAATGCTCGCACAAAAGAACGCCAAGGCGTAGGAATCGCTCGGCGGCCACCAGCTTGTTCGGTTCCATCCAAACTGGTCAGCAAGCCACCAGCCATACCCACGAGATCATCTGCATTCATTATGGCCAATAATCCGGCGAGTGTGCCCGGCTTAAAAGAGCAGTCCGGGTTGAGGAACAGCAAGAACGGGGCACAAGCAACAGACGCACCAATATTGCAGGCCACAGCGAAGCCAAGGTTGTCAGGATTTTTAATTATCTGTACGTAGGGCAAGCCCTTCAAGGCATCCAAACTACCATCTGACGATGCGTTATCAACGACGATAATTTCGATATCCAGTGGACATAGTAGTAACGAATCAACGCAGTCGCGTAATAAATCACCGGCGTTATAATTAACGATAATGGTTGAAATGATGGGATTCATATTTTATCTTTACCACGTTTTGATGTAATCAGTTGTTTATCTAGCTGTCGCCAAATCTCACCGATTGATGCAACTCTGGTTTTTTGGATAGTTTGACGCTTTAGCCACGTTTTTGGCAAGCCCAGTACTGCATCACGTTTGGCTCTTAATATTACCCCACCATGTCCTTGTGAGATAAACCAGATAATGCTCACCAGATTTAGTAATATATGCAGCGGTAACAGTAGCCAAAACAAGATGCCGGGCATATCCTTTACAAAAGTCCATACCAGGTTACGATGTCCATGATACAACGAAAAATCACTATGCTGGCCACCCGTTGTACCTGAGCCTACATGATAGGCTACGGATTGCGGTACATAAAGGCAACGATAACCGGCCAGCCGTAAACGAAAGCCTAGATCCACATCTTCCACATAACAGAAGTAATCTTCATCCAGGCCACCTGTTTCTTGCCAGGCACTGCGTCGATAAAGTGCTGCTGCTGCACAGGGCGAAAATACTTCATGTTCATACTCTTCAGTTGTTGGTATTGGCGCGCCATGTCCCATGCGCCACACCAAACCGCTCATATGATAGGCATCACCGGCCCCATCCAATAACGAAGGATCGCCTGCGTTTACCAATCTACTGCCAAACACATCAAAGCCGGGATTAGACTCTATTGCCATTAACAGTGCTTCCAGCCAGTTTGGATCAACAAATGCATCAGGATTAAGTAGCGCTATCCAACCCGAGTCCACAGAAACCGCCTTAATTGCGAGATTATTACCGCCTGCAAAACCGGTGTTCTGATCTTGCGCCAATAACCGTACGAGAGGAAATTGTTGCACAATTTCAATAGATCTATCGGAACTGGCATTATCCACTAAAATAATCTCATAGGGCATAACCGTCTGCGCCATCAATGCAGTCAAGCATCGCTCAAGGAACGGCTCACCATTCCAATTAACAATAATCACTGATACCTGGTTATTTGAGTTAATCTGGCTATGCATTCAGAGCTATTTTGGGCAAGTGTATGAAATAACTTAACACATCGATTAAGCCGATGGGATAGGGTTCAGGATAGTCTTGTTCAGTGACCAAGCTCCTGAAATTAAGTGATATATCCTTTATACGGAGCACAGGAATAAAAAATATTTTAATGATGTTGTATTATGCATAACGGCGATTCTAGTCTTTATTTGATGAAGATTGGCTGTCGAATGTTTTATAAATAGTATTCTGGTCGTCCCGCCAATATATAAGTATCAAGTTGCAAGTCCAGATAACCTTCTGACGCAACAGGAGCAAGATTTTTCATTACACCATTCTGGCAGAATGGCTTTTCTACAAAGAAAATAGAGTCAATTTAATGGCTTCATTCTAGGTTCTGTTGACGTTTCACCTCAGCCATAAAAGCACCGAGGAAAATGACAGCATCCCCATGTAATTAATAGCTTTTTTCTCATATCGTGTAGCAATTCTGCGATAGTGCTTGAGTTTACCAAA
>NZ_JAOEGU010000080.1 GCF_025583945.1 Methylobacter psychrophilus
CCCAGAATGATCCCGACAGGTTGTACGCCAAGATAGGGCAACTTAACATGGAACTGGACTGGCTAAATACCCGCACGGGGCACTAGAAAAAAGTCTGGGATCAACCTGTAGCAGAGCGGCAGAAATTACTCGGTTCCAGCGAGGAACTTGCGCTATCTACGCAATGTAAATTGCTCGCGGTCACGCGCTCGGTGGTGTATGCACGCCAAAAACATCTACTGAAAGTAGTTGATGAACATGAATGCCTGTTGTTGCAGTTGCTTGATGAAGAGTACACGCGCCACCCTTTTTATGGCTCACGGCGCATGACAGCCTACCTGTGTAAGCTTGGGCATCGAGTTAACCGCAAGCGGGTTCAGCGCTTGATGCGAACGTTAGGCTTGGTCGGTATGGCGCCTGGTCCCAATACCAGTAAGGCACACCCGCAGCACAAGATTTATCCGTATTTGTTAAGAGGGCTCGACATCATTCGTCCCAATCAGGTGTGGAGTACCGACATCACCTATATACGGATGCCGCGTGGCTTCGTGTATTTGGTGGCGATCATCGATTGGTATAGTCGCAAGATACTGTCCTGGCGGTTGTCGAACACCATGGAGGCGGGATTTTGTGTGGACTGTTTGGAAGATGCCATCAGGACCTATGGGACGCCTGAGATCTTTAATAGCGACCAAGGCTCGCAATTTACCAGTGATGCGTTTACTGGCGTATTGATTGATAACGGCATCACGATCAGTATGGATGGACGTGGTCGAGCTCTGGACAATATTTTTGTCGAATGGCTCTGGAGAACGGTTAAATATGAAGAAGTTTATTTGAAGCAGTATGACAGCGTACAGCGCTTGCTACTGGGATTGACCGACTACTTTATGTTTTATAATGAAGAACGGCCCCATCAATCATTAGGCTATGAAGCGCCCAGTGTGGTCTACCAAACTGCCACAGGAGGCGGTGCGAAGATTGTGGATAAATATGGAATGACTGAAACAGTAATTCTCGTATGAAAAAATGGGACAGCGCCATTCAGCTGGAGTGTGAACGGGGCTCTATCTTAAATTAAGATATTATTTGTCTGGACAGAGGGGTCCACTTTACACCATCGAATCTATAAAGACTGATTAAATTCCATTTTATTTTTGACTCAGAATGAAACAATCATTTTGCATTACGAACTAAGCTATTCATCAAGGCGAACCAAATGGCTTATGCAGAGCTGCAAAAATTACGGACTGCGTAACATCAGTTAAATAACTTTTGAACGGTTACTTATGCGTAAGACAGCTGTCCTTCATAAATCTGGGCTCTATGTCCGTAGTGGGGGCGAAACCGTCCGTTGAACAAAGAGCCAATTTCGTGTCCATCCCCACTTTGAAAGCCGCGTGATTTTAGGGTTAATTAAATGTCCACAGTTGCTTTCATTTGGAATTTAAAACACCCATCATGTCAATTTTTGCTTTAAGTCTGGCTTCAGGTTTGAAGGTGACAACACGCCGAGCAGTTATCGGTATCTCTTCGCCGGTTTTTGGATTTCTGCCGGGACGGGCAACTTTGTCACGAAGTTCGAATTTACCGAAGCCGGATATTTTGACGGATTCGGCACGTTCCAAAGTTGTTTTTTTTCTCAAAAAACAACTCGACTAGATCTTTTGCCATGGTTTTTTTTAAGCCCAATTCCTTGAGCAGTTGTGCAGCAACGGTTAATTAACCTCTAATTGCTATCTCCCTTATTTCAAAAAAGGCTCAGTATCTCTGATTTTTAGGCTAATTTATTTGTGCTTGGCACATGGGGCTGACAGTCAATTTCCTACGATTTTTAATTTTGTAGAAATCAAATCATTTTGTATTGGCGGTAGATTCATGTTTTTTCTTTGTTCTTCCAAGAATGGAGCGTTTTTAACTCTCTCATACAATTTCAACAATCGACTTTTAGCTCTTGTGATAACTATCTGATAATCCATAGGCTGAATAATACATCTTTCATTATTTTCTTTCCGCGCCTCTCTTTCAATTGGATCGACTGTACTGCCTAATACAAAACAGGTTACTTTAGTATCACGACTTATAAGCCCTTTTTGCATTAATTCCTTAACATATCTCCAGCATTGATCTTTTTCATTAGTACTAATGCATACTCCTGGCTTTTTTAGTTCAACAATAACTAATCTATCTACACCAATTTCTCCACCATCAATATCATAGGTTGGATAGGAATATGACCCAACTGTGCTATCTGGCAATATTGCAAAGTCTGGCCTATTTCTACTTCCTAATTGTTTTGAGTCAAAAAGCTTTTGGATTACTTTTGACATACCTTCATTAGATGTAAATTCTATGGTTTCATATTCCGGTCCAAAAATCCAAAGCCCTTGATGAAAAAGAGGCTGTAGATCTTGTACTTCTCTAGTATTGGTATCAAAAACTCGCTCTCTCAATTCATCCAAAAGTCTTAATCTAAGTTGCAACTCATCAAGAACTTCCTTTGCCAAATCCAAACTCCAATCAGCTAAAATATTATACAAATTGTCAATTTGATCTGAATTTAATTCGTGCAATTTATTCACAAGAGAGAATTTTGTATCAGATTGCTCCATTCTTACTAGAACACCGGCCAATTTGCTAAGGTCTTTCTCAGTAATCGATGTGCACTCCTCTTGAATCTGCTCAATAAAATCTTGCCAACGTTCGACTCGAAGTGGTGTAAGTTCACTTAGTTTTTGCTGATGTACATTCTTAATATTTTCTAGTGCTTTTTCTCTTTTTTGTTTTGTTTGTCCAAGTATGTGGGCTCTCACAAATTCATAAACTTTATCTCTAGCACTTTTAAATTCAATTGTATTATTGAAACCAGTCCAGTCTTGCTTTACAGTTTTTGCTAAAAAATCCGCACTTACAACAATTGTATGCCTTTTTGCTTCTGCGCTTCGTCCATCTATAATTTCGTCGAAACCATATTCCTTCCAATTAGCTTCACCTACTAAACGACCATTTACATGCCATGCAATACCATGCTGTTTGGTTGTCTTGTCAGATTCGATCGTGTCTATTATTCTTATATTAATAATATCGCCAGATTCAAGCACTATCATTTCATTGGCTATATTGCTTTCCGGTATGTCTGAGAAAGTAACTTTTACACCATTTACATAGCAAGAGAATGATGGATCTGTTAAAAACCTCATGCCAATTTCCGACCTTATGCTTTCCTCACAAATAGTTATATTTGATTTTGATCTAACAAAAACCTTAGTTCCTGATGCTTCTTGATTCTCAAAAACCTTGTGTTCGATCAGAGTAAATGGAGTTTCGCCAAAGCCGATTTTTACTTCAAATTCGATAGTTGAGCCGTTTTTGGTTGAACCAACAAAATACGAATTTCCAAAGCAAAAACCAGCAAAACGGCCAACGCCATTTCGGCCAAATACTGTTCGTTTTTTGTCGTTAACCAATATCGTATCGCCTTGGTTTGAAATCCGATCATAAGCTAGTGTTCTCCATCGTGATGAGAACTCTTCTTTTGTCAGTCCTTCACCATCATCTTCAATAGAAAAGTGCTGTTCGTTTTCACTGGATGGCCAAGTAATTGTTACTTTCTTGGCTCCTGCATCCCATGAATTTGCAACTAGCTCTACGATTGCAACTTTTGGATCATATAGAATATGTTTACCTACAAATTTTTCTAGAAAATTGGGACCAAAAAGGCAGGATTGTTCCATTGGTATAAATGCTCCATCAGTATTTTATATTTTAAATGCCCTTTTATAGTGCAATATTTCGGACAGTTTTGTTTTAATTAAAAAAATAGTCTGGAAGCCTCCAGCCTGGGAAGATACAGTCAACGACGATAACAGCCCAACAATCTAAAGGCTTCCATGCACTTAATAGAACCCATTCTGTACCAAATGTCCAGCGTGGCGAATCCGCAGCGTAAGTTCATGTTCATCTTCATCTTGTTAACAACCCTGACGTATCTGCTGGGACGGATAAAATGCGAATACTGTAATGGGAGAACTGTGGGAGTTTTTTTGTTTTATCAAGAACCCATTGACGCACTGAAATCCTGCGGAAGCGGGCTCCCCTTTTTATCCGTCAGGATACTTCGCTTGCAGCCGTTTTTTCCTCGATCCGTCGGGTTTCTACCAACAGCTTCCAGAGCCAAAGACGCTTTTACCATCGCACCATCAAGACTTTGCCATTCCCATGCAATACCTTCCATGTCATCGTATTCCATCAGGCCGCTTTTCCATAACTTTTCAAACAAGCCCGCAGCTTCCCAGTCAAGAAAATACTGATGAACAGAACGACTACTCCCAAATTCACTTTTCGGTATGGCCTTCTATTGACAACCGATTCGCAACACATAAATGATCCCTTCAAAAACCTTCCTCGGTGCTTGAGGTTTTTTTCCACCTCCGGCTTTACGTTGATATGCTTTACCTGCGTATTGCAGTCGCTTGGGTATCAATGGCTCTACACGCTCCCAAAATTCAGCAGAAACTTTCCAACTGGCTAATCTTTTCATAATATTACGATCCTTCAAGGGGGGGGTAAAAAATCGTAATTTTTCCATACACAAATATTTTTAACTACTTATTTACGGATAAGTTCTTAAGCTACTAGCAATCGCCATTAGATTTTAAGCGGAAATTTTATACAAAAGTGGCTTAAGAAAGTGTCCTATTTTACTTGACCATTACATGGCCACCTGGTTTCCAGTTGGCACTGTCGTTAACAACGGTGTTAATTTAATCACCCTTGTTCTCCAAATGCGATTGCGATGTCATTAGAAACAAATAAAATTTTAGGTGCGCGTTAAGACATTTTAAGTAACACAAGATACTTGTGTTACTTAGCATGTATATGATTTTGTTTACTTTGTTAGGCTTCACTGCTACTCTATGTAACACATATTTAAACTAATAAAAAATTAGTACATAGGATGAACGCCGTCGACGCCGCCAATAAAGCTGAAATTGCTATGATGCATGCTGTCCTAAACAACAAGTTTGGATCGCTCTATGCGGACATCTGGAAAGTGGGGGTCAATTTATCGCTGCGCATCAGTGACCTGCTCACATTAAAATACTCTGACTTGAATCTTGATGAGCGCTCGTTAAAGCTGACCGAAGCAAAAACGGGAAAGCTTAAGAACATTCGCCTGAATCCTTCTGCAATCGCTGTCATTGTCAGAAGGCAACAGGAAAATCCTGCCGATACCTGGTTGTTTCAAGTTAATAGCAACCGGGCCAAAGACAAGCCCGTGAGTCGGGTTTCCGTCAGTCGCGTCTTTAAAGATGCCGGAGAACTGTTAGGGCTAACCATCAACACCCATAGTATGCGCAAATCACGTGGTATGGCTATGTATAAAGATGGCGTACCGGTTGAAAAGATTGCCAAGGTGCTCAATCACTCGAATACCACGTCAACCCTGCGCTATTTGGGGATTACCCAAGAGGAAGTATTGAAGACCTATGATGATTATGAGCTTTAATTAAGTGGGTCGTTGCTCCATCTTTTGTTGCAGTGGCTAGACTGGTATGGATCGGCGCACGAATCCAAACAAGACCGTTTTTCTGCCTGACAAATCCACAACGCACCGTTATGTGCGACAATGCCTCAAGAAACGAACATTAAGCTCGTCCCAGTTGGTTCAGTTCTTATCGTAGTTAGGGGAATGATTTTGATTCATACCGTGCCAGTTGCTTACTCATAAGTGCCACTAACGATTAACCAAGATATGAAAGTACTCATACCAGCATCATCCCTGCATGGTTCGTATCTGCTTTGGATATTGAATGTTTTGCAGTCTCATCTTCTGAATATGGTTTCGATAGCAGCCCACGGAACTCGCAAGCTTGAAACTCCACGTTTGGAAAGCATGATGATTCAGTTGCCTCCACTAAAGGAGCAACTTGTTTTTTCTGAGCGCGTCGCGGAAATCCGATCCATTCAATCACAACAAACCACTGCCATAGCTAAGGCCGAAGCAATCTTCGACGTACTGCTGGCCAGCTGTTTCTCCCAGCCATTGACAGAAGGGTGACCGTATGAATAACGAAGGCGGTAACATTAATACTCATTCTGAGGCACATATCTACCTCACCGACTTCTTCGGTATAGATCCGCAAGTTCTCGAAGATTACGGGGCGTTTAATGTCTCTCTCATCAACGATCTGCCGCTATTTATTGATCCATTCCTTTTATTTGACAGCAAGAAGCCCGAATATAAAGCTCTCCACGACGAGATTATCAAATACGTCAAATTTCTGCGTGATGTGTCTCTTAATTCTGATATAGATAAAGGGCTAATTGACCATTGGTTTCGCTTCCCAGAGGTCAGCCAAAACTGGCTTGGATTCAGCCGTACCGGTAACAGGGGAAGTGGGCTAGGCAAGGATTTTGCCGCTACCCTCAATAGACACCTCCATCATGTTTTTAAGGACTTTGGGACTGAGACTGTAACGCGTGGAAGCCATTTGGAAAAACTGTGTCTGCTCGGTGATGGTGTCGGACGAGACCATTTAAGCGATTTCACAACAAACCTGATAAAAAGCTACTTACTCGAATACACCCAGACATTCGCAAAAAATCATATTACCTCATCTATGAGACAACTTTTCTGGGTGGATAAAGTCAGTTTTGACTACACCACGCGGCGCTGGAAACGCGGGCAGTATGAACTGCCCTGTTTTTCTGGAAGTTTTATACTCCTGTCACCTAAGGATATCCTGACCAAGGACGAAGCCTGGATTAACCGAAGCGATCTTTTAGGGCAATTCAGAGAAGTCTGTAATGCAGTGCCGGACAATCAGTTGCGTGCGCTGGTGGATGACTACTTCTTCAGTCGCCTCTCTGAAGATGCGAAAGAAAAAGAAATCCGCGAGGCAGCGGCGGCCACTGTTTCGCACTTTCCTCAACTTCTCGACTACTATATAAAACGGAAAGAGGACAATGGTGTCGAAGCCCACAAAGTTAGTGGTCTGAAGGTCAGAGAAACAGAAATTCAGTTTGTCGAACAAGTTAAAGCGCTCGTCGGCGACCATCTAGCGGGAACTGAATTCTATGAACTAGGGGATAGTTTTGAGGAGTCGCTTCGTCGGGTTAATTTTCTCAAGGATGTAATTGAGAATAATGATGGATATAGATTGTTTTATATGAAAGGAAAGCCACTACAGCGTGAAGCAGACTTGCAAATCATGTACCGCCTTACATGGTTCGCCTCCCCATTCGATGTTAATCGCGAGGTCAATAATGGGCGTGGCCCGGTTGATTTCAAGGTATCAAAAGGTAATATAGACAAGACGCTTGTTGAGTTTAAGCTCGCCTCTAACTCCAAATTGAAGCAAAATCTGAAACACCAAGTCGGCATTTATGAAGCGGCGAACGACACTGCGAAGTCGATCAAGGCTATCCTTTACTTCACAGAATCAGAGCTAACGCGGGTTCAGGCCGTTTTGAAGGAACTTGATCTGTTAGGTCGGCGAGACGTGGTGTTGATAGACGCATGTAACCACAATAAACCGTCCGCCTCCAATGTCTGCATGTAGGCTACATGTCCGGCGTCAACTATCCTGTCCGGCTGACGTCAATTACCTTGGCCGGTTTTGATTGAAAAAATAGGTTACTTTTTTAAGCTCTGTTTTTTACGATAACTTTCTCCTTCGATTTCAATAATGGTGGCGTGATGGATAATGCGATCAATAGCCGCGACAGTCATCATGGTGTCAGGGAAGATTTGATCCCATTGGCTGAAGGGTTGGTTAGAGGTGATGATTAAGCTCCCACTTTCATAACGATGTGCGATGAATTCAAATAATACCTGGGTTTCAGCATCGTTTTTTTTAACATAGCCGATATCATCAACAACCAGAACCTGATATTTATCCAGTCGTGTCATCGCTGTCATTAAATTCAGATCCCGCTTGGCTTGCTGTAGGCTTTGAACGAGTGCCACCGCTGAGAACCATTTGACGCGAACTTTCTGCTCTATTAACTGACCAGCAATGGCCGCAGCAATATGCGATTTACCGATACCCGAAGGTCCGAGCAATAAAACGTTTCCAGCATCATGAGCCCAGTCAGTCTGGTCTTTCAGCCCAATAACCTGTTGTTGAACGGGTGCGCTGAGTTCAGATAGAATAAGGTTGGCAAAACTTTTCCCTGGCGGTAAGCCTGCTTCTCGCGTCCATTTTTGCACCCGCTTTTGATAACGATCTGCCGCTTCCTGTTCACAAAGTCCCGATAAATAGCGGATATGACCATAACCCTTGTCAATAGCCTGCTCCTGATGGCGTTGATAATGCTGGCTAAAGGCCGGCAGTTTAAGTTCTTTCAATAATAAGTCGATAGTTTCAGGCATGACCAACAGCCTCCATACGATGCCAGCTGCCCTGCAACAATTGATCATAACTGTTTAAATCATGTTGTCGTGCGGGAATGGTTGGTACGGTTTGTTTACCTAAATAACGCTCTTGTAAGACCTTGAGGGTAGGCAGCGGTTTATTGTTATCAATCAGGGCTATTAATTCATTGCCTAAGCGTTCTTCACAATCATGATCCATGGCGATACGCAGTACACCAACTATCCATTTGCAGGCCTCTCTGGACTGAAACTGTTGATCACAGTTAAGCCACAATTTTCGATACGTCTCCGTGGGCAATAACTCATCCCTGAACTGTAAAAACCGGAACGCCTGCGGTTTAGCGGATAGACTATGAATAACATGTCGATAATCAATGCTTCGGCCCCGTTCATGACTACCGGCGTTAGGGTAAACACGAGGCAGTGTGCTGGTTAAGGTTTGGCCAACAAAAAAAGCCAGGCGATCATGGTAAACATGGACGCGAACGTTTTCACCAATCATTCTGGATGGCACGGTATAAAGCACCTTTTTGACTTCCAGGGTGCTGCTGCGCGTCACTTTCAGACTGAGCTCGCTATAATCCATGAAGCGCTCTCCCGGTAAAGCTTGTAAGGCCAGTTGCTCATCTTTAAAGCGGCCTTGGCAGCGTTTGTTTAGGCGCTCTGTAACCTTGTTTAGAAATGCCTGATAATCTTTGATGGCGGCAAAATCAGCACTTCCTCTCAGCTTTAGGGCTTGATCCAGTCGTCGTTTAAAGGATCCATGGGCACATTCAATCGCCCCGTTTTCATGGCTCACGCCACGATTATTGCGTGTTGCCCGCAAGTTATAATGGGCACAGAGCGCATCATAAGATTGCGTCAATTTCTGCTCTTCAACGCTGTTAATAAAAGCCGCACTTAAACTGTCGGTACGATGCTCAACAGGACTGCCACCGGCCAGCGTTAACGCTGACTGCAAGCCATCGGCCAAGGCGGAATAACTTTCACCGCCCAAAATGATCTGTACATAACGGCAACCACTATAAGCAAAACGAAACTGGTACAAGAGATGGGTAAACACTTTATTCTGGATGGTAATTTCGGTATTTGGATGACTGAAGTCTGATAAGCCTTGCTGTCCAGCCGGCACGGACTGACGAAAGATCACCACTTTCTCCGGTCCTTCGGTTGCTTTCCACTGTTTGACACGACGCTGAAGGGTTCGCAATACGCTAAAGGGAAATTTACCGGCATGTTCATCTTCCAGATATTCCCACAGTGTTAAGCCCGTTAGTTGCGCTTCTTTCTCTAGCAAGGGCACCAATTCTTTTTTCCAAATAGCTTCCAAAGGGTCTTCACGAGTACGCCAATGACGTTCTCCAGGAATTGATAATCGTTCACCTTTTTCTATTCTTCGACCGGAACGCTCAGAAATGGAGGCTTTAGCTGCTGCGGTTTCTTGGCTTTTTCCTGATTTACGTGTGTTCATATATAAACTCTCTTGACGTTGAGTGATACGTTTTCCAGGCAAGGGTAGACTCCAAAAAATTGAAATACACCCTTGTCCTACATATCGGTCAACCGGTCAAGATAATTGACGCCGACCGGACAGGGTAATTGTCGCCGAACACTACAAAAGGGGCGACCTCACAGTTATCAATACCCGCCGCCATAGCACAGGCGAGGATTGTCTAAAAAACGAAGGGTTTTTAAACAAAATGAAAGCCAGATGAAATCAAGTGCTTGCGTGTCTAAAAATCAAGTCTGAAAACTACTGGAAGGAAATTCGCCCACGCTTGCAGATCCCCCTGCGTCAGAATAGTTGTCGCCTCAAATTTTAAGAAAAAATAAAATTTGAGAGTAGAAATGAAAAAATATAAAAGGTATTCAGTAGGCTTCAGAGAGCAGGCCCTGGTAAAAGTATACAATCGTGGTAATGACCAATCAGTTCAGTCCGTCGCAAACGAATTGAATATCCATTTAACAACCTT
>NZ_JAOEGU010000081.1 GCF_025583945.1 Methylobacter psychrophilus
ATATCGACATCCTGTTAACCGCTCTTAGAGGCCGTATAACGCCAAGAATGAAGATAACCATGACAAATCTATATCGACATCCTGTTAACCGCTCTTAGAGGCCGTATAACGCCAAGAATGAAGATAACCATGACAAATCTATATCGACATCCTGTTAACCGCTCTTAGAGGCCGTATAACGCCAAGAATGAAGATAACCATGACAAATCTATATCGACATCCTGTTAACCTGTTTTGAGGTGCAGTTACGATGAAATTTCTCATGATGTTTTGCTTTTTTTTCAGTTATCCACAGGCTCTGCTTGTGTGTTCTTAATGTTCTTATTGTTCTTTGTGTTCTGCGCGCGCGTACCTTATATACACCAGCTTGAAAAGCGAGAAATTCCGGACTAAAAGCGAGAAATTCCGGACTAAAAGCGAGAAATTCCGGACTAAAAGCGAGAAATTCCGGACTAAAAGCGAGAATAAATAAAAAAGCTAATTCGCTTTTAAAACCGACAAATTAAACTAGAAAAGCGAAAATAAAAACCGTTGACAGCTCGCTTATAAATGCGAGAATAAAGACAAGAAAAGATTCGCAATATTAATTTAATTTGTCACCTTTCGAGACCACACCATGCCAAAAACCCCGAAAACCGCCCTTAAGCAATCCGCTTTACCTCTGGCCGTCAAAGTCTCCGGAAATCCGTGGGAAGCATCCGACGACAACCCAGCAACCGTTCCTTTGCCTAATGATGTAATAATAACCAAGGTTACAGGTGATTACACCGAACGCGACCGTAAATTATGGGCGTTTCTAGTTGCGGCTGTCTGGGACGATCTTTTAACCGTGCGAATCCATGAAATTAGAGTATCAAAAATTAACACCATATTTGAACAATACGGTGGAGAAAAAACGGCTTCATGGATATGGGAAAGCGCAAAACGCCTTTCAAAAACTCACGTTGAATATGAGTTAAACGATGATGGAAAAAGACTTGTAGGCGTATCAAATCTTTTGAACGCGCAAACCCATAAGGATTTAAGAATTACTGGTTATCTGCGTTTCGATATACCACCTTTGCTGTGTGAAGTTATTCGTGCCCCTTGCCGCTTCTCACGTCTGCGTCTGCATTTCATGATAGGGCTTTCAGGCAAGTATGCTGTCACGCTCTACATGTTGCTTGAATCGGTCGCCAATAAGCAAACGCCGGTTTTAGATGTCCAGATCAACCAGCTCCGACAATGGTTGAAAGTGCCAGAAGGCAAGTTAGAAAAATGGTTTGATATAAAGCGTTTTACACTCGAACCCGCATTAAAACAGATTAACGAAAACTCAAACGCGGCGGGATTCTCGGTTAGCATGGAAGAAATCAAGGAAGGCCGCGCCGTTGATCGTGTGCGCTTCACCCTGACAAAAACAGCCGGAAGGATAGCGAATGAAAAATGCCTAAAGCCTAAAGCCATTGAACAACCCAAGGCGGCGGATAATTCCGGCGCGTTGCGGCTTCCCCTTTCGGCCTTTGAGCAAGCAAAAAAGGCCGCGCCTGGTCTTGATGTGTACGGTCTTGAATTTCAATGGCGAGAATGGTTAGCCAACAAGCCACGGCCTGACAACCCGGCAGGGTCTTTCATTGGATTCTGTAAAGCCAAGTATCAAAAAGACGGCAAAACATAAAACCGGGTATAAGCCACGGCTGCGCCTATGATCGCAACGACAAGGGCAACCCATAACCAAGGGCTTACGGCTAACGGCTTCGGCTGGTGGGTTATTAGTAGGGTTAACCGCCTCACTTCTTCCGCACTTGCTCGCCTGTCGGCTGCTTCTTCATCTAGTCGGCGGCGTAAATCGTCGCGCTCGCCTTCAACCTGCCCTAAAAGCTCGCGCATTGCATCAAATGCAGCCTGTAACCCATTGGGTAAACCTAGGGTTTCCTCTTGTAAAGTATTCGCCTTTGGTTTACTGGTAACCGGGTAAACCCTGAAAAGCTCTACAGGATCAATCTGATATTCTCCATTCTCGGTTTTAACCGCTGAAAGCCTTCCTGTCTTGATCGCCTTTGAAATTGATGGCTTGCTTAATCCGGTTTCCTTGGCCGCTTGTCCTAGTGTTAGCATGGGGTTTCCTATTGTAAAATATTACAGTAGTCTAACGGTAAACCTACAACAGTCCAGCCCACTTTTTAAAAAACTGTTTTTTGTGGTGACTGATCAAAAAACGGCGGCTTAATGAGCTGGCAAGGTTCGGCCAGTCACCACAAAAAACGGTTGGCCGCCGGCAGGCTTCAAACAAGCTTTTTGCGACTAATATTTGCAACTTTTAAGTCCTTGTTTTTACTGTCTCTAAAAACCATCGCAAAACTTACCCTTTTTGCAACAGTGGCCGCCGATCGCACCCCTTGCACTGCGTTAGATGATATAATGCGGTCTTTATTTTGAAAAAGCAGGTTACAGCATGGCAGATTTTAAGATTGGGGATACAGTAGTACTTAAATCAGGCAGTCCAATAATGACAGTTGAAAAGGTTAAAGATGCTTCAATTAGCTGCATATGGTTTGATGGTACAAAAAAACTAGACGGCTCGTTCCCACCTGATACGTTAGAAATTTACAATTCTGATGATGAACAGTTAGTTATGGTTGTTGGCTAATCTTAGCCCTTGTCCTTCGGCTTGCGTAGGACTACCCGCGCCCAATTACCCAATAGCGAGACAGAATTTTCGGCGGTTTGTGGTTAGAACCCATTTATTCAATGAGAATACATATGAAACGATTTGGTCTAGTTTTAATGCTTTTTATGCTTAATGAAAGCGTAATGGCTGAATGGGTTCGTATTGGTGAAAGTACTAGGTCTGTTGCATACGCAGAAACAGAAATTCGTAGATCAGGTGACATAGTTGTAATGTGGGTACTGTTTGACTACAAATCCTTGCAAGAATCATCCCTCAGTGAAAGAAAGTATTTGTCGGAAATAGACCAGAGAGAAATTAATTGTAGAACCAAACAAGGGCGAGTACTTTTTTTTACATGGCATGCTGAACCATTGGGTAATGGTGCCGTCGTCTACACTGGAAAAAAAACAACCGACTGGGAGCCATTTTCTCCAAATAGCTTTGGAAATGCCAGTTGGAATTTTGCTTGCAACAGTAAATAATGTTGGACGTCAAACCTTTGTATAAACTCGTTGCGCTTCAAAAAATATTATCTCCTGTTTTGAAATTGATATTTCGCCTGTATACCATTGATACCTAGGGTTTCATGGGCGAATCAAGACAAACCGTTCTTTATGTCCTTTTGATTTACTTATCTAGCCAGTTTTGTGTCGTTTGTTTAAATGTACCCTTGATTCGGAAAATCAGTTTTGCCCCGCACATTGCGCAATGGCTTCATTAGAGCCTAATGACAAACAATCCCGTAAATCCCCTCTATTTTTATGTGCCTTCTTTATTTTTTTAACACTTGATGGTTTAGTTTGCGGGGCTTGTACGGGTTGCGTTTGTACTTGATAGAGAGTTTTATTTTTCTCCGTGCTTATTAGTTTGTTTAACGCAGCCCTTGCATCTTTTTCATTTTCATCGCCTTGTTCTGCTGCTTTACGATACCAATAAATCGCTTGGTTAAAGTCCTTTGTTACGCCGTTGCCACTTTCGTACATCCCGCCTAAACTGATTTGTGCTCCTGAATATCTTGCCAATTGCTGATAAATGGGCAACGCTTCTGCATACTTGCCTTGACCGTACAAATTATTAGCACGCTCAAATATATCTTGATCGCTATCTGTACTTAATGCTGTTGGTTGTTGAATATTTGTACTTGGCCAAACGTAAGGATTACTTGATGGTGTCGGTAGCTGAATATTTGTACTTGATGGCGTGGTTTGCTGGATATTTATAGCCGTAGCACCAAACCAATAAGTCAAGCCGACGACAGCAACAGTACCCAATACACCAGATGCTGTAACTGCACCCCATGTTCCCAGTTTTGGCCGGAGCCAATAGAACGCTCCTATTGTGACTAAGCCGCACACAGGGCCAAACAGCTTAATGATAATCACCCCTAAGATGCCAGGCCAGATCCAATTCCACGAACTTGACTTCTTGATTACGTTGTTGGCAGGCGAGCTAGATTGAACTGCCACTGAGTCATTAGAACTATTAGCTTGTGGGATGTCTTCTCGCTGTGTATCTTTCGCAATGACATAAGCAATTCCGCCAAGCACCGCTATACCCAACCATTCCGCAAAGAGCATAACTATGTATATTGAATATTGACGTGGGATATTAGCTATAAATCCGTATCCCATTTTAATCGCATTACCGTTTGGGAGGAAAATCCCAAGGGGTGGAAATAGGAAGGTAATCACAAACCCGATAGCTACCGCAATCATGATATTTTTTTGTGCTTTGTTCACTATCTCTCCATAGTTTCTTCTCACCTAACGTAATTTTTCATGTGATTATTTATCCTATAACGCTATATTGTCCCAATAAAAACGTTTAATAATTGCAATATATGCAGCTATTTTTTGGGGTAGTGACACACAAAATAAAATATAAACCTCGCTACGTATTGAGTATTACGCGGGGTTTAATAACGATTTCATTTGTCGTATTTGACAAAAAACTACCAGTTGGCAAAATCTCTAGCGTTTGGCAATCAATCGAGATATGTAAAATCATATCTGCCGCTTTACCGGTCTCAGCCAATTCTATATAAAAACCGCAGTCACATTTAAAAGAATATAAGTTTGTTGCTTGATTTCTTGGATGTATTTGCATTGTTCCAGGCATACAGCCGACATGAAAGAGTTCAATGTCAGAAAACGAAATTTCATTGTCGTCAGACAGTGGAAGAATCTCGATAAAAACAGTCATATTTTATCTATTTGATATGTTACCTAATTATTATCTGTCAGTATAGTTTATACTTTCACATACTAAGACTAGACAAAATAAACCCTTTTCTAATGTTAACCGCAAATTGATTACTTGACGCCCTTCAGGATGAAAAAACTGCGGTCTTTACTCCCTTTATCCCCGTAAGCAATCTTGGTTTCAACTTCCACACAGGGGCGCTTATTTTCTCCGCATTTATATAGCTTGATATACCCCTTTAGTTTATCAAGGCGGGCTATGTTTTCTTGCATAGCCGCCTTTTCTGCTTTCAGGCTCTCCAGCTCTGAGCGTTCCCACCAAACGGCGGCATAGACCGCCATCAGAAGCGCAAAAAAAACGGTGGCCGCTGAAACACTGGCAAGCATTAACCAACGCCTGCCAAAGGCGGCAACAGCGCGGTTTAGCTTCGCTTCGGCTTGGTTGGCGGCGGCCACTACACCGCTTAGGCTCTGAATAACGGGGTCTACAGACGCTTTGACGGCGCTCTGGGCTTCTTTTGACACGTCCCCCATACTTCTGGCCAAAGATGCCACAATCGCCACCTGTACGGCTTTTTGCAGCTCTGGTGCAATCCCGTTAAGGCTGGCGGTTTGTTTTTTCAGTTCTTCAACAGCGGAGGTAATAGTTTTTTGCTGTTGCTCGGTCATTCCTAAAAGCACTAATAACTGCTCTTCTGTGTTCATCTGTGGTGGCCTTTATCGGGTGTTGATTGGGTTTGTTCTTTTTCCCGCTGCGCCTTGCGCTCTTGCTCGGCTTTGAATTTTTCCAACGCCTGAGCCGCCATAGCGCAGGTTTCTTGCTCGGCTTTGAACCGCTCAAGTGCTTGAGCCGCCCGGGTTAAAATCGCGGTTTCTTGTTGCGGCTGGTTTGCCCGTTCTTCTTTGGCTCGCTTGATGTCGCCGGACAGGTCGATAATTGAAACTTCTTTTTGTGATCGCTCCAGCCCGCCCTCGGCGGCTCGGCGTTCCAGTAAGGCGCTTATGTCCTGCGCGTTTAGCCTGCTAACGCCGATAGCGCCCAGGTGTTTTTCTGGTTCGCGGTCGCTGCCTTGAGCTTTTAAACTTCGATGGTCTACGCGGTCGTTATGCCCGTGTTTTTCGAGGTGCTTGTTTTGCAGCGCTGCCCAGCGTTCACGCAAGCCTAACAGGTCTTCTTTTCTCTCTGATTCCAGCTTGCCGCCGCTGGCCTTTTTTGCCCCGCCTTTCTCGGGGTTCTTGGCGTTATAGCGCTTGAAATAGTGGTCTGGGTCGCGCGCTATGCCGTCCCTGATTCGTTCGGAATACATGATGTGCGCATGCGGCTGGCCGTCCTTTTCAAGGGCGGCTTTGGGCGTGTGAATGGCGAATTGGTAGGCGTGTTTTTCGCCTAGCTCTTGCCCGATAAATTCTTGGACTAATTCCAGCCGTTCGGCGGGGGTAAGTTCACGTGGTAAAGCAACCTCAATTTCCCGGTAGGCCGTGCCGTTTGCCCGCTCGTATTCATCGGCTGCTTGCCAGAAATAGGCGGCGTTATGCGCTGCCCACTCTGGCATGTTTCCTCTGGCTGTGGCTTCGAGGTCTTCGTAGCGGTCGCGCCCGCTATATTTTCCTTCGCGGACAATATAAGCGGCATGGGCGGCGGCTTTGCCTCTTGCCCCTGCTTTTACGGTTAGGTGATAGGATGCCATGCGAATATCATGCTTTTTCTTTTGCTCTCGATTTTAACCTCGTAGAGCGCACTCCTTTCTCTAAACATCCCCAGCAACGCGGCGGGATGTTTAGAGAAAGGGCTAAGTGCGCTTTACATCATTCTTCTGTAAGGATAACACGCTGTGAAACCGCCTGCAATCTGCTAGAATAAGGTAGTAGAAAAATCACCAACAGCAACAAGGAGTCACTATGAAAAATGATGCATGGCTGAAAGATCGAGTGGCTTATTTGAAAGGCTTAAAGTCAAAAAACGAACAGCAAGAATTGCTGGTGTTGCTGGCTGAAAAGACAAACAGAACCGCTCAGGATGATAAGAAGTTTAACGCCATAATAAGAGCTGAAAAAGCCAGTCAGCGAGCAACCAAGGCGCGACAGGATGCCGCCAAGTTAATTAATGAAGAAAATAGAGTCGCCGCAAAAGCAGAACGCGCCGCCCGTACTCATGAACTTTGTAATTCTGCGGGGCTGCTTATCTTGGCGGGACTGGTTGATACAAAAACAGGCAAGCCAGCAATCGATAAAGGTGAATTACTGGGGGCGCTGCTGGGTCTGGCTAAAGTTTCAGCGGAAGATCCAAGGCGGTTAGAATGGAAACGGGCGGGGGATGCTCTACTTACCAAAGTTTAAAACAAATCAGAATGTGTTCCCGTTCTTAAAAAAGTGATCGTGTTGGCTTCATTATCGAGCATATAGACCAAGAGCCAATCGGGGCGAATGTGGCACTCATAACATCCAGAAAAATCACCGCTTAGTGGATGATTTTTGTTTCTTGCCTCCAATGGCTCGTCTTCAATGAGTTTCGCCATAATATCGCCTATTTCACTGGTATTGAGGCCGCGGATTTTGCATTTTTTAAGCTCTTTTTGGAATTTCTTCGTGAAGATCGGCGTTCGCATTTAGATACCGAGTTTATGAAATAGGTCTTTCGTATCCTTGCAAACAACTATGTTTTCCCCGCGTTTTGCCTCTTCAATCACCTTGATGGTTTCAGCGTTCGGCCTATGCTCGACAAGGAACGGAATAGAGTGGGTTGTGCGAACTTGGGCGAAAAACATTTTTACCGCTTGGGCAGGTGTTATTCCAAGATCAGCAAAAACGGCAAAAGTGGCTTTTTTTTCTTCTTCGTCTATGCGAATTTGGTAGGTCGTTGAACTTGGCATTGTGAACATGTCCTAAGAATTGAGAGTTTGTAATTACATTGTACTTGCATATTGAAGTAAAAATCTATTTTTAAGTTCTCCCACATTTGGACAAAAAGCCGCGCTATTTTCGAGGCTTCCGGCTAGCTTTTTTGGTGATATGCTTTTGCTGGCTCTCGCTTGGTATGTGTTCAGTCACTAGATCGCCGCCCGTTTCTGTAGCTGGCCATGGGTAAATTTGCCAAACGGTAATAATCCTGGCTTCCTTACGGTCACCCATTCTGATGGAATGCTAATTGTATTGTATTTTGTTGTATATTGTATTATACTACATACAACAAAATACAATACAGGGTTACACATCATGGCTATTACACTACACGATATACACGCCGTTGCTGACACCATCGCCGCAGAAGGGGGGAAACCCACGCTGGCTATAGTCCGTAAAGCCTTGGGCGGTGGCAGTTTTACAACTATTTCAGAAGGAATGCAGGCGTGGAAGGTCAAACACCAGGCGCAGACCATCGTGACGCCGCTACGTGAAGCGGCACCGGTGGCCGTCAGTGAACGGCTTAGTGCTTTCGGTGGTGAAATCTGGGCAATCGCCCTGGAGTTATCGAATGCTCGCCTGCAATCAGAGCGCGAAGCGTTAGAGCAGGTACGGCAAGAATTGGCGCAAACCCAGCAAGAAACCATTGATCTTGCCGACCAACTGAATGAAGAGCTTGAACAAGCTCAAGCCCTGATTAAGCAGCAAGCCGAAGCACTCGATAAAGCGGGGAACGAAGCAACGGCCAAAAGCAATGAACTTGAATCTGAAAAGTCTGCACGGTTAGAGGCCGAGCGGAAAAGCGAAATCACAATGGCCGGATTAACAGAGACACACCAGCAAATTAGCGCCCTTAATTTACACATCAATGAGCTGAAAACCGAAAATAAGGCATTTAGAACAGAGGCCAACGAAAACTACAAAAAAGCCGTAACCGTTGAATCCGAGCTGTCTAAAACCCTGGAGCGCCTGAATGACATCAAGGCCGAGTTGGAACGTGAATCTGAGCGTCATAAACTTAACGCCGATAAAGCAGCAACCGCACTGGTTGAAAAAGAGAATTTGCTTAATGCCTTAAACCATAAGCTCGAAATCGCCATCGCTAATGAGATAGAGAGCGTACAAGCCATAAAAACACTCCAGGGCAAGATGGATGTCATGAAGGAACAAAACGAGCTTAGTCACGCCTATTTGGACGCTATCAAGAAATCGAAATAGCTTAAAAAAAGACATTTAACGCCAAGAATGAAGATAACCATGACAAATCCATATCGACATCCTGTTAACCGCTCTTAGAGGCCGTATAACGCCAAGAATGAAGATAACCATGACAAATCTATATCGACATCCTGTTAACCGCTCTTAGAGGCCGTATAACGCCAAGAATGAAGATAACCATGACAAATCTATATCGACATCCTGTTAACCGCTCTTAGAGGCCGTATAACGCCAAGAATGAAGATAA
>NZ_JAOEGU010000082.1 GCF_025583945.1 Methylobacter psychrophilus
AGGGCAGTATGCTGGATTTGAAAACCATCTTCAGAGCCCGAAAATACACGCAGCGGATTATTAATTCGCTGGACAAAAATGATGACACATTTTTAATCGACGACCGTATCTTCCAAGCCGCAGAAATCGGTAGGATTCATGCAAGAGTGGCTTAAATTTTGGCGAAGGTATTGATAGTTACTGTTACATATTTAAGTACAAAATCAATACATTATTAACAAGTTTTTGCACGATCTAAAACTGAATTTAAAGCGCTAATTGATATTTTGAATTTTTAGCCCAATACATGAATTTTACAATTAATTCTATTCTTGTAATATTCAATAACTTATAAAAAATATTATTACCTGTTTTAAAATCTATATTTCATCTGTAAGCCCCTAATACCAAGGGCTCAAAGGGTGTCGTGGAACAAACCGTTCTTTTGGTTAATTAACCCCAATTAGTCCGGTCATTACGCTGGTGGAAACTACTTACCAAAAAGGCGTAAGGATGACGAAGAAGGCCTTTAACGCATTTGTCAACAGAATAGATCGGGACGCATTATTGCCAAAATACTACTTGACCATCAGACCTCATGCTTAAAGAGGTGTCAATTGGGGGGTATTTATTGCGATTTGCTTTACACAGCCGCCTGTTGTTGCATATCGAGACTCTATTGTTGGCGGGTTCCGGATACCAAGGGATACACAAACACTATAAGAACTCGACTCTGCCTGTTAAAAAGAAAAAAGGCCAACCGCTTTCGGCAGAAGACAAAGCCGGTAATAAGGTGCTATCAAAATAGCGTATTTTTATTAAGCATGTTAATTCTCGATACAAAATCTTCAGGATTACCAAAGATGTTTATCGGGGCAAGCATAAGCATTACTCTCTGACATGGAATTTAGTGGCTGCTTTTGTTAACTTACGCTATGGTTGTATTTAGAAAAGATGTCTAATGTTCGTTACCGCACCGACCGACATCAGTTTTGCGTGTAATACTTTAACTGAGCGATAGAAAACAGCATTCCACGCTCTGGACATGGCTAAATAATAATCAGGAGACACTCATGAACAAAGATCAAGTAAAAGGTAGAGTCGAAGAAGTAAAAGGTAAAGTTAAAGAAGCCGCTGGCGTGATACTGGACGATAAGGGTATGGAAATTGAAGGAAATATCCAAAAGAACATCGGCAAAGTTCAGAAGGGTCTTGGTGATCTTCAGGATGATATTAAGAAAGACAAATAACCTGCACTGCTGAGCTGTGCAGGTGAGTTATGACAAACCGGCATGTGCTGCATGGCAGTAACCTGATACTCTCAAATATTTTTACAGGAAATGAATATGAAACTTACTAACATGAAACTCACCGGTTTATGTGCAGCCACAGCTTTGACCTTAGCCTCGTTTGGCGCTTATGCCGGGGAAAGCCACATGGCTGAAGCGCTCAAGCACGCGGAAGCCGCAGCCAAAGCCGACGATGCAAAAGCTATCACCGAACATGCGGAGGCTGCGAAGGCCCATGCCAAAACCGCCGATGAACACTTGGATGCAGGCATCACGAGCATGAATGATGCTATAGATCACGGCAAAATGAAGCATGCCGACTTGGCGAAAAAATCCGCCGAAGAAGCCGTAACACATTTGAAAGCTGCGCAATAAACGCGCGGAGGGTTAATAATCTGCCGGTTTTTTGTACATATCCCAAAATTGCAGCACCGACAGCCATTAACCTGAAACAGGCAGTTACGCACCGCAGAGGCACAGAGCTCAATAGGTATCAAAGATTTGGGTTCATCCACCACTTGCTTTCATACTTCATTGGCGCTCTATATTTTTCGTTTTCAGGAACAACCTTTATCCGGTGGCAACGAAGGAGTATGGCCGGCTACTGCGGCTACTGCTTGAGTTCTTAAACGGCAACATATTCATCGCTATGTGCGATGGCATACAGACTCGGGCAGGCGACTCGTTCAACAATTTCTCAAACTCAACCCTGTGGAGACTCATGATGACTAATCCTAATATCTCAGCCGCTGACGAATACCCAGAACCCATACAAATTCAAGCAAGCGCAGTATCGTGGGGCGCCATCGTTGCGGGAGCCACCGCCGCTGCTGCCCTGTCGCTGATCCTTTTGATGTTGGGAACAGGTTTGGGTCTGTCTTCAGTTTCACCGTGGGCATTCAGCGGCGTAAGTGCAACGACCTTTGGTGTATCGACCATCCTGTGGCTCACCTTCACGCAACTCGTTGCTTCCGGAATGGGGGGTTACCTCACCGGCAGACTGAGAACAAAGTGGGTTGCGGTGCATACGGATGAGGTCTACTTCCGCGACACCGCGCATGGCTTCCTGGCTTGGGCGGTCGCCGCGCTTGCGACCGCTGCGTTACTCACTTCGGTGATTGGGTCGATCGTCAGCGGTGGAATTAAGGCGGGGGCCTCTGTGGCTGGAGACGTTGCCACCGGCACGGCGGTCGGGTCTGAGATGGCGAAGCCCAACTACGACAGTGGTCCGATGGGATACTTCGTAGATTCGCTGTTTCGAAAGGACATCAACGCGTCTGCATCCGTCCCGGATATTGCCGGAAGCGATGCTATTCCAGAAGGGCATCCAAAGCCAATCCCTGCCGGGTCCGCGCTTGAAGTTACCCGCATCTTCATGAACTCCATTCGCACAGAAACTCTGCCCGCAGAAGACATTCGGTACGTCGGCCAGATTGTCTCGCTGCGCACCGGCCTGACTCAGCAGGACGCGGAGAAGCGAGTGATTGATACGTATGCACACCTACAGATCAAGCTGCGTGATGCGGAAACCACGGCGAAAGAGGCTGCTGACAAGGGTCGCAAGGCTTCCGCCTATGCGGCGTTGTGGCTCTTCATATCGCTGCTTATTGGTGCATTCGTCGCCAGCTTCGCGGCCACAATCGGTGGTCGTCAACGTGACATGCAATTATTACCCATACATCCAACTTACTAAGGAGGCTAGCAATGCGCTCAATACTCTTGTACTTTCTCGGCATCCCCATCCCCATCATCATTCTGATTGCGTTGTTCGTGCGTTGAATCAGAAGGATAAATCCGGCATGGATGTCATTCAAATATCTTGAAAAAAACACTTATATGTAGGAGATTACTATGTCTATACGATTACTGTTAACTATGTTGGCTTTAACGGGCAGTTTAATGCTGACGGCCGGAACTGTTCAAGCCGAACAGAATGACGCAATTTATCTGGCGGCCGACTCGGCATTAGAAAATACCGAGATCAATGCCCGCGACAAGAACAATACTACGCTAACTCCAGAAGATCAAAAAGAAACCAAAAAGGATATAAAAATCACGGCCCACATACGTAAAGCCGTGGTTAGGGATAAGTCGCTATCAATTGATGCGCAGAATGCAAAAATTATCACCCGTAGTGGCGTGGTAACCTTGCGCGGGCCTGTTGCAAATGAAGCTGAAAGCAAGAAGCTCGAAAAAATAGCCAAGAAAACGCGTGGTGTAGTGAAGGTAGATAATCAACTTGAAATTAAAGCGCCATAAAGGCCCAGGAGAACGACATGACTAAAGCAGTTTTTTGTATCGCCCAAAATCTCGAACAGGCAGAGAGCATTGTTCATAACCTGAACACAGCGGGTTTTTCAACCAATGATATTTCTGTGCTGTTTCCCGACAAATCCACGACCAAAGATTTTGCTCATGAAAAGCACACCAAAGCGCCGGAAGGGGCGGCTATTGGCGGGTCAGTGGGTTTAGGCACTGGCGCTGTAATTGGCTTGTTAGCCGGAATTGGCGCTCTGGCTATTCCAGGCGTCGGTCCGTTAATCGCCGCAGGACCCATTATGGGAGCCCTGAGCGGTGCAGCAGTAGGTGCGGCCACTGGCGGTTTGGCAGGCGCTTTAATCGGGTTGGGTATTCCTGAGTATGAAGCCAAACGCTATGAAGGAAAGATTAAGGGCGGGAGTGCCTTGATTTCTGTCCATACGGATAGCAGCGAAGAGTGTGAAAAGGTGAAAAAAATCTTTGATCAGGCTCATGCAGAGGATATTTCATCGACAGGGGAATCGTCGGTCTAAATTGACAAAGCGACAAGCTATCTATTAATAAATGCTAGTAAAGTTAAGTCTATGATTTAGCATAACTTCCAAAATTCTCCTGTGTTGGATTTGCAACTCCGGGTAAAGAAACCGTTTAACAAGCTTATCGGCTACAACTATTTTGGGTGAGTTTAAACAAACGATCGATTTGTTTCATAGGATTTTTAACGGTGACAAGTCGTAAACTTCCGGTGTATTGCCGCCGCACTACGGACGGTGCTTCATTATTCGATTAATACCTAAAATTACAGCTTTTTTGATAAGAAAATATATAGAAATATCAGACCTTTTTATCTAACTTTCCTTATCGTTTAAACGTTCGTTTTTTATATGTGTTCTGGGTTACTGTTACCAATGATGATTACGGATGGTTTAGACTTCCCAAAAAAGTGTAGGTTTGACAAGATTAACATTGGGAAGTCGAAAAGTAGACCAAAGCCTCGCCAGATATGCCTTTGTAAGAAATCCTATGAAACAAATCTGTCGTTTGTTTAAACGTACCCTATTTTGACAATTTAACCGTGCCATTTGAAACTACTTTAGTTGGGACAGATTTTTTTTCAAGCGGAATGCAGGTTACAGGGTTGCTTTGCGAACAGGATTTAACTGGGACATTAGCGTTATTGATTAATATTGCTAATGACATCAAACCTACAAGCCATATATGACCAGTGTTACAGAGCGACTTTACGCAGTGTCGGGTAGGAACAGCGTATTACTAGGTTCTGTTGACGTTTCACCTCAGCTATAAAAGCACCGAGGAAAATGACAGCATCCCCATGTAATTAATAGCTTTTTTCTCATATCGTGTAGCAATTCTGCGATAGTGCTTGAGCTTACCGAACATACATTCAATGGCATGCCGCTCCTTATAATGCCAATAATCGCACTCAATATCTTCTTTTCGGTTCGATTTAGGTGGGATAACCGCTTTTATTTCACGAATGGCTAACCACTCCCGCAACTCGTTCGTGTCGTAGGCTTTGTCTGCTAAAACGGCTGAAGCATTAACATTTTCCAATAAAGATATGGCTTGCTTGCATTCAGCCTCCTGCCCACCTGTCAGGATGAATTTGATGGGCATGCCCAAGCCATCACAAAGTGCGTGAATCTTACAACCAAACCCACCTTTGGAACGCCCAACCGCTTCATTCTCAGCAGAACTATATGCCGCTCCAGCTGCGCAGGCAGGTGCTCTAATAACTGAACCATCCATAGAAACATCTTGTAAATCAGAGTTTTAAGAAAGATGGCAGTAACTTCTCATTAGTTGCAGGTAGATTATAAATCAATGACTTACGTGGCCATAAAATTGAAAAATCATGCCTTTTCTCATAAAGATTAATTGTAACTCATTGATTTCTCATTATCTGGTACTAAAAAAAACGAATTTTAGTGAATTTCCAGAGCGCTAACTTATTGAAAAATAAGCTTACCTGTAACTAATGAGAAGTTACAGATGGCAGAGAATTTCAACCCCATATGCTATTGATGCACTAACGTGAAAAACGCTTGAAGATGCTATTCCATTTACCATACGTTGACGGTAATACACGCCACTGTGCTCCCGTACGTAATATCCACAAAATGGCATTAACAAACTGCCTGCAAATATCGGGTAAACCGATATGAACTCCAGGCAACTTTTTTAAGCTTACCAAAATACGAGTCCACTCTTCATCACTTAATTTTATCCGCTTCATTTCATTCAAAACGGCTTATTCTACCGGATTGGTGAAACGTCAACAGAACCTAGATATAGACAATATCATTACATTGAATTATTGTTATCCAGTGGTGTGTTTTGAAAGGATTAAAAAACACTATATACTGATAGCCACTAACCGATATGTTAGTTCTCGGGCAGCCTCCTAGACAGACATAAGCAATTAAACTAATCGGGCTACCCGCCATGCTTACCGCACTTAGAACGCTTGAATGGTCTATTTTCCCACGCTACGCGGCTTTGCTGGTGGCGGTCCTGGGTCTAACGGTGCTCGTCGGCTGGGTGCTGGATGTGGCGCTGATCAAGAACCTGCTGCCCGGTATGGTGACGATGAAGGCCAATACGGCGCTGTGTTTTCTGTTGGCGGGCTGCGCGCTGTTTTTGCACCTGCAAACACACGGCTGGCAACGCCTGGTGCAAGGCATGGCACTGGTTGTGTCGGCCATCGGCATCGCCACCCTGGGAGAATATCTGTTCGCTTGGCAACTGGGCATCGACCAGCTATTGTTTCGCGAGCCGGTCGGCGCAGTATACACGCTATATTTGGGCAGGATGTCGGTGTATGCCGCCTTGGGTTTTGCCGCAGTCGGCTTTGCCCTGCTTGCTTTATCCAGACAAACCTTGCGGCTACCGACGCAACTGGCGGCGGCATTGACGCTTCTTGTCGGCGTCGTGCCGCTACTCAGCTACCTAGGGAACGTCAGCTCACTAGATACCGCCAGCGACACCACACCCATGGCAGTAACCACTTCGCTTGGACTGCTGCTGCTTGGCGTCGCTCTGCTGCTGGTCTCTTTAACCAGCAGCCGTGCCACGCCGCCGCTTAAAACGGTCGAATCCAAAGTATTGTTGGGTTTTATCGGCGCCATGCTTTTGATTTTGATGGGCAGCGCTATCGCCTACCGCGCCGCCACGAGTTATGCCGAATCTGCGCATTCAGTGGCGCATACGGAGGAAGTGCGCGCCAAGCTGAGCGATCTTTACAGCAGCATTGTGGAGACCGTATCGGCACACCACGGCTACCTGCTGACCGGGGAAAAAAGCCTTCGAGCGCATCATGTCCAGCTGGCTGAGTCTATACCCACACTTTTGGAGACCCTTACCCAATTGGTCAAGGACAACCCGACTCAGATGCGCAGTCTGGCAACCCTACGGTCCCTCATTGAACGGCGATTGCAGATTTTGGCCAAGGTCATGGCGATGTATGACTCTCAGGGACTGATGAGGGCACAGCAAGAGATGATCGACGAGAAAGGTCTTGAAATCATGAGCAACATCTTCACCGTGATCAAGACGATGGAAACTTATGAAATCCAGCTACTCAAGGAGCGTCAATCCGCCACCGAGCAGACGCGCAAATTCTCCCTAGGTTCCATACTATTCACTTTGCTGCTTGCGATGGCTTTGCTCACCCAACTGTTTCTCAGCATCCGGCGCGAAATGGCTGCACGCGACAAGGCTGAAGGTTACGACGGTACACACCGGCGTGCGCTGCTGCTATATTCCGCCCATTTCGACCGCGAGGATATCCTGCACGGTTTGCTCAATCTGTTAGCAGAGCGCCACTCTTGCCCGGTATCGGCCTTTTATGCCTATGAAGAATGGCATGGCATACTCATCCGCAAGGCTGCCTACGGTCTGCCCGCCGACACGCCAGATAGCTTCCGCTTGGGCGAGGGCCTGGTTGGCGAGGCCGCGCAATCGGGCCTGGCCGTGTATGTGACCGACCCCGGCAGCGGGCTGCTGACCATCGCCACTGGTATTGGCAGCATCAACCCCGCCGCCCTGCTGGCGGTGCCGGTGACTTACCGCGAGCAGCGTCAAGGCGTGCTGGTGCTGGCATCGATCACACCGCTTTCAGAGCAGGATCGCATTTTTATCGAGCTTATCACCAACCAACTGGGCGTCGCCCTCAACAACCTTAAGCAGTTCAAAGACCTCAAATACCTGGCGGAGCAATTGCGAGAGCGCAGCAACGAAATCAGCCAGAAAAATCTACAACTCGAAGAAGCCAACCGCACGAAAAGCGAGTTTCTCGCCAACATGTCGCACGAGCTGCGCACCCCGCTCAATGCCATCATCGGCTTTTCCGAGGCCCTGAAGGATGGCTTGATGGGCGAACTGACAGAAAGCCAGCGTGAATACATCGAAGACATCTACACCAGTGGCGAACATTTGCTCTCACTCATCAACGATATCCTGGATCTCGCCAAGGTGGAAGCCGGTAAAATGACGCTGGAACTGGAGCCAGTTTCCGTCAATGCCGTGTTGAAGAACAGTCTGAGCATGGTCAAGGAAAAGGCCCTTAACCACCGCTTTAAACTGGCGCTGGATGCCGATACCGAGATGCCTGAGATCATCGCTGACGTACGCAAGCTCAAGCAGATTATCTACAACCTGCTATCCAATGCCGTCAAATTCACGCCCGATGGCGGGGCTATCTCGCTCGGCGCGCATCGCGTGGACGACATGCTAGAGATAGCCGTCACCGATACCGGTATTGGCATCGCCCCAGAGGATCAGGCAAAGCTGTTCCAGCCTTTCACCCAGATCGACAGCACACTTTCGCGTCAATATCAGGGCACGGGGCTCGGACTGGTCATGGTCAAACGCTTGGCTGAGTTGCATGG
>NZ_JAOEGU010000083.1 GCF_025583945.1 Methylobacter psychrophilus
GGTGCGAATGCTCTGTTAGAAGCGGTATTCTACCTTCTCTGACCTTTCTCCTTTCTCCTTTCTCCTTTCTCCTCCTCCTTCCTCCGATATCTATAAATTACTCATACCAATTGGCGAAGGTATTGACTATAAAGACCATATTTTTTTAACATTCAAGCTATCGATATCAATATTTGTTATTATTGAATATATATAGCCAAAGTGAAGAAGTTAAAGCCATGAATATTTCCCTAAACCCTCATTTTGAAGAGCTGGTAAAAGGCAAAGTTGAAAGTGGCCATTACAATTCAGTCAGCGAAGTTATGCGGGAAGCTTTACGTCTCTTGGAAGAACGTGATCAGTTGCGTGATCTGCGCCTTGAAAAATTAAGAAGTGAAATTCAACAAGGCACAAACAGCAGCGAAACAACCCTTTTGGATGCTGACGGCATTAAATCAAGACTACACACGCGTTTTGCTGCCCAACAAATGGAAGAATGAATAAAAAAATCGTTATTATCGCAGGGCCTAATGGTGCAGGAAAAACCACCTTCGCCCGCGAATTCTTGCCCAACGAAGCCCATTGCCCAATCTTCATTAATGCTGATTTGATTGCCGCAGGCATTGCGCCGTTTATGCCTGAACAGGTTTCTATTAAAGCGGCACGCATCATGCTGTCCGAAATTACCGGGCATGTCGCCAAAAATAGCAGTTTCGCCTTTGAAACCACATTAAGCGGCTTGGGCTATGCTCGCGTCATCCCGCAATGGCGAGCCAAGGGCTACCATGTAAAACTTATTTTTTTACAGTTACCTAACGCTGATACCGCCATTGCCCGAGTATCTGAACGGGTACGTCAAGGCGGTCATAATATCCCCGAGGCAACTATTCGGCGCAGATTTGACGCAGGCCTGAAAAATTTCAAACATATCTATCAACCGCTAGTGGATGTTTGGCTGCATTTTGACAATGCAGGCGACACGCCGACCCTTATAGACTGGAGCGAATCATGAACACAAAACCGCTGGATCGGGCAAAAGACATTGATGCTCGCGGGGTAGAAGCCGCACTGCTGCGTGCAGCAAAACAAGCGCGTGCTTATGCTGCACAAACGCACACGGCCATCGTAGTAGTACGCAACGGGCAATTAATCAAGGAATCGTTCCCTGCACATGAGCCTGAAAAAAAATCATCATGATCGCACAAAAGAACATCAAATACAGAGTGTGGTGATATTTCATAGAGCAAGACAGTGGCTTGCCGGCTTTTAAAATTAAACCTTTTTGCAGAACCTTTTCTCGGCACCAATAAAGTTACAAATTCCTGCAAACGCTTCTGCTTTATCTGACAGCAGCCAGACGCATTACACAATCAACGGATAATAATGAGTCAATTTTTTCAACAAATCGAAGCAGCATTGCTGCCTTCTGAAATTCCCTATACACCTGAAGGCACTGATCACAAGGCAGTTATGCATCAATGGGATGCATTGCTATAGCAAGGATTAACATCGAACAGGTGCAAGATAAAAAATTAATCACACGCATCTTTAAAAAGCGAATACTTATGTATTATTTTTTTAATATTCTTAACCGATAAATATGGCATTTTAATGACGAACTTATTTAAAGGCTTATATGATCGCCTGATCCTTGACGATGAGTTAGCAGAAATAAATCATTTAATTCACGAAGGTAGAGCAACTGTCCAAACGCCTTCTTTTGTTGAGAATAGAGAGTATTTGTTAACCGAAATAATGAATAGATTGCCAGAACTTTTAGATGAAATTCCCTCATCAAAAGATAGCAGTTTTGAAAAAAACCAAGCTGAAATCAAGTTAATTTCGACCTTGCTAAAAAATGCCAGACTTGAAGAAAAAGCTGAACTTAAAACTGATTTTATAGCACAACCTCCACAAGTTTTACGATCTATTCACGAACCTAATATGCCGGGAATTTTCCCTATTACTGGGTTACGCACGCCTTGGTTATTCAGCTCATCTCGTAGCGAACCCTCCTTGTTGCATGAGCTAATTGCAGAACTACAAGCTGTTGACACTGTTGATATTTTGGTTAGTTTTATTACATGGAGCGGTGTAAGAAAAATAATCGATATATTAAAGCAAGCGACTGCGATTGATGCAACTGGAAAATCTAGGACACAGTTTCGCATTTTAACAACCACTTATATTGGTGCCACAGAGGCAAGAGCCGTCAATGCCTTGGCTGAACTGCCTAATGTTGAATTAAGAATTTCATTGGATGGAAGGCGTACACGACTACATGCTAAGGCTTGGATTTTTAATCGAAATAGTGGTTTTGGTACAGCATTTATAGGGAGTGCCAATTTATCTGAGTCCGCCTTAATTAGCGGCATCGAATGGACGGTTAAATTAACACAAATCTCAAACGAGCCCATTTTCAAAAATGCTCAAGCACATTTTGAAACACTTTGGAATGATGGTGAATTTCTCCACTATGATCCCAATAATCAAGATCATCGCAATGCCTTAGAGAAAGCCCTACATGCAGAATCAAGACACGGAAAAACGCATCAAAACAATTCCCAACTAATTGCAATTCAAACTTGGTTTGATTTAAGTCCTAAACCCTATCAACAAGAAATGCTTGACCGCTTGGCCGCCGAAAGACTTCATCAACGTTACCGTAACTTGGTAGTCGCAGCGACTGGCACAGGAAAAACCGTTGTTGCAGCTTTTGATTATGCGCGTTTGACAAAAGAAAAAGGCGGTCAGCCACGCTTATTATTTGTTGCGCATCGGGTGCAGATTTTAATACAGGCTATTAGCACTTTTCGACAAGTATTGCGTGATTCAAATTTTGGCGAGCTATTAGATGGTAATAATGAAGCGAGTCAACATGAGCATTTATTTGTCACCATTAATACCGCACATAACCATAACTTGGTAGAGCAACATGGTGCGGACTTTTGGAATATGGTCATTATTGATGAAGCGCATCATCTGCCCGCCAAATCGTTTGATAAATTTATTACATCAGTTAGACCCGCTATCCTTTTAGGTTTAACCGCTACACCAGAGCGGGCAGATGGCAAAAGTTTAAATCAATATTTCGATGCAAGACCCGATGGTTCACCTGCGGTAACATTAAGATTATGGGATGCGCTGGATCAAGAGTTACTTGCTCCTTTTGAATATTATGCAACCCATGACAATATTGATTTAACCAGCATTCAATGGAAACAAAAAAACATTGATGTTCAACTTGACAATATAATTTCGGCCAGCGATATACGCGCCCGTTCAGCATTTCAAGCTGTTGAAACTTATGTCAGTGATTTAGAAAAGCTCAAAGCTATCGGTTTTTGCATTAGTGTGCGTCATGCTGAATTTATGGCTGACTATTTTAATTCACATGGTTTACCTTCAAAATCAATTACCGGACAACATACCCAAGAAGAGCGGGATCATGCTATTAACGAACTTAAGCATGGCAGACTTAAAGTAATTTTTACTTGTGATTTATTCAATGAGGGTGTCGATATACCTGATGTAAACACCTTATTATTGCTTCGCCCTACCCAAAGTCCAGTCGTGTTCCAGCAACAAATTGGAAGGGGTTTGCGTCTGTCACCAAATAAAGATAGTTGTTTAGTTTTAGATTTTATTGGCACATATTCTCAAGATTTCAGGTTTGATATATTGTTAAGATCCTTAACCGGACAAAGCAGATCGACAATAAAAGACTCAGTTGAAAAAAGCTTTGGATTATTGCCTACAGGTTGTCATATTCAATTCGATAGAGTGGCTAGAGACCGCGTATTGGCGAGCCTTAAATTTGCTCTGAATTTAAATGTAACACGTCTTACAACCGAATTAGTTGCTTGGGCAAATGCCAAAGACAAGACGCAAATTAAACTAAAAGAATTTTTGCTTGAAAATGAAATTGAAATTTCAGATATTTATTCCGGTAATCATTATTGGACTGAGCTCAAACGACGGGCTCAACTTCCGACGTATGTAAAAGGCCCAAGAGAAGACGAACTTTTCCGCAGAGTAGGCAGTATTTTATATGTTGATGATGTAGAAATTTTAAAGGCTTGGCATCAAGCTTTAGTTCACAATAAAATTGACGAAAGAAGGATTCAAATCCTTGCCCATACATTTTTAGTCCATCAATCTGAATTAATAAATCCAGCGCAATTCATTTCATTAATGGATCAACATCCTGCCATCAAAGACGAATTAATTGAGGTCATTGAGTGGCAGTTAGAACAAACGATACAACCTTATTCTCATCTTTATGGCATGCCCTCTTCGTGGACACTTTCTCTTCATAATCGTTATTCAAGATCAGATATAATTACAGCAATCGGCCATGCCAACGAAACTAAACGACCAGCATTTAGAGAAGGTTGTTTGGCTATTTTGGACTGTAAAATAGAGATTATGTTTGTGACTTTAGACAAAAGTGAAGGTTTTAACGAGCGTGTTCAATATCATGATTATGCGATTAGCCCTAAATTATTTCACTGGCAATCTCAAAATGTCGCCAATACAACTAATAAAACCGGACGTCGCTATTTAGATAGCGTTGCCAAACCCATTGCTAATGGCTGGCGGTTTTACTTGTTTGTTCGTGAAAATAAAGATTCTGCTTTTAGTGCACTGGGTGAAGTTTCACTAATTAAAACAGAAGGTGAGCGGCCAATTTCAATTACATGGGAATTTAAGAATGCAATGCCGGTTGAATTGTTTAGGCATTTTTCAATATTGAGAGCCGCTTAATACACAAACTATATGAATGCTACTGTGTGTAACTTCATTTTCTGTAAATGGCAATACAGGCATGTCAGCAAAAAAAAATAAAGTTGATGACTTGTTGGATGAGCTTAAGTGGTTGGGGAAACAGTAAAAATACTTTCGTGCGAGCGACCATCCGATGCAAAAAATTGCCGGAATATTGATCGGGTAGCACAGCATTAATCAGCACTGATTACTTTTGCATATCGCCATAACTCAATGTTGGCGGGATAAATCCTTCATGAGCCAGTGCATGAACAACACCACGTATTAAATAACTGTTGCTAAAGCCGATGGTATATTGCCTCGCCCCATCCTTGACGGGCTGCAACATATTTCGATCAACCAGTTTTTTAATTTGATAGGTGCGCCGGGCGGCGGTCATTGCCGGCATGGCAACCGCCAAGTCAGCCGCCTTTGCTACACCGTTTTTAGCAGTGATATGTAATATTTTTTCTTCCATTGCCGTAATATGCTCTCTTTCTCTGGCATAAGTCAGCGCAGGCGCAAGAATTCTCGCACTAAAAAAACTAAAATCAGTCAACTGATCGACTTTACGCAATTCGTCCAAAATACCTTGCAAGACATAAACACACCATTCTTCCAGAGCTTCCGGTGAGCCTTTATCAGCGCGGGCCAACATCGCGTAATAACGATCCCGATCATTGCAAAATACCGCCGTAGGATTTAGTACCCTGCCGCCCGCTTTAACATTAAAGCCGTATTTAATCAGTAGTGCGTAGGTGAGCAGCCTTACCACCCGCCCGTTGCCGTTACCAAACGGATGTATCCAACCAAAACGGTGATGCGCTAAAGCCACCTTGATCAAATCATATTTGGGCGGATGATTCTCGTTGATAAAACTTACCAACGCCTGCAGATATTCCGGCACTTGAACAATGTCTGGCGGCAAATGATCTGACTGGGCAATTTGCACCGGCTTAAGCCGGTAAGCACCGGGTGTGGCATCGCCTTCCCGTTCCAGATCTTTGACAGTAATGGCATGCAACTCACGAATAAAGTGCTCGGTCAGGCTATCACCCGATTGAATGCTGTCTTCGACATAGGCCATAGCAGCCTCAATATTTTCCATTTCCCGAAGTTGATCAGTAGGGGCTTGCCGGGCACCTTCCAATTTACTTTCCACATAATCAGCCAAGGTAGTGTGGTTTCCTTCTATTCGAGCAGAACCCAAGCTTTCCAACATATGGAAGATACGTTTGAGCTGAAAAAAAACCTGCGGTGGAGTGGTGCCGCCCAGTTGCAACCGACGCAAATGTTCCAATTCTGTCAAAACATCAACCAACGGTGAATCAAACGAGGGATTGAGCAAAGTTAAATCATGGTGATTAAACGTAGGCATGGCAATAATTTTCTATAATGGTAATTTTATATATCTTTAATTTAACATTATTACTCTAATTTATTCAATAAATTAACTAATAGTTAATATAAAATTATCTCTAAATAAGGTCAAGAATAACTCTAAGTTCCTGTTTCTATAAATTGACCGGGAAGTTTTTTCTATCAAACAGCCCTCGCCAATAGAGTCATTTATGGTTAATAAAACCGAATACAACCTGAAGAATTAACTCGTAACCTGCACCCAAAACTGCCGATGCCGACAGACGGTGTATTAATCAGATTTATAAACTCCTTAAATTATCTTGATCGTTCAGCTCTTGATCCGTTACGGCCATCCCGTTACACTTGTAGCCATTCCGTGTCATGATCACTCATTTATTTATCTCTAATTAATAGGTTCAATTGAACCGGGGATAGAAACATAAGCCTGCCAATCATTAGTGGGCTTGGCTTTTGATGATGCTAAACCAGACTTTTGGTAGGATGCTTCCATTGCCTTTGCTTCAGAGATTAAAGCCAAAACTTGCGCAGTACAATCATCACCGGTTTTTAATAGATCTATTAATGACTGGCCGTTAAAAGCTTTCATCTTCAGTAAAGATCCGGCGCGAGATATTTTTGCTGCATTAAAAGTGTCGGCAATTTCACTCAATTTTACAATACTATTTAGTTTCTCCGGCTCTGGAATTGAATCACCCGACAACCATTTATAAACCGCTTGCCGAGTCACATCAAACAAACCGGCAAGGTCTGAAACAGAAGGATTGAGTACTGAGCGAATATTCTCGATATGCTCTACAGGTGTACGGACATCAAGGACTGATGAATGGTTAACGGTTGCTACAGCGTTATAGAGAACAATGCTTACACGAGGCTGAATATAGCCAGACCATTCTTCAATTCTATCTGCCCCATAAGCACTCCCGGTGCCAACCACTACCCTATTAATAATGGCAAAAGCAGTTTTAACCGGATTTTTTAAGCCAAGCCACTGTGATCCTGTTTGATTAGCGTACATATATTTCTCTAAAAATTATTATGCCCAAGTTTTTCTGGCGTATTCGGTAATCATCGCGTTGAAAGCATCTTTACTAGTCGAATGTAAATTAACGTATTGATCTTTAATTTGATTGAAATCCAAGGCCATAATCCCTTCAACAAAATGATCAGTATCAATGATTGCATGAGATATTACGTTTGTGTTTTCAAATCGCGGCATCGGCAACAGGCCGTTTGGAACCATATCAGGTGGGTACCCCAATTGAGAAGTAGCGCGATGCACTCTGGCGACCAAGGTACCTTTAGGTAACAGAGGGCCGCTGCTTGTTTCAAAAACCGATTCAATTAATGAGTATCTCTGTGCCGCACCAAATTCGACGCCATGAAGTCCATTGACTAAATACAAGTCTACTTTTTCATTTGAGTGAGGCAGAATGGCATCAAGATAACGCAAGCCTAATCGACTTAAATGATCAAGAGTAACGACATCATGAATAGCCTTTAAACCGCACAATAACTCAGAAATAAACTTATCGCTCATTTCATAATGGGTCGTGTGATATATCAGGGACGTTTGACTGAGAACAAACCCTGAGGTTCTATCTGCTTTTGTAATTAACCAAGTATGCGTCGGGATTAATTTGGGCTCTGCTACAATTTCTCCCGGTGCAGCAATAAACTGAAGCTGTGTAACCTCTTGGGCTTCAAAAAGCGTATAACCATCACGACGAAGAATATCCTGTATATCACTAACGTACTTTTTCATAGCGGTCACAGGATTAAATTGTGCTTGAGCTAATGCGTAGTAAACCGGTGCATTGGACATTTTTTCGCTCATGAATTTTCTCTTAATGATGGTAGTCGTGCGCTGGTGCGCTTGGTTTACATTTTGGTTGACAGTATGAGCAAGAAAAATTCTTTAAGGTGATAAATAAAAGATATATTTATTTGGAAAGGGTGTTCCACGAAATATTGCATGTGCGTTTTTGCAAAGGCTGGAATGACGATTTTTTGTACGAATTGGAACAAAAAATAATGGCGGTTAAATAACTTATGGAAACTCTCAATCTTAACCAGGCCGCACAATTTTTAATAATGAACGCCGAGGTATTGCGGCGCAAAGCCAGCACGGGCGAAGTACCGGGGCGCAAGACCGGAAAAAGATGGGTATTTATCAAAGAACATCTTGCCGATTGGGTAAGTGGTC
>NZ_JAOEGU010000084.1 GCF_025583945.1 Methylobacter psychrophilus
TTTTGGTCAACGCAGTAGAAGAAGTCTATGCCATTGCTACGACCGCTCGGCCGACAGAATCAAAAAATGCTCAATTAATAGAGATTCCTAATGGCCAACAAGGATAACACGATAAGCAACCTGTCTTTGCCAGCCCTCGTGCCGACTTTACGCCAACAGGCCGAAGCATTGGTTTTCCACATAAAGCCGACGCTATTTTAGATTGTTGATAGACAACGCCTACCGGATCAATTTACAAGGCGAATCGATGCGAAAAAATGAATTCCTTAGGTTAAAGCGATCTTGCTATTTTTCAAATAGCAAGATCGTTTATGGTTTTCGTTATTTATCATAAGCCTTTATAAAAGAAGATATTCAGGTCGGGTGCTATAAAGCAAGGCAATTGATGCAAAAATTGGGCGTGAAGCTACGCTACCAAAAACGCTTCAAAGTGACTATAGAGAGTTTGATATCGCTACGCCCATAAGGTTTAGATGATTGATATGGCTTACGTCTGAACCCTTGAAGGCTGGCTCTAGGTCACGATTGTTATTGATTTATTTTCCAGATAAGTAGTGGATGACTTATTGTTCTTATCACGGTAGCGTTTTCATTGGCGGTCAAAGTTCCTAATCCTAGTTCGTTTTCGCCGTCAATACGTAATTTCTATAGATTTTCAGAAAAATAATTTCCTAACCAGTAAAAAACTCCTTGTTTATTTAACGTTCGTAACAAGTCCTTTTTCACCGACAAATCGACAACTATTTACATAAAAATCTTTACAGTATCTCTTTTGAGATACATAATCTATCCGTATATATTTAGAGAGATAAAAATGGCCACACACACATCTATGTTACACGTCCGTATAGACGATGAAACTAAAGCGCAAGCAACCCAGACACTTGCCGCTATGGGGTTGTCGGTATCTGATGCCGTCCGCTTGTTTCTGCATCGCGTGGTGGTTGATCAAGCTTTTCCACTCGAATTGAAGGTGCCGAACGCAGAAACACGTAAGGCGATGGCCGAAGCTGACGAAATTGTCAGTACACGCCACGCACGTTTTTCAACAGCTGTCGAATTATTTGATGACCTCGAAAAAAACACCGGCAAGTAAGAGAGCGCCACTACCACGGGCAGCGGATTACACAAAAAGCTTCATCAAAGACTGGGAACGATTGTCTCGATCTGGTCGATACGATTTGAACCGGCTCAAAAAAGCCATGTTGCTGCTCATTGCTAACGACGGCCCACTTAGTGCCGAATGGCTGGACCATTCGCTTAAAGGTAATTGGGAAGGACACCGCGAATGCCATATCGGCGGTGACTTTTTGTTGGCATACAGATTAGATACCAGTGTAAAACATGGATTAATCGTATTTGTACGCACAGGTACTCACGCCGAATTGTTCAGCGAGTAATATCAAAATTGGGTGTAGCAACCGATCAAGTTTTCAGGTTTAAATCCAGTTAAACGTTTCTGTTGTCCGGGATATGCAAAGCGGACATTAGAAATCAACTAAATTGAAATGTCTGGTCGTCAGTCAACGATCCACTGCTGACATTGGGATAAGGATGTAAGCTTCCCAATGCCGGTCATTGGTAAAGTAGCAATATCGACCCACCGGCGACATTGACGCCAGATTTTCTAATGACAGCATACACACGTAAAGCTGTCAGTCAATTTTAGTGAGTCAACCGATATTACAAATGGAAAAGTACCTATGCCCTAAATAAGGCAACTACATATAAATTTCATATCGAAAAAATGACATCCTCCCTAAATTAATTTTTCAAAGCGGCTTTAAAAGCTTTTTTCTTAATGCTCATTGCAATGCTTCGGACAGATTTTCTGTGATTGAAATCAACTGTCGTAATGTGCATCGTGAACTAATTTCCAATCGGTTCGTTACCGCACCGACCAAGTTCGGTCTTGTGTGTAAAATCGTCAATCAGTAGCCGGAAATAGGTTTTCGCACCTTATTCATGACTAATTGGGCATGAATAACTTATGAAGACTGAAGTCCAATAGGACGGAAACGTACGCTAACGCCTGATGTAACCAAAATGAAGGTTAAACCTGTATCTTAAATCGATTAATAGACAAATTGTCCATCATTACTTCGGACAGTTTCGATAAAAGCGGTCTTGTAGAAGAACTCCATTAATCCCAAGAAGGTGTTAGCTTGATCAATCATGAATAAACCTGCCTTCCTCCGTCAGTAGCCAAAGATTGCAGTTATTAAATGTAATCAATTCGATAAATGATGGCCTATGTACTGAGACAGCGTTATTCAATGAAGCTCTACGTCGGCTTATATTTAACACAAACTCTTTATTCTTGGTACGAAAAAGCCTGGCAGTTTAAATCACCTAAAAATCACACGGTCAGAACAGGCGGCTTTTGGCTAGTTGAAAGTTTTTATGGATAAGGTATTCAGAATATTCCTATGAGACTTTAGAGGTCTTTTGTTAATGAGTACCCGTGATTAACAAGGATAAAGATTTTAGCAGTCTTTGTTAGCAACAGAAGAGCTTAGCCATGGCCATACATCAATAGGATGTGAGCCGGAGGCAGACGGCTTTAGAAGTCTTTATTAAGGGCTAAATTATTAGTGCGCGATATCAGTAACCTTTTCATTTTGGGGTTCAAGCTCTCGTTGTTTTTTAGGCAATGCTTACACTCTACTCTTCTGAAAAATACATAAATTGAAAAATCATGATGATAAAAAAAACGCTACCCTTAGTTTTGGTTTTGACCTTAAGTGGTTGCGGTACTATGTGGCAGACGACTTTACCCACACAAACTGCGCTTGATCAAATACTAGTTTCTACTGCCGCTGACCGTGCCGCTAATTTATTGGTTATGAATTCTCAAGGAGAAGCGATTGCAAACTTAAGTGGTAGTTTGGGAAAAACGTTTATTTATACGAAAAACTTTAATACCTTTGATGTTAAAAATCAACAATATGCGCTACACGCTATTCGTAGGCATTTTATTGATGCGGGTGTGGTTTTAGTTGATGATCCTAAAGAGGGGGATACGATTGCTGAGATTGGAACGGGAGCCTTATCGATAGATAACACCAGTTCATTAGTGGGAATGCCAACAATAACGGTACCGATTCCATTAGCAGGAAATGTGAGTATCCCTGAAATTTCGTTGTATAAAAAAGAAACCAATCGTGCTTTAGCGGAATTTGCGATTAGTTTGCGTGATACGCATACTGGGAAAACGCGGGGTAAGTCTTTTGTTAGTGTAGGTACGGCGAAAGTTGATAGCTGGGTGGTGTTATTATTTTTCAAATTTACCACCAATGATATGCAGATTCCAAAGCAATATGACAGTATTGGCGATTAAACAGCGGGTGGGCCGTGAATAAGAAAGGCGCTGTTGAATAAATAATTAGATATTATAGTCTTTCAGAAATTACACTTTCAAAGTCTAATAATAAAAATTTTTAAAATCAATATTTTTGTACGATAACGGGATGTTATTTATCTGAAAGTCTATAAATAAAACTCAAAGCCACTCTAAAAACTGTTTGGTTCAATAAACCTAAATTAGATATTGAATCAGCGCCAAACGGCATGAAATAAACATAAATCGATAAGTTTTTACTAAAAAAAACAGGACAGGTTATTGCCAATGAAAGCTAAAAATATTACAAAAGACTTTCCTGTCGTTTGCGTGGGTGGCTCGGCCGGTAGTCTCGAAGCGTATACGCGTTTACTAAGACATTTGCCAGCTGATATGGGGGTTGCTATTGTCATCATCAATCATTTGAGAAACGTAGCCACCCTGCTCCCCAAAATTCTCCCGCGCTATACCAATATGCCGGTTAAACTGATCACGGAAAATTTACTCATCCAGCCTAACCATGTGTTTATAATCCCGGAAAATCGTGACTTGCACGTTTTTGAAGGAGAATTCCGTTTAGAGCCCATATCAAAGCCTTGGGGATGGCCAGATGTGATTACGATTTTTATGCGTTCCCTGACGGAGCACTGGGACGGCAAACTTATTGCTGTCATTGTCTCTGGCTGTGATGGTGATGGAGCAGCAGCGCTAAGTGGCATAAAAGAAGTGGGAGGAATTACCATCGCGCAGAAGCCTGACACAGCTGAGCAGCCAGATATGCCTGAGAGCGCAATAGCCAGTGGGTATATAGATTTTATACTTGCACCTGAGGATATTGCTCAAGAAATTGTGAGAATTTCGCAGGCGGTGTAACTAAACATTCTTGAGTAAGATATGGATACATGAACAGTAGTCTTGATACGGAACGATTTGTAATGGTCAAGTAAAACAGGACAATTTTTTAAGCAGCTTTCTTGTCTATTCCCGTTCAAATTCCAGCGGAGATTGGTGGCTTAATGTTAAATGCTTACGCTATATATTTAGTAGACATCTTTCCTAAATAATCGACATAGAATTTGGCCTTTATAAGGTTAAAATAGCGACCTACCTCTGAAAACACGGATAGCCATGACTCCTTATGCCCAATTGCCAAGACTATAGTGGACCCAAAAATCCGGACAGTCGATTAAGATGGTGTCTTCCATAAAAAGGCAGGCAGAAATGAGTAATAAAAGCGCAATTTTTTGACGGGACACAAAAGCTAGCTCGCGTTAGAAACCTTGAAGGAGTAAAAAACGATAAATGAGATTGCTCAAGAGTATCGTGTTCGATAGAGTTTACGCGTACACCTTATATATAGGTGATTACTTCAGCCACCCCTATCACAAAATGGCTTGATAGCCTTTTTTCTGTTTGGCTGCGCATAATTTTTGTCCCGCTAGTTGCGCCTCCGTCTCGGTATCGAACCAATCCTTCCGAACCGTTCCGGATGAACCTGCCCTGCCCCATTCTTTAACCAACGACCAGTCACCAAAAAGGCCTGGCATTATAAACAACTGATAAAACCGGTGCAGATTTTTGTCCGGGTCATGCATTTCCAGATAAATATGCTTCATAACTCACCTTTGTTTATAGAACGTTACAACTCAGATCAACTGCCGTAGGCGTTAATTACCTGTTACATGTCACGACTAATAAGTAAATTGTAATGATTCATGCCGATAATCAACCAGCGCCGATTCATTCATAAATATTCGGCTTATGGCTGTATCTCATTTAGCCAAACATCTTGGCCTTGTCCATCCGGAATATTTGCCTGTTGTTGGCTTTTTTTCCGAACGAGCTTTCTAATCAAGTGTCATTGGATAGCAGTCGATAAACTGATGCTTTACTGAGCGCATATTCAGACATTAGATTTTTTATTAAAACACCATCAGCACGTTTCTGTTTCATTTCTGATAACTGTTGATCGGATAGCTTGGCTTTAGCGCCAAACTGGACACAACGGTCGTTAATAGATTATTAATCTGATAAACATAAACACCACATAAGACACGAGCAATCTGTATATTTTTCCAGTGAAAAATAGGTTAAGGCTTAACACCCATGCCTGAACTCACTAAAGTCAGGATGTTTTGACCTATAAAATCATTACCCAATGGGTGGACGGAATTTTCGGCGGTTAGGGCTTATAATCCCATCTTATTTCAAAAGGTAAATTAAGACCGTTGAATCAGTGAAATAAACTTAACTTAGAGGCTAGCGGGACTTTTTGCACCGTTGGACTTCAAACCCCATAATAAACTTACTGTGTATGTTCAGCATATATTCCCCGGAAGATTTCCGCGCAGGCCTTGAAGGCTGCCAGCACGTCCGGGTCGAAATGGCCGGGCATGGTGCGTCCATCGCCTTCGGTGATAATCTGCATCGCCTTGTTGTGGTCAAAATGCGGTTTATAGGGGCGCTTGGAGCGCAACGCATCATATTGGTCACTGATGTTCATTAGGCGCGAGGAAAAGGGGATTTCCTGGCCTCGCTTGCCGTTGGGATAGCCACCGCCATCCCAGCGTTCGTGGTGGTTGAGGGCAATTTCGGCACCCATGCGCAGGTAGGGCGAGTTGCCGCACTCCAGAATTTTTGCGCCCTGCGCGGAGTGGGTCTTCATAATCTCCCATTCGTCAGGCTCGAACGAGCCGGGTTTCAGCAAAATGTGGTCTGGAATGCCGATTTTACCGATGTCGTGCATCGGACTGGCGTAGAAGATACAATCCTGGAACTCCGCATCCATTCCTAGATACTTCGCTAAGGCGCGGCAGTAGTAGCTGATGCGGATGACATGCAGGCCGGTGTCCGTGTCCTTGGATTCAGCGGCGGAAGTCATGATGAAAATAGTTTCGTGGTAGCTCTCGGTTAATTGCGAGGTGCGCTTGGCGACCAGCTCTTCCAGAAGATGATTGTGGTCGGCGAGATAATCCGTATATTCCTTCAGCCGCAGCATATTCTTCACGCGGATTGACAGCTCGGCACGGTCCACAGGCTTGTTGATAAATTCATTTGCGCCCATTTCCAGGGCCTTTAAACGCGAAGCGCGGTCATCCAGCGACGTCACGATGATGATTGGGATGTGGTTCGTGTGCGGGTTGGTTTTGAGCAGTCGCGCAACCTCGAAGCCATCCATTTCAGGCATCATGATGTCGAGCAGAATGAGGTCCGGCTGACGTTCTTCAGCCAACGCCAATGCCTCCGCTCCGCGTTCAGCAGAAAGTGTTTCGTAGCCATCGGTTTTCAGCAGGGTTTGCAACAGACGCAGGTTGAGCGGTTCATCATCGACAAGCAGTAAGGTAGCAATGTGAGTTGAATAAGTGTTCATTTTGTGTTACTTCCTATGGTGATTAATCAGGCAATATCCAAGAATATGTCTACCTGAATTGTGCAGGGTATTTTCTTCGCAGGAAATCGCATTAGGTAGGAGGTGGGCAATCGATCAGAAATGAGGCCGATGGCATAAGGAAACATCACGTATCACCCAGCATCTTGTTCACCAATGCCAGCAACTCCTGATGATGAATCGGCTTGGGCAAATAACTATCGCATCCTGCTGCGCTCATGGTTTGTTCGTCGCCTTTCATTGCGTAGGAGGTTAGGGCAATGACCGGGATGTGCGCTATGAGAGGGTCGGCCTTGAGCTGGCGGGTGGCGGTTAAGCCATCCATGCTAGGCAGTTGTATGTCCATCAACACCAGTGCGGGCATCACGGTACGTATCAGCACCAGGCCGCTTTCCGCGTCGGTCGCCTGCAACACTTCGTGGCCGGCGCTGTTCAACAGAAAAGTGGCCAGTTTCATGTTGGCCGGGTTGTCTTCGATTACGACGATTCTGGACACGGTATTATCCCCTTTTCTGCAACGCTCGGCGCACTTCGATGGCCATGTTTTCATAGCGGAACTCGGCTTTTTCCAGAATCGCTTTGACATTGCCGTCGAGCATTTGGCGGTCTTCCGTCGTGAGGCGTTTGGAAGTAACGATGATGATGGGTATCTGCGCGGTGGCCGGGTCATTTCTGAGCGCTCCTACCACTTCGAAGCCTGAAATTTCCGGCATCAGCAGATCGAGTAGAATGACATCGGGATGATCCGCATGCGCCAGGGTAATGCCGTCTGCGCCGGAATACGCTGCACTCACCCGATAGCCGCTACGTTTTAGGTAGCTGCTCATAAGTTTAACCGTGCCCGGATCATCATCCACCACCAGCACGCACTGCGTCATGCCAGTGGTCTGATCGGACATAGGGAGAATTCTGATTGCCACCAGTGCGTTCTTCAACTCCACATGCGATACAGGTTTTTGTAGCACCTGACTGGCACCCAGCGCGATGCCGCGTTTGCCGTCGGCGAGGACGGAGATAATCACTATCGGAACGGTGGCGAGTTGTGGCATCTGTTTAATGCGGCTCAGCACTTCCCAACCATCCATGCCGGGCAACATCAGGTCGAGCGTAATGAGATCAGGATTATTGTGCTGCAGCCATTCCAACGCCTGCTCACCGGACGCCATGCAGGTCACGCGCAAGCCCTCACCTTCGAAGTGATGGGTGAGCAGATTGGCTGATGAGAGCTCGTCCTCGATGACGAGGGCAATCGGCGCGTCCGATAGCTGATTTGCCAGCGGTGCGGCCGACGGCTTCTGAGGGTCAGGCAACTCCGGTACGGCAGGCTTGGCTGCATCTCCCACCTTTCGCCACGGAATTCTTACCGAGAACCGCGAGCCTTTGCCTGCTTGGCTTTCCAGCTCCACGCAACCACCATGCAACTCAGCC
>NZ_JAOEGU010000085.1 GCF_025583945.1 Methylobacter psychrophilus
ACGCTTGCTGCGGATTATTCGGCTGACTACTCATTACGGTTCATCCCCACGGGTGTGGGGAACGCAGATAACAATCGTTTTTATATTTCTTTGCGGCCGGTTCATCCCCACGGGTGTGGGGAACGCTTTTATAAAAAATTCGCAGAGGAACAGGGTGGCGGTTCATCCCCACGGGTGTGGGGAACGCTATAATCTAAATAGATTTGATTTGTTTACCAGCGGTTCATCCCCACGGGTGTGGGGAACGCATCAATTATAAGAGTGTTCATGGCTGGTCTACCGGTTCATCCCCACGGGTGTGGGGAACGCAATCGTTATATTCAGGTTTCCACAAAACTACGCGGTTCATCCCCACGGGTGTGGGGAACGCTAGTTAAATATCAATCATTGTGTGAAAGCCTCCGGTTCATCCCCACGGGTGTGGGGAACGCACCGCAAATGATTACGTTATATTGGCTCCAGACGGTTCATCCCCACGGGTGTGGGGAACGCACTGATCATAACATATTGTTAATCATAAGAAATAACGGTCTCTTATTTTCCACCAAAAAAACAGCTGTTTTTTAGCCTTAAATTGTTAAAGAGCGTGATCTTATTTTTGATCTTCAACAGGGTAAAAAGAAACCAATTTTAATCCGTCAAACTCGACGGGTAAGCGCCGATTTTTACCCAAGGTTATAAAATCAAAACCGGATTCGGTATTAGTACTCCAAGTCATAATTGCATTACCTTCTTCAATACCTTGTTCAATTTGCGACCAAAGCATTTCTCTCACTTTAGCCGATAAATCGCCAACATAAACGCCCGCCCGAATCTCGATTAGCCATACCGCTAATCGACCTCTTAATCGATGCGGCACATTTTCAACTACGATGACCAACATCGCCGATACTCTCTGGATTAGGAATGGCTGGTGCGATATTCTCTTCAGCCGCCTTGGGTAGTTCAAATTCGCCGGCAGCCAGCACCTCTTCAATGGTAGGAATAATTTTTCTGAGAATTTTACTTTGCCGAAAAATATCGCGGCACATTAACCGTACTTCCCGTTCCGGATCATGATAATTTTTAGCAGCAATTTTGAAGGCATGGGGAATAATTGCGTCAAATTTAAACAGATCAGCAATATCGTAAACAAAAGACAAGGGTTTGCCAGTGTGGATAAATCCGATGGCGGGCGCATAACCCGCTGCCAAAACCGCCGCTTCAGTAATACCATAAAGACAGGCTGTCGCCGCACTGATACAACGATTTGACGTATCACCTGCTTCCCATTGGGTATAGTCATAATTACGCCCTTTCCAATCGACACCCGCCTGCTTGGCCAACAATTGGTAAGTTTTTTTAACACGAGAGCCTTCTATACCTCGCAACTGTTCAACACTGCGGCGTTCGGGCGGTTTTTCGCCAAAGCGAATTTCATACATTTTACGCACAACTTTTAAGCGAGCATCATCATCCAAAGCTAATTTGGCTTGATACAACAAACGATCTGACCTTGCTCCACCGGGTTGTCCTGCGGCATATAACCGAACTCCGGCTTCACCTATCCAAACCAACAACGTCCCTGCCCGTGCAGCTAAAGCGACGGCATGATGCGAAACTCGAGTGCCTGGCTCAAGCATGATACAAGCCACACTGCCAACGGGAATATGGGTACGAATACCGGTTTCATCAATAACGACAAAAGCGCCGTCTTTAACATCAATTTGACCTTTTTCCACAAACACCATAGAAACACGTTCTTTCATGGTGATAGGTTTTAAGGGTGGCAGCATAATTATTCCTTCAATAAATGGTTTTGAAAGGGTGAATAGTTTTTGGCAGACTGATTTTAATAATGAGCCAAACGGTTGAAAGTATTCGGCTGCAGCTTACTATTTAAAAAAAACAACTGGTGAACCGCCTCGCCGGTATGAACAATCCGGGTATAAAAATCAGCATCAGAGACTTTCAGAATGATTAAACCAGACTTGGACAGCTAGGAAGCCTCTTTATCTGAATATAAACAAGTTGTAAATAATGCATACCAGCCATATTGTTAAGTTGCAACATGTGCTTTTGCTTTGTGCTGTCCTGTTTTTATCATTAAAACGCGTGTATGGATAGTTCACTAGCGCCTATGGAAAGTCCGCTGGCGCGCATGGGACGTTACTGAAATAACGACCCGCTGAATGCCTTGATAGCTATGGCCTACGCGATTCCGGAGGAGCCTTCCATACGCGCCAATGGAAGACTAGTACCCACTATTCTTTCTTCCAATAGCGCTATTGAGGATTTTCTACTCAGGTTTAATCACCGGCAACTCTAAATCAGTATGCTCACTGGCTTAATAAGCCATATCGTGCGTAACAATTAAGCGTTGGCTGGCAGATTTCACTTGCCCCATGAAATTCAATTGCAATTAAATCCTGGCTAAAGAAAGCAAACCGCACCCAAAAGCTTTGGCAGGGCCGATGCCTTGTTTGATTTTACAAGGGAAATCATCTGATTATCTCTGCAATAACGCATGTAAAAACTCAGGAGCCAAATCAGCTTCGTTAGGCCAAACCACAGTAGATAATTCTTTATTCAACTTAACCTGACAGAATAAAGTCAGGTCTTTAAGTGGTTCAAATACTGTTCCCCACAGTTCATCCTCTAAATTGACGATGCCTTCTGAAGTATCGTTAAAACGTAGCCACAATTGATAATCGTGAAGATAAATAACGTTTGTTATCTGTAAGATCATTTGTAAGCGCCAAAAGATACCCAGCAACAAATTAAGCCACTGATAACCATAGCTTTTAGCCACATCGCCGTATCAGTAGCAATCCACAACCAAAAGCCTTTGATCTGCCAATACCTGTAAATAAAGCATCCTTAAATTTATCTATATCAGTTACTTGTAGCTCACCGGTAAAATCGACTGAGCTAAAACCTGACTTATCACCTTTACACCCTTTTACAGACAAACTATGCCATTGATAAGCACTGTTTTGCAGTTTGCTTAAATCATTGTCGTCAGTAAGCAGCTTAAATCCCAGTCGTTCACCCTGATTTTTAAACCAGTTTTCAAGAGATCTATCAATACAGGATTTTAGTGCCCATTCCAAAAGTTCAGAAAGTTGTTTGCACTGCTGTAATTTCTCGGCATAAAGTGGATCAGCTTGTAGTATGTCAGTAAGACGCTGACTGAATGCTTCTCCACCTTTATCCAAAAGAAGTTTTTTATAAGCACTCTTTTCCTGTTTTTCTGGCAACTGAGTTTCAAGATTGAATTCTTTAACCAGTAATTTTAAAAACTGCTGCTGTGCATCCATGACTACATCATGTTTTTTACCGAGCCTTGTCACCACTGGATTGGCTCGACATTCAAAGGTCAAATGTTGCCAGACTGCCAATTGTGGTTGATAATTTTTAAAATCAACACTGAATAACTCATTTTCGATTGGCTTGGTTTGCGATACCAAATAATAAACAGATTCGCCGCGCACAGTGGGCAATGCTCCCAATTGTTCACGGGCGATTTCTTCGCGGTATAAAAAAGTTCTTTGCTTTTCTTCCGGGAACAAATCCCATAACAGACGATGAATACCGTAAACATTGCCTTCCAGCACTTTACCTAATTGCGATGATTTAAAAATATTAGGACGAATGCGAACTCTGGAAAAATACATTACGCTCCTCCCGAACAAAATAAATAATGCTCTTGGCGCGGCATAAACTGCCAGCGCTTACGAGATAACGGTTGATCATGCCGTGTGCGCGTTTGTCGCCGAGTTAAAGCCAAAGTATCATCGGAAAAATCCTCCGGCAGTCCTTCCCAGTAATAATGGCGATCATTCGGCCGACCCAACCAGTCATAATCACGTTGTGCCAACGTGCCATCACTTGCGATTGATGTCGGCAACATGGGTTTATGTTGGTAGGCTTTAAATGCGGAAAAATAATTAGCTTGGTCAGTAATAAGCTGAGGCTGCAAGGGCGCTGCCAAAGGGCAGGATTTACGTCCCAGATACAAATGATATTTAGGCTCCAACAAAGCGGCCTGAATTTCAGCCAACGCAAAAGGAGCATTAGCTAAAGTACGAACAGCAACCAGCGCCAATGCATCAGTGCGATATTCGCGGCTGGATAAAATAGTACCCAAGCGCTGTTTGCCTAAAATCAATTCATCACGTCGAGTGCGATAAGTAAACTTACCTACCGAGTCGGGCACTTGCGTCGTGTGATAATCACGCAGCAAATTTCCGACAGCCACAACTTCCACAGCCAACGCATAACCTTGTTGCAGGTGTTGCTGTTTTTCTTCATCGTCGCGAGCAATGCCCAGCGCGGCTGCCAACAAGCCGATAATGGCCGATTTACTAGGGTAATTGGCGGTGTGGCGATTTTCACCAACGGCAATTTCACCCCAGCTTGCCATCGGCCCATATAAACGAAATACCAGAACATCCATAGCGCCCCCCTTTATTGACCGACAAAATCCAGCAGTTCAGCCAAAGTACCCTGCTCTTTTGAGACATTCAGCTCACAGCGAGTATCCGCACAGGCACCGTAGACTTTATCAAAACTATCTTTTTGTTTGATAATGGCGTTAATCGAATCGGCGATGAAATCTTCGTTTTCACGATGATTAATGGGTTTAAGGTAGGCAATTGATAATGATCTTGGTTGTTGATTGCCCCTTTCAGCCAGCACATACGAGGCATAAGCGCGAGACGCAAAGCTGTTTTGTTTACCTTCGGGAGCGACTTTAACCGCTGCTTCGGTTAGAGCGCGAATGGCTTTGTTTGCCAGATCTTCATTACCGTCCAGATTTTTAACCAGCAATTCGCGGTTGATACAAATGTAGGAATAAAACAAACCGGCAGCAAAACGTGTTTCGCCGATGTGGGCGGCGCCCGCATCTTCAAGGCCATTATTGAGATCATCAACAGCCGTGAAGTAATCATCTTCGATCACCACTGGATGTACGCTGATGGCATGAGCGACTTGACAGGCAGCTTCAATATTAAAAGAAGGACTGGAAGCTAACATACGACCAAACATAGCGATGTCCACTGAACTTTTACCTTCAGTTAATACTTTGTCGGCCAAGTACTTTGTAATCACGACATTTGCTTTTTTAATATCGTCACTCTTTTTCTTTTGATCTCTTTTTTCAATTAGATCGACTAGTTCAGTTGTAAATTCAGTTTGTTTATTTTCAACTATCAATCTAACTATTTCATTAACTAAGTTTTCAAACCCTTTAGCTTCAATATCTGATATTTGAGTCAATTGGCTCAGTTTGTTCTCATCATTTTCCATCGCCCCAAACGCTCGACAAAGATCTTTTGACCATTTTTCAGCAACAGCTTCTTCAATGTTCTGCTTAAGCAAATACGGTTTTACCCATTCCATTGAAAATGATTTTGAACGTGCACCAGTATTCGCTGGGATTTTTGTTTCAAACAAATTCACCTTTTTCCCATCCGATACAGTTTCTTCAAAAATCTCTGATGTTCTCCAAGTTCTCTTAAGACACTGCGAAGAAACCCTCAAGCGATCGTAACCGCCCATTTTTGCAGTTTTTGGACTGCCTTGGTCGTCACGATTCAAATTGGCAGGCGGATAAGCAGTTAGTAAATGTAATTGTATAAAACGACTCATGTAGTCTCTCCTTAGTCAGATTTTTTAGGTAAAGCAGTGAAGTAATCGGTGGCCCAGCGAACCGCCAGCCGGTTAGATGGATGTCTATCAAGCTGATGTTCAAACTCTTTATGCCAATGAATAATATCGTTGGCTAACGAAAGAATATTGACATTACTACCCAGTAATTTAATGGCTCTGATAATACGACGATAAAAATCATCGGTGGTTGGGCTTTTTTGTAATTGCTGAAAACGTAATTCACTCATGGGAGCCTTGCTTTTGTCTTTCATTGGCGTTGCCAACTGCTTGGCAAAGCTGAATGGCGTATCGCCCTTCTTAACCTGTGAAAGTAAACCAGCAATAGCCGCAGAAACATATAATTTCTGATCTTGAGGCAATTTTTGAGGAAACATTTCAGGCATTTTTGCCAAGAAATGAAAAAATGCATCCGTTAATAAAATATCTTCCGGGCTTTCTGCTCGACGTAACCGAGCGCGGTCACCGCGATTATCGTCCAACCCTATATGCCAACTTTGTAAGGCGTGTTGTTCCGCTGTATTTAAAAAATAGTAGTCTTCGCTCATCAGGCTGCCTCCTCTGGTTTAGCTTTTGCTTTAAGTGCTTTAATAATTTTGTTGCCATAAAATTTAATGCGTAAGGCTTTTTGCGCAGTCACAATCCGCTTTAAATTAAGATCTTCCGGTGTTGATGCCAAGGTTGCCGTTTCAAAAACATGATTCATCTGTTTTCTAAGGGTTTCATGCCAGCTTGCGTAAATTTCACTCGGTGCCATTCGCGTATCCTCCGGCAGCATCGCCAGTTGCTCCAGTAAACGGTAAAAATCCATTTCTGTGGCTTGCCAAAATTGCGCGTCAATTTGGCTCATATCACCCTTAGCATCTTTCGGATGACTAAACCAGGCTGATTTCACTTCTTCACGTAGCATTTTGACTGTTTCTTTGGCCGCATTAACAAACTCAGCCGCCCAATCAGTCAGATTGTTACGTTGCATTTCGCTAAGGTAATAGATGGGGAATCTTGATTCATACCAACACCTTGCTTTCATGTTGTCCATATCGTAACCAAAGCACCAAAGTGAAACTGCGCCACTGTCACTTATAATTCTGCCACGTTCTTGGTTATATAACTGTACGGTTTTTGACGCTTTATCGCCGTTATCATTATCTTGCAAAGTGATACCTAGCCAATGCCGATAACCTAAGCCACCTTGTTGTCCTTTCAAAGATAACGGGAGATTAACTTTTTTCGAGTCGAAACGATAAGGCGTTAAAGGATGTATCCAGGCACCATCATAGTTAGTGCCATAATTTTTTGTTCGATAGGCCTGATATAAAAGCTCCGCATGATTGCCACACAAATCGCAGTCAGTATTGGCTATTTTTGTCGTCAAGCGGATACGACGCGGCATTCCCCAGTACGCATGCAATGGATGAACCTCGGCTGGCGAGGTGATTTTACCCTTTTCGGAAACACGGGTTTTACCCAGCCAAGGCAAGATGCTTGAATCGATTTTTTCAGCAGGTTCCAGTTCCTCTTGGTTCAACACATTCAACCAAAGTTTTTGCCATAAAGTGGCCGATGGGTCTTTTGGAAAAATTAAGCTTGTTAGCGGCCCACCGCCGCGAAGTCCTACACGATGTCCAACGCCACCGGAAGGCGCGTTGGTTTGTAGCGTAAATAAAGCTGTTGCAGTACAACTTGGACAAAGCTGATTGGCGCGATCGCGCTTAACGAAGTGGTCAAGATTATCTTTAAGTGTTTTTCCACCCGGTGATTCGATCAATAATGCCGAAATACCTTTAGTTTCTCCATCGGGCAAATCAAAATCCTGCAAAAATGCAGGGCCATCGACAGCATCCAACTCGAACGCAAACGCAACCTTTTCTAAACAGGCCTGCAATTCATCCGGTTCAGGCGATTGCTGCCAATAATCAAGCCATTGATCTTCATCTTCTGGCGCAAAACAGGTTTGCAGCGTACCGATTAACAACTGGTACAAAGCGCCCTGAAAATCTGGCCTTGATGCAGTAATTTCAACAACTGGATTATCTACTTCAGTAATTTGCCACGGGGCGATAATGTCCGGTTGTCCATTTTGACGAATAACGGGTATCCAGTGGTCAGTCATTAAATTCATGTGTTCTCCTTGGCTTTCAAAAGCCGTTTATACACTAGACATCTTTCCTAAATAATCGACATAGAATTTGGCCTTTATAAGGTTAAAATAGCGATCTACCTCTGAAAACACGGATAGCCATGACTCCTTATACCCAATTACCAAGACACAAACCTGAAGAATTTTTAAGGACTGTCGGCCTGTCACCAGAAGATTTTCTGCATCTTCACGGTAAGCTGGCGACTTACCTGGACGAACAAAAAGTCCTTAATCCACTGACTAGACGGGGACGAAAAGACT
>NZ_JAOEGU010000086.1 GCF_025583945.1 Methylobacter psychrophilus
TGAACTCCAGGCAATTTTTTTAAGCTTGCCAAAATACGAGTCCACTCTTCATCACTTAATTTTATCCGCTTCATTTCATTCAAAATGGCTTATTCTACCGGATTGGTGAAACGTCAACAGAACCTAGCAAAAATGCGGGTTACAGGCTACTTTGCGAAGATGATTCAATTGGGACAGATTAGTGCCTTCGATTACCATTGGTAGTGACATATTACCTTTAACTCATATATGACGCTGGTTACAGGCCGACTTTACGCATTGTCGGGTGTCGGGTAGGAACAGTGTATTACTACGCCATTCCCCCCTAAGAACCGTGCATGCAACTTTCGCTGCACACGGCTCAAGCCTCTAAAAACCCTGTTTTACCAGAGCCGGTAGTTACCTTCTTATCGTGGTTATGAATTTGTCTACCGCGGTCGGCCATCTATATAATGAGCGCTGACTGTCAATCCAATGGCGGCTTTTGAATGAGTGCTTTTTGCTCGTATGCTCTATTTGGGCAAAACCACACCTTGCGAGTTTTTACCCTGCTATATGGATGGCAGAGTAAAGCCATTCACTGAGATAACATTATATGGAAGCAATCAACAACATCAATATCCAGTCGCTACTGGACACCTTTATTAGCCTGTCGACGGCGTTTATTCTGGGGGCGGCGATTGGTTTGGAGCGCCAGTTTCGCCAGCGGACAGCAGGGCTACGCACCAATGTTCTGGTGGCAGTAGGCGCTGCTGTATTTGTTGATATGGCGAACCGTTTGACCGGCCACGAAGGTGCTGTGCATGTGGCGGCCTATGTCGTATCGGGCATTGGTTTCTTGGGTGCGGGGGTTATCATGAAAGGCGATGGTAATATCCGTGGGTTGAACACCGCTGCTACTTTATGGGGGGCAGCGGCAGTCGGGGCTTGTGCGGGTGCCGATCTGATATCGGAAGCGGTGTTGGCCGCGCTATTCGTGCTGGCGGGAAATACGTTACTGCGCCCGGTAGTGAATGCAATTAATCGTAAGCCGATTGATGATGAGAACAGCGAAGTGACCTATTCGGTTTGTGTAATCTGCGACCGTCAACATCAAAAAGACACCCGCGATCAGTTGAAGCTCTTGCTCGAAGCTGCCAATTACCCAGTGAGCGACTTCGATGTTCATCCATTTGTCCAAAATGAGGTGCAAATATTTGCCATACTACTATCCACATCCATAGACTCTGAAGACTTGAATCGTGTGGTAGACCAACTCATGACGCTAAGTTCGGTCAGCCAGGCTTATTGGAGTCCAAGCACGATTGATTAAGGCATTACTAATAGTGTCCATTTAACGGAGGTTTAGTGAACAACTCCAAAACCACCTTTTGGGATAGTGAAAGAGAGGTAAAAATGTTAATATAGCCGTCAATCTATCAAAACAAGTAAAGTGTTCATGAATCAAAAGATTGGTTACTGTCATTTTCAGAAGACGACTATACCAATTTTATTGGCCTAGATACGCTATGTGCGAAGGACTGCTGATCATGCGCTGATCAGTAGACATCTGCACTATTCTTGTTTATGCTCAGAAATTCTCTAGTTTAGGTATGGAAACAGATGCTCCTTCTTCGCTGAGAGCGGTTTTCTAACGTTATCCTACGAAGCATGGGAGATATTTTTGGTAGTGCAGTCGGCTTCTGATATTCCGTGCAATCGTCTTCTGATAAATGACAGTTTTATTAGATACCAGTGCCCTCAGTATTTATCCAGCAGGTTTTGTCTTAAGTTTTTTACCTGACTTATAAAATGATCCAACATCCCTAAAATCAAACATATTCATCTCAAAAGACGAAATTGAAACCTGATTAGTACCATGTACATGGGTTATTAATTTGTCGTAGCTTTCCTTATAGGGAGCTTTGGCCACTGAGCCACCAAATTCCCCCGTATTGACCAACACTACATGCTGGTACATGTGGTAATACAAAGCATCAACCATGGAATCAAACGTGTTCACATCTTTATTTAAAGCAACAACCAAATAAGCGTCAGATTTATCTTTCAAATCAGCGGTCATTTTTATGTCGGTGGCATCATAACAAATAGTGCCAGTTAACCTAAAGCCTTTTTCTTTTGGAAATGCTGGATGCACAAGTTCAATCAATAATTGGTAAGGTCGCCAAGGCTTAACTTTGCCAACCTCATCTTCCATCATATTCCATTTGCCTTGTAGGCGATTTATAAACGGTCGCCCGCTCGCCTGTTTTTTTGGAATTACCCATTTTGCAACGTTGTTAGGGCCGTCCACACCAGGTAAATGTGTAAATGTTAAACCCGTAAAAATAATTGCACCGGTTTTATCCGCTAAACATTTGAGAATATCCATATCGGCGTTATTAACAGCTAGCTCAGGCCAAATAATGAGATCAATATCGGATCTTTTGTAGTCGGTATCAACTATACTGCTATGGCTGTAAGATTTATGTAAAATAAGTTCAGCAACAGCTGCCACATGTCGGCGATGCCTGGCCCGATATATTGGTGTATCAAGCATCAACCCGTGATCAACGAAATCATTTTTCAGCGGCAGTAATGATTGCACCATCACAACACGAAGATTCTGTTTTTCTTTTGGCCAATCTAAATTTACTCGTTCCACATAGACTGGTATGCCAGACATGTTACAAAATAGTGATTTTTGATCTTTAAGACGATCTTCGATTAACTTTTTAAGCGCTTTCACATCCCAAACTATTGGCCAATCATAACCGTCATCATGAATGCTAGTACCAGGCCATTGCAGTAAATGAAATAATAAACTCGATACCCAGCCAGACATGGGAGCCGTTTCACCGTTGAGAGCCTCAGGCGAATGCATCATGCCTAACTGGCGTTTCATAAAGCTGGTTTTCAACCCCGTATATTTTGCCTGATTAGACATCAGTGCATTCATACCTGACCAGTCAATACTACCCATTAAGCAACTGCGCAAAAAGATACCTATCCGGTATAACGGCTTATGATTCTCAGATACCCATTCAGGCACCGGGAATATAGGTTCCTCTTCATTGACTGGCTGTTCAATCTCTAATTCGACATCTAGCGATTGGATCTTGCTCCAGTCTTGACAGCGCACTTTGCAGTTAGCAATATCAATGATCTTTTTAAACTCAGCAATATCGTCGGCAGTAGCATCTTTTTTAACATCAAATTTGCCGCCATTCATTACGGCCATAAGTAATGCAAGTACAGCATTCTCATGAGCAAAGGGATTATCCGTTCGTTTAATAACTCCTAAAAGTGAGATTGAATCTGATCCATTGAAGCGCTTCAAATCGCCGGAGATAGGTAAATATAAGACGCCAGTTTGATCAATGAGTTTTTTAAATGACTTTGGCCATGATAAATCATTGTTCTTGGCGGTATTAACCAGATCTACAAAAAATATAGGTGATTCGGCAGCTATTTTTTTGCAGAATGCCTGTGCATGAAGATCATTAAGCTTTTTATTTTTCCTGAGGTGCGAGTTTTTCTCAGATTTTTCCAGTAAACAATTCACGGCTCTCACAACCAAAGTTTTATTTTCAGCTAACTGATATGCTAATAAAGCATTCGCAACAAAATCTGCCACCTTCATTTCGGGTGATATGCTGCGAAAGCCTTTCATCATCTTGGTGATGGTGTTAAAACTTTCGTTTTTTGTATCCTTACCTAAGCAAGAGTCATTTCTTACCAAGCAAAAAAACCGCGCTTGTTCTAAAATATTTTTATCGTTGTCATCTTCATTTTCGATAATGTCAACGGCGAGAGTTTGTAAGTACTCAAAAAATCCTTCAACATCAGCATGAGCAGGAAATGCCCAGCGTTCCTTAATATGGATGGATACTGCTGCATGACGAAAAATCTCACCTAAACAGTATTCTGCAATTTTTTGTTGCTTCGGATACTTTTTGCGTTTAATAACAATGCTTAACTGATCCAGTACGGGTTTTAAAATGCGTTTATCGGGGAATAGTTCCAAGCCTTTCTTGAGCATTAATACCAATGAAGGATCTTTACTCCAGCAAGCAATAAACTTTCTGGCCATACGTTCTTGTAAATAATCCCATGAACCGGCTTTTAATTTTCCATCTTCACCGATTTCTTGAGCAACCAAGCTGCGTTTTTGCTTAAGCAAGATATGGATTTTGTTAGCGGTAAATCGCAATAAAGTATCTTCACGCACATCATTATTGAGACCATCAATTAAAGCTAACGGATTGGTGTTATCTTTGTCGCTCTCGCTCGAACGCAAGCTGTCAGCAAGGCCAATCAGTCCTTCCAAACTACCAAGCTGCTCATCGATTTCATTGATGGAAAGGGGGCCGCTGACTTTGCTCTGAATGTCATTCAACTTGGTTGAAATACCACTTTTCTTGGATCTAAATATTTCTACTCGTGTTTTTTTTAGATTAAAATTCAGACCAATATCCTGTAATTTCTTGTCTAGCTTCTTACATATGCTAACTTCAATATCTTTAACTTCTATGCTATCTTTGACAACAACAATTAAACGCATGTCGTCAACATACCGACAACAGTCAACAAGACGAATACCTTCAGCAAGATCAGTATCAATTAACGCACTGATCCAATGGTCAAAATCCAATAAATAAATATTGGACAAGAAACCACCTGCGACTAAACCTTGAGGAATTCCTGAGGGTATGGTGCTGTTATTTTGAGAGCAAACGTCATCATAAATTGCCGGACTTTCTTCATCCCAGGCCCAATGTTCAAAGCAGGTTAGCAACCGCGTAACAATGGCATCTTCTTTTTCGTCACATAACGCAAGAATCTTTTTAACCAATTTTGGACGGTCAATACGATCATAAAACTTCTCTAAATCTAGGTGTATCTCAAGAACTTGCTCATCTTTAACTTTTTTCTGCAAAGCTTCGCCGCCAAAATACATCGGACGTGCTAAAAAGCGCTGATAATCCGAGAAGTATTTACTGTAGGTAGTACCATTACCCCAGGAAAAATTGGCTTCATCCTCATGAAATGTGCAATAAAGACGATTGCCATAATTCACCAACTTTTTTGTGTGTACCTTCTTTAATTCAGTTGAGGTATCACACTGGAGAGTTTCCACTTTATTGGCTAGACACATCATTAAAGCGGTCATCAAAGATTGATCGCGAATAGTCACATGAGCCAAGGGGCGCAGTGATTTTGAGTCTTCTTCTTGTTTATCTTTGTCTATATATGGTCGCCAATCGTGTGAGAAATCTTGATTGCCATCACTTTCTTTAAAATGCCAACGATCAGCTTTAGGTGCGGGAACTATACGAAGTGAATCAAAAATGAATGTTTCATCCTGCAATTCTTCAATCCACTTATCAAGTTGCGCATCCAGATCAATGGCAGACCGATCAAGCTCGAAAGTATCAGCATACCAATTGGTAGAACGGATATATTCGTGAGATTTTTTCCATGCCTGAGCCAAAACAACTTTATTGGTTAGATAAGTATTGGTCGGTAGCAGATTCTGATATATTTCATCCAGCAATCCCATAAATTTTCCTTAATTGACTGCTTGTTTAACCAGCACATCAGCCAGTTTTTGTTGTAACTGATTGGCTTCGGTGAGGCGGGATTTTAGTTGGTCGCAGATTGCCATTAGCTCATCGACTTTGGTGACGATACGGTGTTGTTCGGCAGTTGGAGGTAAAGCAAAAATCATGTTAGCTACTTGCGTTGTCGATATATGGGGAACACCGTTACTCCTACCAGGATCAATATTTCCTACAAAGAATGATGAGTTTAACCATATGGCTAGATATTCTGAATCCACAGCTTTGGAGAAGCTAGAAATCTTTGCTACCCGTTGCAACAATAAACACGGAATATCCGACTTAGAAATGACCGCGAATTTCAAACCTGTTGTGATAATTGGACGATCAAGAGAAAGTACTAAATCGTCTATATTTAGCGTGTAATCATTAAAATTGGCAGCGTTTTCAATGGAAATGTAAGCTACATCAATCCAGTTTGCTACCCCATGAGAAACATTTACATTGCGAAGTAATCTGATCCCAGATGACTCGAACCATTCACTCTTAAACGCGTAACCATTCAAAAAAGCGAAGATTTCAGCTTTACGAACGAAAGTCCATTCTCTGGGCAGATCAAACGGTTTTTCTTCATTGCTGATCGGCGGCAACGGTTTAGCTTTCTTAATCTTGCCCTCCGCGATCAACTTGGCTTTTTCTGCCTGTATCCGTTTAAGCAATTCACTGGCTGGTTCATCATGGGGATCTTGAGGAACCAATTTACCCATGACGGCGAGTTGCAGCAGGGTTTGTTTTAGAACGTCGATGCTGGCTTCAGTCGTAAACAGGGTGTCGAAATGCTCAGAGATACGTTGCCAGTTGGAGTTAAAGTCTTCGGCATTTTGTGATTGTGTGAGTGTGCCGAGCAGATGAGTAACGAGTTTTTCGTGGGCTACTGCGGCGTTATTATGTTGGTTTTCTAATTGGTCGCAGAGTGCCATGAGTTCATCGACTTTGGCGACAATACGGAGTTGTTCTTTAATTGGAGGAACAACAATGGGCATTTCAGATAATTGACCTAAATAAATACCTTTCTGAGCTGTTCCTTTAGCGTGAATATCATAATATCGAACGCATAAAGGCGACCCTAAATGGAGGCATAAAAACTCAGACATCAAATCTGTTTTTATAACAGCAACACTTCGCTGTAATACAAATTTTGGAGCATTATTAGGAACGACTGCTGGACGACCGAGTGAAGCCACAATTGTTAAAAGTACATCTCCAGATTCAATTTTTGTTCTCGAGTTCTCAACATCAAAATCATCTGCATTTACATAGCGAGATGGTGAGTTAAAATCTATTTTCCCAAAATTCACATTCTGACTACTTAGCATTGGAAAACCTGTTCCAGCATCTTTGGGTGGGTTATGTGAGCCATCAGTTAATTTGTAACAAAGAATTCCTAGCTTTACCAATTCCCAACCCATCGGCAATTCAAACGGTTTTTCATCATCTGTTATTTCAGCCAGCGGTTTACTTTTCTTAATCTTACCCTCAGCTACCAACTTAGCTTTTTCAGCCACTATCCTTTTCAACAACTCACTAGCCGGCTCATCATTCGCATCTTGAGGCACCAACTTGCCGCGCACAGCCAATTCCAGTATCAGCTCTCGCAATTTTTTGATGCCATAAACACTGGCGGCATTACCCGAACTGCGGCCACGGCCTGATTTCTTGGCGGTATCGGCGGCTGTCCAGATGTCGATGTGCTCGGTGATTAAGGTTTGAATCGCATTCATCGTGCTATCTCGGTACAGCGCTTGTAAGAGGCTATTATTTTCATGCTTCACCTTCTGAAATGGCGTTTTCCAGCACAGCACGGTCGCGTTGCAATTCGGCTTGTAATTCCGCTTCGGTAGGTAAAAAGGCGCGGTAGCGACTGGCGAACAGCTGTTGGCTATCGGCTAACAGGGAATATTTGGCGACGGCTTCATTGCGTTCAGAGCACAAGATCAAACCCAGTGTCGGGTTGTCGCCTTCGCCCCTGTATTGCTCTTCAAACACGCGTACATACATATCCATTTGGCCGACATCCTGGTGGGCAAGCTTGCCGACTTTTAAATCGACCAATAAAAAGCATTTGAGCAGGTAGTTGTAAAACACCAGATCAACAAAAAAATTATCGCCTTCAACACGTAATTGTTTTTGCCGTGCCACAAAAGCAAAGCCCTTGCCCAGTTCCAGCAGGAAGGTTTGCAATTGCTGGATTAAATTGGTTTCCAGTTCTTTTTCATACAGCGTGGCACTGGGTTGGGCAC
>NZ_JAOEGU010000087.1 GCF_025583945.1 Methylobacter psychrophilus
CGCAGCGGATTATTAATTCGCTGGACAAAAATGATGACACATTTTTAATCGACGACCGTATCTTCCAAGCCGCAGAAATTGGCAGGATTCATGCGAGAGCGGCTTAAATTTTGACGAAGGTATTGATCAAGTATAAGAAAAATGCTGTTCTGAACTCTTTATTTACCACCGACATGCATTGGCAGTAATACACAGGGTTATCAACGCTCTATAAAACCAAGGTGCGAAAACTTAAAGATTGAGTTAAAGATATCCTTAAGCACAGTTAAACCGTTAGGCCTGAAAAAAATATCCATAGTAAGACACTAATCTTTTCATCAAAATGCCCATGCCAGTTATAATGAAATTAGTTTAATTCAATTTAATTATAATTAGAGAGACCGAGATGGATAAGATGACGGAAGAAGATCGTAAGCGTATTCTGGAAAGCCCCCCGGTAGGAACTTTTGCACTGATGTCGGCAGTTATCGGTGGTATGGTCGTCGCGTGGCTATTTCTTTATTACGGCGTATTTTTGCCGCGAGGCTAGGGTTTCATTATGCAAACAGAACCATTAAAAGCGAAATGTGGACAGGTTTTTCGAAATTTTTATGCGCAAGTACAAGCCATTCATATTGATCAATTAGAACTGAAATGGATCACTATCTCAATGCTGGTGATCGCGCTTTTTGTTGGAGTTATCACTATTGATGCATTTTTTCACGGTGTTAATCCCCCCAGTAAAGTCGAAACCATTGATTCCGCCAGCCTGCATTTAAATAAAGAATTTGCTGAAGATAATCTGGGCGTACAAGTTGATGACAAAGGTGTTATCACCATCAGAATGGTCGCCGGGCGTTATTCCTTCTTCCCAAAACATATTGATGTCCCTGCCGAGACATCATTAACTTTTCGCTGGGTTAGTATGGATGTTTTACACGGTGTTCATATTCCCATGACCAACATGAGTACCATGATTGTGCCGGGTTATGTTGCGGAAATTACAACTACTTTCCCAAAGCCTGGTGAATATCCGGTGTTGTGTAATGAATATTGTGGCTTGGGCCATAACCACATGTGGAGCAATATTTCGGTCATCGCCAAAGAAGACTGGAAAGCTCCGGTAAAGTCGCCCGCTAAAGGAGGATCAAATAATGAATGATGCCGAAGAACGAAAGCTCGCGTTAAGCCACCTTTGGGTCGCTTTTATTGCCTTTATCGTCGCTTGTTTCATGGGTGAATATCAAGTACTGGAACGTAGCGGTTTTATACCAGCACTGGACTCGCCTAGTGCCTATTTTGCCTCGGTGAGTACCCATGGGGTATTGATGGCATATGTCCTGACGACTTTTTTTATTATGGGCTTTGGTTATTACATCGCGACCACCAGCTTAAAGCAACCGGTATGGAACAAGCCGTTGGCATGGGGTGGCTTCTGGTTGGCATTAATTGGTGTTGTTCTGGCGGCCATTCCTTTGTTGACTGGTAAAGCATCTGTACTGTATACGTTTTATCCGCCCGTTGTTGCTCATGCCGCTTTTTATATCGGCGCTACCTTACTGGTCGTTGGTTCCTGGGTTTGGTGTGTCATCATGCTGGTGATGTTTGTGCAATGGAAAAAAGCCAACACCGGGCAACCCGTGCCTTTAGCCATGTTTGCAACCACCATGAATGCGTTGTTATGGTTATGGACCAGCGCCGGTGTTGCCCTGGAAGTACTTTTTCAGTTGATTCCCCTGTCTCTGGGCTGGATTGATACCCTTGATCCAGGGCTATCCAGAACCTTGTTCGCCTGGACGCTACATCCCATTGTTTATTTTTGGCTGATTCCTGCTTATATCGCTTTTTATGTGTTTGTCCCTAAACAGGCAGGCGGTTTTCTGTTTAGTGATGAAATGGCCCGATTGGCTTTTATCGTTTTGGCCGTATTTGCTTTGCCTATAGGCTTTCATCATCTTTATATGGATCCGGAGCAAGCTAAGGGCTGGAAATTGTTACACGGCATCGGCACTTTCGTGGTGACTTTGCCAACCTTGGTAACAGGATTTACTGTCATTGCCTCACTGGAAATTGCCGGGCGTTTGCGTGGTGGTAAAGGCTTGTTCGGCTGGATAGGTAGCTTGCCCTGGACCAATACCATGGTATTGTCGGTTATTTTATCGTTATTGATGCTGATTTTTGGCGGCTTTGGCGGCGTAGTTAATGCCAGTTATGCGATGAATGGCATGATTCATAATACCGCTTGGGTACCGGGCCATTTTCATCTGATTTTTGCCGGCACTACCGTCATCATGTATTTCGCCATTGCCTATTACTTATGGCCTATGCTGGTTAAAAAACCGTTATTTTCCAGTTCAATGGCTTTGCTTCAATTATGGACCTGGTTTATAGGCATGAGTATTCTCACGACTCCTTGGCATGTGTTGGGTTTATTGGGCCAGCCACGTCGTATTTCCACGGTTGTTTATAATAGTTTATTGACGTTGGCCTGGAAACCTTATGAATTTATGATGATATTTGGTGGTTTAATATTGCTGGGTTCGGCGTGTTTGTTTATCTACAATCTGGCAAAAACGCAATTTAATGCTTCGACAGAAGTTTTTGACGGGGAAATTGAATTTGCCGAGCCCATACATGCGGTAACGTCTCTTCCTGAATGGCTGAATGATTTTAAAATCTGGAACAAAGTGATTGCTGTTTTAATGGCCATCAGCTTCGGCTATCCGATTTTACAGTTCTTTATAATGGACACTTACGAATCATCGTCATGGGGATTTTAAACATGAAACGACTATTACTATTACTGCTTTTTATTGCCCCTGTTGCTGTTAATGCTGAACCGCCCTCTAAAGTTGCGTGGACACCTGAAGCGATTAAATTTGTTAAGAACGGTAATTTTGACAAGGGTAAAGAACTGGCAGAATCCTGCAAAAGCTGTCATGGCGACAAAGGCCAGGGCGTGAAAGCAGAAATCATTGATGATGAAACGCTGCCATCGATTCCGGCACTGGCAGGTCAGGTTGCCAATTATACCTACAAACAGTTGCGTGACTATGCTGATGGCAGTCGTAGTCATATTCAGATGACCGGCGTGGCTAAAGGGCTGACAGAACAGGATGCCGCAGATCTTGCGGTTTGGTTTGGCTCCTTACCGACTGTCGAAAATAAATCAGGGAAACAAAATCTCGAAAGAGCTGAAAAAATGGTTGAACAGGGTGACGGTAAGCGCATCCTGCCGCCCTGTTTTGTTTGTCATGGATCAAAAGGTCAAGGTGAAAAGCAGGATATTCCGGCACTGGCAGGACAGCATGCTGATTACTTTACAAGAACCTTGCTGGAATATAAAAACGGCCAACGGCACAACGATGTATATAGCCGTATGCACCTGATTGTTCAACAATTAAGTGATGATGAAATCAAAGAACTGGCTTTGTATTATCAGCAACTTAAATAAGTTTTTAACTATCCTCATTGTCGGACATCGCTTTATAGGTGCCTGATAATTCGTTTGAAGGTCAGGCAACAATAAAACGTTGCCTGTCTTATTCAAGCTGACTTCCTAATCTACTGCATAATTGGCCGATCAAAATCATGTCGCCTTCAATCACTACATTTTATGTGACAGGTTTGGGCATTGTTAGTAGTTCGCTTACGATGATTTCGCTGATTATTGATACTAAATTGAAAAATGTTCAATATATTAAGCAAATGTCGTTGGGGAGGAATTGATTAGTGGAGCACATAGTCTTTCAGAAATTAAATTTCCATTCACGTGCTTATAAGCTCATACGGATAACATCCCTTAAAGCGATGGTATCCGTTAGTATCGAAATTATTTATCTGAAAATCTATAGGTCTATTTTTGGTTTATGGCGAAAGTGAACAGGTTCAATACCGAATCGAATATTTTAAAAGTTTGCTTAAATAAAAAGTGAGGATAGGTTACTCTAAAGCTACGTTGCAAATAGCCATTGCCGTTTGCTTGGCTTCAATTGATTTTGTAAAACGATTTAGCCTAAGAGATATTATATGAATCCACTGTTTGCAAAAATACTTGGCTTGTTAAAAAATGATCAAAAAATAGAAAGTACTATTGATCTTTCTAATACTAATATTATTAGTACAGCCGCCGTGCCTCAAACCGAGGAACCTGAACCACTTCATCAAGGTAAAAGACGCTTAAAGGAGAGCTACACCAGTCATTGGGATTTGGATTATTTGCCAAGAAAAGAAGTCGATAAAATAATGGCCAATATTAAGAACCGTAAGGATTAAAACGTCAGTGATTTTGAGAGCAGGCTGTCCGTAACACATCGTCTTATTCATGGTGAGGTAAAAACTACCCACACTAATATTGATTTTACCCCCGATTTTTTGCTGTACAGCAACCTAAAACAGGCCAATGAGATGGATCCCGCTTTGCCAAAAAACTCATGTTCAGAGTGCAGGTTAGCTGATTTATGTCTTCCTTATGGATTACAAACAAATGAGATAGAGCAACTTGCAAGTATTATAAAAAATAAACGGCCTTTACAAACTGATGAATTGTTGTACGCACAGAATGATCAGTGCCAAAGCTTGTATGCAGTTAAGTCCGGTTCTTTTCGAAGTTTTATTGTTAATGCCGAGGGTATTGAGCAAACGCTGGGATTTTATTTGCCGGGTGAGCTAATGGGGTTGGATGCTTTATTGCATGGACGCTTTAGTTGTTCTTCGGTTGCCCTTGAAACGGCTTCAGTCTGCGAATTGCCTTTATCTCGCTTAAATGAATTATATACGGAAATACCCGGCCTTCAACACCAGATGATGCGAATTTTAAGTAAGGAAATTGCTTCAGATCGCGAACAAATATTGTTGCTTGGGCATCGTACGGCAAAGGAAAGAATGGCAACGTTTTTATTGATGCTATCAATACGCTATGGTGCTTTGGGGTATTCAAATACTGACTTTAACTTGAGTATGCGTCGTCAGGATATTGCAAATTTTTTGGGGCTTAGTAATGAAACAATTAGTCGCCAACTGACTGAATTGAGTAAAGCGGGGGTTATTGTCGTCAAGCAACGGGTCATTCAAATTATTGACCTTAATTTACTCAAGTCGATTGTCGAACCCTGTTACCGGGAAGCACTTGCTGTAAGCTGACTGAGTAAAATCCGTTGGTGTTGACAGTGGGATAATGTAGGAAAAATAGTTTTATTTGATGATGTTTTGCTGCCAGGAATGGACAACTTATCGGCGTTGTCCATTTCGGTAATACCTGCTCTACATCAACTTAATCGGCTTAAAAAAAGCGCCTATTTTGCTGGTGCTGATGATGCAGGCTTTTCAGGAGCTGGTTTACTCGGGCCGGTACCTGACTCGCAGGCTGTCAGTGTCATAACAGCAATAACAAGCAATAATAAATGGCTAATAATTTTCATGTGTTCTTCTCGTTTGTTAATATAAATAGACAGTTGCTGCTACCTGAAAATACTGGTGATAAGCAGATTTTTTATCCTTATTCGGGAGCGGCTATTCTTACATTAGAAGTCTAATTTGATATTGATCCAGATCAAGAACTCGTCAAATAAAGTAACTTCGTTTCGTTTATTGCGGAGTGCTTCATTTGGCCTAAAAAGTAGAGATTTAAATCAGCAAGGAAGATTGATTAACAAAAGTAAGCATTCACTTTCCCCCCTTTGAAAAATGGGAGGGCAATGCGATGGGAAAGTAGGATTTATTTAAAAAATCTCCCTAACCCTCAAGACCTCCGAGAATGTGTTGATTTTTAGTTGGAACTGACCGTTAGCTTACGACCCAGACTGTGTGAAAACTCCAATTTATGCAAGATATGGCTTTCATAAGGCTATCTGCCAAGTTCTGGGGTTACGATTTATCGACTATTTTGTGTGTGGTTTTTATCCTGTAAAAACTAAAAGTGCAATTCAGCGCTGATAAAGACAAAAATCCTGTTGAAGAATTCCTTTCTGCGACTAAAGAAGGCTTTTATGCCTTCAAAGCCTCTATGAGAGCCGCAGTGCCCATGATATTCATGACTCGCTTCAAATTATAGGCAAGCACATGCAAGCTCATTTCTGCACTGACCTTATCTAAGGTTCGCATTTGGAAGTGCGTGTAACCCATCCAGAGCTTAAGCGTTCCAAATGGATGCTCTACGGTTTCTCGCCTAACTTTCATCATTTCCGGTGCTTGGTTAATGCGCTTTTCTAAAGCATCTAATACGGCTTCATGTTCCCAGCGACTAATGCGCCGATTGACATCGGTGGTACATTGCGGTTTCATGGTGCACTTAACACAGGAAGAAGACCAATAACGCCGTATGATTTTGCCTTTTTCCAGTGTATCAAAGCGGAAGATTGCCCGCTCACCAGCGCAGGGCATTCGTACTCATCATCTTCAGGTTTATAGATAAAATCCCGCTTACCGAAGAGTCCTTTGGCTTGATTACCCGACGTTTCTGATTTAGGGAGATACACCTCGATATTTGCTTCACCGCAAGATTTTATTTCTTGGCCACTGTAATAATCCCGATCAGCGACGGCGGTTAAGGCATCAACGTCAAGAGCGGCTTTAGCTTGCCGAGCCATATTGGCTAACTGGGCACGATCATTACCTACATTAGTCACTTCGTGAGCAACGATAAGGTGATGTTTAGTATCTACGACAGTTTGCACGTTATAGCCAACCATGCCATTACCCGCACTGATCATGGACCGAGCATCCGGATCTGTTAGCGAAATTTGCTTATCGGGGCTGGCCTGTAATTGCACTTCAATTATATTGAGTCGCCCGATTTCCTTTTTGAGTTTTTCAATCTTATTTTCCAGTCGTTCTGTTTTACCTTTAGCAACTGAATCGTCCAGTCGATCTGCGCTGGTAATTTGCCCCAGATAGCGGGCGATACTTTCATCAATTAATTCGAGTCTGCGCTTTAATTTAGCTTGCGTGTAATTCCGGTCACGGTTGTTGACGGCCTTAAATTTACTACCATCAATGGCAACAAACGCCTCACTAAAAAGCTTGAGTTTACGGCAAATAATAACAAACTCACGACAAACCAATCTAATGGCTTTGGTATTCTTTTTGCGGAAATCGGCAATGGTTTTAAAATCCGGAGCCAAGCGCTTCAGTAACCACATCAGCTCAACATTACGTCCGGCTTCCCGTTCTAATCGGCGCGATGATTGAACGCGATTTAGGTAGCCATACACATAAAGCTTTAGCAGGGTTTCAGGATGATATCCAGGTCGACCAGTGGCAGCCGCTAGGGTTTTAAAACCCGTAGCCGACAGATCAATACCATCAATGAATAGATCGATTACTCTGGTGGCATTGTCTGCCGAGATGTAATCATCGAGTTTTTCTGGAAACAAAGTCGCATGAGTGCGAGCTTCGCCCGTTATAAATCCGCTCATATTGATATACTTTCAATTGAAAATATAATTATAGCTGGATTGTAGTTTTCACACAGTCTGGGCCGATTGGGTGAGGTCGCCAACGACTGCTTTGTAGTACTCCAGTTCTCAGAATCTGGATTTGACTGACTGACCGCTTTGGAGAAACGCGACAGGCGGGTCTGGGTCGTAGTGAGCCTTTAATCTTCGGTTGATTTTCTAAAAGTAATCGTCCGCTTTAGAGGTACGACCGTTTTTCAACGGTCGCAGATGTACTTATACTTAAATCTAAATTTCGGTTTGTTCAGATATTTCAAGAGCATCGTCGACCTCGATACCGAGGTATCTGACCGTGCTTTCAAGTTTAGTATGAC
>NZ_JAOEGU010000088.1 GCF_025583945.1 Methylobacter psychrophilus
GAACTCCAGGCAATTTTTTTAAGCTTGCCAAAATACGAGTCCACTCTTCATCACTTAATTTTATCCGCTTCATTTCATTCAAAATGGCTTATTCTACCGGATTGGTGAAACGTCAACAGAACCTAGATCACTTGATATACCTTCAACGAGGCGATGTCGCACTAACACTGCGTAGCAGAAAATATTCAAACCTATCGGCAGTTGTGGTGAGGTTTAGCCGCTCACGCCATAGGTACGAGCGTCAGGGATTACTCGTAGAGTCTGAAGCGCTCATAAGAGCAGAGAAAGAATGCGAATGCGATGCGGCAGATAGAAAGATTTCGCGAGAGCGGGCTGTTATAGTTCGTGAACAAGCTGATAAAGAATACGTTACGCAGTTTTCAAAACAAATCAGCATGCAGTATCCTGGTTGTCCAACTCAAGAAGCTGAAGCTATTGCTGAGCATGCTTGCCAGAAATATAGTGGGCGGGTAGGTCGATCTTCTGCGGCGAAGGCGTTCGATGCAGAAGCCATCGAACTAGCCGTGAAAGCACATGTTCGCCACAAATATACACACTACGATCAGCTTTTATCTAATGCATGGGAGCGAACTGAAGCAAGATCTGCCATCACTGAGAAGTTGAGCCAGATTGTGAGCGAATGGAGCAGCAAATTGCCTGACAAACTACCTAAGACTTAGCCAAAAACACTTATTAGATTTATTAGTAAAGCCATCATTAATCATGAGTTAGACAAAATATCAAGTTCGGTTTTATACCTTGCCCATGGAGGAGTGTTCGGCGTCAATCATACTTGGTCAGTACTTCATTAAAAGCCTTCCTTGTCAAATAGCACTAAGGATTGTTATGATTAAATTATATTAATGATATTGCGATTTAAGGCTCCTGTATTTTGTCTTTTCAGAGCATCTTTTTTTATGCCATTTTAAAGCATCAGCATTTACGCTAGACTCAGATATTGGAGACACCATCAAATAACAATTAGAATGTGCAAGCTAGAGCAATGTAGCGTTATCCGATAATATTTTGGGTAGTGTTTATTGCCAATATTGCTCTCCAACATTGCACTTTGTGCGTAGCCTAAATGAAAGCAATGAGGAGAGCAGATAATGGGTAAATCCAATTCTGAAAAAAATAGCGGTAATAAATCCGGGAAGAATTCACAAAAACAGAAAACTCAGGCCCTGCCTGAAACTGTTGATGTTAGTGAGGAACACCAAATCCTGAAAACTACTGATACACAAGACAATACCCTAACAAAATCGAAAAATTTCGCGTTAAAATTCGCCATTTTTAAAGACAAGCTTAAGACGAATACTTATAGCCAACAAAATAATTCATCGCTCAAAGCTACTCCGGACAATCAAACAAACTCAGTTTCTGATGAAATAAGCGATCTGCAAACAACTACTCCAAAACCAACTCTCACTCCGGGTTCCGATAGCGAACACCTGCTACAGGAGAAGTGGGGCGCACGAGACAGAGCCTTAAATTTTTACGATAGGCAAGTTCTGGATTTCCTGGCACCAAAAATGCGGGAATTTATAGCACGTCAGGAATTTTTGTTTGTCGCGACAGCCGACCGTAACGGTGAATGCGACTGCACATCAAAGTTTGGCAACCCTGGTTTTATTCGGGTACTCAGCAATAAATACTTGATGTATCCTGAATATCGAGGCAACGGGGTATTCGCAAATAGTGGCAATATGACTGAAAATCCGCATATCGCCCTGCTGATGATAGATTTCACCAAAGATACTGTGGGGCTACATGTTAATGGTAAAGTCAAAATTATTTCCAATGATGAACTACTCCAATATACTGACAAACTGACTCAAGATGTTATTGAAGAAATCCATCTGGAAGGCAAAAAATGTCCCGAGCGCTGGATAATGATAGAAGTTGAAGAAGCCTATATTCAATGTTCCAAGCATATCCCCCTGATGAAAAAACTGGATAAAAAAATCGATTGGGGCACAGATAATATGGCTGCAAAAGGCGGAGATTATTTTCAACTAATGGATATTCCACTTTATGATCGCGTGGGCGGAGACAAAGCCATGGAAGTATGTGTGGATTTGTTCTATCAGAAAATTCTGCAAGATGATCTGGTCAGCCATTTTTTTCAGGATACTGACATGGTTAGCCAACGACTGAAGCAAAAATCATTTTTAGCAATGGCTTTTGGTGGGCCTTATCAATATTCAGATTTAGATCTGCGTGCTGTACATAAACCCTTACAAGAAAAATACGGATTATCAGACGAGCATTTCAACCGGGTTCTAGACATTTTTAGAGAAACGTTAATCGAACTGAATATTTCCACCAATGAGCTGCAAAGGATGATGGAAATCATGGAAAGTCTGCGTGACACCATATTAAATCGATAAGCGCACTGACAATTATCATAAGGCATGTCAATTTAATTAAAAAACCTGAGAGTGAGGTGTGATTATGATTAAAAATGGCGATTTGGAACAGGATGATAATTTATTTTGGCACCAAGCCTTTTTCTCCGATCAGAGGCCACAGCAGCCAATACAACCTGTCAAACATGGCGTTACCACTCAACACCCAGAAAAAATCAGTGATGCTAGCGAACTTTGGTTAAAACAATTGTTTGAAGGAAGACACATTGAACAAAATTCTGTGGATAAAATGTGGATCTACAAATCAGGCGTCCTTGTTGATGAAATTCCCCTCCAACATTTTGTACGAGAAACGATTATTGGCCGACATCCCGATGCCAACTTACAACTTGAAGCACCGGGAATGGCCATGTTTCATGCCGTTATATTGAATAGGGAAGGGAAATTCTATATTGAAAGCTTGGACAGTAACAACGGTATACTGATTAAAAATAAAAAACTGAAGCTCAATAAACCAGTTCAGCTTCATAATGGCGTGCAAATAGATATTCCCGGTTATCGACTGGAATTTTCTATCGCCAATACGCCAGGTTGTATTGATGATGCTGCTCTTGAAGCCGATGAACTGGATACCATACCGGATTTTTTCTATAAAGAGCCTCCTCCCCCGGTGCCCAGTCCGTTGTTGATTAATATGATCGAAAATCCGGGTCAACTAAAAATATGGAACGAAGGCATCACTAACCTTAAGGTTGTCGATATTATTGAAGAAACCCATGATTGCAAAACTTTTCGCCTGAGCGGTGAAGAACCACTGCTCTTTTACTATAAGCCGGGGCAGTTTATTACTTTTATACTGAAAATTGCTAATCAAGAAGTCAATCGCTCTTACAGTATGTCCTCCAGTCCTTCAAGGCCTCATTTATTGGAGGTGACTGTCAAAAGAATGCCGGGCGGACTGGTTTCAAACTGGTTTTGTGAGCATGTTAAAGTAGGTGACGTGCTAACCGTTAAGGGACCTGCCGGAAAGTTTACCTGTTTTAATTACCCCGCCAATAAAATACTGTTTATAGGTGCTGGTAGCGGTATTACGCCGATACTTTCCATGAGTCGCTGGATTGCAGACACCGCTGCGAACGTGGATGTCAAATTATTGGCTTCTTTTAAATCACCGGCGAACATTATATTTCGCAAGGAATTTGAAATGCTGTCAGCTCGTAACCGAAGTTTTGATATCGGAATAACGGTAACATCAGGATCGCACGGCACGGATTTCTGGACAGGATTAACTGGACGGATTAATGATCACATGCTGAACATGTTTGTTCCCGATATTCATGAACGCGATATATTTTTGTGTGGTCCCAAACCTTTTGCCGACAATATCAAAAAGTTATTGCGTGATATGGCGTATGACAGGTCACGTTTTCATACCGAAAGTTTTAGTTCTGGACGTTCTGTACAAGAATCTGGTGATATAGCAAAATCATTGCAACTGAAAGGCGCCTTACACAAAATCACTTTTACCCGATCAGGAAAAACAGTCGATACCGATGAAAATACAACACTGCTGGAACTGGCCGAAGCTCATGGCATTGAGATCGATTACAGTTGTCGCAGTGGCACATGTGGTGAATGCGAGGTTAAATGTAAAGGTAAGGTTAACGTTAGTCCATTTTGTGAAATTGATGCCAAAACCAGAAATGCCGGATTCATCTATGCTTGCAGCAGTACAGCCCTATCTGATCTTGAACTTGATATATGATAACAAACAACATTTATGAGCATCCTGAATTTGTAAGCTAAGATACAGTTTCAACTGATGACAGCAGACAGTTGACGGCCATCAACTGCCAGTCGCGGCTGACAGCTTTATGGCGATGAATATGGCAGAATGAAAGTGGGCAATATGCTATTAATTCAGATGGTACTATCGTGCTGTATTCTGTTTTGGCCCTTTGATATCCTTGCAAGCCACTAAATTCAAGGGACACTGTTTTTAACACTAGACATTTTGGCTCAAAATATCCAGCCATTGCTCATTTACTCGAACCATTTAAAACCTCGTTTTTCGGATCAACTAAGTAGTTGTACTAATAGTTTTTGTATTTCCAATCTGATTAAATTAAGTCTTAAGAGGTGTTTTAAGTGCAACAGTACTAAAAACGTACGCTAAGCAAAGCTATTGGCTTTTATAGCCAAAAAACATAGTTAACACTGTCTCTTAAGTAGATTAGTAGACAGCTTATCTATTAATGTGGTGAAAAACAATTTAGTAGACATGATTTCTTAGTGCTATTTCTGTGTCCATAAACTTTTATATCTTAGGCACTTATGGAATTTGTCAACCCACTTTTAGCGCTAACGTACGTTTTCCTCCTGTTGGACATCCCCATTGAAGTGCAAGGTGGGATTATGAAGGTATTTTAAACTTAAGCCTGAACTTCTAGCATTTGCTTGCGTGACTTCTGGTGAATTGACAGGATAAATGATAAAAAATTATCTGAAATATCATTTTGAACCCAAAGAGAGAACATGCAAAACCGGGTTTGAGTCTTTCCTCTCGACACATCGGACAGCGTCAATATTCATTTCCAGGGTGTCTAATGTCTAAATTTAGAAAATAACAAGATTTTACTAAATTGAATATTAGAGATAGAGGCCAGAATTAATTAAACGACATAATAAATACATGAGCTAAGAGTCCATCTTGATTGACTGGAGGATCAATGTTGATACATCAACTAAGGACTCTATATCTGGCGTAATTTTTGACTTAAAAAAACAGGGGAAAAATATGAAACAGTATAGTGCTGAGTTTATCGGAACATTTTGGTTGGTTCTTGGTGGTTGCGGTAGTGCGATTTTGGATGCCGCATTTCCCAGCCTTGGTATTGGCTTTCTAGGCGTTGCTTTTGCCTTCGGTCTAACCGTTTTGACCATGGCTTATGCAATAGGCCATGTTTCCGGTTGTCACCTGAATCCCGCCGTATCCATTGGACTTTGGGCAGGTGGCCGATTTCCAGCAGACAAACTTCTACCTTACATTATTGCTCAATGTTTGGGTGCGATAGTTGCAGGAGGAGTTTTATATCTTATTGTTAGCGGCAAAGCAGATTTTACTACTATCGGTGGTTTTGCTTCCAATGGCTACGGTGAGCATTCACCAGGCAGATACTCTTTATTAGCTGGACTGGTGACAGAAATTGTCATGACCATGATGTTTCTGTTCATCATCTTGTCGGTTACCCATAAAAATGCGCCAAGTGGCTTTGCTGGGCTTGCCATTGGTCTGGCTCTTACTTTGATCCACTTGATCAGCATCCCTGTTACTAACACTTCGGTCAATCCCGCAAGAAGTCTTGGCGTTGCAATCTATGCAGGAGATTGGGCATTAGCACAACTCTGGCTCTTTTGGGTTGCCCCAATTGCAGGTGCTTTACTGGGTGCAGTAATCTATCGCTTTATCAACAGTAATGAAGACTGATAACTTGTAGCAATTCTAATTATGGAAATATAAATAAAATCAAAAAGATAGCACTATAGTTTTGAAAATTTGTATGTGTTCTACCGCGATACTTGTAAAGTAATCGAAGAACCAAATGAATAATAATATTAGTACTTCTGTTTTATCAGTCTTTACGGCATCGGTGAAAAATAGGATTTTGTAGAATGAAAAACAGGCTTGTAAATTTAATTTAAAACATTATGATTTAAAAGTGTTTACTATAATGAGAATTGCTGGGCTATCAAGATTGCTAATAATGTTTTCATCACTGGTTTTCTTTTGTTTAAAAATGAAAAGGCCCAAACACTGTTGGGCATTTTTAATCAATTTACGGGCGATTAATATACTTTCATAATACCTCCCATGACTTGATAGTCATAGGATGAATTGCTGGTAACAGGAACTTCCAATGCACCCAGTAAATACCAGTTATCACCGACATGACTACGAAAACCAGGAGTGAGTGATACAAAAGTATTGCTGGTTGCCGCACGATTGTCTATTGGCTGGCTGAGATTGGTTGAAACATACCAGACCATATCGCCAAACGGGACAGCATCGTGAGGTGTGAAGTAATAACCTATTGCTAAATTGGCATCAAACGAACTACGCACTCCCGTTTTACTCAGTTCGCCTGCGTAGGGAATAGTAAAACCTGCTCCACCGCGAACCACCAAGCCTTTCCATGAATTATGCCAAAACTGATATTGCGGTGTAATCGACGCGACACCGTTGCCATTAATACTATTGCCGGTGGGCGTGCGGAAAGTGAGATTAAAAGATTGAGTAGTATTTTTGGATTCAGAAAGAATGATGCGGGGTGTGATTCTGAAATCGCCGAAGTTGGTTTGTCCATTAGCACCCGTGCTGGATGCCATAGGAATTTCAGTAATAACTTCAAGACGCTGGTTCAGCGGTGTGTAACTTATCAGGTTACCTGCATAGCTATCGCCGTTATTACCGTGTTGCCAACCGAAAGTAGCAATACTCAAACGGTAAAAAACCCCATCATACGCATTAATCCAGCCCTGACGCGGCGCACCGCCACCACCATTGGGCGGGCTGACCCACGGTTTCCCCCAGCCTTTGCTGAATATATTCTTATAAGAAAGGTTTTGCCAGTTTTCTGCGGCTTTGTCGCAATAAACATCGCCGGTGATGGATTCGATAGCGGCTTCTGCAAAACTGTAGTCTTTCGTTTCGGGTAACGTTTCAAAACTTTCTTTGGCGTTAGTGTCGCCACTGACTAAAAACAGGTTAAAACCAACGCATAAGGCGGTGAGTAAATTGCCTTGGGTTTTAGTGATTATTTCTTTTGTCATAATGTCCTTCAAAACAAGTTACGAAAGATACAGTGTCCAAACACTGTTGGGCATTTCAAATAGGGATTAACAGACTTTTTCAGCCGCGTTTGATTAATCTAATAACGAAAAGCAAGATTATCGCGCCTACCGTGGCAGTTACAATTGAGCCAATGAGTCCGATACCCACACTGATGCCAAAAAACCCAAATATATAACCACCCACAACCGCGCCGATAATCCCTACAATAATATCGCCGATAAGACCAAACCCGCCGCCTTTCATAACGATGCCAGCTAGCCATCCTGAGACTGCACCGATTGCCAATATAATCAATAGACATCTTTCCTAAATACAGCCATAGCGTAAGTTAACAAGAGCAGCCACTAAATTCCATGTCAAAGAGTAATGCTTGTGTTTGCCCCGATAAACATCTTTGGCAATCCTGAAAATTTTGCAT
>NZ_JAOEGU010000089.1 GCF_025583945.1 Methylobacter psychrophilus
CCCGGATGCTCCTGTAAGTATTGCCGCCAATAAATGCCCCACCGGGGCCGTGATCCGCTTGGCAGTGCGGCATGGGCTTTTTTTGCCACCGAAAAACAGGCGCGCAGGCGTAGCTGTTTGGCGGTTTTCCGGTCGGTTGGTACGCTTAACGGGATAAATTGTGGCCCGGTTTGTCCTCTGCGGAACGCGCCGATATTGCCAAGGTTGCCTTTGGCCGAATCGCTAAATAACGGGCGGGTGATTTTAACCATTGTTACCGTCTTCTTCGGTGATCTTGCGGTTATTGTGCATTAAATTGACTCATTTTTCTGTAATACTAAACCGATAACAGCCCTTGAAGGGAAGGTTGCCGATGGTTTAAAAATCTCCCCTAACCCCTCTTTGCCAAAGAGGGGAACTGTGTAAGGCGTGTTAACCGGGTGCCTTGCCAACATAAACCGTTACCGTTTCGTGATGAGTGACTTTTACGGCATCATTGCGGGCAAAGTACACGCCACGACCGGGCGGAGTGGTGATGACCACGCCTAAGCGGTTGCAGTGGATCGGTTGTTTGAAGGTGTCGCCCAGGCGCGGATTACGCAGCACCTGCAAGCTGTGGGTACATTGCCAGTTATGTTCGGTTTCACTGGCCAACGCCATCGGGTAGATATCGCTTTTTTGCCAGTTGCTGATTAAATAATTTTTGGGCTGAAGCTCGCCTGCCGGTTCCCGGAAAAAATACGGCCAGCAACACCGTGCATACCAGGCAGTGTTGACCCGGAAACTGGCGACGGCTTTAACCTGACTGGCCAAAACCAGCAAAACCGGCCTCATGTCGGTTTTGCTGACGATGACCGGTAAGAAAAACGTCAAGCGTCGCTGCGCAAACCATAAATCCCGCCACACGCCGCCAATCACTTCACCTTGCCAGCCGGGAGCCGGTTGTAAAACCGTGCCATCGCCTGCCGGCGTTGGGTAGGTTTTTGACCAGGTTGTGTAAACACAATCGGTTTGCAGGCGTAAGGGATCGGCATACAGCCCGTTAACCGGGCGCTCATAGGCTTTTATTTCAGGCTCGCCATATTCGGTACGATCACGGCTTGGCGTTAAGGTATGCCAATAGGCAGGTTTAAAATCATAACTTCTGATTTCTGCCAGACGCTGCGCATAAAACAAACTCGGGTTATTGGGTTGCCATTGCTGAACCAACCAACGCGCGGCATCGCGGCGTAGTGTTAACGCAGGATCAAGGGCCGCTGGTATTTGCGCTTGCCGTGCACTGGCTTTTAAGCCGATACGCGGCGTTAACCCGGCATGTTGGCCGGGCGTTGTTAACAACGCGCCGTAACCTGCCAACAAACTGGGCGGGATGTGTTGATGGCTTACCGTAGCCATACATCCGCCACAAACGGCACCGCGACCCGCCAGCGCTGCCAAAATTGCCGGTAAATCCGTTCGGCCAACGCCGCCGAATCAACCGCCAGTGAGGTATCAAAATTACTGATGGCACTGGCTTTGCTGATGTTGTGCGAACCGATAACGACCAGTTGTTTATCCAGCAACAGGATTTTTTCGTGCAGGGTTTTACCGGTGGGCATGATGCGGATTTTCCAGCCGGCGGCCTGTAGTTTACGCGCGGCCTTGGTGTTGAAGGGAATGCGGCGGTTAAGGTTGTGCGGCTGATCGATGATGCAGCGACACGTCAAGCCACGTAGACCGGCCTTAACCAGGCTATCGACCAGATTTAACTTGCCCACCTCCGGTGAACGCCAATGATCGGAAATCATGTAAATCGACAAATGGATGGATGTTAACGCCTGATCGACTTGCTGCACGAACCACGGCGCCCAGTCATCACCGGACAATAAGCGAATATTGGCCTCGGCAACCTGAAAAGCGCTTAACGGTGGCATTAACTGAACTCCAGTTCGGCGCCCAACACCTGCTCGGTTATTTGGCGGCCACAAAACGGGCAAAACTGAAAACCGATATCGGTCATGCCGTTACCGGTTTCGGTTTGAAAATAATGACCACAAGCGGTCTCAAAATCCCATTCGGCCTGAAAACGCCGCCAATGACAACGGCTTGGCTCTGGTAGCTTGATAATTTTTAATTTCATGGCACGACCGGTTGCTGTGGCGGGTTAATATTTTGGGTCTGGTATTCGGAAATGTACAGCTGATAACCGTTGTGGCCGGTATAAACCGCTGCCGCTTTCCAGGTGTTTTTTTGGGCAGTGCTCAAGGCTTGCCAGCCGCTAACCGCCTGAGCAAAACGCAAGGCTTGTGCCTGTTGTGCCTGTGACCGGGTGGCAGGACAGGCACGGATACCATGCACGGTAGTTTTACCGCTGCCGGTACGAAACTCCAGAAGATTGTTAAATTTGCCGGTGGCCGCGACCGAAAACAACGGGCCTTTGACGGTGGCCATTAGTCTTTCTCCCGGGTTTGTTCGTGTAAATGCACGGTATGCATGACCAAGGATTCAACCGCAAAAATCAGCCGTGCGCCCATGTGCGACCCGGTGGACACCAGTGCCGCCGTTAAAAAGCCCTCGGTGCCTGCCGATACCGCCAGAAAATAGGTAATTAAGCCGGCCATCTGGCAATAAAAAATATCCAGAAAAAAACTGCTATACGGCGAGCCCAACGTTTCCCCCTTGCAGATCCGGTTACAGTAGGTGGCCATGCCTGACAACAACGATAACCCGCAAACCCACAGGTAAGTCAGCACTGGCAAAGCTATTTCTGTTGAGAGTTGCATGTTAAAAAAATCCGCTTAAAATTCTTGTTAACCCTGATTTTGTTTAGCGTAATTGCATTTTACTTTTAAGATTTGCCATATTCTGTTTGTTTTTTTCTCGGTCGATTGGTGCTTTTGGTTTTGCCGGTTGCTGTGATCTGTTTACTTTTTCCCGTTCGATTTTTATTTTAAGCCCGGGTGTTGAGTCGAAAGCACCGGAATTTAAACGCCGCACCAAACCTCCAAGCAAGGCAAGCGGTGATGTTTGCACTCTACCGGCCCCGATTGCTGCCGCCAACACATCCAGTACATCCTGTGCTTGTGCGCCGCACGGAACTAAAAGTTGCCGTGCGGCCTGCTGCTCAATAGCGCTTAATTGCCGTGGAAAAACCAATACTTCCGTTATGTTTTCTGGTAATTGGCTTTTTCCTGACACAGAAAAATCATCACTACCACCACTGCTGTTTTTCTTTTGCGCGGTGTTATTAACAAAAGCTGTAGTCGTGGTGGTCTTTCTTTCACTTTCTTTTACTTTTCTTTTGTATGTGTCACGGGTGACCACACTTTTAGCAATAAAACGCTTAAATTTGACCACACTTGGTGTGTCACCGGTGACTACACTTTGTTCTGAAAAATCCCCATTTTTGACCACACTTTGCTCAAAAACCGGATTATTTATACCTGTATTTGTCTTTAAAGTGTGGTCATCCATGATCATACTTACCGGTAAACTGTGGTCACTGATGACCATACTTTCTTGTAGACTGTGGTCACCAGTGACCACAGTTTTTTTTGATTTTTTGCCCTGGCTACTGCTTTTTTCTATTAAATCCCATTCGTCATAATGTTTATTAATCCCGACTGTATGCGTGTATGTGTCAGTGTTACGGAGCAGGATATTTTTTTCAATTAAGGATCTTATTGTTCGCGCAACATTACTTCGTTCAATACCGGTCATTTGCGCTAATTGTGTATTGCCTATGCTGTCTGCTTTTTTATGATATCCGTAAGTTTTTCGTATAATGGCCAATATGATCTGATATTCACATTTACTAAATTCAAAGCGATAAAGTGCTTCAAGAAGTTCGTTTACTATACGGGTGTATCCGTTTTCGGTTTGTGGATTTGACATGGTTAAAAATAGACTTTATGGCTTATTATGCTGCTACTTTTTTCCCCTGATAAAAGAACTTAATAAGTTCTTCTTCTGTAATTGCCCCATTACTCGCTTCGGCCAAGCCTTGTAACAACTTTTTGCGTGGTATTTTGTACCGATTGATTAAATGTGTGTGAATATAATATGCAGTTGTACCCGCACGGCTTGCGTAGTCTTCACGCGCCTCTTTTGTCAATCCTAAAAAATATTCTTTAAACATAATAGCCCCTAATAAAACAAGCCATATATTACCATAAAGATAATAATTTATACAGCGATATTATCACCAAAAAAGTAATATTGTAAATAAAATTTAGTGCTCTACGCTTTTGCAGATATTCCCTTAAAGGTAATAATTAATGTACAATGGACAAATGGATATAATGGATATAACAGAAATTAGAAGAAAAAATGCGCGGCATCTATCGACTGCTGTCGGTGGCATTAATTCTTTTGCTGAAAAAACCGGTAAATCACAATCACAAATTAGTAGTTTGATCGGTAAAAGCCCAATAAAAAATATTGGTAACAAGATCGCGTGCGAAATAGAAACTGCATTTAATAAGCCTAAAGGTTGGCTTGATAATGTGCATCCCGAGTTATATGGCGAAACAGACGATAACCATGAGGAATTGACTGGTGCGGCCAATGACAAGGAGGGCTTAACTAATGAAGCAATTGAATTTGCGCGTTTATGGCAAAACTTACCCTCTGACCAAAGGGCCGTACTTAGTGACACCGCTCAAGCGTTTGTGGATTCTACAAAAAAACAAATCCGTAAAAAACACCCCAAAGGCACGGTAGCCTTTTTGGTAAACAAACAGGGTTAATGCCTGGAATCATGTAGTAGATCTGTAACTACTACATGAGACAACCCACGTAGGGCAGGGTATGTATGAACTGGATAATGGCCGGGCAAGCCTTACAAGTAATTGATTTTTAAGCTCTTGTTAAATAAGCACGGGATTCATAACCCCGGGGTCGGTGGTTCAAGTCCACCTATCGCCACCATAAGAAACAAGGACTTAGGTGTTAACCGAGTCCTTTTTTTATGCCTGAAATTCTCCACGTGACACTCACGTGACATTTGAAAATAAAAAATCATAACAAACCGCAACACTTGCCAGAATTTCAGGCACAAAAAACCGTATTGTTTGCGGTTCTGTTTTAGCGACACAAAAAAACCCCAGTATTATCCAAACTTAATTGATTTCTGTTTTAGCATGCGTAAGTTAGTTGTTATGTTTTTCTGTAAAAGAGTGACTAAATGGATACCGTTACCGGACGGACAGTTTCATTTTAAAATATCAACAGGATTTGAGAGAAGGGATAATTTGGCTATACGCTTAATTTAAGATATAGATACCGAGAGCTTCTTCAATTACTCACCACCATCAACAGGAAAAACACTCAAGTTATTCTGCACTGTGATTCTGAGATTATTTTGCCGGACGACCGCTGCCCAATTTTGGTATTTGCTTGGTGGATCGTAGGTATTACTGGTCGCGTTATATTCACCTTGAATGCCGGTTAGGGATGCCATGGAGTTGGTCGCAGCGGCTTTTACGCCATCGTCAGTAGCACGGGCACCACCATAAAAATCATTGCCGGGCCAGGAGACATTATCCCAGGCCACGACACTGTAAAGCAGGCAGTCACTGTAATCATCACCATCCTCTGCGTAACGGGTTAGCTCACAAAGTTGCGGCTTATCTTGATTACCTTGCATCAGTGGCCTGACGAATAATGATAATGCGGCGAATTCAATACGTTCATTCTGACCTTCGTTGAAGGGGTCGTAGTACACCGCTTTTATATTTGGAAGGTACGTTGCATATTTCTCAAGCAAGAATGTAATAGCCTCCTTGAGATACCCACCCATCTTACCGATAAATGGCCCCGTAAACTGGCCGCAACCCAGCCCGGGAATAGTGATCAGCGCCTTTTTACCTTCGGATTTAGCTTTATCGTTGGCGTATATAAATAATGGCAATAGTCGCCGCTCGTAAAGTGCCTGATAAGAGGCTTGATCAATCTGATCATCCCGTATGATTTCGTGCCAGTCGGCAGGCACATTGCCGGTACCATTTCTCAATAAAGCACCTGGAATGTAAAGCAGCGTTGCCGAAAACGGTGTCGTATGCACTTTGGGTTTGAAGTGTTTGCTATCGTCATAAACTATTACGCGGGTAGCCACGCCAATATCACCAAGTATCGAAAGTTCAGTTTGATTCCAGTCCTTGCCATCACCGTAAACGGCACTTTCTGCGAAAATTAGTGGTGGCTTGGTTGCGACGAGATGTTCAATGAAGGTTTCAGTACTGAGGCTTACTATATTCTTGCCTTGCAATTCTCGCTACAGATAGCAACCTGCTGGCGATGACGGAATGAAGGCAAGTTCAATACGATAGGCTTCGGCTTTTTTGTAGGCTTCCTGATGCATTAAGATGTGATAAGGCGTCATTAGGGTGTCTTTGTTGGCAGTTTAAAATGAGAGATTTAATGATCGACAGCTCCGCAACGGAGTTAATCTTAAATGTGAATTAAGAGCTGAATAGAAGCCAGAACACTAGTTGGTTCTGGATTTATTGGTTTCGGGGCATGCCGATTATTTAGTGACGGGTGATGATGATTTATTAACGTTAAATCCATTTTATGGTATCGAGATTATTTCTTATCGTATTTTCCAAGATTCCCTTTCAGATATTTAGCATTAACATAAAATGGTTACAAATTGAGACGGGATACTGAGCAGCCAAATGATTCGCTAAGTGCTAAAAAGTCCGTCATTCCCGCAGAGATGCCGGAATCAAGTCATAGGGATGTGAATCTGTAGTTTGTCATAGACCCTAAATCATGCGGTAATGTTATCGTAAAATTACCCTCCCTGGCACTGGATACCTGCATCCTTGTCGGTCTGACGGCGTCGCCTTACGTGGTGAGTCTGTTGAGCTATGAACGACCCTTCGATAAGTTTAGGGCTTATGCGGTTAAGTCTTGTGGCTTGTCCCGGCTTAGGCGGGTAGCCGATAATTGACAAGGTACATACATGTTTAATTTGTTTTTGAGATAGGGTAATGGAACGCTGCAAAAGTTGAGTTGTAATTTTCGTTTATCTTGTGTCAGGTAATTAATAATAATTTGGAGTAAGCAGTGTGACGTTATCTAATGTGGTTCATTTGCCCACCGCGCAAGAAGCAGAAGAAGCTAAAATAACCAGCCGCGCTTTATCAAAATATGCCCATAACGAAAGGCTTCATTTAAAAATAGCCAGTAATAATAATGAATCAGAAGATTTAATGTTACCGGGCTATGCTATAAATTTGTTGCTCACCATGTTGACGGAAATGTCCAAAGGCAATGCCATAACGGTTATGCCAATACATGCAGAATTGTCTACTCAGGAAACGGCAGAATTGTTAAATGTAAGTCGGCCACATTTAGTTTATTTGTTGGAGCAGGGCAAAATTCCATTTAGAAAAGTGGGTACGCATCGACGCGTTTTGGCTAAGGATGTGTTCGAATATAAGCAACGAATTGATGAAGCACGACTCAAAGCTCTCGATGACTTGGCTGCCCAAGCTCAAGAGCTGGGCATGGGGGATGCCAAGGGAGGCGACATTGATCTGTATATTGAGCCGCAAACGCAAAAAATCGCCGATTTAATTATTGCGAAATTACATTTTCTCAAGGATTTACATAAAAAAATCGGCGAGCAAAAGATTGATG
>NZ_JAOEGU010000008.1 GCF_025583945.1 Methylobacter psychrophilus
TGGGTGCGAATGCTCTGTTAGAAGCGGTATTCTACCTTCTCTGACCTTTCTCCTTTCTCCTTTCTCCTTTCTCCTCCTCCTTCCTCCGATATCTATAAATTACTCATACCAATTGGCGAAGGTATTGACCTAACCGATCAATTTATTCAGAATTTCCTGCAGTTAATCCATATTTTTTGAGCTTGTACCAAAGTGTGCGCTCACTGATTTTTAGTATACGTGCAGCCTTGGCTTTATTACCGGCGGATTCTGCAAGGGCTTTATTTAAAAAGGTCTTTTCCAGTGTTGCTACCCCGGCTTCCAAATCCAGATCGTCATTATCGACAGCAGACAATACTATGACCGGAAATGTGGTGTACAGTATTTCTTGGGGTAAATGCCTGACGCCTACCTCAACGCCTTGGCTTAAAACAGCCGCACGCTCCATCATATTTTCCAGTTCGCGGACATTGCCAGGCCATGCGTAGCCCATTAATGCCTGAGTGACCTCAGTCGAGAGCTTAACAGAACCGCCACCAAGCGACTGTCGATATTTTTCCAGAAAATAATGTGCTAATAAAGGAATGTCTTCGCGTCGTTCCCGCAAAGGCGGTAATTGAATTCCCAAGACATTGATACGATAATAAAGATCTTCGCGTAAGCGCCCTGCCTGAACAGCTTCCAGTGGAGCGCGGTTAGTTGCAGCGATAATACGGATATCGATATCTATGCTTTGATTACTACCCAAACGATCAATACGACTTTCCTGGAGTACGCGTAGCAATTTGGCTTGAATAGATGGGTTCATCTCGGTAATTTCATCCAGAAACAAGGTGCCTTCGTGCGCCAACTCAAATTTACCAACCCGATCCTTATGAGCGCCGGTAAAAGCGCCGCGAACATAGCCAAACAATTCGCTTTCCAGAATATCGGCAGGAATAGCAGCGCAGTTTATGGCAACGAATAAGCCATGACGACCTGAATGAGTATGAATGGCACGTGCTACTAATTCCTTGCCGGTTCCGGTTTCACCGATAATAAATATGCTGGCTTTACTAGGCCCTGCTTGTCGAATCAATTCATATATTTTTTGCATGGCCGGACATTGGCCGACGAACTCCCCCCAACCTTTATTCATTTCATCGCGCAGGAATTCATTTTCCTGAAGTACCCTGTGCACCTCAAGTGCACGCCGAACAATCATTTCCACTTGCGCGACATCCAGTGGACGGATTATAAAATCAAAGGCCCCCAGTTTCATTGCGGCAACTGCATTTTCGACCGTACCGTAGGCTGTCACAACAATCACTGGAATGGTTTGATTTTCGCTACGCAGAGTGGCCAATAACTCTAAACCACTCATACCCGGCATATTAAGATCGGTGATCACTAAATCAATCGGTTTTTCACGAACTATTTCCATTGCTGTTTTTCCGTCGGGCGCGGAAAAAACGACACAACCGAATTTACGTAACAATATTTCCAGCATCCGTAACGCATTGGGTTCATCGTCAACGACCAGAACACGTGCACCGTTTAACATAACTTTCCTCCCTGTGAAAATGGTAAAAACAGCGTAAAACACGCGCCGCCCAACTCACTATTATCGGCAACCAGACGACCTCCGTGGATAGCAACAATTTGCCGGGTAACAGTTAAGCCAAGGCCAATACCCCCCTCGCGGGTGGTAAAAAAAGGATCAAACAGGCGAGCACAATTTTCCGGTGGAATACCCGGACCATTATCTTCTATAGTTATCTTTATTGCTTCGATATCCGAATAATCAGTACGTACCCGTATTCGTCCACCTACAGGAATAATTTGAATGGCATTTAGAATTAGATTTAGAAAAACCTGAACCAGTAATTCCTCATCACATTCGATAATCTCTTTATTTTCAGGTAACAACCAGTCTATCTGTAGCGCTTTTTTATGTGCCTGCGTAGCAAGTAACTCGATCACTCGCTGGATGATTTTAGGCAGATTTTTAGGTTGCATATTGGGCTGTCTCGGACTGGCGCAATCCAGTAAGGTCGAAATTAAACGGTTGAGACGAGCGCTTTCTTCAATAACCATTTGCGTCATTTCCCTGCCTTCAGAGCTTAACGCCGTTTCCCATTGCAACATTTGTGCGGTGGTTTGCAAAATACCTAACGGAGTTCGTACTTCGTGTGCCATTATTGCTGCCATTTCGCCAACTACGGCTAATTTAGCTGCATGGATGACTTGTTCACGTGATCGTGCTAAATCATCAATGAGTTGCCCGAAGGCTGCACTCAATTCTCGTACCTCTTGTGCACCGGATACCTTGGGGCCAGCATAATCTGACGATTTTTGGAAGCATTGAACCCAAGCGGTTAAATCCAGCAGGGGCTTGGCAATTCGTCCCGCCACCCATTGAGCAACACCGCCAGCGACCAATCCCGTTATAATAAAAGCACTAAAAAACAACCACCACAAGGCCCAGATAGGTTGAAATGCTTGTTGTGTAGACTTAATAACCAACAATGACCAACCCATATTTGCATAGCCTTGATAACCCTTGGAAACAGCATAACCAACCAATACCGATGAATCAGTTAATGGTTGTCCGGTATGAACAGTGGTGCCGTTTTGTTCTTGGAGTCTCCAGCTTGCGAAGGTATCAGTCAATAGCAATTTTTGGCTACGCACGGCATCCGACGCCGCTATTGTCCGACCATCGGCATCCATTAGTATCACAAAACGCTCACCGGCATCTGCATGACTGGCTTGATCGAACAACCGGAAAATCTGCCGAAGATCAAACACCCCAAACAGTTGTCCAATGTCCCCGGTTGCGTAGTTATCAGGCACAGGAGCCCGGATTAACAGATCAGCCTGTTCATAAGGAGCCTGTAGCTGTAGAGTCTGCAGAAAAACTTCGCCGTTTGGTACTTGTACGGGTAACCAGTCGCCTTGCGGGAGAAAAGAGCTTCTGGTTAACGCAGGATCTCCGGCGGCAACAATCCGGTTATCTCTATTTAAGTAAAATAAACTTCGGTATGCCCCCGGATAACCATACTCCAATTCCGCCAAAAATTGCGCCAGGCGCTTGTCCACATCACCAATACGGCCTTCTTGAATAATATCCAGATGGCTCCATGAATGGACATTTTGTAACCGCTCAAAGACCAACATATCAATTTGATCCATCAACATGGCTGCGTCATTTTTAAGACTTCGGCCAATTTCAACCTCTAAAGCAACTTTCGATGCATAAAATGAAAGCGCTACTATGGGTACTGTCGCTAGAAGCAAAAGTACCAGAAAAGAAGTTAACAAGATGCGGTGAATGTTCATGAGGCATTATAAAGGCTGTCATTCATACAGCAAAATCAGACAACTTAAAAATACCCCGAACACAACGATTCCAAACCCTAAGCTCAATTCAACATTAGCGATGCTATTAGGATATTGCTCAGGTAATAAATTTTAATTTATAAAATCCACTCAACCTATAAGCAAATAGCCATTTCCTGATACATCCTGTGAAACGCCTGTAGGTGTTTGAGCGATTGCCAAGCCAGTCAAGGTAATCGAGGTATCAATCTGTCCATCATTATTGAGATCATAGTGAAAAGTAGCACCTTTATAACTATCGGCACCCTGATTTTCCAATGCCATTACCTGCTTACTGATGCCTGCCTTCCAACCCCAAATATTAATGTGATCACCGGCACTAAAGTCTGTCAGGGTTGACCATGTAGTAGCTCCGCTACGACCGTCCAGAAATATTGTGTCGTTACCACTGCCACCGGTCAAGAAATTTGATCCAACACCACCATCAAGCACATCATCGCCTGCACCACCATTCGCCGCATCATCGCCATCGAGTAAATTCATAAAGTCGTTAGTTGTTGATCCGGTAATAACATCCCCTGTTGATTTGCCCAGTAATTCATAGTCTAAAAAAGTAACAGGACCGGCATATTTGGTAGGCAAAAGATAACTCGATGTACCGTCACTAGCACTTGAAGAAAACAAAACTCCTGGCGTGTACTGTGCAATCAACTCACTAATTGTTAAATTGCCATCCAAAAAATGCAGGTTTTCAATATGTAACAGGGTATCAGTACCGTCGCTACTTTTAATCATCAGAGTACCGTCACTTGCACGGCCTATTCCAGTCATTGCGCTCTTATTGCAATCAAAGTCCATGGTGTCATTACCATCACCACCGTCAAGATGATTATCTTGGCTGTTACCAGTCAGGTTGTCATCAAATTGACTACCCGTCACATTTTCGATACTGGTCAATGAATGATTGCTTCCACCACTGGTTGCCTTACCGGTTTGTAAATTAACAGCGACTGAGTGTGCAGACGTGTGGTAATCCACATCATCGTCACCCGCACCACCATCAAATGTATGGTCGCCACTGGTTCCCCCATCAAATCTGTCATGATCACTCGTACTGCCCAAATGACTATTATCTAACGAACTTTTGATTTCTGAATGGTTGCCAGTGTTATCGTTTAATTCGTTGCCTTGATTGTTATCATGTAATTCGTTATCTTGATTGTTGTCATGCAATTCGTTATCTTGATTGTTGTCATGTAATTCGTTATCTTGACTCATAGTGAATGTCTCTTTTAATTTGTGTAAGTGAAAGGGTAAAGTTATATAAGGTGTCAGACTCGGTGCGGGAAGTCGCTATTTTTGCGATAGATTTTTCCGGGCATCCTGTTAGAAAAATCAGCAAAAATCACGCGACAGCCAATGCTTTCGGCTGTTTTTACGCGTTGCCTTAGAAATTGCCTAGCCCAACGATAGCATTATTGGTATCAATAGTAACTTCGGCGGAATCACCATATTGGATAAGGGGCATGCCGCTCTGAATGCCAACTTTTGCCAAATCAACATCGCAAACACCTGCACTTGCTTGCAGAAAACCATTGCGGTCACTGATCTTGACTTCATACTCAGCAATAACACTAGATATTCCTCTCTTTGTTACCGTTTTAATATTTTTCATATCTAAATGACATTCTGCATAATCTACGCCTAAGTTATTACGCAAAACCAAAAACATCGTCGCACTATTGGCAACAGTAGAATCGGTTACTGCCAGTATACTGCTGGGTACTGGTATTTTAACTTCTGCCGAAAATTCGGTTTTACTCGTCTTTTGCTCTAACTTAATTTCACCTTGAGCCAAAGGTTCAACACCAGATGTCAAATAGCTCTTGAGCTTGGTTTTGCTACCGGGAGTTAAATTAACATGATTCTCGGCGTGATTACTGGCATGCGTTTCAATATGATTTTTTCCATTATTTTTGCCTCGATCATTCCCGGCGACTGCTGAAGCAGAAAAAGCCAAGGTTACAGCTATCACAAGAATTTTTAACGAAAATGAATCAGTATTTTTATTTAGCATAGTAATCTCTCAAAATTAAGGTTATACAGCGAATGCTTTATTCACTGACAATATTTATAAAGCACAAGTCATGCCAAACCTTATTTCATTGATTTTATTGACTTATAATACTAACGTTATAGACAACTACACTCTTATTTTTGCAACATGCGCAAATAATGTCTGCAATTTTGGTATGAAAGTAACTATCGACAGGACAAATACACAAACCGCACGTTTTAATTCTGAAGTTGTTCGGATTCGATAATACATTCACCCAATTGTTCTCTCAAAACTCCATCCAGTAGGGCAAGCGCAATACGCTCGGCTTTAACGGGCCGGTAGCGAAGTGGGATCAGTGGCCGGAAAATTCGTGCAACAATCAGGCCGATTTTTTCCCCAAGACGCACGTCTTCACGCGCAGCGTCAATCAACGATGGCCTTACTATCGTAAAAGCCGGATAGTTGATATTGCGAATTCCATCCTCTGCTTCAACCTTGGTGCGTAGGTAAAAACTTCCGGCAGAATTGGCACCAAGAGAAGAATTTAGCGCAAAATGTGTAGCACCTGCAGTTCTTGCCAGCTTTGCCACTTGAATTGGCAAGTCACGATCGACGGCAGCAAAGGCCGACTGTGAACCAGCCGCCTTAATTGTCGTACCTAACGTACAAATCACTGCATCAACATTCCACCAGGATGCATCAACGGGTAAATGGGTAAAATCAATGATTGGATTGTATAATTTTGCATGGTTTGGCAACGGACGACGAGTGGGTGCAATCACTTGCTTGATACGCGGATCAACAAGAGCCAAAGCCAGCACCTGTATGCCCACGGCACCAGTAGCGCCAACCAGAAGCAGACTCAGTGGGTTATTAAAATGTGTCATGTTAGTCCTTCATTAATTGGTAAGCAGATAATATCTAATAGTCGGTTACAACAGGTGTTAATTTCAATATATTAAGGCTAAATAATCAGATCAATTAGAAATAATTATACTGGTTTCAATTTCGATACAAATCATCAGCAGTAATATAAAAGTTATCCGGTATTTTATGGTTACTGTGTCCGATTTTCATAAAACTTGACAGGTAAATAACTTTCACCCGACTACTTATCATGTAAATTCTTCATATTTATGATGATTAATGACCATAAACCATCGCTAATCATTATTATTAATCATTAATGATATAGTATCATCCCGCCATTAATTTACTTTATATACTGCATATATAAATAATTATTGTGCTAATTGGCAAAGAAATAAATGGTATAAAATAAATTATTTTTACTTTTTTCCATAAAAATTGAAGATTGAGTTATATGATTAATAATAAAAAAGTAGTCATTGACTATTATCTATCCTTACTTATTTTATGTTTCAGCCCGCTGGTTATCGCTGAAAAACAAACTGAGGCAGTCGACTTGAGTGTCGAAGACTTACTTAATGTCGAAGTCACTTCCGTAGCCAAAAAAGCCCAATCCCTTAATGATGCGCCTGCCGCCGCGTTTGTTATTTCCAATGACGACATAAAACGCTCCGGTGCCACTAACATTCCAGATGCTTTACGCCTTGCGCCTGGTCTGGATGTAGCCAGAATTGACGCCAACCAATGGGCAGTCAGCTCCCGAGGTTTTAACGGCCGTTTTGCCAATAAATTACTGGTTCTTATTGACGGTCGTAACGCCTATAGTCGTTCTTTTTCCGGCGTGTACTGGGAAAACCAGGATGTCATGATGGAAGACATCGACCGCATCGAAGTCATCCGCGGCCCGGGAGCTGCATTGTGGGGCAATAATGCGGTAAATGGCGTTATCAACGTTATCACCAAATCATCATCCCAAACTCAGGGTGGCTTGGTAAATGCAGGCGGTGGTACCCAAGAACAGGGCTTTGGTTCATTGCGCTATGGCACAAAATTAGGTGAAGACACCACAGCAAGAGCCTATGTGAAAGGTTTCGATCGCAGCCAAAATACATTGCAGTCCGGTGGAAAAGCCGGCGATAACTGGGACAAAGTACAAGGTGGCTTTCGACTGGACTCGCACCTAAGCACGCAGGATGCACTGACAGTTCAGGGTGATATTTATCAAGCCAATATCAATCAGCTTGCCTTTTTTTCGCAAATCACGTCTCCTTATCAGGGCACCCAAAATGTTAAAAACAGCGACTCTGGCGGCAACCTCCTTAGTCGCTTACAGCATACTTTTTCACCAACATCGGATTACTCGCTGCAATTTTATTACGATAACTACTCTCACGATGAGACTATGTTTAATGATAGCCGCGATACACTGGATCTGGACTTCCAGCACCGCTTTGCCATGCTGGACTGGCATGAAATCATCTGGGGATCGGGTTACCGTTATGGTCATGACCGCATTGCAGGTAACCAGCTCCAAAATGGTTCAGCACCAATCGCAAATATAAATCCGGCCAGTGTCAATGACCAATTGTACAGTGCTTTTATACAAGATGAGCTGACGCTGATAAACAACAAACTTTGGCTAACGATCGGCTCCAGATTTGAACATAACGACTACAGTGGTTTCGAGGGTCAACCCTCGGCCAAAATCATGTGGACACCCCATAATAAGCATCGTCTGTGGGCTGGAGTTTCAAGAGCGGTTCGTACGCCATCGCGGGCCGAGAAAAGTGCCGCTATCCAGCTTGGCGTTACTCCCCCACAAGCACTACCCTTTCCTCCTTTTAGCTCGCCACCTGTGGTAACAGTAGCACAGGGCAACTCTGCTTATATGTCTGAAGAAGTCATTACTTATGAAGCAGGTTATAGAACGACCTTTTCCAAAGCGATGTCCCTGGATGTTACCGGATTTTACAATGATTACCGTGATCTTCGCTACACGAGTCAAGGAACCCCGTATTTCAACGGTAACGCCGTAGTTGTACCTCTGAATTTTACCAATGCTCTGTCAGGTAAAACCTATGGTGTCGAAATCGCTACTGTTTGGCAAATGCTGGACTGGTGGCGCTGGGATGTCAATTACAGTTGGTTACAAACACAATTGAATAACATGGACATCGTATCCACCAGTGTTAGTCCTCAGCAACGGATGTCATTACGTGGCGCATTCTCGCCCCAAGAGACGATAGATCTGGATTTCTGGCTCCGTTATGTGGACAGCAATTTTTCAGTGACCACATTAGGCAATATAACGATCAAAGACTACGTCACGCTGGATCTGCGTGCTGCTTGGCGGCCCATCAAGGATATTGAATTGTCATTAGTTGGCCAAAACCTGTTGGCACCAAACCATCTGGAATATGTAGCGGAAAATCAAACCTTTCCAACCTTAATTAACCGTGGGATGTATGGAAAAGTAAGCTGGAAATTTTGACATATGATAAATCAGGTCAAGAAATTTCTACCGCCATTACTGGGGTTAAGTTTATTACTCAACACTCACTCGCAAATGTATGCCCAATCATTGGAAGAACAAACGGTATTGGCAGCCCTGGCGCTGAATATTGTACGTTTCACCACTTGGCCTGATGAAGCGCAAACGCGCATCAAAGAATCAATTGATTTCTGTGTGATAGGCGATAACGTCGTACAAGAATCATTTACCAGTATTAACAATAAAGTCGTAGGCAATAAAACGCTACAAATTGTCAATCTATCGCGCTTGCGCAATTTTGAAGATTGTCACGTCCTATATATCAGCGAATTAAAGCAAAATATTTTGCTACAAGTATTTGTCGACATAAACAAACATCCACTACTAACCATTGGCCAAGGCTACGATTTTGCCGCGCAAGGCGGCATGGTTGGTCTGGAAAATGTGGACGGAAAAATTACCTTACATGTCAATTTGCCTGTGGTGCACGAATCAAATCTGAATATCAGCGCAAGATTATTAAAACTGGCCAAAATTATCGGTGAATGAAAAAATGACTATAAAGTGGTTTAATAACGCTCCGATACGGGTAAAGTTAATCTCGATCATGACTTTAACAACTATGCTGGCCCTGCTTCTGGTAACGGCTTCCGTAGTGATTAATGAATACTTCACTAAAAAACATGCGACCGAAATTCAGCTGTCGTTAATAGCCGATATTATTACCTGGAACGCTTCCGCCTCATTAACTTTTAATGATGTCAAAACCGGTCAGGAACTTCTAAACGGTATGCGTAGCCAGCCCAGCGTAATAACTGCACGTTTGTATGACAAGAACGGCACTATTTTTGCCACTTACCAATCATCCAAAGAGCCGGCAACAATACGGACCAGCGAAATCATAAAAAACATCATCGATGTTTCACAAAACAGTACGCAAACACAGAGTTTATTTCAATCTCTACAATCGCAATTAATCACTTGGTACAGTCAATTATTCCAGCCGAATGCAAAAGCTGCTCCCTTGCCACGTTATATACAAGTCATTACTTATGATGAAAAAAATATTTTAAATTTATTCAGTCCCATTTTACAGGATGATGAACTACAAGGTATTTTGCATTTAGCCGATGACCAAAGTGGACTACAAGCCTTACTTAACAGATTTTATTTAATCATTAGCCTGATTTTTATTGTTACCGGCATGGCAATTATCATTGTCTCTACTAAATTACAGCAGGTTTTTCTGGCACCTCTATTGGAACTGATGCTGGCTATGCAAACCGTGACCCGTGAGAAAAACTTCACCCATCGGATCACCAAAATCGGTGCGGATGAATTTGGTGAAATGGCAACTGTTTATAACAGCATGCTTGCCGAGGTTCAGGAACGTGACGAACAATTACAGCAATATCGAATACACCTGGAACAACAAGTAATTGCTCGTACCCAGGAGTTATCAGAGAAAAACCAGAGCCTTGAAACAGCCATCCAGGATGCGATCACGGCAAAAGAGCAAGCGGAAGCCGCCAGTAATACCAAATCCCAATTTCTTGCCAATATGAGCCATGAAATCCGCACCCCCATGAACGGGGTGCTGGGTATGACCGAGTTATTGCTACGTACCGACTTAACGGAAAAACAACGGCGTTTCGCGCTAATGGCGCATAAATCCGGTGAATTGCTGCTATCGATCATCAACGACATCCTCGATTTTTCCAAAATCGAGGCCGGACAATTGGCACTGGAAAATCTGGATTTCAAACTCCATAAAATCATTGAGGACATTGTTGAAATTTATGCCGAACAAGCTAATGACAAAGGCCTGAAACTGAACTACCGTATCGCGTCAGAAATACCCAAAATTTCCAAAGGCGATCCTACCCGGATACAGCAAGTTCTTGGCAACCTGATAAATAATGCCATCAAATTCACCGAACATGGTGAAATAATAGTTGATGTCAGTCTGAACGACACCCCGGAAGCATCCGCACAGTTAGCAGATGCCTCCCCGTTAAAGATTCGCATTGCCGTGTGCGACACCGGCATTGGCATCAGCGAAGATCAACTGTCACATCTATTTCAAGCCTTCTCTCAAGCCGACGGCTCAACCACTCGTAAATATGGCGGCACCGGTCTGGGATTAGCCATTTCCAAGCAATTGGTAGAATTAATGGGGGGAGAGATCGACGTAAACTCTTATCCTGAGCAAGGCAGCACCTTCTCCTTTACCCTGCCACTGTTGACAGTAAACGGATTCAAACCAGTCCATTCATTGGAGCCTTCAGGGCTGGTGGGCCTTAAGCTGCTGATCGTTGCAGATAATGATACCAACCGGGATATTCTGAAAACCTACGCAATGTCTTGGGGCATGTCGGTGGACGTCGTATCAAGCGGCTTATCGGCCTTGAGCTTGCTCAGAAAATCAGCCAATCACGAGTCTCCACACAATCTGGTGATAATTGATATGAAGATAGTCGACATGAATGGAGACGAATTAAGTCAACACATCAAAGCCGACCCGAAATTGGCACTCATACCGCTAGTTATGTTGATCTCCTCGCAATTTGAAGCCGAAGCCATCGAAGCAAAAACAACCAAATTTGCAGCATACCTCATAAAACCGATACGCAAGGTCGAGCTTTATCAATCTCTGTTAATCGCCTTTTTACATGACTCAAACCTGACGGGAACAGAAAATATCGACATTTCTTGCTCCACATCGACATCACCAGGCATACATATCCTGCTGGTCGAGGATAATTCCGTCAATCGGGAAGTTATCCAAGCCATGTTGGAAGGCTTCGGTTGCCTGGTTGACATCGCCCAAAACGGTCTGGAAGCACTCCAGATCGTTCAGCACAACTCATATAACCTGGTACTGATGGATTGCATGATGCCGGAAATGGACGGCTACGCTGCAACTAAGGAAATAAGACTCCAACAAAGCTCCGGCAAGTTACCCCATTTTCCCATTATTGCCTTGACAGCCAATGCGATAGAGGGTGATCGCGAAAAATGTATGATGGCCGGCATGGACGATTACCTGGCCAAACCGTTCAGAAGTGCAGCACTGCTCCGATTGATTAAACTATGGGTAAAAGCTTTCGCAATCATGGCCGATAACATAGCAGATCCTGCCATAACAGCAAAATTGGTCATCAATGACACCGCGCTGGTAGCAATCCGCGCCATAGGCGGTAATGAATTACTACATCGCGTAATTACGCTCTATCTGAGTAATGCCCACACACTCCTACAATCATTGGAACAAGGCTGGGCCGCAGGCGATCTCCATGCCATCCGCTCGGCGTCTCACACACTAAAGTCGAGCAGCAATCAGGTCGGTGCCAATGGGCTGGCCCAACTGTGCCGTGAGGTGGAAAACGATGCGCGGAATAATTGCTATGATACTTCGGAGCAAACGCTTTTACGTATAAAACAGGAATTCTCCAATACCCATGCGGCGTTGAATACGTATCTTGGGCAATCCTCACCCATTAATTAGGAACAGACATGCAAGTCCCATCCCACATTATTATCATCGACGATGACTCCCTGATCCGATTAGTGGTCGCCATGGCGCTTCAGGCGGCCGGCTTTATAACCAGCGAAGCAGCTAGCGGCAAAGAAGGTTTGCAATTATTCCATAAAAAAGGAGCGGACGCGATCTTGCTGGACGTCATCATGCCGGACGGCATGGACGGTTTTGAAACCTGTTCGGAGTTTAGAAAATTGCCGACAGCCAAGTACATCCCCGTGCTGATGATGACAGGCCTGGAGGATATGGAGTCAATTAATCACGCCTTTGAAGTCGGTGCGACCGACTTCATAACCAAGCCAATTAATATCCCGCTACTGGGTTACCGGGTTCGCTATATGCTTAGAGCCAGTCAAACTACCCGGCGCTTGGTAGAAAGTGAGCAACGTTTACACAACTTGGCTTATTTTGACAGCCTGACCCAATTACCTAACCGACATTTTTTTCTGGAACACTTACAGATCATGATTAATTTGGCGTATCGGAAAAAATTAAAACTGGCTGTGCTGTTTATGGATCTTGACGGCTTTAAGCGAATCAATGATACCTTGGGCCACCATCTAGGCGATTTGGTTCTTCAGACTACTAGCGACCGCTTGCGCAAAAACATACGAAGTAGTGATACCCTGGTACGAACCGGCGCAACCCAAGACGGACTCTCAATAGCAAGGCTGGGTGGTGATGAATTCACCGTACTCTTACCAATGATAGAGCGTAATGAGGATGCTGCAATCGTTGCCCAGCGAATATGTACCAGCTTGGCACAACCATTCATCTGTAATGATCAAGAACTCTACACCAGTACCAGCATCGGTATTGCCATATACCCGAACGACGGAGAGACCGCAGAGGAACTGCTAAAAAATGCCGATTTGGCCATGTACTACGCAAAACGCCTTGGAGGTAATACATACCAGTATTTCACGGCCAAGATGTCAGAAACGGCATTACTTCGACTCAATCTGGAAAATCATCTGCGTAAGGCCATAGAACTCAATGAACTGGAGCTACATTACCAGCCGCAACTCGATATTCGAACAGGTGAGTTTAGCGGTCTGGAAGCATTAATACGTTGGAACTGCCGGGAGTTGGGACGCCTTTCTCCAGATCAATTTATTCCTTTGGCAGAAGAGATAGGCCTGATCGTAAATATTGGTGAATGGGTACTGCGCGAGGCCTGCCAACAGGCAAAAAAATGGCGAGATCAGGGTATTCCTTTGAGCAACATGGCCGTCAACGTCTCGGCAATTCAATTCCTGCAAAAAGGCTTCTCTAAACAGGTAGCCGCAATACTGTCTGAAACGGGACTGGAGCCTGACGTGTTGGAATTGGAGCTAACCGAAAGCATTTTGATCAATGATGAAACTATCGTTCTGGACGTCCTGCGATCTCTAAAGAAAATAGGCGTCCAACTGGCGATAGACGACTTTGGGACAGGCTACTCCAGTTTGAGTCGACTCAATAATTTTCCTATCGATCGATTGAAAATAGATCAGAGTTTTGTTAGCGACTTGGAACTGAATTCGGACAGTGCGGCGATTGTAGTCGCTATCATCAACATGGCCAAAGGCATTAGCTTGAAAGTTATAGCAGAAGGCGTTGAGACTGAAGGCCAGCTGGCATTTTTGACCAATAAGGGCTGTAACGAAGTGCAGGGGTATCTTCTGAGTAAGCCTCTACCCATGGCACAAACCGAAGAATTTCTCATGAAGCAGATACATGGAAATTAAGAAAACCTGTCGTAAAGTCATGGAGCCCCAAAATCGTGTACAAGCTTGACTACAATGCTGAAAAAATCCGGTAAGATTTTCGGGAAATAGTAGAGTGGCCGAAAAAAATCAAACTTATAGATTTTCAGATAAATAATTTTGATGCCAACGGATAACATCCCTTGAAGGGATGGTATCCGTACGAGTTTGCAGCGATGTGAATTGGAAATTTAATTTCTGAAAGACTATAGTAAAAAAAATATGAGCAAAAAGACTTTAGGGAGCTACTAGAGCTTTTTTGTGGCATAGTGATTCCTATCAAGATGCTTTTTTCAGCTCACTCATACCATTGGGTTTTTTAACCATTTGAAGCTGGGCTTTAAAGCGTTTTTGTACCGCTTCAACATGAGAAATTACACCGACAGTTTTTCCGTGAGTATGTAAATTTTCCAGAGTACTGATTACGGTATACAGTGAATCGGCATCGAGATTACCAAAACCCTCATCGAGAAACAATGAATCGACAGAGCGCCCGTTATTGGCCAATTCTGAAAGGCCCAACGCCAAGGCCAAACTGACTATAAAACTTTCACCACCCGATAATGTCTTGGGCAATCGCCGGACATTAGCTTGATAAGTGTCCTCAATTTCAAGCCCGAAGCCTTGTTCCCCAAAGGCTTTTCGTAAATAATAACGACCGCTGATTTTTTCCAAAATGGTATTGGTTTGAGATAACAGCTTATCGGCAACCTGCCCCTGAACCCGACGCCGAAAAGCCATACCGTTTTCTGCTGTTATAAGTGCTGCGTCAACCAGATAAGGCTGTGATAAAACTTCCTGCTGTTGCACTTGTAACTGCACGGCATCATAAGTCTGTAGCAATTGCTGTTGTTCGCTGAGTAAGCGCTCCAGATGTTGAACTTCCATACTCGCTATCTCAACCTTCTCGGCAATAAGCGTCAACTGCTCATCGACATCGGTTTTATTTAAAATTGCTTCCGGTAGTATCAGATCAGCTTGTAACTGCTTATAACCGGCTTCCAACTCTATATTTTCGGCGTCAATTTCTTGCTCCAGCTCTGCCTTTCGACGCTCCAGTTTTGACTGGCTTTCTATCAGCTCCAGTGCCTGGCTAATCTCATGCAAACTGGCAAATTGGGTTCCTTGCATTTTTTCCTGCAACGCCTGATGCAAATTAGCGGCTTTAAACTCCTGCTGGGCAAGGAGCTGTTCTTTATCAGCAATCAACTTTTGCTTTTCAATAAGCGCCAAATGCAGGACGATAGTTTCTTCACTTTGTAGTTGATTGGTATAAATTTCCAGCAACTCATTACAGCGTGTTATTTCGGCTTGGCAATTCACCTGGTTCGCTTCCAAATCAGCCAGTTCTTCTGTTAAATTTTTGTGACGGAAAGTATAGCCATGGTAATCTTGCCGACGCACATTAAGCTTGTCAAACAACGCATCTTCCTGACCCTTACCAGGCATTTTTTCGCCCAACAACGTCAACTGTTCGAGTATTTTATCAGCCAGCTGTTTTGCTTCCTGCTCGCACTTCATTAATGCTGCTTCAAGGTCTATCTCTTCCTGAGTGACTCCTTGGCTATTTGAGCCCATTTGCTGAGCGCTTATCTGCAATTGCTCAATCGTAGTAATACTTTTGGCAATTAATGCCTTGGCTTTTTCTATACTTGCCAGTTTTCCCCAATATTTCGTAGCCAAACCGGCAATGTCGGCTAATTCGGCTTTCTCTTTTTTTATCAACTCCTTCATCAATGCTGATTTTTTGATATCAAGATCATCACTGACGATATTCAATCGGTTGCACAGAGTTAACCACTGCGCTCTAATCTGCAGTAACTGCGTTTGCCTGGCCTGATTTTTTTCAGACTGATTTTGTGCATTACTGATTTTAAGTCCGATATTGGCCGACTTTTCAATTAACGCTCTTATTTTTGTTTTTTGATCAATCAAGGCCTGCCTGGAATTACCCACTACCGGCGGATGTTTGGCGTAAGGATGTTGCAAGGCTCCGCAAAATGGACAGGGTTTACCGTCAATAAGATGGATTCTGTCGGGCGCCATTTTTTTTAATAACGATTCATGGATAATCGATTCATCAAGTACGCGTTTAATATTTTCTTCGCGTTTTATTTCCAATTTTAGTTTTTCAAGCTCAAGGCTTAGTACATCAACATCATGCTCCGGTTGTTCTTTACGTGTAAACAAAGAGAAAAAACCACCCCCGCCAGTTAATGCTTGATGTTTTTTAGCCAGATTATAAAGTGTTTCAAAATCCTTGACGCGTTCTTGCTGCTCTAATCTTAACGCATTAATATCATCAATGTTCTTGCCTTGTGCTATTGTCTCAAGCTCTTTTTCGTCAGCCTGTAACTTGAGTTTTAATTCGGCCTGTTTGTTAATTTCTTTGGCCAAAGCGGCGTTATTATTATTGACTGAAGAGGTGGTTTTTTTTGACTGCTTTATAAACAATACTTTTTTTGCACTGAGTTCAACCATCTCGGTACGAAGTTTTTTTAATTTACCCAGTTCAGGAAAATCTGTTAGCAGTAACGCTTCCGGTGCATGTTCTTCCAACCATGTTGATACCGTTACCAGCACAGCCTTCTTTTCCTCTGCCTGCGCTATCAAAGACTGCCTTTGGGCTGTTTCTGACTGCTTGTTTAAGCCAAAGCGACCAACCTGTTCCCGGGCATTATCCAGTTTTTTCTGCTGTTCAGTAAACGATAGCTCTGCCAAGTTGTCAGGCGCTGTTTTATTATCGCCAAGCTGATCTTTTAATTGCTTAAGTTCACTCTGAAAATCATCCAGAGTTGCTTTGCCTTGATGAATAACGTGGCTTATTAACTTGTGGGCTTCAATGTCATCCTTGAAGATTAACGCGCCTTGAGCGGCAGCAATCTGGTCCAATAAATCTTGTGTGTTTTCAACCTGTTGTTTGGCTTTTTCCAGGTTCTTTTCCTGCTCAACAATTTGCTTTTTTATCGCAGTTATTTCTGTTAGCAAGGCTTGCTGTTGCTTTAACGTATTTTGTTCAGCCTGTAACCCGGAAAATTGCTCTTTAAAATCGCTTAAATCATGCTCACTGGCTTCCCTTTTTTCAGGATCCATAAACTGAATAGCCGCTAACTTTTGTTTTAAAAGATCCAGTTCCTGTTGTGCATTTTCAGCCTTATCAAGTATGTCTTTTTTATAATCGGCATAAATATCGGTGCTGATTATTTTTTCCAGTATATCCATACGCTCACTGTCCAGCGCATTCAGAAAAGCCGAAAAATCACCCTGTGTCAACATGATTGAACGCGTGAAGTTACGGAAATTCATACCGGTAATTTCAGTCATCTTTGCACACACCTCATGATGCGTGCGGGCTAAAATCTCGTCATCTTTCAAGCGGATTAATTGCATTTCCGGCGGCATCAATTCACTGTCAGGATTACTCTCGGTACGTTGCACATGCCAACTGGATTTATATCTTTCACCACCCAGAGAAAACTCAATAGCTGCAAAACACTCTGTCGTGCGCTTGGTCATTACATGGCTTGCCGGCCGATTAAATCGAAAAGTTTCACCATACAAACCCAAAGTAATCACATCCAAAATACTGGATTTGCCTGACCCGTTAGGCCCGGTAATCGCAAAAACCCCGGTATCGGAAAAGGGCGCTTGCTCAAAATTGACCTGACTCTCGCCTTCCAGTGAGTTGATATTCTTGAAATGGATGTTGTGTATCTTCATAAATAGTTGTTTTATAGTATTATTCTTTGTGTATTTATAAAGCTTGGTACACACTTTTGATATGTCTACATGATACACGATGGGACTGTCCGAGAAAACCGCCACAAAAAGCCAGGCACAAAAAACCGCATTAATTGCGGTCTATAAATGTTCAGATAAATAATTTCGCTGCCAACAGATACCATCCCTTCAAGGGATTAAGAGTTATTATCTATAGATTTTTAGATAAATAATTTTGATGCTAACGGATACCATCCCTTTGAGGGATGTTATCCCTACCAAGCCTGCCCGGATAAAAATCCTACCGGCTAATAACAGTAAGTTAATTATCTATAAAACTATTGAGATTAGCATTAATCAACTGCTGAAAATCTAATGATTTGGCATCAAGACCTTGTAAACGTTGATGCAATATCAAAATTTCTTCTCCAAATTCTTCTTCGGTCATGCCGTCTTCTTCAATCACCACACCAACATAACGGCCCGGATTGAGTGAGTAATCCTGTTCCTTAATGTCCTCCAAGGTTGCCAGTTTACATAAGCCGATGACATCGTCATAAGCGGCATCAGGGAAACGTTCTTGTAACCAGTCGATTTGATGCAACCAGTAAGGTGCCGATTTTTCTAGGGTTTTAAATTCCAATGGCATTGCCGGATTAATAACTTCGTGAAAGTCGTTAAGCAAATCAGTGATTTTTTTAAAATCGCGTAACTTGCTATCTTTCCAAAACTTGTCATCCTTACTTTTTAATTGCTTGTCGGCGAATTTATAAAGTTTTTCCAATTGGCGATAGCTTTTATCCAGCGCTTTTTTAACGGTACGGGTTTTTTCAATCAGGGCGTGACATTAGGCAACACAGTGTTTTTGACCGGCATTGCTACGTTCGATATTTTGATAATGTGCCAACGCCTCCAATGCTTGTTGTTCGGCTGAATTTAGCTGTTCTAAGCGCTGGAACGGTAAAACTGTCACGCAGGTTGGTAAAGTCAAATGCTGCGATTAATTGCTGGTGCTCTTCTTGCCAATCTTGTTGTTGCGTCAAGTCATTTAGATTGGCGATATAATCGTTCAGGGCTTGGCAAAGTGCTTGATAGTTTTGTTTAATGAGCGGCAAAGTCAGTTGCGCTTGCTGTAAGTAGTCGTTAATCAATTCCAGATAACGTTCGCTTTGGCCTTGCTGCAAGCGACTGATGATGCCTAAATTTTGAATTTGTTCCTCGGTCAGTTCACGATGGGCGCGATCAATCTGCCGGAATACGTTACGCGCATCGACAAATAACACATCGGTATCCTTTCTGGTAGCTTTGGCCTTGTCAAAAAACCATAATGCCGCCGGTAAAGTCACCGTATAAAACAGGTTCTGGTCATTTGGCTGATTAAGCCATTTTCAAGCAAACGTATCCTGATTTCTTGTTCGGAGTGCCTTGCATCCGATGCCGAATTAGGCATGACCAAGGCGGCCCGGCCAGACTCATTTAATGAGGTAGCGAACAGGTTAATCCATAAATAATTGGCATTAGGAATGGTGTCTTTATCTTCCTTGCCACTACCGGTACTTTTGCTTTTATTTTGCGGAATACCGTATTTGTTGAAATAAGGCTTGTTTTTGACCATGTCCAGTTTAACGTCTTTGACATTAAACGGGGGATTAGCCATAACATAATCGTATTGCCCGACACAATCCAGATCGTCGGTGAAGGTGTTAGCTTCTTTAATTTCACATTTTAAACCATTAATCAGCAAATTCATTTTCGCCAGTTTTACGGTTTCACCGGTTTTATGCTGCCCGGTTACATAAATGGCTTTGTTCTCATCACCATAGTGTGACTTGTGCCGTTCGATAAATTGCGCCGATTGCACAAACATACCCGCTGATCCACAAGCCGGATCGAACAGTTTGCCATGATAAGGTTCGATAACTTCAACCATATATTTAACAACGGAGGTTGGCGTGAAAAACTCACCACCGCCTTGACCTTCGGATAAGGCAAATTTGCCAAGAAAGTATTCGTAGATTTTACCGAGAATATCGCCGGTTGCATCGTCAGGAATATCACCAATGTTTTTAACAAGGTCTTGAGCAGGCTGGTATCAGACTGGGTAATTTTAAAATACTCATCCTGCGGCAATACGTTTTTAAAATCATCCCGATCCAAACTATCCTCAATTGCCTGCATCGCTTCTTTAACTTTTTCCGCGTGATCGGTTGTGTCGGGTAAGTCGCGAAGATAGCTATATCGGGCATGTTCAGGAAGATAGAAACCACATTGCGCAATGGCAATTTCCTTTTCTGTCTGCTCAACCCGTGAACCTTGCTTGCTGATAAATTCCTGATTGATGGCGTCTTCAAATTGACGATATTTGATATCGGCGAATTTCAGGAAAATAAGTCCCAAAATAGGCGAAGCATATTCAGTGGCTTTTAATCCTGCGCCCTGACGCAATTGATTGGCGGCATCCCATAGATTGCTTTCCAACTTTTTAAGTTCTTGTGTATTCATTACGGTACTTGATGTATCTCTGGAGGTTTCAGGCTTGATGGGCCATATCTTATAGCGTTATTAATTATTGCACAGTGCTAAATGTTAATTATCTTATATTCTTGTCTTTCGCCAAACCGTTACCCGGATTTCGACTACTCCTTTAAAGTGGGTCGATTTTACCAATACCATCCTGTCAAGTGATGCTATCTGTCGCGGCTTAAGTTGGTTGCCTCGATTTCTACTAATTGTATGTTGATTGATAATTCATTATGATTGCAGCCTGAATAGCCAACTTTTTGCTCAAAAATATCAGGAGATAAGATGAAATTAATTACCGCTATTATTAAACCGTTCAAAATGGATGATGTTAGGGAGGCTTTATCTGAAATAGGGGTTGCAGGCGTTACGGCAACTGAAGTTAAGGGCTTTGGTCGCCAGAAAGGTCATACCGAACTTTATAGAGGCGCCGAATATGTCGTTGATTTCCTGCCTAAAGTTAAGCTGGAAATTGCCGTTGCTGATGATATGGTAGAAAAAGCAGTTAGCACTATCGTTAAAGCAGCCAATACCGGCAAGATTGGTGATGGAAAAATATTTGTGTCTAACTTAGAAGAAGTTATTCGTATCAGAACGGGTGAAACCGGAGAGGATGCAATTTAGAAAGATGGCGCTTACTACAACTAAAAAGTTAATTTCAGGCTTGTTACTACTTCCCGAATTAGCGTCAGCAAATCAATTAAACCAAGCAAATACGGCATGGGTTTTAACCTCTACTGCGCTGGTTTTGTTTATGACCATACCCGGCCTGTCTTTATTTTATGCCGGATTAGTCAGAAGCAAAAACGTCTTATCGGTATTAATGCAGTGTTTTACCATTACCTGCATGGTTTCCATTCTTTGGCTCGCTGGTGTTTACAGTTTTATTTTTGCTGATGGTGGCGAACTACAAAAATTTATCGGCGGAACCTCCAAAGCCTTTCTTCCCGACATAAACACAACTGTGTTAATAGGCGATATCCCTGAAACCGTTTATTTTATGTTTCAAATGACTTTTGCCATTATTACACCGGCTTTAATTGTCGGCGCTTTTGCCGAGCGCATGAAATTCTCGGCTATGCTTTGGTTTAGTGGCTTATGGCTGATCATTGTTTATTTACCCGTTTGCCACTGGATATGGGGCGGAGGTTGGCTAGCTGATCTGGGCGTAATGGATTTTGCCGGTGGCATCGTCATTCATGTCAATGCCGGTGTTGCCGCATTAGTTGCGGCTCTGGTTCTTGGCAAAAGAAAAGGTTTTCCAACAACGGCCATGCCACCTCATAATATGACCATGGTAGTAACAGGGGCAGGTATGTTGTGGGTCGGCTGGTTTGGTTTTAATGCCGGCAGTGCATTGACCGCAGACGGTCGTGCCGGAATGGCCATGTTGGTAACTCATATTGGTGCAGCCTCGGGGGCTTTAACCTGGATGTTTATTGAATGGCAACGTTTTGGCAAGCCCAGTGTTTTAGGCATCGTTACCGGTATGGTGGCAGGATTGGGTACTATTACCCCGGCGTCCGGCTTTGTTGGCCCTGCGGGTGCATTGGTCATGGGTATTACTGCCGGGGTGGTGTGTTTTTATGCAACCCAATATATAAAGCGTACGTTAAAAATAGATGACTCATTGGATGTGTTTCCTGTTCATGGCGTAGGTGGCATTGCCGGTTCATTATTAACCGGTGTTTTTGCCGCTGGTAGCTTGGGCGGACTCGGTTTGGCTGATGGTGTTTCCATCATGGATCAGGTTGGCGTTCAGGCTTTGGCTGTTTTTGTAACCGCTGCCTGGAGTGCCTTGTTCAGCTTTCTAATTTTGAAACTACTGGATAAATGGATAGGTCTGCGGGTGACAGCCGATGAAGAAGTACAAGGGCTTGACACCGTTTTGCATGAAGAAACCGGCTATCTTGATTTATAAGTCTTGAGGGCTGGAATATTCAGGAGAAAAAGCGGCTTTGGAGGCCGCTTTTTTATTTAAAAAATGGCTATCAACCACCTTAGCCGGGACAGATACCATCCCTTGAAGGGATGGTATCTGCAAGAACGACTGCTTTAAATGGTAGCCTAAAAAATGATAACAGGTAACACCAAAAAAATACTGGGGCCTTATGGAAACTCGACGCATATTAGCCAAAATTAAAAAGCCTTTTATCATCGTAAGCAGTATTTTACTACTCTATGCCGGAGCCAGTATTTATGTCTTGCCTTCACTATTATTATCGAAAATACCTGAACTTATCCGCCAGGAAACCGGACGGAATGCCTTAATTTCAAAAATTCAGGTGCAACCATTTCCGCTGTCTATAAAGTTACATAACTTTGAAATACAGGAACAGGATGGCCAACCCTTTGCTACATTTGATAGTTTTTATATCAAATTTTCCCTGCTGCAATCGATAGGCCGGTTGGCGCTGGTTTTTGATGAAATGGCACTAAAAAAACCTTTTATTCACATCGCCAGGCAAAAAAATGGCGTGTTTAATTTTCAGGATCTGCTTAAAGACAAAGCAGATGATAAGAAAAAAGACAGCCAACCATTCCCTGTTAATGTTACAAAATTATCCCTGTCAGAAGGAAAGCTGGCATGGGAAGACACCAGCATTAACGAGCCAATCAGAGAGGTTATTGATTCAATAGATGTCAATATTGAAAATTTGACGACTTATGGTGATAAGCAAGCCCTTTTGGTGTTGTCGCTGGCGCTCGAATCGGGTGGTCAATTGGACTGGAAAGGCACTGCCAATATAAAGCCATGGTCTTCAGCAGGGCATATCAAGTTCGACAAGGTAAAGCTAAAAACCATCATGGCATTGGCTTTGCCAGGCACCAGACCTTTTAATGTAGAAGGCTACGAGCTGCTTGAGACCGATTATAGTGCCAGCTATACCGAAAACGGCTTGAAGTTTGCAACCAACAAAAGCAAAGTTGAAATCCGTGATTTTCAATTTTTAGAACAAGGCCAAAACAAGCCGCTGATTAAAATACCGGTTTTTTCCTTGCAAGGAATTAATGTCGATGTTGAAAAACAGCTGTGTGTGATTGAGACTATTTCAGCCAATGATGGTGACTTTCAGGCATGGTTGAATGCTCAAGGTGCCATTAACTATCAAAGCTTATTCCCTGCAGGCAACCCCCAGGCCAACAGCACCAATAAAACCACGACCAATGCCGTTCAACCCAACGAAACACCCTGGAAAATCATGGTTAACGCCGTTGAATTAAATAATTTTGGACTGGCGTTTGAAGATCGGAGTATTAAAAATCCTGTCGTTATTAACCTTAAACCGATTAATTTTAAACTGACTAATTACAGTAGTGAACCCGGTACAAAAGTACCTTTTCAGCTCAGTACCGGGTTAACTAAAACCGGCTTAATCAACCTCGCTGGCGATACTGTTATACAGCCTTTTTCTGCAAAAATAGCCATTACCGCCAAAGATATCGCTCTGAAAAATTTCCAGACTTATGCCGATAAATATGTACAAATGGAAGTTGCTGATGGAAAACTGGCCATTGATGGCAATATCATCGTCGCCATACCCGAAAAAAAACCACTCGATGTTCAATTTAAAGGTAATACCAAGATAGCCAATTTATTAATTCGCGACCAACTACTTAAAGAAAACGGCCAAAACAAAACATTAATTAAGGCACCTGCGTTTACCTTGAACGGCATCAATTTTAACTTGGGTAACAAGACGCTGGCGCTGGACTCTATTTTAGCCAATGGTGCCGACTTGCAGGCATGGTTAAATCCCAAAGGCGTTATTAACTACCAATCCTTACTTCGAATATCTAACGCCGACAAAATCAGTATTAATGAAACCATAGCCGACACCATCAAACCTAAAACAGCAACCTGGAACATCAAGGTTAACGCTATCGCCTTCACTAATTTTGGTCTACGTTTTGAAGACCAGACGCTGGAAAAGCCTGCCTTTGTAAACTTTAAACCGATCAACCTTAAGCTGACTAACTACAGTAATCAAAGTGCTACAAAATTACCGGTTGACCTCAGTATTGGCATAAATAAAACCGGCCGGATACTACTTAAAGGCGATACCGTCATCGAGCCACTTTTTGCCAATTTAGATCTTGATGTCAAAAATATCGACATGGAAAGCTTTCAACCCTATTTCGATAAACTGGTACGCTTGGATATCATAGACGGGGATTTGCATGTTGACGGTAAAATAGCTATCGCAAAAAAAGGGCAGGATAAACTGGATGTTAAATTTAACGGCAATACCGGTATTACCCGTTTATTAACCCGAGATCAAACGCTGCATAAGGACTTTGTAAAATGGAAAAGTTTGACGTTAAAAGATGTAGATCTTGACTTATTGGCAAATCGCTATACCGCAGCAGCACTTGTTATCGATAAGCCTTATGCCAGGGTAACTATTGAAAAAGACAAAACCATTAACTTTAAAGACATTATTGTCAGCAATAAAAGCAAGCCTGAGCTTTCTGCCAAAACGGCACCAAACAAACCCTCTGATTTAAACAAACCTTATTTTAAATTAGGTAAAATTGAAGTGACGAACGGCTCTTCGGATTTTGCAGATCTATCATTAATTATGCCTTTTGCAGCACAGATTAAAAGTCTGGATGGCGGTGCAACTGACCTGTCCTCAGAACAAAAATCAATCGTTAAAATTGCTTTAAAAGGTAACGCTTACGACTTGGCTCCAGTAGATATCATCGGTGAGATTAGTCCTTATCTGGGCGATTACAAGGTGGAAATGAATTTTAATGGCTTGCCAATGCCGTTGGTATCGCCTTATATGGTGCAATTTGCAGGCTATAAGGTTGAAAAGGGCAAGATGACGCTCGGACTAAAATACCATGTTGCCAATAAAAAATTGACTGCATCAAACAATATATTAATTGATCAGTTTGAACTGGGAGAGAAAGTTGAAAATCCAAAAGCCGTTTCATTACCACTTAAACTGGCTGTCGCATTACTGAAAGATTCGAGTGGTAGAATAAAAATAGATGTACCCATTACCGGTAGTCTTGATGATCCCAAGTTTAGTATAGGAACTATTGTTACTGATGCGTTAATGAATGCGCTAAGTAAAGTGGTTACCTCGCCTTTTCGGGTCATTGGCTCGTTAATGGGTAGCCAAAAAGATATCAGCAGTATTAATTTTACCCCGGGCTATTCAGCATTGAATGATGAACAACAAGAAAAACTGGACGCTTTAGCCAAGGCACTAAAAGAGCGTCCGGTTTTAAATCTGGATATTAAAGGTGCCGCTTTTCAGGATCAGGATTGGCCAATTATTAGAGAAGACGCCTTGTATGAACAACTTAAAAAACGACGGGCAGTTGAACTCAATAAAAATAATGATAGGAAAATACGCGATCAATATGTCAAGCTATCTGATGATGACTATAAACGTTTATTGGCAGAGATGTTTATTGAAAAATTCCCTTTGTTGGCAGAAAAATCATTTTTGGGAACACCACAATTGATGAATCCCCAGGCAGGTGATTTTTATAAAATTGCCAAACAAAAGCTTTTTACGATTATTAAACCTGAGCCGGCGCGTCTAAAAGAACTTGCTACAGCTCGAGCACAAGCTATTGCAAACTATATCGTTATTAAAGGCGGCATAGCACGCGAAAAAGTTTATATTCTTGATACTGTCATTGATCCTGAAAGAAATAATAAAGAGGTCACCGTCACTCTATCGCTGAATGCAGGTGATTAAAAAACCATCAGTAAGATCTTATTCACCTGTCAATACAGTTCTTCTGATTGATGAAACCTTTAATCAAAAGACATAATAATGAACTATCAATCTTTACTGGCAACGTTACAGGCAAAAAATAAACTTTCCACTTCGGAACTGAAGAAAGTTGAACGGGTAAAAAAAACCTCGGTAGCAGAAAGCTTACCCCAGTTACTGGTTAAACTGGGGTTATGTTCGGAGCTTGATGTGGCTGATGCATTTGTCGAATCCGGTCATTTTGAAAAAATCACATCGGATCAATACCCGCAGGAAATGCAGTTAACCGAAACGGTATCCTTACGTTTTTTAAAGAACTATCATGTGATTGGTTTAAATAGTACTGAACATGACATTACTGTGGCAATGATGGACCCCGAAGATCAGTTTACTATCGACGCACTTAGATTGGCGACAGGAAAATCGGTCATTGCCAAAGTGGGTTTACTTTCAGAAATTGATGCCGCACTGGATGTTCAATATGGTGAAGACCGATCGAAAATGGATAAATTGATTGATGACCTGGCTATTGATGATTTGGGTGAAGAAGATTTAGAGCACTTAAAAGACTTGGCCAGTGAAGCTCCTGTTATCAAAATGGTTAATTTGATTATGCAGAGAGCCATTGAAACCAGGGCATCAGATATACATATAGAACCTTTTGAACAAACCTTAAAGGTAAGGCTGCGCGTGGATGGGGTTTTACAAGAAATTGATGCGCCCAACGTAAAATCAACCGCAGCAGTAATTTCACGTATCAAAATTATGGCCAAACTAAATATTGCCGAACGGCGACTGCCTCAGGATGGTCGGATTAAAGTGCAAATGTTGGGTAAAGAGCTCGATTTACGGGTATCAACCATACCAACCATGTATGGCGAAAGTGTGGTTATCCGTTTGTTGGATAAAGAAAATACGGTACTGGATTTTGCCGCATTGGGTTTTGCCGGGCGGCATTTACAGCAATTTATCGATGTCTTATCGCAGCCGCATGGCATTATTCTTATTACCGGCCCTACCGGTAGCGGTAAATCAACGACCATGTATGCGGCATTAAAACAACTCAATACACCTGAACGAAAAATCATTACCGTTGAAGACCCGGTAGAATATCAGATGGAAGGCGTTAACCAGATTCAGGCAAAGCCACAAATAGGCTTAACCTTTGCGTCAGCTCTACGCTCGATTGTTCGGCAAGATCCTGATGTTATTATGATTGGTGAAATGCGTGACCTGGAAACCGCAAGAATCGCCGTACAATCAGCGCTTACCGGCCATTTGGTGTTATCGACTTTACATACCAATGATGCTGCCGGCGGTATAACGCGCTTGCTTGATATGGGCTTGGAGGAGTATCTGCTAACGTCTACCGTCAATGGCATTTTAGCGCAGCGTCTGGTTAGAAAATTGTGTCCGGCCTGTAAAGTAGGTACTATCGCCGCACCGGAAATTGTTAAAGATCTACGTTTGCAACGCTTTGCTCCCGATGGCGACATCGTTTTATATAAACCGGTCGGCTGTTCTGCCTGTTCGAGCACTGGTTACCGGGGACGACTCGCCATTATTGAATTTTTGCCAATGACCGATCCCATACGTAAATTAATTATGGCGCACGAAGAATCTGGCGCTATTCAAAAGCTCGCCATTACCGAAGGTATGCAAACACTTTATGAAAACGGTCTGGTCAAAGTGATCCAAGGCATTACTTCGCTGGAAGAAGTTATGCGAGTCACGTCGGAAGCCTAAGATGTCTTTATTTACCTATAAAGCAATTAATAACCTGGGCGAAACGGAAGAAGGCATTAAAGATGCGATTGACGAACAACAGGTGATTGCAGCATTGCAGTCTGAAGGTTATATTCCGATTCGTATTACACCTGCCAACAGTCGATCGTTTTTTAGTTTAGGTCTGGGTAGCAAACGCTCCAAACTATCACAAAAAGATATTGCCTTATTGACCGGAGAGCTGGCAACCTTGCTGGAGTCAGGTTTACCTTTGGATAAATCCTTACTCGTGTTGATGGATCTGACTGAAGACAACGTACGTTTGAGTAAAATAATCGCCCGGGTTTTGGAAAAGGTTAAGGCCGGTGCCTCACTGGCTGATTCGCTGGAACAGCAGTCAGGTGTTTTCAGCAAATTTTATTTGAATATGATTCGTGCCGGTGAAGCCGGTGGCAGCCTGGATGAAGTGTTGAAACGTTTATCCGAGTATCTGGAACGCTCTCAGGAACTAAAAGATACCGTCAGTACGGCGTTAATTTATCCTATCATATTACTGGTGATGTCTTTGGCTTCTTTATTTGTAATGCTGACTTTTGTGGTCCCGCAATTTACCGAAATGTTTGAAAGTGCCGGCAAGGCCCTACCTGTCTCAACCCAACTTGTAGTAGGCTTGGCAAACTGGTTACAAAGCTATTGGTGGGCATTACTGGGGGGTATTATTTTTATTTCCAGCTATATGAAATTTCAGCTGGCAGACCCGATAACAAAAAAGACATGGGATGCCCGCTTTCTAAAATTACCTTTGGCAGGGACTATTATTACCAATAAAGAAACTGCCAATATCAGTCGAACCCTCGGCACGTTACTGGGTAATGGCGTTTCAATATTATCCGCCATGGTTATTGTTCGGGAAACTGTCGATAATCTGGTAATGGCTGCTGCCATTGCTGATGCGGAAGAGCAATTAAAACAAGGTAAACATTTATCGGCTGCTTTACTGGAAAAACGCATATTTCCTAAAATGGCGATGCAAATGATTAAAATGGGCGAAGAAACGGGACGTCTGGAAGAAATGCTGCTACGGGTAGCAAATATTTATGATAAACAGCTAAGAGTAGCTATACAACGAATGCTGGCTTTTCTTGAGCCAGCATTAATAATTAGCTTGGGACTAATGATAGCAGGTATCATCGTCTCGATTTTATTGGCTATCTTGAGTGTTAATGATTTGGCGACTTAACGGAAATAATAACTATGAAACATATTAAAAATTATTCACAATCTGGTTTTACCTTGCTTGAGTTACTGGTTGTACTGGGCATTATTGCCATGCTGGCGGGAATTGTCGGCCCACAAGTAATGAAGCATATGGGCGAATCCAAAACCAAAGCTGCCAGAGTACAGATTGAAGACCTGGCGGCTACGCTTGATATGTATAAACTGGATTTGGGCACTTACCCGACTACTGAAGAAGGTTTAAAAGCATTAATTGAATCACCTGATAGTGCAAAGCGTTGGAATGGGCCTTACTTGCGTAAGTCAAAAATACCACTAGATCCATGGCAACAAGAATATCACTATGTATCGCCCGGCGAACACGGTAAATTTGATTTATTTACCTTGGGTGCAGATGCTAAAGAGGGTGGCGAAGGCGAGGATCAGGATATTCTTGGTTGGCAATAATGCATAAGGCTCGAGGTGTAAGGTGATATCCAAGAATAAATATACCCAAGTGGCACAGGATTTTTATTTATTTACAAGGCGGAGAAATAGGCACGTAGCTGACTACGTAACTATTTTGACAACGCAGTAAATGAATAAAAAGACCAGCAAGCTGGGTATGTTATTCGCAGAAAATCACCTAAGGTTCAAGGTAAAAAAACCGCAGCACTTATACCTTGAGCCATCGACTCCGCACCTGAATAAAGGCTTTACTTTACTTGAGTTGATCGTTGTATTGTTTATTGTGGTATTAGGATTTTCTGCTATCAGTATTAATCTTTCATCCGGAAATGACGCAGCAGCACTTAAGGCTGCCGCCAGGGATATAGTTTCTGCCCTGCGTTATGCCAGAGGACAGGCTTTAATTTCTCATAAGGAAACAACAATTACCCTGGATCTTTACACAAACAGTTACACAGTAAGTAGCCGAGACAAGGTTTATGCTATCCCTAAAGCCATTAAGGTTACCGTGATCACTGCGCAAAGCGAAATCAACGATGAAGGTCAGGGTAATATTCGTTTTTTTGCCGATGGCTCATCAACAGGGGGCAGAATTACTCTCGCACGGGGTAATGCTGCCTGGCAAATCGATATAAACTGGTTAACCGGTAAAATTGAACTTAATGATACCGATGCCGTTAAATAAACAACAAGGTTTTTCTTTACTGGAAATCCTGATTGCTTTTTCCATTCTCGCGGTTTCATTAACTATCTTGTTAAAGATATTTTCTGACGGTGTTAATACTGCTGTCGTTGCAGAGGACTATACGGCAGCGGTTCAAATTGCTGAAAGCTTGATGGTTACGACAGGTGTGGAAACCCCCTTGGTGGCAGGCCAGAATTCAGGGCTGGAAAATGAAAAATATCATTGGCTGATTGAAGTCAGTCCGTTTGAATTTAATCCTGAGAATGTTGATAATACAACGCAAACAGCAGTCCTTTTTAAAGTTAAAGTCATCGTAAACTGGGGCAATGATAGTGCTAATGATCGGCAGGTTAAATTAACCACTTTAAAATTAACCAATAAACCCTTATGAGAATAAATAAGGTAACAGCTACCGGTTCTTTTGATCATTTGCACCTGCGTGGCTTTACCTTGATTGAAGTACTCATCGCCATGACGCTGCTAAGCATTATGATGGTGTTATTGTTCACCAGTTTAAAAATTTGTGCTGACAGCTGGGAGAGAGGTGAAAGCAAGATAACCGATGTTAATGAAATGGCCGTTGTTTATAATTTTTTTCAACGGGATTTGTCGGTAGCAAAGCCGTTATGGAATGATCTGCCCGCTGAAGAGGAGAAAAAGTTTTCCTTTCAAGGCAGTAGTCAATCTTTACAATTTGTTTCCGCTTTTCCTGCCAGTGCAGGTCGACCCGGTTTGCAGTTGTTTTCCTTAAACTTGTCAGAAGAAAATAATGAGCAGGTAATCAACGTAACACTAGTTCCGTTTATCAAGCTCACAGAGGGTGCAACATCACAAAAGGAAGAGGTTACGCTAATAAAACATGTCAGTGATTTTACGCTGGCTTATTTTGGTTCTTCGAATGAGATTAGTGAGGGTGCCTGGACCGAGGAATGGCTGAACAAGGAAGCTCTGCCGCGTCTGGTTAAAATTAACATCAAACTGGACAATGGCATATACTGGCCGGCGATGATTATTGATCTTAAGGTTACCGGGGCAACTGACAACGCAAACCTTGATACAGGAAGTACAGCAGATATAAATCAACCCGAGACCTTTCAATGATGCCGCAAAAAGGTATGGCACTGGTTTTGGTACTGTGGATATTAAGTTTATTAACCATAATGGCAGGAAGTTTTGCTCTCAGTATGCGCAGGGAATCAGCGATTGTTGCGGGCATTAAAAATAATGCTCAAGCCAGTGCCGTTGCAGAATCAGGGATTGCAATGGCGGAAATGATGTTACTGAATGTTGATCCTGTTAAAGGCTGGCAGATGGATGGCAGTATTTATGAAATAAGCACTGCGGATGCCAAAATCCGGGTACGACTGTCATCTGAAGCAGGTAAAATAGACATTAATAAAGTGGATGAAAAATTATTAAAAAACCTCATGATCAACGCCCCAATAGATGAAGAACAGCAAAACAAGTTAGTTAGTGCTATCCTTGACTGGCGTGATGCAGATGATCTGGTGCATATAGATGGTGCCGAAAAACAAGAATATCAAGATGCCGATTTAAACTATCAACCTGGAAACAAGCCTTTTCAGTCGATTGAAGAATTACAACTGGTCATGGGCATGAATAAATCTTTATTTTTATGGCTTGAGCCGTTAGTGACTATTTATTCAGGTCAGCCGCAAGTCACCGCGCAAGTCGCGACTAAAGAAGTGTTGCTGGTAATGCCTGATTTAGATAAAGGCTTGGTAGATTCCTATGTTACTGCCAGACTTCAAAGTGCGATAAATAACCTGCCTGTTCCGCCATTTCCATCAGTTTCAGGAATAAATCCCACCGGACAAAACATCCCCACCGGGCAAAATAATGTGCTTACCGTCGTTTCTGAAGCAATTATGAATGATGAATCAAGAGCCTCTGTACGTGCGGTGATAAAAAAATCCGACAACACACAAACAATCTCAACTCCATTTGAGATATTGAAATGGCAAAATATAACGGCAAATAGTGCATCATTATTTACTGATGCGATGAGTGAATTATTAGTGAAACAGTATGCTGAACCTGAACTCAACAATTGATCTGAATTTTAAGCAGTTATTTAGTTGGTGGAAGCGAGAACTTGGCTTTTTAGTCCCTGAAAAAATAAAGCTGTTTCTTAATGACCAACAAGGCTTCATCATCGTCTCTCCTGATGGCCGTGATTTAAAGCTGACCTATATAAATAACGGGCAAATTAAAGCGCTGGAGTTACCGGAAAGAGGTGCCAGAGATCTGACATTTCAGCGTCTATGTGAAAAAGACGAGCGCTTGGCCAAGGCCAAGGTAATAATCAGGTTAACGGATCAGCATGCTATTCAAAAAGAACTTGGCCTGCCCGTTGCCGCAAAAGAAAATCTTGATCAGGTTATCGCTTACGAACTTGATCGCTATACCCCGTTTAAGGCAGAACAAGTTTATTTTGCTGTTAAACCGCTGCCTGGTGTAAACGAGCCCGGACAGCTCAAAGTATTGCTAATATTAACAACCAGAGAAGCTCTTGATGGCCTCTATAAGGATGTAAAAGCACTAGGCTTGTCGCCGCTACTTGCCGATTATCAGGACTCTGCAAATAATCTTGATAAACTGGATCTCGCTTACAATCTTTTACCGGCCAGGCTAGGGCAAAAAACGGCACAGTTACCGCAATTGATTCACTGGGGACTGACAACCTTGACCTACTTGTTGCTAATGGCTGTTATAGTCGTGCCGGTATGGTTTGAATATCAAACCGTTAATGCCTTACAGGTAAAAGCAGATTCTCTGGAAAAAGAAGCCAAAAAGGTTAAAGCCTTACAATCAGAAATTGAGGCGGTAATAGACGAAACCCGTCAGTTAATTAAAGAGAAAAATGCGACACCTGAAGTAATTGCTATATTGAATACCTTAAGCTCGCTAATTAAAGATGATACTTGGTTAAGCTATGCACAATACTCAGACGGGCATTTGCAAATACAAGGAGAATCGCCCGAGGCTTCAACACTCATTGCCGTTCTGGAAGCATCTGAGTTATTTGTTAATGCCCGATTTGCTTCGCCGGTAACTCAAGACAGAATTAGTAAACTTGAGCGATTTCAAATTACTGTTGATGTTGCCAATGCAGGAGTCGTTACCAGTGAGTAAAGATAAGAAAATTGTCCTGTTTACACCTGAACGCCAACAACGCTGGACTGCCGTAGGTTTGTTAATTACCTTAGTAGTAGTTATTATATTGGTTATTATTGTGCCTGTGTTTAGCAAGGAAATGGAGCTACATGAAGCTAAAAACAACCTTATTTTCAGGCTGCAGCAATATGAACGGATTTTAGCAAAAAAAGATGCTGTTATTGCTAGTGTAATTAACATAAAACAGCAACAAGAGAAGCAAGGTTATTTTAACAGCCAAAACACCGATGCTTTAGCGTCTGCGGAGATGCAGGAATTTATAAAAAAAGCCATTGTCGATGCAGGCGGTCAATTAAGCAGTACTCAAGCACTTCCCGTAAACAATAAAGACAAGTTTAATCGAATAACCGTAAGAGTCAGAATGACCGGAAATAGTGAAGTATTGAGGGCCGTACTTTACAAAATAGAAACCTCCACACCATTGATTATTATTGACCAAATAGACATAAGACCCATGCGTGGCATCAGAAATAGAATAACCCGCCAAATCGAGTCAAGCAACGAATTAAATGTTAATTTTCAAGCGGTTAGTTTTATGAGAAAACAATCCAATGAATAATAAACTAATGTTTATCCTGGCCTCTTTTTGCCTCTTGTGTGTCTTTATTATTATCGCTGAGTGGATATATGCCGAGCAGTCACGAAAACAGATTCTGACGACATCAATCCCGACAGAAATAAAAATAGCCAACGATGAAATGCCTAACATAGAGCTTACGCGGCAATCTGAGGAAAGTTATGCTGATATGGTTGCCAGACCCTTATTTATTAAAGGCAGAAAACCCGTAGACGAGCCCAGTCCTGAAGAAATCCAAAATATGGCTGTAGCTAATGTCTTTGATTGGCAAGTTAACGGGATTTATACGACAAAAAAAGGCCTATCTGCTCTGTTCAGTCGCTCTAAATCCAAAGTTGCCAAAGATAATCATCGAAGGGTTCTCATCGGCGGTGATCTTGATGGCTGGAGACTGACAGAAATCCACTCAGACAAAGTCATACTTAATCAAGGTAATGAGCAAAAGGAATTACTCCTCAGAAAGCCAAAGTTAAAAGATTTATCAAAGAAACCCAATCAACCCAATGCTACCCAACCAGAAGATAGTCAACCACCGCCCGCAGAAGGCGAACCTGAGAATACTAATGAATAATTTTAACAAAATAACAACAGCATCCTGCTTTCTGGTTATGGGTTTATCGCTGGTCAGCTGTGAGTTATTGCCGTTTAAGCAAGTTGCAAAATTACCGTTGAATCCCATAAAAAAGGAACAACCTGAAGTTTTCAGTCAATTGCAAAACAAACCGCCCGTTACTGAAACAACCAATGAACTATATCCAGGAACAGACCGTTTCGTATCCGGTACTCTACAACAAAACAGAAAAACTACGCCAACGGGAACCGGTTCCTACAGCCTTAATTTTGATGAGGCTGACCTTGGTGAAGTTGCAAAAGTTATCTTGGGTGATATTCTCGGAAAAAATTATGTCCTAAGCCCCAAAGTAGCTGGTAAAGTCACTCTGCAAACCACTGAACCCTTAACCAAGGAAGAATTGCTGCCTACCCTGGAAATGGTGCTGCGAATGAATAATGCGGCCTTGGTTAAGGATAGCAAAATTTATCATATTGAGCCTTCCTCGGAAGCCTTATTTATTTCTGATCTGAATAGCCGGTCAGGGTATCAAACTCGGGTTATACCTGTTAAAAATGTAGCGGTTCAGGATATTGCCGACATTATGAAACCCTTGGTACATGAAAAAACCATCCTTAATGTAGATGCCAAACGCAATATTATGGTGGCTTCCGGCACAGCCGATGAAATAGCCAGAGTAATAGATCTGGTCGGCACTTTTGATATTGATGTGTTAAAGGGGCGCTCTTTTGGCTTGTTCCCTTTGAGTCACGTAGACCCAAAAACCGCTATTGAAGAACTGCAAACTGTTTTTTATCAAAAGAGTAAAAGTGATAAAGCTGATTTTTTTCAGTTTATCCCCATACAGCGCTTAAATGCTATTTTGGCCGTTACTTATCAGGCGCGCTATCTGCAAGATATTGAAAACTGGATACTTAGGTTGGACAAAGCCAACACAGCTTCTGGCGGCGGGGTTAATGTCTATAAAGTTCAGCATGCTGATGCAAAAAAATTGGCGGCCACGCTCAATCAGATTTTTACCGGTGCCAAAGGCAAAGATACAGCCGCCTCAATTGCACCTGGCGAAACAGCCGATACCCTGTCTAATCAAGATCCTACCAATACGGGCAATACACCGTCGAGTACGAGTAATTCTTCATCCAATATGAGTAGTAGCCCATCCGGCAATCTGGGGAGCTTTGCCGTTAATCAAGTTGATGAAAATTCATCAGCAATCAATCCAGGTGCCTTCGCCGCCAATGACTCTGATAAAGAAGCATTGGCCGGCAATTTAGCGACTGCGGGTGGATCAATATCCAACATGGGCAAAGTAAAAATCATTGCTGATGAAGCCAATAATTCGATCATTATTGTTGCTACCGCGCAAGACTACGATGTAATACTGCCAGTTATTACCCAGTTGGATATGATGCCGCTACAAGTGCTCATTGATGCGACAGTCGTACAGGTTAGCTTAACGGGTAACTTACAATACGGTATCTCCTGGTATTTTAATGAGGGGAATAGCCAGACCCTAATCAATAGTGCAGCATCAATAGCAGGAGCAGTTACCACAGGAGGGCTTAGCACTTTTTATAATGCGGGCTCGGTTAAAGCCCTTTTAAGAGCAGAGGCCAGTTTGGATAATATCAACGTAATTTCTTCACCATCGTTAATGGTATTAAATAATCAAAAAGCAAAAATTAATGTCGGTCAACAAGTGCCCATAGCAACCGGTTCGTCAACGACTCCTCTTTCCAGTGGCAGCATTCTGACAAGCCCAACCTCAGTTCAATCCAATACGATTCAATATAAAGATACCGGCGTTACTCTTGAAGTTACACCAAGAGTGAATGCAAACGGTATGGTAATTATGAAACTTAAACAAATTGTCAGTAAGGTAGTAACAGTCACTGATCCTACGTCAACACAAACGCAATCGCCTACTATTGATAAAAAAGAAGTTGACAGTTCCGTGGCGGTTCATGATGGAGAAACAATAGTATTAGGCGGCTTAATTGATGAAGGGCTTACTGTTAACAGGACAGGCATTCCCTGGTTCTACGATTTACCGGTAATAGGGTCATTATTCGGGGGAACGAAGAAGAACAATATAAAAACAGAATTGGTTATCCTGATCACGCCACGCGTGGTAGCAAGCAAGCAGGATTCCAGGGTAATTTCTAATGAGTTTAAACGTAAATTAACCGGGATTTATCAGGAAGAAGCATCACAAAATCCAACAACCATAATCGAGCGGCAAAGTGTCATTCATTAATTAATTACTCATGTAGTTGTGTGATGGGCAAATAAGCATTGCTCATCACACGGCAAAACTAATTACTGCGTAATAACCTCATTGCCTTTGCCGATTAACACGACATCAGCAGGGCGCAGCGCAAAAAGGCCGTTGGTAACAACGCCGGTAATATTGTTGATGATTTGTTCCAGCTTTATTGGATCTAAGATAGTCAAATTGTGAACATCAAGAATAACATTGTGGTTATCGGTAATAAAATTTTCTCGCCACACAGGTTGACCGCCTAATTTAACCAACTCTCTGGCAACATAACTTCTTGCCATCGGAATCACTTCAACCGGCAGGGAAAAGGCACCCAACACATCAACGCATTTAGTTTCGTCGACAATACAAATAAACTGCTTGCTGGCTGCGGCAATAATTTTTTCACGGGTTAAAGCGCCACCGCCACCTTTAATCAAATGCTTGTGAGGACTCACTTCATCAGCGCCATCAATATAAACATCCAGCGTACCAACTGCATTCAAGTCAAATACCGGAATACCGACTTTTTTTAATTGTGCAGTACTGACTTCAGAACTGGAGACTGCACCCTCAATATCGGCTCTAAAATCGGCCAAAAAATCGATGAAATGTTTTACTGTAGAGCCTGTACCTACACCGATAATGGCAACATCTTTAATATAATGCAAAGCAGCTTGAGCCACTTTTTGTTTTAATTCGTCTTGTGTCATGGTGCGCTTCCGTAATAAAGTAATTGGTGTGCGATAATACCGCAGAATCAGACATTCTTCAGCCGATTTTTTAATAAATGCCCCCAAACTACATAGAAAAAATTTTACGCGCCAAAGTTTACGATGTTGCCATAGAAACCCCGCTGGATTTCGCCCCTTCTCTGTCAGAGCGTCTGGTAAATCGCATTTTTTTAAAACGGGAAGATTTACAATCGGTATTTTCGTTTAAATTGCGCGGTGCTTATAACAAAATATCCATGCTGGATGAACCGTCCAGAGCCAAAGGTGTGATTGCCGCTTCTGCCGGAAATCATGCTCAAGGCGTCGCGTTGGCTGCAAAAAGGCTGGCGATTAAAGCCTTGATCGTGATGCCGACCACAACGCCGGAAATCAAGATAAAATCCGTTAAGGCAATGGGTGCCGACATCATTTTATTTGGTGATTCCTACAGTGAAACTTATACCTATGCGCTGGAATTATCGACACAAAATGAAATGGTGTTTATTCATCCCTTTGATGATCCCGATATAATTGCCGGACAAGGCACCGTTGCAATGGAAATACTAAGGCAGCATCCAGGTGATTTACACGCTATTTTTGTACCGGTTGGTGGTGGTGGATTAATCGCGGGTATTGCCGTCTATGTAAAATTTGTTCGTCCCGACATAAAAATCATTGGTGTTGAGCCTGATGATGCTGATTGCCTCAATCGCGCCTTAAAAGCCAACAGCCGCGTCATTATTGATCAAGTTGGCTTATTTGCCGATGGCGTTGCCGTTAAGCAAGTGGGCGCAGAACCTTTTCGACTGGCGCAAAATTTTGTTGATGAAGTGGTTACCGTTAATACCGATGAAATATGTGCCGCCATTAAAGATATTTTTGATGATACCCGTTCAATAGCAGAACCTGCCGGCGCACTGGCTATCGCGGGTTTAAAAAAATATGTCGAGCGCGAACAACTAACCGGACAAAGCCTGATTGCCATCGACAGTGGTGCCAATATCAACTTTGACCGTTTACGCTATGTAGCTGAACGGGCGCAAGTCGGCGAACACCGGGAAATTTTGCTGGCAGTCAGTATTCCGGAAGTTCCGGGCAGTTTCTTGGCGTTTTGTAAATTATTGGGCGGACGCAGCATTACCGAATTCAATTACCGCTATTTTGACGCAACCATGGCGCAGGTTTTTGTCGGCATTTCCAGCAGTGGCCTTGAATCAGATCGTGCGGCCGTCATCGGGCAATTACAGCAACAGGGCTTTCAAGTCACCGACATGACGGCCAATGAATTAGCTAAAGAACATAGCCGTTATATGGTGGGTGGACACGCCCCTACTGAACTTAACGAACTGGTCTATAGTATTCAGTTTTCTGAACGACCGGATGCCTTATTAAAATTTTTAACCCAATTGGGTGGACGCTGGAATATCAGTTTGTTCCATTATCGCAATCATGGCGCGGCATTTGGCAAAGTTTTAATGGGCATACAAACAACCCAGGCAGAACAACAAGCCTTTCAACAGTGCCTTGATGAACTGGATTTCACCTACAGCGATGAAACAGAAAATCCGGCTTACCAATTATTTTTCGGCGGCATTAAGTCTCACCTTATTTAAGAAATAAATGCAACATAACATCTGAATTTATATTTAATATAAAATTAATAAATTAATTTTTATGTGATGTTTTTTATGGCTTTAACCAATTGATTATAAATAGCTTTTATTTATAGGCACTTACCCTGGCTATAAAGAGTCCTTGCTTTACTTCAGTTAATGCATAAGATGTAAGCCACATCAGTATTTTTTACGTAGGCCTTCTCTTGCTTTGGTGCTATCAACGTTTCCAGATAAAACACTTGTTAATTGCAGTATTTATTCCTATTTTGGCTACATTTCTTCAGTAAACCCTGAAGATTCATACTGAAAACAGGGAATCGGATGTTATCAACAGGTTTTTACGCAAAAATTACTATCCCTTTGAGTTTTGGATATCCAAAAGATTATGTTAACAAGGTGATATTCAGAAATTAATATGCCCAAATGGCGCAGGATTTTTATTTGTTTACAACGACGGCAAGGATGCAGGAGCAATTGCCGAGACGAAAAAATAGGCGCGTAGGATGGCTACGTAACTATTTTGGCAACGCCGTCAATGAATAAAAAGAGCGGCAAACCGGGTATATTATTAAAAGAATATCATCCAAGTCTTTTCTCGTACATTATTCGACTAATCACTGAGGTTTCTTCTGGTTTCAATATGAATACGTCAAAGAATTCTCCTAAATCATTTAATTTACTTGTTTTTATATTGATTCCGATATTCGCCGGGATCATAAAATGGCAAGTACCCTCATATTTACCCGAAGGTAGCTGGGTATTTTTCTATGCAGCCGTGTTTTTTTCTGCTTCGATTGGTGGCTTTGTTGGTGGCCTTATTGCAATCGTAGTATCGGTTACGATCAATACCTATTTCTTTATTCCACCGATATTTTCGCTGCAAATCACCGATGAACGCCTGTTTTTTTCACTAGTCTCTTTCATAATTTTGAGTCTGGTGGTCAGTGTAGTATTTGAGAAATTGTACCGATCAAGGATGAAGCTTAAACACTTAAGTTCACTGCAATTAGATAATACTCAACATCGTCTGACACTGGCTCTATCTGCCGCCAACGCAGGTCTTTGGGAGTGGGATACTCAAACCCATAAACATGAATGGACTAAAAGTCTTTGGGAATTATATGGCCTGGATCCAAATAATCAAGCTGCTAGTTACGAGCTCTGGCGTAGCATCATACATCCGACAGACCTAGTCGCTGCCGAGTTGTTACTAAAAAACGCCGTTGAAAATCCTGATGACTTCAGTTTTGAGTGGCGATTGGCTGCGCCGGTAGGAGGAAAGGAGCGCTGGTTAATGTCACGTGGTCAGCCCGACTATAACAGCAAAGGCGAGTTGCAACTATTCCGTGGCATAGTCATCGACATTAGCGATCGTAAGTTAATCGAAAAACAGCTAACGGACAACGAACAGCGACTCAACTTTGCTTTCGAAACACTTAAAGCCGGGGCTTGGGAACTAAACCTGAGTAATAAAACTGCCTTCCGCACACTTCAACACGACCAGATTTTTGGCTATAACACCTTACAGCCAAAATGGGATTATGGGATTTTGCTCAGTCATGTAGTGCCTGAGGATCGTCCAATAGTTAAAAAATGTTTTATTGACGCCAAAAAAAATCATAGCGATTGGAATATAGAATGTCGTATCTGCCATGCTGACGGATCAATCCACTGGATTTCGGTTTTGGGTCGGCACAAGTTCGATAAATCAGGATATCCGTCCACTATAAGCGGTATGGTTCAGGACATTACCGCACGTAAACAGGCAGACGACCTTCGGGATTTACAAGCTGCAGCGTTAGAAGCGGCTGCCAATGCCATTATGATTACCGATCCTAAAGGCGTTATCGAATGGGTCAATCCGGCATTTATAGCAATGACCGGGTACACCTCGCTGGAAGCGATTGGTAAGACACCTGAATACTTGGTTCATTCCGATAAACAAGACCCTTCTACTTACCTTGATCTTTGGCAAGCGGCCAACAGCGGTCGAATATGGCATGGCGAACTTATTAACCATCGCAAAGATAATTCGCTGTATGTGGAAGAACTGACTAACACACCCGTTATTAATGGCCAGGGTGAAGTTCAACATATTATTTCAATCCAGCAAGATATTACTGACCGGAAAATGCAGGAAGAAGAGCTACTTCAACACCGTGATCATCTTGAAAAGCTGGTTAACAAACGTACCGAAGAGCTTAACGAAGCACGCAAGCAAGCCGAACATTTGTCTCAGGTAAAAAGTAATTTTCTCGCCAACATGAGCCACGAAATTCGCACACCCATGAATGCCGTATTAGGCTTTAGTTATCTATTGGAGCAGCAAGCGATAAGTCAGGATGCCCGTAATTTAGTGCGCAAGATTAATGGTGCCGGCCATTCATTACTGGCGATCATCAATGATATTCTGGATTTTTCCAAAATTGAAGCGGGAGGCCTGGAGGTTGAAAAAGTACCCTTTTTACTGCTGGATCTTCTTGATCATTTAGCCGCACTGATGTCGGCCTTGGCTAACAACAAAGATCTCGAATTGAACATTGTGCCGCCTATTGATATAAATTCCTTGATCGGTGATAGCCTGCGCATACAGCAAGTGTTGGTTAATTTGCTCAGTAATGCGATTAAATTCACTGATCAAGGCGGGGTGGAGTTACGCGTTACTATTGAGGCGGAGCAGAACGAGCAAATCAAGCTCCGCTTTGTGGTAAAGGATAGCGGCATCGGCATCTCCCTTGATCAGCAAAAAGATCTGTTTTCTGCATTCACTCAGGCTGACAGCAGTATTAACCGCCGTTTTGGCGGTACAGGCCTTGGTTTGACCATTAGTCAAAAATTGGTAAATCTGATGGGCGGTGAGCTGCAACTCGATAGTACCATTGGTGAAGGTAGTGAATTTTCGTTCACGCTGCAACTACAGAGAAATACTGAATTAGAGCGTACGCCTTCCAAACTGGCTAATCTTAATATTTTGATCGTCGATGACAGCAGCATCGCTCGTGAAGCTTTGCTAATGACCGTCCGTAGTTTGGGATGGCATGCCGATGCAGTTGAATCGGGGCCATCTGCGATAATGCACATACAGGAACGCCTTAATAGTCAAAGACTTTACGATTTAGTGTTATTGGACTGGAAAATGCCCGGACTGGATGGCTTGGAAACCGCTGAAGCCATTCGTCAGGTGATGAGCAATAAAAAAAATCACCCAAACTATAGCCCCATTATACTGTTGGTTTCTGCCTATTCCCAAGAAGCACTCAAATTATTACCCGGCATTAGCCATATTGATGCACTATTAAGCAAACCCATTTCACCATCCACGCTTTATAACACTGTTGCAGGCTTGCTGAAAAACTCCGGCATAACTGTGCTGGAAGCACCCATAAAAATATCTAGCCAAAAAATCCCCGGTGTGAAGGTGTTGGTGGTCGATGATAGTGAAATTAACCGTGAAGTAGTGCAACGTATTCTTGAGGCAGAAGGGGCATTGGTCAGTACGGCTAATGACGGCGAGGAAGCACTGCAATGGCTCTCAAAGCATCCCCATAATGTGGATATTGTCCTGATGGATATTCAAATGCCGCTTATGGATGGTTATGTCGCAACCCAAAAAATACGCCAGAATCCTGATTTTGCAGAGCTGCCGGTAATAGCATTAACGGCCGGTGCCTTTAAGAGCCTGGAAGATGATGCACTGGCTGCGGGTATGAACGATTTTATAGCCAAGCCCTTCAACGTACCGGAGTTAATGACACTGATTCAGCGATGGACGGGATGCGCCTCAACATTATTTAACGTAACTGAACAGACTGCCGGCAGGCTGGATATTGAGTTTCAGCCTGATAAAAATCAAGTGGCGCAAACCTTAGCAGATGAGGCTACTCGAAACTTACCGGGAATTGACATTGAAACAGGATTAAAAACGTGGGGACAGGTTGATGTTTATCAAAAATATCTGTCCCGATTTATCGATGAATACCATGAAGCCGGACAGAACATTGTCAATGAAGATCAGGATGTCCTTGATACTGCAAAATCATTGGTTCATAAATTGAAAGGAGCTGCCTACAGCTTGGCATTAACAACCGTTGCCGCGCGTTGTATTGACGTAGAAACAGCAATAACTGCCGGAAAATCAGTAACCGGTACCGCCAAAGCTTTGCAAATAGCAATTACCGAAGTATCGGCCAGTTTAGCCGCATGGCTGGCAGTCGCTCCCCCACTTGAAAAAAACATACCAGCTAATACTGACAGTAATAACACTGATGAAATTATACAGTTAACGAATCAATTACTGGCAGCCTTGAGCATTAATAATCCCGGCCTTGCCGAATCGCTATTAATAATTTTGGAAGTCCGACTAGGTACTGATTTAATTATCCCGATTAAAGCACAAATTGATGATTTCAACTTTCGAGAAGCTGAAGTGTTGACCCGACTTTTAATTCAACAAATAAAATAACCCAGGAATCCATATAACAATGTCTAGTCACCCGATAATGATAGTTGATGACGAGACGGTTAACCTCGCTATGTTTCGCCAAATTCTCGAACCTCAATACGACCTTGTATTTGCGCGTAGTGGCCGGGAAGCACTAACCATAGCTGCAAAGCTTCCACTGAGCCTTATTTTGCTTGATATTGAAATGCCGGATATAAACGGTTATCAGGTGTGTAAGGCTTTAAAATCGGATCCTGCCACAGAGTCCATACCGGTTATTTTTGCGACTTCACAGTCCGAGACAGGCAATGAAGAGCACGGCTTTGCGGTCGGATGTGTCGATTATCTGTGTAAACCGGTGGTACCCAGCCTTGTTCTGGCCAGAATACGTACGCATTTATCACTGGTTCGGACTACAGAACTAGAACAAAGTCAACGCGATGCGATATTTATGTTGGGTGAAGCCGGACACTATAACGACAACGATACCGGCGTACATATCTGGCGAATGGCTGCGTATTCAAAAGCACTGGCAACCGCATTGGGCTGGACAATTTCAAATGCTGAATTAATAGAATTGGCTGCACCCATGCACGATACCGGAAAAATCGGCATTCCTGATGCGGTGTTACAAAAACCAGGAAAATTGGACACTGGCGAGTGGGAAATTATGCGGCGTCACTCTCAGATAGGTTATGACATTCTGTCGAAAAGTGTTGCCCCGGTATTTAAACTGGCCGCAGAAATAGCCTTGAATCACCATGAAAAATGGGATGGTAGCGGCTATCCGAACGGTTTGGCAGGTACCGCCATACCTGAATCAGCCCGAATTGTAGCACTCACTGATGTATTTGATGCATTGGCCATGCGCCGCCCTTATAAAGAACCTTGGCCATTGGAAGCTATTTTTGCAACTATACGAGAGGGTTCCGGGCGACACTTTGATCCGAGAGTCGTCAGTTGTTTTTTTGATATTCAAGCGGAAATTCTTGAGATTACGGATGCATGGGTGCTACGCAATGGAGAAATTTAATCTGGAGCAGAGTCACTATGTCTTTCAGAAATTAAATTTCCAATGCACCTCACTGCAAACTCGTACGGATACCATCCCTTCAAGGGATGTTATCCGTTAGCATCGAAATTATTTATCTGAAAACCACTATGTCTGCCTGATAGTAATGATTAAAAGTAGAAAATATATCGGTAACCCGATCTTCACATTTTTAATTTTCTAAAAGCGTGACAGGATTTGCAATCCCGTCACTTCTGTTTTCAAGACGATATTATTTAACAGTATGCCGCTGGCTAACAATCACCAGTCTACAATTCATCCTGCAGGCGTTGATAAATACCCCCAAAACTGCCGTTACTCATTAATACAAAATGCCCGCCTGAACGCGCTTCAACTTTAAGTTTGGCAATAATGTCATCAAGCGACTGACAGATTTCAATATTATTGGCATAATTTTTCAGCTGGCTTAAATCCCAATCCAGATTTTCGGGCTGATAAATAATGGCCAGATCGGCATCACCCAGCGATTTTGCCAGCGTTTCTGTATGCACACCCAAACGCATGGTATTTGATCTGGGCTCGACAATGGCGATAATACGCTCCTGCCCCACCTGTTTACGTAAACCATCCAGTGTCGTGGTAATCGCCGTCGGGTGATGAGCAAAATCATCGTACAGCGTTACGTTATTAATTTTGGCAATTACTTCCATGCGCCGTTTAACATTGATAAATTGACCTAAAGCGGCTATGGCATCTTTCGGCAGAATACCGACATGGTTTGCCGCAACGATGGCAGATAGCGCATTGTAAACATTATGCTCACCGGTTAAAGGCCAATCGACTACACCTTGCTCCTTATCTTCAAACTCTACCGAAAACTGGCTGCCATCGGCTTTAAGCAGTTTTGCATTCCATAAGGCATTGGCATTGATCGAGGTTTTTTCAACCGGCGTCCAGCAACCCATAGCCAGAACATCGTTGATATTGGCATCACACTCGGGACTGATAATTAAACCTTCGCCGGGAATGGTTCTAACCAAATGATGGAACTGTCGTTTTATCGCATCCAGATCAGGAAAAATATCAGCATGATCAAATTCCAGATTATTCAGTATTGCCGTGCGTGGTCGGTAGTGAACAAATTTTGAGCGCTTGTCAAAAAAAGCGGAATCATATTCATCTGCTTCAATGACAAAAAAACCGGGCTTATTTTCCGGTTCAGGACCTCCCAAACGTGCTGAAATACCAAAATTTAGTGGAATACCACCAATTAAAAATCCCGGATTAAAGCCCTGATGCTCAAGTATCCAACTCAACATACTGGCTGTGGTGGTTTTACCGTGAGTTCCGGCTACACCCAGCACCCACTTATCTTGCAACACATGCTCTGCCAGCCACTGCGGCCCTGATACATAATGCAGGCCTTTATTCAGTACCGCTTCAACTTCGACGTTGCCGCGTGACAAAGCATTGCCAATAATGACCAGATCGGGATTGCTATCCAGATTTTCAGCGCGATAGCCGTCCATCAATTGAATGCCCTGCTGTTGCAATTGTGTACTCATGGGTGGATAGACATTCTGGTCAGAGCCACTGACCTGATAGCCCAACTGCCTTGCAATCACGGCAAGTCCGCCCATAAATGTTCCGCAAATACCTAAGATGTGAATATGCAATGTCGTGTCCTGATGATTGTAATAAAAGAAGGGGTTTTTATGGATTATTTATTGATCTGAAATAGTTACTTGCGTTTAATGATAAGTTGCTGTGAAATATTCATAAAATAATCCCTATATGATCTGATAATGACCGAAAAAAACAAAATAATAGTTGAAGCGACACCCTATTTCATAGCCGAACAATCGGCTCCTGAAAAGGATCGTTATGTGTTCGCCTATACCATCACTATCACTAACGAAGGCACTGTGCCTGCACAACTGCTTAATCGTCACTGGTTAATCACCGACTCCAATGGTAAAGTTCAGGAGGTAAGGGGCGATGGCGTTATTGGCGAACAGCCTTATCTTAAACCGGGAGAAATGTTTCGTTACACCAGTGGTGCAATACTTGAAACTCCGGTTGGCACCATGCAGGGCCAATATACAATGCATTCGGATGAAGGCGATAATTTTAATGCCCAAATCCCCCAATTTACTTTATCCATTCCAAGGACACTGCACTAATTAAATGTCTATTTATGCTATTGGTGACATACAAGGCTGCTTTGATGATTTACTAAGGCTCCTTGATACCATTTCTTTCAATGAAAATACCGATCAACTGTGGTTTGCAGGTGATCTGGTTAACCGTGGACCCAAGTCCTTGGAAACCTTGCGCTTTGTTAAGTCGCTGGGCAATTCGGCCGTTACCGTGCTCGGTAACCATGATATGCACTTACTTGCTGCATCGTGTTTACCTAAAGTGGCTGATAAAAAAAATACTCTCTGTCAAGTACTTGAAGCGCCTGATCGGGATGAGTTAATTGATTGGTTAAGACATCGGCCACTGTTTCATTATAACGATGATTTCTGTTTACTTCATGCCGGCTTACCGCCTCAATGGGATTTTAAAAAAACCCAAAAGATGGCCTTGCTGGCAGAAAAAACATTAAAAAGCCCTGATTATCAAGACTTTTTAAAACAAATGTACGGAAATAAACCTAATATCTGGTCAACCAGCTTAAAAGGCGTATCAAAATTACGTTTTATTATTAACTGTTTTACGCGTATGCGTTATTGCGATGTTAATGGCCGCCTTGACTTTGCCAACAGCGGGCCTTTAGGTTCTCAACCTAAAAATTTGTTACCGTGGTTTGAAGTGCCAAAACGCAAAAATGCCAATATGCGCATCATTTTTGGACATTGGTCTACGTTGGGCTACTATGAAGGTTCAAATTGTTATTCCATTGATACCGGTTGTTTGTGGGGTGGACAGCTGACTGCAATAAAGCTGGGTGAACAGGTACAGCGAATCAGTATTGATTGCAAAGGTTATAAAAAACCCAACAAAAATGATTATATTGCCACACCTGCTCTTGAAGAAATGGCTTAAACGCCCCGAGTGTTGACAGAAACAGGATCATTGTTGGCACTTTTTAAACCATAAAAACCGGCTGCCTCCGGGGCTGATCTTTCAGGCACCGAAAACAGCGGTAGAGCGTTGTTTAAAACTTGTAACCGGCCTGCATAATGAACGTGCGTTGCGGCAAGGGATGGTTGAAAAATGCCTGATAGTCGTTGATATTATCTATACCCGCCGACACATGGCCTTTTTTATCATTAAAATGATAAGTGGCTTTTAAATCCACATACACCGATTCATTAAAGGCTGCATAGTAGGGTAATTGTAAATCCTTATTATCCAACTGCGAATACATTCTGCCCTGATAGCGGGTGCCCACCGAAAAGTCCAGATCCCTACCATAGTGATAAGTCGCCAACAGGTTGGCCCGAAAATTAGGCAGCAACGGAAAACTTTTTCCAACATAATTAAGGTCATTATCGTTTTTCAGAATTTCCGAGTTTAGAATAGTGGTATCGAGTTTAATATCAAAATTGGAATTAAAAACCTGGTTTTGATTAACGGTAAAATCGATACCATTAATCTCGACTTCACCAATGTTGGACAGTGAACTGGTATAGTTGCCTGCGGGTACTTTGCCAAGCGCCGAGTTTGATATGTACGAGCTATAAATGGCATTACTCACATTCTCATGAAACAGGTTCAGTCGAACATAGCCGTTATCAAAATCATATTCGCCCAACAAGTTGTGATGCATGCCGTCTTCCGGCTTAAGTGAGGCATTACCAACCGTTGAACTACCGGTTAAACTATTGGAATTATCAAATAATTCACCCACCATTGGAAACCGGTAAGCCTGACCCAAAGAGTAACGAAATTTCATGCGTCCCGGCTCGTAACCCAAGGAAAATTTAGGCGAGAAAGCGGATGACTGTTGATTTGCCGGTGCATTATTTACCGTCTTGGTAATCGCATTTACGGCATTAAGTGTATTGGCGGTGTATACACCATCAGACATATTCCAACGCTCCAGACGGGTACCAAAAGTAGCATCCCAATCCGACATAAAACGCCAGGTTAACTGACCGAATATTGCATGCGTATCGGTTGCACCACCACTGCGTAGCGAGAGATTGGTTTGCTGGCTGTCAAGATAATTATTCGACCCATATTGACTGGTATACATTTTTGAATGTTGGTACTCGTAGCCGGTAGCAAATGACAACGATTTAAAGCCCAAAAACTCCTGGTTATCGAATTTTGTCGATACATTGACCCAACCCATACTGTCAACATTGGTAACCTGGCCTTGATTTCTGTTTAATGGATCATTGGGATTTAACGTGGATGAAACCGATTGATCGTTAAGTACATCAAACCAACTGATATTGGTATTGGTATTCCAGTTACCAAATATATTACCTTTTAAACCGCCACCCAACGTAAAAGTCTGTCTATTCTGTTGACTGGTTCCAAAGCTGTTAGCTGCAGGAACTAATTTCAAGCCATTGTAGTTATAAGCCGTAGAGCCACTACCATAAACCGGTTTGCCTGCAGCATTGGTCAGATAAGTCTGGCCGGTACTATTTACATCAAGTTCTTCAAAAGCAGTGGTAAACAAGGCATCCAATTTTGGGGTGATCGCATAACCACCTTTCCATTTATAGAGATTATCCACTGAGTGAGCGATACCCGAATCACCATAAGAAATACGCGGCTGGCCGGCATATCCACCTTGATTTGCCTGCGTACCAATAGCTTTGGGATTCTGCTCCATATAAGCACCATTGACTACGCCAGCACCTCTAGCGGCGGGTAATAATGGCCCACCGTTAGGTCCGGCTGAATTGGAATAGCCATAAGTTGTCATTGGCTGCCCTTCATTCTCCAGATGGTTATAGGAAAAATAACTACTAAAATCACCAAACTTGTCGCCGTAAGAGCCAAAGGTTTTAAAGCCTTGGAGATTTTTATCCGTTCCCTGATATTTATACGGTTGCAATATATAGGTTGCTTCGGTATAAACCTCGCGCTTTTGCGGTAGCAGAGTATTGATATTGATAACGCCGCCCATCGCATTACCGCTATATTCAGCTGAAAAAGGCCCGGAAAGAATATCAACCGACTTAACCTCTCCAGGTCCAACCAAACCCCAGCGTGGAGAGCCGTTAAAGCTATACTGCAATGAATTCCAGATCGGCATGCCATCCATCATCACCATCACCCTACCACCCTGATAAGGATTGGAGCCACGCATACCGACAGGGGCATTAGGGTCGCCAATATAGCGTTGACGAACAACGATTCCCGATTCGTATTTAATGGCATCCGAGGTAGTGACGGCATTGGTTTTCTCAATGTCTTTTTTAGTCACCGTCGTTTTAGGGCTAGAAAAATCGGTTTTTGACGGCCTTTCAGGTCGGCCATCTTCAGAGTCAGACACACCGGTGACGACCATATCTGACAATGCCATTGTGGCAGCTTTTTTCTTTTTATCCGTAGAGTCTCCTTTCTCGGTAGGCTCGCTATTCTGCGTAATTTCGCCAAAGACTAAAGGCGAGCTCATCATAAGCACACAAATCAGGGTATTTCGCACATTGCGCGGAAAAGGTGGATTACTATAGGCCATCGTCAAATATTCCATTTAAAAATTAAAATAAAAGCTACTTTCTTTCTATTTTATCAGTAGCGACAAAATTTTATAGCACTATTTATGCCAAAATATTCTGCCCCCCTTATTTTAATGGACTAGCGTTGATTTATATTAGTAATAACCTTGTAAGTTATGACTTGCCTCATAAAACTGTGTCATATGACACAGTTTTATGAAAAAACAGGTTATATAACACAGTTTTTATAAAAACACATTTACCATAAAAGACTAAATAATTGATTAATAAGGGTCGCAGAGATTTGGCCTGATATTTGCTAATATTAAGTTTCAATATTAACTCTGAGCCCAGAAATTTAAGATGACTCCTATCAAGCCACCTTTCCCGCTTAATCGACGACACGCACTAATCTGTTTACTGATACTGACAACACCATTGGCTGTTGCAGAAACACCAAAAAACGTTACCGGCAAAAAAGCCACCGCAGATAATGCGAAAGCAGAAATGCCGACCATAACGGTCACGGAAAAAATAATACCTACCGCTACTGCCAAGGAAGTCTACCGACTGCCAACTACGACAGAAAGCGTGACCAGCGAAAAAATTGATAACACTATCAATGCGATGACCGCCGAAGATGTTATTAAATATATGCCCAGTATTCAGGTTCGTAAACGTTATATCGGTGATACCAATGCACCGGTGGGTTGGCGCACGTCGGGCACGGGTGCCAGTGCTCGCGGCTTGATCTATGCCGATGGCATTTTGCTGTCATCCTTGCTGGGCAACAACAACGGCAACACCGGTTCACCGCGCTGGAATATGGTATCGCCCTCGGAAATTGAGCGGGTTGATGTCATGTATGGGCCTTTTGCAGCAGCCTATTCCGGTAACTCAATGGGCGGCGTGATTGATATTAAAACCAAAATGCCGGAAAAATTTGAGGCTGGTGGTGATATAAAATCAACCTGGCAGGATTATGGTTTTTATGGCAAGAAAAATACTTACGATAGCCAGGAATATTCTTTTAATGTCGGGGATCGTTACAAAGACTTCTCCTTCCGTTTTGATGTAAGCCACCTGGATAGTCATAGCCAGCCGATAACGTTTATTAATCCATTGGCAACCGCTTATTCAAATACGGTAGTGAATGGCAGAGTTACCAGAACAGCAGCACAAAATAAAGCAACTGCTTTAGCCGGAGCAACCGCAGTCACTGGAGCCATTGCCAACAAAAACCCGTATGGCGTTGATGCGCAAGTATTGGGGGCGGGAAATCTTAATCATACCGTGCAGGACAATTTTAAATGGAAATTTGGCTACGATATTACTGACACCATCCATGCGGCTTATACGCTGGGTTTATGGCAGAATGATAACAATGCCGGTTTTGAAAGCTATCTACGTGATAGCGCCGGTAATGTGATCAATAGTGGTAATGTTAAAGTTGGCGGCAATGTCTACGCGACCAGTTTTGCAGAAACCAGAGCAGAACAAATGCATTGGTCACACGGCATGAACCTTAAATCCGATACCGGCGGAAAATTCGATTGGGATTTGGCAGGCAGCGTGGTTGAATATGGTAACGATTTAAGTCGAACCTCGACACAAACGCCTTTGCAAGCCGCTAACAGCGGTGCCGGCACGGTTACCAGTTTAACCGGAACCGGTTGGAATACTGCCGACGCCAAGGGTATATGGCGACCCGGCGTGAGTCTGTTGGGCACGCACGAAGTCAGCTTTGGTTTTCACCATGATTTATACAATTTGGACAATCCGCAATATGCGGTTAGTAACTGGCAAGCCAACGATACCGGTATCATGAGATCCAATTCACAAGGCAAGACCCAAACCGAAGGTTATTGGCTACAAGATGCCCTGGATTTTAATAAAGACTGGAACTTTACCTTGGGTGGGCGCCTGGAAAACTGGCATGCTTTCGATGGCTATAATTCGGCTTTAGTCGGCACCAGACTGCAAACAGTGAATCAATCAAACCGTAATGACTTGCAATTTTCGCCCAAGGCAAAATTGACCTGGAAGCCTTTAGAGCGAGTACAAACCGGTCTGGCCATCGGTCAAGCCTATCGCTTTGCAACGGTAACCGAGTTGTTTCAAACAACTACCGTTACTACCGGCGGCGTGACCAACATTATCAATGGTAATCCCAATCTCAAGCCTGAAGAAGCCCTGTCTTCGGAGTGGTCTAACGAATATTTCCTGGATAACGGCAAGTTGCGTCTTAGCTTGTTTCAGGAACGCGTAAAAGATGCTATTTTTACTCAACAAACCTTATTGTCCAACAATAGCGTTTCCAGTGTCCCTTCAAATGTCGGAGAAACTCAAACCTACGGTATTGAAGTTGCTGGTGAAGCCACTGATGTCGGCATACAAGGTATTGATCTTTACGGTAATGCCACCTGGGCTGATTCTAGAATTACCGACAATGCCGATGCCGATGCGGCTGCTGTTATCGCCGGCCCTACTGCCGCCAACCCCAATGCCAATCAGCCGTCAACCGGAAAACGTCAACCCCGGGTTCCCGAGTGGCGTGCCAGCGCAACGGTTGCTTATCGTCCGACCAACAAGATTACCACCTCAGTCAGTGGGCGTTATAGTAGTGCACAGTTTAGCCAGTTAAATAATAGTGATATCAATGCTGCTACTTATGCATCTGGTGGTACGGCTTACTTTATTGTTGATTTACACGCCAAATATCAAATCACCAAACAAGTGAGTGCTGCGGCAGGTATTGATAACGTTAACAACCAAGAGGTCTGGTTATTTCATCCCTTCCCGTCACGTACTTACTTTGCCCAGATAAAGTATAATTATTGAGCATAACATAGTAGTGTGGGTAGACATTTGTTTGCCCACCACACACATTTATTAAAAATATCATGATAAAACCGACTACTGCTTTGCTATTACTTGCACTACTGACCTTAACCGGTTGTGTAACAGGTACGGATATAAAATCTGCCGACAACGCAAAACCCATGCATCAACATGGTCAACCGCCAGCGAAAAAAGCCATTTGTACCAATCCTGCTGCAGCACCATCAAGCCTGTGTTCTGATTCCGCCACAGCGGCCTTTGACAGCAACGGCATACTATGGGTTACCTGGGTAAACAATGACTTTCTTTATGTGCAATCATCGCCTGATAAAGGCTTAACCTTTACTACACCGGTTAAGGTCAACGCGATCGCTGAAACGATTGCGGCCAAAGGGGAAAGTCGCCCAAAAATAAAACTGGATAATAACGGTGTTATTTATTTAACCTGGGATCTTACCCTGGATAAAAAGCGCAGTACCCATATACGCTTTAGTCGTTCAACCGATGGCGGCCAACATTTTTCCAAGCCAGTCACCGTTAATGATAATCTTGAGATAATACGACATCGCTTTAACAGCATGGCAATTGGTAAAAATGGCGAAGTTTTTATTGCATGGTTGGATGCCCGTCATACCGAAGCCGACAAGAAAGCCGGTAAAGAATTTAAAGGTCTGACTCTTTATTACACCTGGTCTGATGATGGCGGTAAACATTTTCAGCCAAGTAAAAGTATTATCGACCATGCCTGTGAATGCTGTCGTATAGATACGGCAATGGCTCCAGATAACACGCCCGTTATTATTTGGCGGCACATTTTTGACGGCAAAATACGTGATCATGCCCTCGTTAAATTTAAAAACTGGAATACCCCAGGGCAAATGACTCGTTTAAGCCATGAAAACTGGGAAATTGATGCCTGTCCTCATCATGGTCCGGCACTATCCATAACTGATGCCGGTGCCTATCATGCCGTATGGTTTAGCAATGCCGAATCCAAACAAGGTTTGTTTTATGCTTACTCAAAAGATGCCGGACAAAGTTTTTCCGAACCGGTAAACTTTGGTAATGATGGTGCCAGTCATCCACATGTTTTGGGATTAGGACTTCAAGTGGCAGTGGTTTGGCAAGAATTTGACGGCACCAACAACACGATTCAAATCATAAAATCAACGGACGAAGGCAAAACCTGGACCAACCCCGAAATGATAGCCCAATCAACTGAAATGATTGACGAACCATTTCTGGTCAGCGATGGACAAGCTATTTATCTGTCATGGCATTCATTGCAACATGGTTATCAATTAAAACACCTATAAATTTTTAGGCATTACATTTCCAATTAGCGTAGCGGTAAGCTGATACAGGTACCATCCCTTGAGCGGATGGTACCTGTCGATATAGAATTATTTATCTGAAAATGTATATCGTCTTTCAGGCATTAAACTTCCATTACATGGGATTTTGAGTCCGTACGGATACCATCCCTTTGAGGGATGGTATCCGTTAGTATCGAAATTATTTATCTGAAAATGTATAGCTAAAATTTGCATCCATTAATAATTTCTCATTATTTGCCAGATAGTCGCAAACCCGGTTTTAAAATCTGCGTAGCTTTGACAAATACATCCTGTCATTAATGAACAATGACTCGTTACCTAAACTTAAGTAGTCATCATGTCATCCATTACACCTGTACTCGAAGCCAGAAATCTTGTCGTTAACTATAAAAACCACCGTGCCATTGATGGCCTTAATTTATCCGTGCCGGCAGGTACTGTTTATGCTCTTTTAGGCGGTAATGGCGCAGGAAAAACCTCGACTATCAGCACTTTTTTGGGCTTTAATAAACCGACCAGCGGCAATGTCTATATAGACGGTGAGTCACCAGACGAAAATCCGGCAGGCGTTCGTGCCAAACTGGCTTACTTACCTGAAAATGTCGCTCTCTATGATTATATGAGCGGACTGGAAAATCTGACTTTTTTCTGCGCCCTGGCGGGTATTCAGGTAACCCGTCAACAAGCGTATGAACAACTGTTAAATACCGGCCTGCAAGCTGATGCTCATGACCGGCGCGTATCAACCTACTCAAAAGGCATGCGCCAAAAAGTGGGCCTGGCTATTGCCTCGGCAAAACATGCAAAAGTTATGCTGCTGGATGAACCTACCTCAGGCCTTGACCCCAGCGCAGCAAATGATTTTGCCAAACAGATACGTGCAGCCGCCGATTCAGGACTGGCGATATTAATGGCCACCCATGATCTGTTCAATGCCAAGCAAGTTGCCGATCGCATCGGTATTATGAAAGCCGGACGTCTGGTCGAAGAATTTGATGCTCATACAGTGGCACATGATGAACTGGAACAAAAATATCTGGCACATGCACGGGGCTTGCAATGATCCTGTCGATTGTACGCAAAGAGATGCTCTCGGTACTTAGAGATGGCAGACTTTTGCTATTGGCATGTTCCGTGTTTGCGGTATTAACCGGCTTTTTTCTGGCGTCTGCCAATGAACAACAACAGATACAACAAGAAAAACAGAGGGTAGGCCAGACCGCCAAGGAACAATGGGATAGTCAGGGTGTCAAGAACCCTCATGCCGCTGCGCATTTTGGTATTTATGTATTCAAACCCGACTCCGCGCTGGCATCGATTGATCCCGGCTTAAGGCAATATACCGGTCAGGCACTCTGGCTGGAGCCGCACAAACGCAATCGGGTGCGCTTTAGTCCTGCCGCCGATCAAGGTCTGGCAAGTCGTTTTGGCCAGTTAACGGCAGGCTTTGTATTATATGCATTACTGCCATTATTGATCATTGGCCTGGCTTTTAATGCCGTGACCCAAGAGCGTGAGCAAGGTACATTGCGCATGCTGCATAGTTTGGGCGTATCGGGCACCAAGCTGTTATTGGGCAAGTTTACCGGCTTGTTATTTGTGTTTGTGGTGGTATTGATGCCTGCCATGCTGGTCGCCATCATCATTTTGTATCAAAATTTTGCTCTCACTGGTGACGATCTGCTCAGATTGCTTGCCTTAAATAGTACTTTTTTGGTTTATTACGCGATATTTGCCGCTTTGGCCATGGCGGCTTCAGCGTGGCTTAAAAGCAGCCGACAGGCACTGTTTATCTTGCTGGCATTTTGGTTGGCCAGTGTTTTGGTTGCACCACGACTGGGTGCGACAACGGCAGAGATAATACTACCCATACCCACAGCGACGACATTCTGGAATGCCATCAAACAAGACATTCAGCAAGGTTTGGCAAGCGATGGCGATCATGATGCACGAGCTGCGCTATTTAAGGCCCAAACACTAAAAGATTACGGCGTAACCAGTGTTGAAGAATTGCCGGTAGGCTTTACTGCGCTCAATCGCAACTTTAATGATCGCTATTCCAGCCGTGTTCACGCGCTGCATTTTGATAACCTCAGTGAGCTATGCCAACGGCAAAGTCGCCTTATTCATATCGCATCACTACTGGGCCCGACCATAGCAATGCGCTCAATATCCATGACCCTTTCCGGTATGGATTTGGCACACCAACGTCATTTTGAAGATGCTGCCGAAAATTATCGACATTACTTTATTGATTTAACCGATGCCTGGGATGGCGAACGTAGCCACGGATCAGGGCACAATGCTCAAGGCCATGATACTGACTGGCACAGCGTAAAAGCATTTAATTATGTATCGCCTTTACTTGGCTTTGCCCTACATACTGCCTGGCTGGATCTATTGGTATTGCTAGGCTGGCTGATGGCTGCGCTAATACTGTTGTTACTGTCAGCAAAAAGGCTTAAACCATGATTTTATTATTACATGCCGAGTGGATACGCTTTATACGTAACCCCATCAATTTATGGGTTATTGGCGTATTTTTTATGTTATTGGCCAGTAGCGCAATCTGGTCAGGGCTTGCCGCCAGCCAATTTCGGGAGCAGGCTCTGCAGCATCTGGTTAAATCTGCCAGCCGGCAAGTACAGGCAGGAATGCACGATGCTCCCGGTAACAATCAACATCAGCATAAAGAATCATCGGCATTATCTGTCAGCAATACCGCCGAACCGTTGCGTCTTGCTACCTTGGGGGGACTGGCCCTGAGTGTACGACAAGCAGACTTGTCTGGTACCGAGATAAATACATCAACCCGCAGTCGGCATACCGATGGACGCAATAGTGATCAATTATTTAACCCGTTATTACGTGAACTGGGATTACTCGATTTTGCTACAATACTGGCATTATTATTGCCATTAACCGTCATTGGGCTGACCTATGGCTTGGTGCAGGAAGATAGGGAGAAAGGCATATGGAGCATGGTTTGTGCGCAAATGACACGACCCTGGCTATTGGTATTTGCGGCACTCTTCGTGCGCCTGATGCTGGTATTACTACCGTCAATTGCAGCGTCACTGCTGGCATTTTCTCTGGATTCAGGCGCCACTATGCAGGCAACACTTCACTGGATCGCCTTTATCACTGTCTTCACTGGCGTGTGGATTTTGGTTTCCGGACTTTTTCTGTTGTTGCCGGTTTCATCCGGAGCAGCAGCGGTGGGTATGTTGGGAGTATGGTTGATTGCGACTTTTGCCGTGCCGGCGGGTTTAAGCTGGGCGGCCAACAACCATGACCCGATGCCGTCCCGTTTAACAACCATTGTTGATATTCGACAACTTCAGGAACAATCGTCAAAACAACGAATGGAGTTATTATCAATCTGGTATCAGACACATCCTGATCATCCACCGTCTGTGCCCTTGCAGGAACTACCCCGTGAAATTGCTGCGATGCCTGCCAGTCTGGAGCTTGATAGCAAAATAAGACCATTAATGTTCCGCTTTGATAGCGTTCGTAAAGCGCATTTTGAATTTATGGAGCGTTGGTCGGCGTTATCACCCGGACTGGCAACGGTATTAATGGCAGATCGTTTGGCGGGTATTGATGCCGCGCGTTATGCTGAACATATCCAGGCCGTTAATCAATTTGAAGATCAGTGGCGGACATTTTTTGTCCCTCGCATCATGAATAACGAAAACTTGTCAGCAGCTGATTATAAAAAATTACCTGTTTTCCAATCCATTGCGGTATCAACGGATGAGAAAGAATGGTCCGTCATCTTAAAACAGTTACTCAGTGGAGCGGTATTATTATTGCTGTTGCTGGTTTTACGTAAAAAATTTGGCAGCCCTTAAAATAGTCGGGCAACGTTGGTTACACCTGTTTTTTCCAAGAAGCAGCTATAAAAAACTTGTTTCATGCATGTTCCTGACAGGCTATTTAATTAGCAATTGGTTATAATTACCTGCATTGATACACAACCACACACTTATAAACAGTTATTGCTTATGTCTTCATTAAATACTTTTGATTTCAACCACTCAACATTTAACCCCGTAGCACAACAGCAAAAATCGCGTCTGGTTGCAGGGGTTCTATTGCCGGTGGTGGTTGGGTTACATCTCGCCTTGGCGTGGTATTTATTAAGCGCACCTGCACCAGAGCCCAAAAAACCACTGGTGGTTATGGAAGTTGTGATGTTAAAGCCTGAACCGGTTTTAAAACAAGCACCCAAAGAACCGGCACCAGCGCCGCCAGCCATCAAGAAAGAACCGATAAAACCCAAAGCGGTCGTAACACCACCCAAACCGGTTAAAAAGCCCGTCGTGATAAAAAAACCTGCGCCGGTACCCAAGCCGCAACCAACAGAAATAAAAGAAGTGGTCACTTTGCCTAAATTTGAGCCAGTGCCAATGCCGGCGGCGGCACCAGCAACTTCGGCATCATCAACATCAAGCGCGAAAACAAAAACGTCAACCACAGGACGTGGGAGCGGTGACAGCGGCCCGGTTGTTTCCGGTGTTGTGGCATTGGTGCGCGTACCGCCAAAATATCCTCCGCGTGCAGCCAGTCGACATATTGAAGGCTGGGTAACTGTCGAATTTACTGTGCAAACAGATGGCTCAGTGGATGATGCCGTTGTTGTCGGAGCAGAGCCCGAAGATACTTTTGATGAGGCAGCACTCACCGCTATTAGCAAATGGAAATTTAAAGAAAAAATTGTCAACGGTGTTGCAGTAACGCAACGTGCGGTGCAAAAACTACAATTCAAACTTGAACACTAACTCTCACTTTTAGAACATTTTATAAAGGATAATAACTGCATGTTTAGCCATATTTCCCCACAACTGATTATTGATGGAACGCTTTATACCTTACTGATTTTTTCAGTGATAACATGGACACTCATTTTTTTTAAACTTTGGCAATTTATTAATAACAGCCGCAGTAATGAACGTTTTGAAAAAGCGTTTTGGAATTTGCCTGAGTTACAGCAAGTTAAAAAATTGTCACCTGACCTGGCCAAAGGCTCACAAGCCCGATTGGCTTATGAAGGTGTAACCTGGCTGGATGAACATCAACGTTTGGCAGGAACAAAACTTCAGCACTGTGGCGATTCGGCAGAATTGCTGGAGCAAGCCCTGCGCGTTCAGTTACAACAGGAGCAACATTCCATGGAAGGTGGTTTAACATTATTGGCCAGTATCGGCAGCACAGCGCCCTTTGTCGGTTTGTTTGGTACCGTATTGGGCATTATGCATGCCATGCATGAAATTACCGCCAGCGGTTCTACCAGCCTGGATGTTGTTGCCGGCCCGATTGGTGACGCTTTGGTTGCTACGGCTATTGGTATTGCGGTCGCTGTACCGGCGGTTTTGGCTTATAACTTTTTACTGCGTCGCGTAAAAATACAACGCACACGCCTTGAAAACTTTGTAGCCAGTTTTCTCAGCGTGGCATTAAACACTAAAAACGAGCAGGCATAACTGATGGCATTTAAACCTCAATCTGACGATGAAAGTGCGTTAAGCGAAATTAATGTCACGCCATTAGTGGATGTGATGTTGGTGCTGGTAATTATTTTATTGGTTACTGCGCCACTACTGACACAATCAGTACATGTGACGTTACCAAAAACCGTTGAAACGACGGCCAATATCGATGATCAGCCCTTGCAACTCGGTATTGATGCACAAGGGATGATGACCATCAATAAAAATCCCGTCACTGATTTAGCTGCGCTTGAAATTGCCTTAAAAGCCGAACTGGAAAAAAATCCCGAGATTGGCGTACATTTATACGCAGATCAAAGCGTGGTTTATGCAAAACTTGCAGAAGTCATGGCGGCGGTTCAACATGCGGGGATAACAAAATTATCGTTCGTAACCGAAGAACAATAAGGCGAAATGCAAAAATAAAGCACCACTTTTTAGGATGTGCTGAACGACAGTGAAACGCATCATTCGTGATTACACAGATAACATCCCTTCAACGGATGCTATCTGTGTAAGTTGAAGAGACGCGCTAACCCGCGTCATCACTTATTATGGTGGGGTTAGTTGCCGCGGCTTTCCCCCGACTTTCATTGACTTTGGATAACAGCGCCAAGCCGATGATAAAAAATGCCAACGTCGATAGTAACGATAGCCGATGATTGCCATCGCTCCAATAATTTATCAATCCATAGCTCAATGGCCCTACTATAGACGATAAGCGATTGACCAAACCCCATAAACCTAAAAATTCACCCGCCCGTTCAACCGGCGAAAACTTGCTGACCAAAGCACGTCCGACAGACTGGCTGGCCCCCATGGCCAGACCAATAATATTTCCGGCTATCCACATGTGCCAAGGTTCACTGGCCAACAACGCCACGATCACCGCAACAATCCAAATGAGCAAAGTCATTGCCAGCGTAGGCACCGATCCTATCCGGTCTTGTAAATGCCCGCAAATAAAAGCGCCAATTGCAGCCGTCACATTAACAACCATAATCAATACAATCAATGATGGGGTATCGAAACCCATAACTTCCTGTGCATAAATAGCCGCCAGAACCACAACCGTGCTAACACCCGATTGGTAAACACTCAGGGTTATCAAAAACCAAAGTAGATCACGAAAGCGAGCCGCTTCTTTAAAGGTATGCAGCAATCGCGTATAACTTACTTGCAAATTGGACAGACTCTTGTCCCAAAAAACCGGTATCGCTCGTTCACGCAACCAGATAAAAGTTGGGGCAGCTGTTAAGGCAAAGATTGCGGCCGTGATTAGTAAGGTAACAGGCACAAAATGCGTTTCCGGCAATCCCTGTTGTTTGGCCCAAGTAATATAAGCCAGACAAATGCCTAAAGTCAGCAAGCCGCCCAAATAACCCAGACTCCAGCCATAACCGGACATTCTGCCCATATTTTCTTCAGGGACTATTTCCGGTAAAAAGGCCGCAATTAAATTTTCGCCACTGGCAAACATAATCGCGGAAAGAGTCACCAGCACCATTCCCAGCCATATATCGCCGGGACCTACCAGTGCCAGTAAAGCCGTTGATACGATACAACCCACCGAGGAAATCAGCAGGAATATTTTTTTACAGGCCCGATGATCGGCAATTGCACCAACTAACGGCCCGCTAATCATCACTATAAGATTGGCGATGCCAATAGCCAGAGACCAGAGCAGGGTCGATAAGCCCGGTGTAACTCCTTGTGCCATACCCGCAACGACACCCACAAAATAAGTGCTAAATATAGTCGTTTGCACTACGGTGGTGTAACCAGAATTGGCAAAATCATAAAAAGCCCATGCCAATAATTCTCTTCGTCCTGCCCTGTCCGTTAATTGATTTTTTTTATCTGTAAACGGTTTATTCTGAGTACTATTCATATTAGGAAAACCTGTAACAAGTGTTAATGGGCATTATCCTTTAATATGATAAAAAGATATTATTTAATATGACTCATACGCCAACCACTGATAAAATTTCTGACCAATAAAACCAGTGTTGCTTCTATATCATTAATACGGATTTTATCATCCTGTCCGGTTAGTGAAAGTAAACAAATACCATGAATAGCAAACCATAAAGCTTGGGCTGCACACTTGCTGTTATCCCCGAAAAGTTCTGGTACAAGTTCTGCAAACTGCTCTTCAAAAGTACTAAAAATATTGGTTACTTTCTCCTGATACCAATCCGGAGTTACTGTCTTTGCAGTCAGCGCATAATCAACCACAGTGCGCCAGCGATTAAAGTTATCACTGGCATAACTTAAATAAGTCATGGCCAGAGCTTCAATTGACTGCTCTGTACTGCATACCTGCACTTGCCCTAACTGTGCCGAAAGCGCATCCAGTGTTCTCGCATTAATATGGACAATCAAATCAGCCATATTGATAAATACCATATAAATACTGCCTACGGTATAACCAATCTCCGCAGCAATCCTGCGTACTTTTAACGCTGAAAAGCCTTCCTCAATAACAATGATTTCTGCCGCTGATAAAATCAATGCCTTTAATTCTTCCTGAGTATGCTCACTTCGTTTTGCCATGGTTAACCGTTTTTATTTTTAAGCGAGGATGGAATATTGTATTAGCAGCTATTATTTTTATCCCTTTCAACTCTGTAAAGTTTTTAACCATAAAATGACAAGCATCTTTAATACCGAAGGTAAGCTGATTTCCTGCGAATAATATACCCAGCTTGCTGTTTAATTACTTGGATTATTATAGTAGACTTTTGTAGGGTAGTTTTTGTAGCGCTTGGCTTTTCATGCCTTGCTGATAAGGCCAAACGGCCTGACATTACCCGATAATCCTACAATAATAAGAGGTATTTATGAGTAAAATTGTTAATGACGTTTTAACCGCAAACAGAGACTATATGAATAACTTTGGCGACAAAGGTGATTTACCTATGCCGCCAGGAAGACATTTTGCTATTTTAACCTGTATGGATGCCCGTCTGGATCCGGCAAAATATGCCGGCCTGTCCGAAGGTGATGCTCACGTTATTCGTAATGCTGGCGGGCGTGCCAGTGATGATGCCATCCGTTCACTGGTTATTTCCTACAAATTATTGGGTACACGGGAATGGTTTGTTATTCATCATACCGACTGTGGTATGGAAACGTTTACCGATGAGATCATGCGTGACTTGTTGGGCAACAGCTTAACAACAGCATCATTAAACGAGAAAGGTTTGTGGTATGACACGGGTGCAGGACCGGGCTCACACGAAGCCAAGCATATAAGTTGGCTAACTATTAAAGATCAGGAACAAAGTGTACTGGAGGATGTAGTTCGCATTAAAAGCCATCCCCTGGTTCCGGCCAACATTCCGGTTTATGGCTATATCTACGACTGTGCATCAGGCCGGTTAATTGAAGTGCCTGCTGCAACAGAAGCCGGTAAAGCAAGCTAAAAAATACTACTTTTTTAGCAAGTAGCCTTGATATATCTAAGTGTAATCGAGAATAAGCAAAGCCTTCAAATCCTCGATTACGTTACACTGTATCGAGGTTACCTGCCAACACATTAAAGCCCATCGAAAGCCATGTAAGAAATGGATGTTACGAACTTGGATGCTTACTCCTACACCGCTATCTTGTGACCCGTCAAGCCATAAAAAGCAATATAACAATAACCAAGGACGGGGATAAAAAAAGCCGCTTGAATACCGATACGATCAGCAAAAACGCCCTGTAGAACAGGTAGAATAGCGCCTCCCACTATAGCTGCACATAAAATACCTGAACCCTGCCCAGTGTGTTTTCCCAAGCCGTTAATAGCCAGTGAAAAAATGGTGGGAAATAATATCGAATTAAACAAGCCTACGGAAAGAATTGCCCACATGGAAATAGACCCACTGCCCATAATAGCAATTAAAACCAGGACTGCTGCTGTTAGCGCATTAAATGCGAGGGCTTTACCGGGTTTAATTTTTTGCATGACTGCCGCTCCGACAAAGCGCCCAACCATAGCGCCACCCCAGTAAAATGACACATACTTGCCGGCTTCCTGTTCCGTTAATCCGGCAATACCGGCTTCGCCCAGAAAATTAATCAGAAAACTGCCAATACAAACTTCACCGCCAACATAAACAAAAATACCAATGGCACCTAATACCAGATGCTTATATCCCCAGGCACTGTCATGGGCATCATCAAAAGAGTGCTCCTCAACATTTACAGGCGTTTGTTCAGTCGATTTAATTTCAGGTAATTTGATCATGACAAAAATGATTGCCACACAAAATAAAACCGCTGCCAAAAACAGATAAGGATTTTGTACGGCTGCCGCTTGTGTGGCTTGATAAACCGATAACTCCTCAGCATTAAGCAGGTTGATTTCTTCTGCGCTTTTAACTGCCGTAGAAAGAATCAATAACGTACCAAAATAAGGAGCGATAGTCGTCCCCAAAGAATTAAATGCCTGGGTCAGGGTTAAGCGACTGGAGGCAGTTTCCGGTTTGCCTAAAATAGTTACGTACGGATTTGCGGCAACCTGCAATAACGTGATTCCCGATGCCAAAACAAAAAATGCCCCTAAAAACAACGGATAGGAATGCTGACTTGCAGCAGGATAAAATAATAAACAGCCTATGCCCGCTATGGATAATCCGGCAACAATGCCACCTTTGTAGTTAATTTTTTCAACCAGATAGCCGCTGGGAACAGAAGCCACAAAATAAGCGATAAAAAAGCAAAATTGAACCAACATGGCTTGCGTGTAGCTAAGGGTAAATACCGATTTCAAATGCGGAATTAAAATATCATTTAAACAGGTTATAAATCCCCAAATAAAGAACAGTGACGTTAACAGGGTTAATGAGCCCAGATAAGAACTCTTATCGGCACCACCCGATAAATTATCCGGTAGCGTTTTTGCGTCAGTTGTCTTGGCCATGTAAACCTTGTCTTATTTTGTTACAGAGAAATTAGCTGTTTCATTACCGACCATCACTTTAAAACCACCCGGTTCAACAATACGCTTAAGATCAACGCCAATAAATGACAAATCGTGTGGCGTTAAGGTAAAGCTTAAATTTTCAGCTTGGCCCGGATTAAGTTCTATTTTTTTAAAGGCTTTTAATTGCTTGTTGGGTCTGGTGACGGATGCGGCAACATCGTTTACATAAAGCAAAACTGTTTCCTTACCTTTTAACAATCCTGTATTTTTAACCGTTACAGTAACCGTTATATTTTCGCCGCTAGTGATTTTGTCTTTCTCTGTCTTCAAACCGCTGGTTTCAAAAGTCGTATAACTTAAGCCATGACCAAACGGATATAACGGATTAAAAATATTCTCCTCAAACGATTCCATTGGCTTGTAATCATACGGCGTAAAACCGTTGGTATCTCTGGGATAAGTAATCGGTAGTTTGCCATCGGGATTATAGTCACCGTACAAAATATCGGCAATGGCTATACCACCCTCCATACCCGGCAAAAAGCCTAAAATAACTCCCGGAACCTGTTCAGCAATCGCCGTAATAATGCGTGGACGACCACCCAAGGTAACCAGAATGACCGGTTTTCCGGTTGCTATCATGGCGTTGGCAAGATTGATTTGAGCCTGGTCAAGATTTAACGAGTCAATATTACCCGCCGTTTCTGTATAAGGTTTCTCGCCCAAACACAGCACTATCGTGTCATGGTTTTTGGCTTCCTTAACGGCTTTTTTGATATCAATTCCGTCATCAAATGACGTTCCGCCAACATAAGTGACTTTACCGGTAGACTTTTTTTGTATGGCTTCAAAAATCGTTAACTTGTCCTGAGGATATAAACTTTCATCGTCACCTTGCCAAGTAATCGTCCAGCCGCCATTCATCACACTCAATAAATTTGCAGTAGGCCCGGTCACCAAAATACTGGACTCTTTTTTTAATGGCAGACTATTGTTGGCATTTTTGGCCAGTATTATAGATTCTCTGGCTGCCTGACGATTAATCGCCATATCTTCAGCAAGTTGAACGGTTTTCTCTGCCGGTAAAACCGGCGCATTGGGCTCAAATAGTCCTGCCTGGTATTTTACGGCAAGTATCCTGGATACCGCTTCATCTATCCTTGAGAGTGGCACCTCGCCTTCGTTAACCAGTTCAATCAACAGGTCATAAAATGAGAAATCAAACGGTACCATACTCATGTCAATACCGGCCATCACTGCAATTTTCACCGCTTCTTTTTCCGTAGCCGCTAATTTATCTCGCGTATAAAGACGCTTAATATCGCCCCAGTCAGAAACAGTAAAACCTTTAAAACCCAGTTCATCGCGTAAAATCGTGGTTAAGTAATGATAATTAGCATGTCCCGGAATACCGTCAACTTCAGCGGAATTAACCATAATGGTTGGCGATCCGGCTTTAATACCCGCCTCAAAGGTAGGCAGAAAATATTCACGAAGCATTCTGTCACCAATCCAGGCAGGCGTTCTGTCTCTGCCGTTAATCGGAAAGCCGTAACCCACATAATGCTTTAAACAAGTCAGTCCCTTATTGGGAGCGGAAAAATCATCACCTTGATGACCTTTTATAAACGATGTGCCCAAAACAGTGGCCAGATGAACATCTTCCCCATAAGTTTCCCATAAGCGTGGCCAAAGCGGCTGACGGCCAATATCCATTACCGGTGCAAAATTCCATTGCAGACCGGAAACGCGTAATTCTCTGGCAGTAATTTCGCCTTCCTTAACGCTCAATTCAGGGTTAAAAGTAGCTGCCATACTGATGGCTTGCGGAAATAACACCGCGTTTTTCGTATAAGTAGCACCATGTATACCATCAATTCCGTATATTACCGGAATTTTTAAGCGGGTTTTCTCGGCAACCCCTTGCACTGTCTGCATCAGTTGCCGCCATGTCTCAACGGATTGTGCCTTGTTATTCGGAGTAACGGGGGTATTAAGAATTGAGCCGACATGATGTATTAATATCGCATCTTCCAACTTGGCATGATCAATAAAATTGCCATCATTTTGGCCTTCCGGGACAGCAACAACAGAAAAGTCAACCTGTGTCATCTGGCCCACTTTTTCTTCAAGCGTCATAGTCGCCAGCAGCTTTTTGACTTTATTTTCCATGTCTCCGTTTGCTTCTTGATCACTCACTGAACACCCCGCCATGACAAATAGAGTAAAAATTAAAATGCTATTTTTTATCTGCAACTTTTTTCCTGCTAATTTTTATGATCCAAAACCCACTATTTACGGCATTTCAGATAGAAGAGCGCTTATGCTGTTTTCACTATCAGTATAAGCTTACAAAGTATAATGCCGTCATTTTACATCAACAAATATTCGCTAATTTCTGATTCACTCTGTATATGATATGAGTGAGTGCCGAGACACCGGTTCAATCGATACTCCCGTGATTGTCAAAAACGTTAACAATGCTTAAGCCAAAAATCATTAACGGTTATGGCCCACTGCGCACGTAAGCGGTGGCCAGATAAATTTCACTAATGAAGAAAATTAACGCCAGAATCAAGCTTAACATGGCGATAACAAACAACGAAGCGATAGGAATTGCCATATTGATGATAATAAACGAATCGAGAAAAAGAACAGCAATTACCGAACAAACCAACAATACACAAGTAGTACATAAACCAATAGCCCAGTTGATTAAACGGGTGCGCCGGGTTAGCACGGCCAATTCATCACGGATTTTCTGGCCTTGTTTTTCCTCATTGAAAGACAAAAGTTTACCGTGCAGAAAGCGTGACCGGTCAATGATGCGAGCCAGGCGGTTCGTTAATACTGATAAAATACTGGCAACACCAGTCAGTAAAAAAACCGGAGCAACAGCAAGTTGTATGGCATGAGCAATGTTTGTCGTGGGCAGGTCGGTGAACATAAATGATCGGAGTAAGGAATTAATGGTGACTTTTTCTAATTTTCTGACTGTAAGTCCATTCGGCGCAATATGCAATGTTTGTGCATAAATATAACCCGAAAAGTATTAAATAAGGGATATTTTCAATCAGAGTCAAATTAAAGAATTTTAGATTCTGTTGACGTTTTGTCTAAAAGTTTAATCTATCAGATTTCATTTTGTAACTCTGTAACAGTTTAATTATTCCGACTTATTTGTTAGTCTGGCTTCGCCACGCTGGACATTTATTACAGAATGAGTTCTATTAAGCGTGTTTAGCCTTTGGGTGTCGGACTGTTATCGTCGTTGACCACATTTTCAAACGCTGGATGCTTTCAAACTATTCTTCAATAAAATCAAAACTGTCCGAAATATTGAACAACTAAACAGGCATGACTTAATACTGCCAATATTTATAGAAATGCCGTGATCCAATTATTGTTATCGTTATCAAAAAATAAAGAGTTGATGCTTGTTGGTTTTGGGCAATTTTTTTCTGTATTGAGTAGTTTTATATTTCTCAAGTTGGTCAGTCATTATGCATCAGTCGCTGAATATGGACTTTATGCACTTGCACTTACTATAGCCGGATTTATCGGCTTGTTTCCTTTTACTGTATTTGATCAAGCTGTCAGTCGCTATATTCCTGTTTACCAATCAGAAAACCAGTATGCAAAGAATTATACCAATATCTTGTTGATTTATATCGGCTTAATTGTTATTTATTTATTATTTATTATTTCCATAAAAGATTTTATTCAGACTGCTATTCCCCGCGATATATTAACTATTTTTTGGGCTTTAATTTTATATACGATATTTAACACGATACGTATTACCTTACTAAATATTGAGAACTCTACCAGAAATCGTCATGTTTTTGCTGGTTCAAGGATTTTTGAAGGTATTGCCCGCATTATTTTATTATTGCTAATAATTCATTATTACGCGCACCCTAAGGCAGCAGATTTACTTTATTTAACAGCGATTGTTTTTATTCTAAACATCATTTATTTGCTTTACAGAAATAGATTGGAGTTGACTTTGACCGGTATAAGCTTGTCAACAACCAAAAAAAATCTTGCGTGCTATATTAAATTCTCTACACCACTGCTCATTTGGTCCGGATTTGGCTGGTGCCAGTCTTTTTTACCTGTTTGGTTTCTTAAGTTTTATAGCGCAGATACTTCGACGTATTTGGTTGGTCACTTTGCCATGCTTAATACCATAGGAGCATTGATTCCTGCTCAAGTAGTTGGTGTTATTAGCATGTATATTGCGCCCATTATTTACCAAAAAGAACCGGAACAACCTGGCTATGCCAAAGTAATAATTAATCAGGTAATAAGGTATCTGGGATTGGCTTTTTTATTGGCTTTAGTGATGTTATTTTTATTTCATGATCGTATTATGTTACTGCTTACCAGTGCACAGTATGTTTCCAGTAGCTGGCTTTTGCCTTATGCTTTTCTGGGGGCGGTATTTTTGGGAATTGGTCAGCTTTGGACGCTGGAACTATTTGCTTATCATCAAACAAAAAAATTACTGGTAGCTAATATTGCACCGTCCTTAATAACATTATTATTAAGTTACCTGCTGATACCCCAATGGAATATTATTGGTGCCGTTATTAGTTTATCATTTGCGGGTTTTGTTTATATGGGGCTGGTTTTTATTGCAAAAACCCGTTTTGCCATGCGGCGTAATAATAATTTTTTATAAACAACAAAAATGGTTATCGTTAAGTTAATGGGTGGTTTGGGCAACCAAATGTTTCAATATGCAATGGCACGTGCGCTCTCACTACGAACAAATACAGAGCTAAAACTTGATTTAAGTTGGTTTGCCAATGAAACGTATGGTGAAATTAACAGACCTTATGAATTGTCTCATTTTGCCGCTATTGAAAACATCGCAACGCCGAAAGAGCTAAAGCAATTAAAAGGTTATGAACACAGGATTATCAAAGGACTTCGATCTATTTCAAGTCGCTTAATACCCACGTCATGGCAATCACATATTCAAGAAAAATATTTTCATTTTGATCCAACGATTTTATCTATCAAACATGATGCTTATTTAAGCGGCTATTGGCATAGTGCGAAATATTTTTCTGACTTTACCAATACATTGCGTCATGACTTTACGTTTAACCAGCCATTGACTGGCGAAAATAAACGTATTGCCGAAGAAATGCTTGAACATAATTCCGTGAGTCTTCATATTCGTCGAGGTGATTATGTCAATAATACCAAAAACATTAATTTCTATGAGTCATGTAGTCTTGATTATTACTACAAAGGCTTGGCAAAAATCAGTTCAAAACAGGACAATTTACGGGTTTATGTATTTTCTGATGATATAGAGTGGGCGAAGCGAAATCTTGATATCACTTATCCAACCCTCTTTATTAACCATAATCAGGGTAAAGATGCCTTTGAAGATATGCGACTCATGAGCTTGTGCAAGCATAACATTATTGCGAACAGCTCTTTCAGTTGGTGGGGAGCCTGGTTAAACCAGTATCCGGAAAAAATGGTTATCGCACCCAAGCGTTGGTTTAATCAACCGTTATATGACACCCGTGATTTATTGCCGGATAGTTGGATTAAACTGTGAGTTCACCTAAAATCACCGTGCTTTTACCCGTATATAACGGTGAAGAATTTGTTGAGCAAGCAATCTTATCTATTCTCGCGCAGACATTTACGGATTTTGAGTTACTTGTTATTAATGATGGCTCTACAGATAAAACGGTAGAGATTCTGGCACAATGTAATGACCCTAGAATCAGGTTGATACACCAAGAGAATATGGGCTTGGCCACAACATTAAATTATGGTATTAGTTTAGCTCAAGGACGCTATATTGCCCGTCAGGATCACGATGATCTGTCACTCCCTACCCGATTGGAAAAACAATGGGAATATATGGAAAACAATCCGGACTGCGCCTTACTTGGCACTTGTGCAGAGATTTGGGTGAGTGACATTAAACAGGACAGAAGGCATGATCACCCTACGGAATATGGCCCTATTCTTTTTGCGTTACTTTTCGACAATCCATTTGTACATAGCTCAATTATGATGCGTCACCATAATATAAAATGTGTTGGTGGTTATAGTTCTGACCCATTATGCTGTCCCCCAGAAGATTATGAACTATGGTCACGGTTGGCGAGGCGTTTCAAAGTGGCAAATCTTTCAGAACGATTGGTTATCTATAGAGAAGTGGCACAAAGTATATCGCGTAGTCAGCATAGTCGTATCTTGGAAAATGTAATCACCATAGCAGCTGAAAACTTGGCACATATAATCGGCTTGAGTCAGCCAAATGATCTATGTTTTGATGTTGCGGCGATTCATCATTCAGCTTTTCATCGCTTGTCAGGTCAACCAAATATCAAACAAATTTGCGAAACCGTTATTTTGGCAGGTAAAAAAATAGCCCAAGATAATAATGCGCCTTATGTTGTTCATTTGGCAGAAAAGCGTGCCGCTATGCTGCGGTATAAATTTTTAATGTTTCGCAGCCATACTTTATGGGCCAAGCCTTTACTCAGTAATATTCGATCCTGGGTCGACAAGTCTCGTGCGCATTAATTATATGGAACGAATCAGCCCACTGAAGATACTCATTACTACTGAGCAATATCCGCCAATATTATCGGGTGTCGCAACAGTGGTGTCAGAACTTGCCAATGCTTTATCAAGTCAAGGTCATTCAATCACTATCGCAACCAAAAAGATATCCGGTCGTGAACCTGTTGCCATCTCAAATATCGGGATTGCAGAGTTTGATATCCAAGGTAGTTTTGGATCGTTTTATCGTGGTGAGACTAAAGCGTATATTGATTTTGTATTAAGTTCCGATGCTGATGTCATTATTAATGAGTGCACGCAAACATGGAATACTGACTTGCTACTGCCCTATTTGGATCAAATTCATGCAGTCAAAGTATTACATTCTCACGGCTTTTCACTTCTGGCATTTAAAAGCCGAAATCCATGGGCGAATTTTAAAGCAAAGTTTTACTACGGCTTACTCACTAAATATTTAAAAAAATATGACCATGTATTGATCTTAAGTAACAGTGCTTCCGAATTACCTTTTTTTACAAGGCAGCAATTTAAAAATTACGATATTTTGCCCAATGGCGTACCAGAACATCTGATTGCAACATCACCTAAAATGATCGGAGACAAGCCTTATTTGTTGTCGATATCCAATTATTACCCCATGAAGAATCAGGAGTTCGTGTTGAAGGCTTATTACCAGTCTGGTACGTCAGCAAAATTAATTTTTATTGGTGCAGCACAGCTTCATGGTTACTTGGCTCAATTGAAGATACTTAAGCAATCACTTGATAAACAATACGGTTGGAGAGATGTTGAGTTTCTTTATGAAGTATCTCGTAAGGAGACTGAGGATTACTTAAAAGCATCCGCTTTATTTTTACACGGCAGTAAACTGGAAGCTTTTCCAATTGTTATTCTTGAGGCTATGGCAACGGGCACACCTTTTGTATCTACTGATGTCGGCAACGTTAAAAGCTTGAAAGGTGGCAAAATCATTCATAATGAAAGTGAAATGGCACAAGCCATTACTAATCTGTTGAAAGACCAAGATCAGTATGTGCGATATTCTCAATTAGGTATAAATGAAGTGAGTATGCAATACAATTGGAAAGCAGTTGCTCATAAATTTGTATCTATATTAGGCCTGACAAGCTAGCTTTTTTCAAATATAGCTTCTCGGATGAATAATTTCCCTGTCACCACCTCCAACGTCCCAGAGTAAGGCGCTTGCTAAACGATATAAGCGAATATCACTTAACCTTAAGGTGATTGCTAAGCTGCCTTTCAGTTTTTTCAGGATTGATTTTGAAAAGTTAAGTGTTATCATTCCTCTACTCCTCTGAAGGCTTTTTTCGCAAAAATAAGTCTATCTTCAAAAGCGTTTTTTACTGCTTGGGAAATTATTTATGTACAAGCCTATAGTTTCGTTTTATGCCACTTTTAATAAAGATATACCACACTTGTCAAACAAACTACAATGACTGAGCGATTGTCGGGTAAATCTCAGAGAGATGAGCTGCCTTTAGTAACAGTCGCCATGCCAATCTATAATGCAGGTAAATATTTAAGATTTGCTGTGCTTTCTATCGTCAATCAGACCTTTACCAATTGGGAGTTATTGATTATTGACGATGGTTCAACGGACAATGCGTTGCAAGATATTACAGATATTAAAGATGTGCGAATTAAAATTTTCAGCGATGGTATTAATCGTGGTTTAGCGGCCCGCCTCAACGAATCAGCAGATATGGCCAGAGGCGTCTATTTTGCGCGTATGGACGGCGATGATATCTCTTATCCCGAGCGCTTTGCGCGGCAAATCACCACGTTACAAAATGATCCTGAGCTTGATTTGGTTGCTACTCGCGTTCTTACGATTGATGATAGTAATCAGGCAACAGGATTATTTCCCTTTGCAATTTCCCATGACGAAATATGTGCCCAACCTTGGCGTGGGTTCTATTTTTCACATCCTACCTGGATGGGTAAAACAGCATGGTTTCGTAAGTATCGTTACACTGTACCTGGCCCCTTCTGCTGTGAAGATCAAGAATTACTGTTAAGAAGTTATCATGATAGTCGATTAGGTACCTTGGACGAAATCCTGTTCGCCTATCGCATCAGGAGTAAAACAGACTGGCAAAAATTGGCGAGAACACGGCGCACAGTTTTTATTGCCCAGTTACAACACTTTTCCAATTTGCACTTGTGGCATTTCTTGTTACTCTCAACAGTAGCTTTTATTGGTAAAATGATTAACGATTTTCTGAGAAAAATAAGTGCTTGTTCTTTTGAATCAAAACATTACATCACGGACGATGCTGCACTATCTAAGTGGAATAAGATTTTCGGCGAGCTTATAACGACGCTCAAAGCGCTATGAAAAAAATCTGCTTCATTGCGACTATTCCTGCTGTTATCAATTCCTTTTTACGTGACCACATTCAGACTGCATCAGAAAATTATGAAGTAACTGTTGTCTGTAACTCTGAAGATAAATATTTTCTTGATGGTCTTAATGCACATCTTGTTCTGGTGCCTATTGAACGCAAACCATCACCATGGAAGGATTTACTCACTCTAATCGAACTACTCACATTATTTCGTCACGAGAAATTTGATATTGTTCATTCCCACATGCCAAAAACCGGGCTTTTAGGGATGCTGGCAGCTTGGTTGGTTGGCATACCTATTCGAATCCACACTTTTCATGGAGAGGTATGGGCAACACGAAGTGGTTTCCATCGAAAAACACTTAAATTATTTGATCAATTAGTCGGATTACTGGCAACAGATATTTTAGCAGTTAGCCCATCCCAGCTAGATTTTTTGGTAAGTGAAGGAGTATTACCTTATGGCAAAGCAAAAATAATTGGTGCCGGCTCTATTTGTGGCGTGGATCCATTACGCTTTCATCCCAACCTGAATGTCAGACAGAAAATTCGGGATCACTTAAAAATCGCACAAAATGCTACAGTAATTTTATTTGTTGGACGATTAACCCATGATAAGGGAATGCTGGATCTGGCTATCGCTTTCAATGAAATTGCCGGATATCAAAAAAATGTAGTGTTATTGCTGGTAGGTGCAGAAGAAGACATTCCTTTTAATCGAATTCAGGAAATCTGCCATGCCGAACGTAATCGTCTCCACTATGTCAGCTTTACAGCTACACCAGAACATTACATGATGGCAGCAGATATTTTTTGTCTGCCTAGTTACCGTGAAGGTCTTCCCATGACTATACTTGAAGCAGCTGCCTGTGCCGTACCTGCTGTAGCATCCTGTATTTATGGTATTACCGATGCAGTAGAAGATGGCAAAACAGGATTATTGTTTTCAGCTGGAGATATCAAAGCTCTTACGCAATCGTTGCTAACGTTGATAGATAATCAACATTTACGGTACGAAATGGGTGAGACTGCACGAGTACGTGCGCGACTATTATTTACAAGCTATAAAATTACTGAAAGCATAATTACCCTCTATAACGAGCTCTTGGCAGAGCGTTGTAATAAGTTATAAGGGAATATATTGCACAGCACATTTAGCTCAATGCCAAAAATGATACTTGTTAGCGGTGCTAACGGCTTTGTTGGCGAATCGCTCTGTATTGAGTTACTTCGACAAGGACAAGCAGTACGTGCTGCGGTGCGCTGTGCAAAAATACCTGTTGCAAATAGCGAGACCGTATCAATCGGAGAGATAACCCATGAAACGGATTGGACGGATGCCTTATCTGGCACCAGGGTAGTCATTCATCTTGCTGCTCGGGTACATGTGATGGAAGATAGTAGTATTGATGCTTTATCCGAGTTTCGCAAAGTAAATGTTGAGGGTACTTTAAATCTGGCCCGGCAGGCAATTGCTGCTGGTGTAAAGCGATTTATATTCATAAGTTCAATTAAAGTGAACGGTGAAAGTACCTGCTTTGGCCATCCTTATACCGCTGAAGATGAGTCTGCACCAATTGACTCTTACGGTATTTCCAAATATGAAGCAGAAGAAGCATTACGACAATTAGCCAAGGAAACCGGGCTGGAAATCGTGATCATTCGCCCGCCATTAGTTTACGGTCCCGGTGTGAAAGCCAATTTTCACAGTATAATGTATTGGCTGGAGAAAGGCATTCCGTTACCTCTGGGTGCAATTGATAATAAACGCAGTTTTATTGCCCTGGATAACCTGGTTGATTTAATCGTCACTTGCACAACTCACCCCTCAGCGGCTAACCAAACATTTTTAGCCGCAGATGGTGAAGACCTGTCTACAACCGAATTATTACAACGCTTGGGCATAGCCTTGGGCAAGCCGGCGAGGCTGCTGCCAATATCGGTATGGTTCTTAAATACTACCGCTATACTATTAGGCAAGCATGATGTGGCCCAGCGTTTGTGCAATTCGCTTCAGGTCGACGCGGGCAAAACATATAAACTTTTAGATTGGCAACCACCGGTGAGCGTAGATGATGCTTTAAAAAAAACTGCGGCAGATTTTTTACAAAAATTATAAGCCGTTTAATCCAAGCCTTTCAGTATCCGGTTTTAAGACTTGCCTTACTGGCCCTATTTTTCAAATCAATACTTAACCAACAATTAATTAAACGAGGTATAAATGATTTTTGGGTGGTTTCTTTTGCTAACCAGTGCAATATCTTGGGCGCTTACCGGATTTTTACGCAGATATGCCTTGGCACAGAACTTAATCGATATTCCTAATGAGCGCAGCTCTCACTCGATACCTACACCCCGGGGCGGAGGCCTTGCTATTGTAATATCGTTGCTGGCTGCCCTACCGATTTTAAACAGGCTTGATTTGCTTGCCACTAATGTATTGGTAGCCTTATGGGGTGCCGGATGCGCGGTTGCAGTAACCGGCTTTCTGGATGATCACGGACATATTGCCGCACGCTGGCGCTTATTGGTACATTTTTGCGCAGCGGTTTGGGGACTTTATTGGCTGGGCGGTTTTCCTACACTTACCGTTTTTGGATATTTGATTGATTTAGGCTGGCTTGGTTATGTGCTTGCTGTTATTTATATAGTTTGGCTACTTAATTTATATAATTTTATGGATGGTATTGATGGCCTGGCAAGCATTGAAGCGGTTACAGTCTGCGCTAGCGGCGCTTTGATGGTATGGCTGGTAAGGCCGGATTTAACGGCCTGGATGTTACCTGCCCTGCTGGCAGCATCAGTATTTGGCTTTCTTTTATGGAACTTTCCTCCGGCACGGATTTTTATGGGAGACGCGGGCAGCGGATTTTTAGGTATCACTTTGGCGCTACTTTCAATACAAGCAGCATGGATTGATGCTCAGTTAATATGGGTCTGGCTAATTTTATTAGGTGTATTTATTGTCGATGCAACCATTACCTTATGCCGCCGTGTACACCGTGGCGAAAAGTTTTATAAAGCCCATTGCAGTCATGCCTATCAGTTTGCCTCTCGTATCCTGGGTGCTCATCGTCCCGTTACACTGGCTGTCTGTGCTATTAATATTTTCTGGTTACTACCTGTTGCTGCGCTGGTTGCATTAGAAAAACTGGATGGTATTGTGGGTATGGTAGTGTCTTATTTACCGTTATTTTTATTAGCGTATCGTTATAAAGCCGGTGATTGGCAAGCCCAAGACAGATAGCGCCGATGTAGTTGTTGAATCGCGTATAATAGAATTAGTTATTAATAAGAGTCAGGATAGAAAATCAGGGATAATTTATGATGTCACGATTAGCGCACTGGCTTATTGATCTTTCACGGCGAAATAAAGCAATTATTCTAATCAGCACTGATGTGTTTTTTGTCGTGATTGCACTGTGGGCAGCTTTTTCTTTGCGTTGGGGCGAACTATATATCCCCAAAGGCGATGAGTGGTATTTATTTGCTGTGGCACCAGTTATTGCCATACCTATTTTTGCCAAGCTAGGTTTATACCGTACTATTATTCGCTATATTGAAATTAGCGCGTTATGGACCATAATTCAGGCAACGACACTTTATGCACTCGTTTTTGCGTTTATCTTGTATGAATCCGGCATCCAAGTAATCCCTCGAACAGTATCGCCGCTAAACTGGCTACTTATTATGATGTTGGTGGGCAGCAGTCGTTTTTTTGCCCACTGGTGGTTAGGGGAAACTTATTTTCGCTTGGGGGGGAATCGACGTACGACTGAATCGACTAAAAAAAATGTGGTGATTTATGGTGCCGGTAGTGCGGGGGTACAACTGGCTTCTGCGCTTGCCTACGGACGTGATTTCAGATCGGTCGCTTTTATTGATGATGATAAATCACTACACAAAAGAAAAGTGAATGGCTTACGAATATATCCGCTAAGTTCTTTGGGTTATTTAATAGAGCGCTATCAGGTTTCAGATGTTTTATTGGCCATGCCTTCAGCAAAACGGGCACGTATCAGTGAACTTATCCGTTTACTGGAGCCTTATGCGATTCATGTAATGTCAATGCCTGGATTATCTGACATTGCCCAAGGCAGAGTCACTGTTGATGCCCTTCAGGAAGTCGATATTGCCGATCTTTTGGGCCGCCCACCGGTAGCCCCTGATCAAGCACTGCTTAAGTCCACGATTACTGATAAAGTAGTTATGGTGACTGGTGCAGGGGGCTCTATAGGATCAGAGTTATGTCGGCAGATCATTCAGTTACAGCCACTTGTGCTGATTCTTTTTGAGGTTAGTGAATTCGCTCTTTATGCCATAGAGAAAGAACTGCATCACCTGCTAACCAAAGCTTCAAAATCCATAGAAATTATTACCATTCTTGGTTCAGTAACCAACGCTCAACGCATTGAAAAAGTCTGCAAGGCTTTTAAGGTTCAAACAATTTATCATGCCGCAGCTTATAAACATGTGCCGATGGTAGAGAAAAACCCTGGCGAAGCTATCTGGAATAATATTTTTGGAACATTATATGCGGCCCAAGCGGCAATAAATGCAGAGGTAGAGCTATTTGTTTTAATTTCAACAGATAAAGCCGTAAGACCAACCAATACCATGGGGGCAACCAAGCGTTTTGCCGAACTCATTTTGCAGGCGTTGAGCCTGAAAGCGGAATATCAGGCCATCAGGGATGCAAAAGAAACAGCCATACCGGAAGCGATTGTAAAAACCCGTTTTACAATGGTTAGATTTGGTAATGTTTTAGGTTCGTCCGGATCTGTGGTTCCTTTATTTAGAGAACAAATAGCGAGGGGTGGCCCGGTAACCGTTACTGATGCAAGAATTATTCGTTATTTTATGACAATACCAGAGGCGTCACAGTTGGTTATTCAAGCTGGGGCTTTAGCTAAAGGCGGCGATGTATTTGTGCTGGATATGGGCGCACCTATCCGTATTCTTGATTTGGCAAAAAGAATGATTCATTTAAGCGGCTTGGAAATAAAAGATGAAGATTATCCGTCGGGTGACATAGAAATTAGCTTTACCGGATTGAGACCAGGGGAAAAGCTTTATGAAGAGCTATTAATTGGCAACAATGTCTCGGAAACCAGCCACCCAAGAATTATGCGTGCCGAAGAACAGATTATTCCTTGGGCTGAACTTGGAAAAATGCTGAACATTCTGGAACAGGCAACCAAGGATGATGATTTTGAGCGTGCCAGAGAAATATTTAAGCTGGCTGTTTGCGGTTTTGTGCCGCAGTGCAAAATTGAGGATTTACTATCGAAACAACCTGGCGACACCATTAATAACATCACTAATTAAAAGCTACAGGCAAAAAAAAACCTCCCGATGCGTTACCGCAAAGGGAGGTGGAAATTCAAGCAGAGCGTTATGAGGAGGACTGCTTGGAGGTATAACACCAGGAGGTAGTTAAATTTTTAGCGCTTAATTGCTTAGTTTTGTTCTCATTACAATATTGCTATAAATAGCAGCGCTGGCGAACAGTACGGTCGAAATAATGAATTGACCGGAAATAAAGCTCCAGATACCGGCAATAAAAATTAAGCCAATAATTATGTCTTTGTTAACGTTGCTCATTAAATTGATCCTTTAAAAAGTTTAAAAAATTTTTATTCAGCTTTGTTGCTGTTTTACAAATCTTGTTACTTGGTTACTACTATACAGAGATATTTATTGTATACAATATGCTAAATAATAAATTGATTGTTTCTTGTTTAGAAATAGTGTGTAATGTCAAGACTTTTATTGATGCAAAAAGCGCAGGAGACCTGTTGCAGTCTGAAAACTGCAAATAGTAGCTCACGCCTTATTAACGAGGTTTAATTGGATAAATTAACGAGCATGACCGTTTTCGTTCGTGTCGCCAAAGCAGGAAGTTTTGCGGGTGGTGCTCGCGATCTGGGGATTTCCAGGGCGATGGCAACCAAGCATATTATGCAACTTGAAGGGAGTCTGGGAACGCGATTAATTAATCGTACTACCCGAAGTTTAAGCCTGACCGAGGTTGGCGTATCTTATCTTGAACGCTGCCAGCAAGTGCTGCTGGATGTAGAAGAAATGGAATCGGCAGTAACGCATTTGCAGACAGAGCCGCGAGGCGTATTAAAAATCAGTGCACCACCCGCTATTGGTGCTACTCATATTGCGCGAGCAGTAGCTGAATTTTTAAAAATACATACCGATTTAACGGTTGAGATGATTTTGCAGGGCAGTCCTGGTGATTTGATTGACGAAGGTATTGATGTTGCTATTTTTCTGGGCGCCCTGGATGATACCAGCATGGTGGCCCGAAAATTAGCCAGCTCATCGTTGGTGGTTTGCGGGTCACCGGACTATTTAGAACGTTACGGCATTCCACAAACACCGGAAGATTTGGCAGGGCATAGCTGCCTGGTTAATTGGGCTATTTCACCACGCAATAAATGGCAATTTAAATGTGAAACAGGATCTAAGGTCGTGACTGTTACCGGAAGAATGCAGGCTAATGCGGCTCATCCAATCCGTATTGCGGCAATTAACGGCTTGGGTTTAGTCATGTTGCCTACTTATATTGTCGGTAAGGATATTGAAAATGGCACACTAAAAATAGTCTTGGGAAATTATCCATTGCCACCTTTAGATATACACGCCGTCTATCCGCATAGAAAATATTTGTCTGCTAAAGTTAAAAGTTTTATGGACTTTTTACAAGACTGGCTTGAGCATCGCGTGAGTATGCCGGGAACCGAATAATGGACGCTGTAATTTGCAAATGGAATCATACTTATAGTCAGCTTGTGCAGACGAGTTATCAGCCGGCACAAATTCTGACTGAAAATGATTTTTTGCTGCCAACAACCGGAACAGCTCTGGATTTGGCTTGTGGTTTGGGGGCTAATGCCGTTTTTTTGGCACAACATGGCTTGGCGGTGACTGCCTGGGATATTTCTTTTGTCGCCATAGATAAATTAACGACTTATGCAGCCCAACAAGGGCTAAATATCAATGCATGCCAAGAAAAAATCGTCGCCGATAGCTTTACAGAATGCTCTTTTGATGTCATCGTTGTGAGTCGATTTCTTGACCGTACTCTAACTGATGCGATAATAGGAGCACTTAAACCGGATGGATTGCTTTTTTATCAGACTTTTACACAAGAAAAAACCAGTCAAAACTCTCCCAACAATCCCGATTATCTACTTGGCTGTAGTGAGCTGTTGGAACTATTTTCACCATTAAAGGTCGTTTTTTACCGTGAAAACGCTTTAATCGGCGAACAACTACGGGGCTTAAGAAACGAGGCCCAGTTTGTCGGCCAAAAACGCAAATAATTGGTAAAACACCATGATAGAAAATTTAACGCCGCAACAGTCATGGAATTTGTTGCAACAAGACACAGATGCCGTATTGGTGGATGTACGTACAAAAGTTGAACATGCTTTTGTTGGTCATCCTTTGGGTGCAGTTCATATTGCCTGGAAAGAGGCACCTGACTGGCAGGTTAACTTAACGTTTGTTGCCGAAGTCAAAAAGCTTGTTCCTGATAAAAGCACACCGGTTTTATTACTATGTCGAAGCGGTCAGCGCTCGCTGGATGCAGCAAAAGCACTTGAAGAGGCCGGATATCAACGTCTTGTCAATATAATCGATGGTTTTGAAGGTCCTTTGGATCAACATAATCATCGAGGTAATATGGGTGGCTGGCGCTTCAACAATTTGCCGTGGGTGCAGAGTTAATCACGACACTTTTGCACAGGCTAAAAAACAGCCAAGCAGGTTTCAACCCACAAACACACCAAGATACAAAGGGTACGTAAAATCTACCCAACACTTATTTTATTAAACCCATTAGAGTACACAAAAAGTGATCGAGAAATTAAGAAACATCGCCATTATTGCCCACGTTGACCATGGTAAAACTACCCTTGTTGATAAATTACTACAACAGTCAGGCACGTTCGCCGCACATACCAAAGTGACCGAACGAATGATGGATTCCAACGATATTGAAAAAGAACGTGGTATTACCATTCTGGCAAAAAACACCGCACTGGATTGGAACGGATACCATATCAATATCGTTGACACACCAGGCCATGCTGACTTTGGTGGCGAAGTAGAACGTGTTTTATCGATGGTTGACTCCGTTTTATTGCTCGTTGATGCGGTTGATGGCCCGATGCCGCAAACCCGTTTTGTTACTCAAAAAGCCTTTGCTTTAGGTTTGAAGCCAATTGTTGTTATCAATAAAATTGACCGTCCTGGAGCACGTCCTGATTGGGTTGTCGATCAAACATTTGATTTGTTTGATCGTTTGGGTGCAACTGATGAACAACTGGATTTTCCTATTGTTTATGCCTCAGCCATTAACGGCTATGCCGGTTTGGAACACACCATAACGGGTGGCGATATGACTCCGTTATTTGAAACAATCGTGGCAAAAGTAAGTCCGCCACCAGTTGATATGGACGGTCCTTTCCAAATGCAGGTTTCCAGCCTGGATTACAATACCTATGTCGGTGTTATTGGTATTGGTCGTATTCAACGCGGCAGCATTAAACCCAATCAGCCCTTGATTATTGTCAATCGCGAAGGTGTTGAGCGTAAAGGTCGCATGTTGCAAATTTTCGGCTTTCACGGTCTGGAACGTGTTGAAGTCGCTGAAGCTCGCGCTGGAGACATTATTGCCTTTGCCGGTATTGAAAAACTGGAAATATCTGACACTGTCTGCCATCCTGATTTGGTAGAAGCAATGACCCCGTTAACGGTTGATGAACCGACCGTAACCATGACATTTCAGGTTAATAACTCTCCTTTTGCCGGTAAAGAAGGTAAATTTGTTACTACCCGTCAAATTCGTGACCGACTGGACAAGGAATTACAACATAACGTTGCCTTAAAAGTTGAAGATACAGCCGACCCTGATAAATTTAAAGTATCAGGCCGTGGTGAATTGCATTTGTCTGTTCTGATTGAGAACATGCGCCGCGAAGGTTTCGAAATGGGCGTGTCGCGTCCGGAAGTTATCATTAAAGAAATTGATGGTAAAAAATGCGAACCCTTCGAAATGGTTACCATTGAAGTTGAAGAAGAGCATCAAGGCTCCATTATGGAAAAACTGGGCGAGCGTAAAGGCGATTTAACCAATATGGTACCAGACGGCAAAGGTCGTATTCGTTTGGAGTATATGATGCCCTCACGTGGCCTGATTGGCTTCCAAACTGAATTTATGACAGCAACCTCAGGTTCCGGTCTGCTTTACCATGTATTTGACCATTACGGTCCGATGAAACCTGGTGAAGTCGGTAATCGTCAACGTGGCGTTATGATTTCAATGGTTGCCGGTAAAGCGGTAACTTATTCATTACATCCGTTACAGGAACGTGGTGAATTGCTATTGGTTAATGGCGATGAAATATATGAAGGCATGTTGGTAGGCTTACATTCACGTAGCAATGATTTATGCGTCAATCCTTGCAAACCGAAACAGTTAACCAACGTTCGTGCTTCAGGTACTGATGAAAGCTTGGTATTGGCCCGGATTCAGAAAATGACACTGGAACAAGCACTGGAATTTATTGCTGAAGATGAATTGGTTGAAGTTACGCCAAAATCCATCCGCTTACGCAAAAAATTGTTGACTGAAAACGAGCGCAAAAGAGCCGGCAAGAACTAATTTTGTAGCGCTTAACTTTTGTAGGTTGGGTCACGCTAGCGTGACCCAACCTACACTGCTTCTGATGTGTCGATTTATGCTGATGCTAATATGACCAAGTATTGCGTTAACATCAGCATAAGTCGATGAGTCTCTTATAGAGAGGCGTGATAACAAGCGATTATTAAAAAGACTTTTACAGCAGGACGTATAAACAAACCAAGACACCGATGCTTTTCCAGGCAATTGTTCCTGGAACTCCTTTCAACTTATGGATACTTTTTTACCCCGTTAACAGGTAGAATGGACGCCAAGTACAACTCTTTTCTGCCAGCTGTTTTATCGACCATTGATAAGCAAAATATGGCTATCTACTCTCCCCTATAGTTGAAAATCCATGACTCAAAGAATCGCTGAAGTCGAGCGTAATACGCTCGAAACTCAAATTAAAATTAGCATCAATCTGGATGGAACAGGTAAAGCCTCGTTTATAACCGGCGTACCATTCCTTGATCACATGCTCGACCAAGTAGCCCGACATGGCTTGATTGATATGGACATTAATGCCAAAGGCGATTTGGAGATTGATGCCCATCACACCGTTGAAGACATCGGTATTACCTTAGGTCAGGCATTTGCTCTGGCAATTGGTGATAAAAAAGGCATTTATCGTTATGGACATGCCTACGTTCCTTTGGATGAAGCCTTGTCCAGAGTGGTTATTGATTTTTCCGGCCGCCCCGGCCTGTTCTATGACGTTAAGTATCCAAAAGCCATGATAGGCCGTTTTGACGTGGATTTGTTCAGGGAATTTTTTCAGGGTTTTGTCAATCATGCCGGCGTTACTTTGCACATTGATAACTTGAAAGGTGCCAATGCGCATCATGTTGCAGAAACCATATTTAAAGCCTTGGGCCGAGCCATACGCATGGCGATTACCGCCGACACGCGAATGGCAGGTATAATGCCATCCACTAAAGGCAGTCTTTAAAAAACAGGCACAAGGCTAATGGCCAAAAAGCCTTATAAATTTTGTTTTGTACCTTTAACCCTTAACCTGATTTCCCTATGTCTTCTGTCGCTGTTATTGATTATGGAATGGGTAATTTGCATTCAATTGCAAAAGCCCTGCAACACGCCGCACCTGATGTGGACGTACAAATTGTTGCCGATCCAGAGCTGATTTTACAAGCCGATCGTGTGGTTTTCCCTGGAGTAGGGGCGATACGCGATTGTATGCAAGCGCTTAATCAATCCGGATTGTCTGCGGTTATCCAAAGCGTCGCCAAAACGAAACCGTTTCTGGGTATTTGTTTAGGTATGCAGGCGTTATTGACCGATAACGAAGAAAACGGCAACACGAAATGCCTGGATATTCTTCCCGGACATGTCGTGCGTTTTTCAGACGGGTTACAGGATAGTGAGGGGAATAAGCTAAAAATCCCCCACATGGGCTGGAATCAGGTACATTTTCTGCCGCACCCGTTATGGGACAATATCCCGCAAGACAGTCGTTTTTATTTTGTGCATAGTTATTATGCAATACCTGACGACACCGCTGTGATAGCGGCGACCACCGAATATCCCGATGCTTTTGCCTGTGCTTTGGCTCAAGATAATGTTTTTGCCGTACAATTTCACCCGGAAAAAAGTCAGGCGGTTGGTTTGCAACTGCTTAACAACTTTTTGCATTGGAATGGCCAAATTTAAAATTACCCGTCGTTAAGGATTCAGTATCTATGTTGTTAATACCCGCTATTGATTTGAAAGAAGGCAAATGTGTCCGTTTACGTCAGGGACGTATGGATGATAATACGGTTTTTTCTGATGATCCCGTGGCTGTTGCCGGTCGATGGGTTGCCGCTGGCGCCAAAAGGATTCATTTGGTCGATTTGGATGGCGCTTTTGCCGGCAAACCGGTTAATGCTGATATTATTCATGCGATAGTCGCCGCTTACCCCCATGTTCCGGTACAAATTGGCGGCGGTATTCGTGATGAAGAGACTATTCAGGCTTATCTGAATGCCGGTGTGGAATACGTCATTATTGGTACCAAGGCGGTTAATGAACCCCATTTTGTCAGGGATATGGCCATGGAATATCCGCGCCGCATCATCGTTGGACTGGATGCAAAAGATGGTAAAGTGGCAATTGACGGCTGGTCCAAACTGTCCAAACATGATGTGATTGATTTGGCACAACACTTTGAAGCAGACGGTGTAGAGGCTATTATTTACACCGACATTTCCAGAGACGGCATGATGCAGGGCGTCAACGTTGAAGCCACAGCACGCTTGGCCAGGGCCATTAAAATTCCAGTTATTGCTTCGGGTGGCATTACCAATATCGATGATATTAAAGCTTTAGGTGCAGTAGCTCATGAAGGCATTATGGGCGCAATTACCGGACGTGCCATTTATGAAGGCACCCTGGATTTTGCCGAAGCGGAAAAACTGGCCGAATCTTTTAGTGCCTCATGAGCCTGGCCAAACGCATTATTCCCTGTCTGGATGTCGCTGACGGTCGTGTGGTTAAGGGCGTTAAGTTTGTTGATATTCGTGATGCCGGCGATCCTGTAGAAGTCGCCAGACGCTATGACCGCGAAGGCGCAGACGAAATTACCTTTTTGGATATTACTGCCACTCATGATAACCGCGACACGATTGTGCATGTCGTTGAGCAAGTCGCCAGTGAAGTATTTATTCCCTTGACAGTCGGCGGCGGCATCAGAACCTTGGACGATATTCGCCGTATGCTCAATGCAGGAGCGGATAAAGTCGGTATTAACAGCGCTGCGGTGTTTAATCCTGAATTTGTTCGCGAAGCTGCAGAACGTTTTGGTTCACAATGTATTGTTGTCGCCATAGATGCCAAAAAAGTCAGCCAACCAGGCGAGGTTGATCGTTGGGAAATTTTTACCCATGGTGGACGCAAACCAACCGGTATAGAGGCTATTGGCTGGGCGCAAAAAATGGTTACCTACGGTGCTGGTGAAATTCTGTTAACCAGTATGGACAGAGACGGTACCCGAGAGGGCTTTGATTTACCCCTAACTCGTGCCATTAGTGAAGCAGTTACTGTACCCGTTATTGCCTCAGGCGGTGTCGGTAATCTGGATCATTTGGCTGATGGCGTTATTAAAGGCAAAGCAGATGCCGTGTTGGCAGCCAGTATTTTTCACTTTGCCGAATACACTATTCAACAAGCCAAAGAACATATGGCTGCACGCGGCATAGAGATGCGCTTATGAGTATTTCGTGGCTGGATGCCATACGCTGGACTGAAGACGGTCTTTGTCCGGTTATTGCGCAACAAGCTGACACCGGAAAAATACTCATGTTTGCCTGGATGAATCGTGAATCCTTAGCGTTAACCGCCTCGGAAGGTTATGCGGTTTACTGGTCAAGATCACGCAACAAATTATGGCGCAAGGGCGAAGAATCAGGTAACAGACAGAAAATTATGGAATTGTTTCTGGATTGTGATGAGGATGTTATCCTGCTTAAAATTGAACAGGAAGGCGGCATTGCTTGCCACACAGGACGCGAAAGCTGTTTTTATCGTCGCCTGATTGACGGCCAATGGCAAGCTGTTGAACCGGTGTTGAAAGATCCTAAAACCATGTATAAAAAAAATGAATGAAGCATTACAACAATTAGCCGGTATTCTGGAACAGCGTAAGCTGGAGTCAGCAGATAAGTCTTATGTAGCCAGTCTCTATGCAAAAGGCCTAAATACTATCCTGAAAAAAATAGGCGAAGAAGCGACAGAAACCGTTATCGCTGCTAAAGATGGCGATAAACAACAGATTATTTATGAAATGGCCGATTTGTGGTTTCATTGCATGGTATTACTTGCCGACCAAGGCTTGGGCCCGGATGATGTACTGCAAGAACTGCAACGCCGTTTTGGCTTGTCCGGTCTGGATGAGAAAGCACAACGTAATACGGTAAAGACTCAATAATTAGCGACTTACTCTTTGGCCCGGATTAATGTGATTGTCCTGAGGATAAACACAGACCAGCCCTTACAACGCTGGCTCAAAGAGCTTGCCCATCAATTTTAAAGATAGTGTAATCTAATAATAGCGTTTTATTAAACTTAACAAATACCCTAAAATAGCTGGTAGCACAAACGAAGTAACGTAATAAGTCTGTTAAAATAACTTAATAATCACTGCTTAAAAATGTGCACTATAATTTTGGTAAACCCATCGTTATACAAAACGCTCCCATACGCGGCTAAGAGCTTGGAATTAAAGGTATTGGCGTTTCAAGTACCCACGTTATTTCATGCGTATACATTAGCAACATCCGATAATATTTACAGATCACTGGAGTAAGAAATGGGCATCGGTATTAAAGAATTATTAGTTATATTAGTTATTGTTATTATACTTTTTGGCACAAAAAAACTGCGTAATATAGGTGCCGATTTGGGTGGAGCCATTAAAAGTTTTCGTGCCTCCGTTAAAGAGGGTGAAGAAGATAAAAAACACGCCGAAGATGAAAGTGAAACCATAGAAGGCGAAATCACTTCCAAGAAAAACGAAAAAGTCTGATATGTTTGATGTAGGATTTTCCGAGCTTATTATGATCGGTTTAGTCAGTTTATTGGTCATAGGTCCCGAGCGCTTACCCAAAGTGGCGCGAATTGTCGGTTTCTGGATAGGTAAATCACGTGCGATGGTGGCATCTGTCAAGGCAGAAATCAAACAGGAACTACACGAAGAAGAAATCCGCCAGATATTTAAAGAACAGTTGGAGCTTGAGGAATTTCATGCTGCGCTTAATGAAACTAATGATGCCGCAAATGCTATCAAAGACTCTCTTTCCGCATTGCCGAAAGAATCTTTAGAAAAAGATAAGCCACCCCATGAGCCAGAATAGTTTCGAAGAGGCTGCGCAGCCTTTTATCAGTCACCTGATTGAATTGCGTAATCGCCTGTTAAAAGTCGTCGTATTCGTATTAGTGGTGTTTTTGGGATTATCTGCTTACGCCAACCAAATCTACAGCATTCTGGCTGGACCGTTAATGAAACACATGCCAAAAAATAGCACGATGATTGCTATAGATGTGGCATCGCCTTTTTTTACACCGTTCAAATTGGCACTGGTTGTCGCGGTTTTTATTTCAATCCCTGTTATTCTTTACCAGTTTTGGGCCTTTGTAGCGCCCGGCCTGTATAAGCGGGAACGGCGGATGATTTTTCCGCTATTGATTGCCAGTACGTTACTGTTTTATCTGGGTATGGCCTTTGCTTACTTTGTCGTTTTTCCGTTGGTATTTGGCTTCTTAACAGCTGCCGCACCTGAGGGTGTTGCAATAATGACGGATATTACCAAATATCTGGATTTTGTTTTAACCTTGTTTTTTGCCTTTGGTATCTGTTTTGAAGTACCCATATTTACCATTGTCATGGTTTGGACAGGCTTGGTAACCCAAGCCAGTCTTGCTGAAAAACGTCCTTATGTCATCGTTGCAGCGTTTGTTATTGCTGCATTTCTAACGCCGCCTGATCCTATTTCACAGACATTGCTCGCCTTACCGATGTGGATGTTATTTGAAGTGGGCTTGTTATGTTCACGTTTATTTGTGCACAAAGAAAGCACTGATGTTAACTACCCTGAAGATATCGAACCGGAACCCAAGTTAAACAAAATAGGACAGCCAGAAGATTAATATAATTGCCAATAACTACTCAGCAACAGGGAGATTGCCACAGACTCACACAGAGCAATAAGGCCTCCTCGCGATGAAGCCAAAGATTGGGAGAGATACGTGCTTCCTCCCCAATCTACGCCCAATAAAGCAACTTCGCTTCGCTTATTGGAAGGCGCGCCATTCGACCTAAATGCCGAGGTTTAAATCAGCAAGGATTGATTAATCTCAAACCACGGCAAAAAAGCCTACCGCCTCTATCCCTTCGATGGCACAGCGCTCATCCTGATCAGAAACATCGCCACTAATACCAACAGCACCAATAAGATTATTTTCAGAATCACGAATAAGAACGCCGCCAGGAACCGGCATTATTTTCCCATCAGAGATATTGATTAAAGCATTTATAAAATCAGGTCGCTGTGCGGCTACGCCTGCCAAGCTGCGCGATGATACTCCCATGCTAACGGCACCCCAGGCTTTTGCCGTGGCAATTTGTTGCCTGATCATACTGGCGCCATCTTCTCTTTGCAGGGCTTTTACATGACCTGCCGCATCCAGCACGACAACCGTCAAGGGTGCCAGATTTAATTCTCTCGCTATATGGACGGCGGTGTTTATAATAAGATTTGCATGTTTCAATGTTAATACTGACATCAGAAGCTCTCGTTTATTTAAGTAAAGGAAAAAGATAAGGCTCAATTTTTTTTGCAAGGACTGGCTGTGCTTTGGCATTTGGATGCAAACCATCAGCTTGCATCAAGTCTTTTTTCAGCGCCACATCTTCGAGAATAAAAGGGACAATTGGAATATCCAGCTCTTTGGCTAATTGTGGATAAACATTGTAAAACATATCAACATAACGCTTACCGTAATTGGGTGGAATTTTCATCCCCAGCAAAATTACTTTTGCTCCGGCTTTTTGAACACGATCCACAATTTCGGCAAGATTGCTTTTCATCTGTACGGGTGACAAACCGCGTAAGCCATCATTCGCCCCCAGTTGCAGTAATACGATACCGGGCTTATGTGTGGTTAAAATTTGGTCGATACGCGCCAGTCCGCCCGCGCTGGTATCGCCACTGATACTGGCATTGCTAATGCTGTAACGACTGTTGGTTTCAAGCAATTTTTTTTGTAGTAAAGCAACCCAACCTTCCTCAACTTCAATTCCGTAACCAGCACTAATACTATCACCTAAGACTATTATTATAGGCGGCTTGGCCATAGCAGACAGGGATATTAATGAAACTATTACGGCAAATAAAAAACTAGGCATTATGCAAACTCAAATTAAGCAAATATCAAACAACATTATAGTAACCGAAGGCCTGAGTAAATCGGTAATCACTTCCGAAGGAATATTGCATATATTGTCATCGATAGATTTGATAATCAAATCTGGTGAAAGTATTGCCATTGTTGGTGAATCAGGTTCAGGAAAATCTACCTTAATAAGCTTGTTGGCGGGACTGGATACCCCCAGTTCCGGATCAATCAGCCTTAACGGTAAACTATTAACCACCATGAACGAAGATGGCAGGGCAGCCATACGCAATGAGCTGATTGGCTTTGTCTTTCAATCATTTCAATTAATGCATGGCCTCACGGCACTGGAAAACGTCATGCTACCGCTGGAATTAAGCGGTAATAAACAGGCTAAAACGGCAGCGACGGCTTTATTACATCGTGTGGGTTTGTCGCACCGTTTGTCGCATACACCAAGGCAGCTTTCTGGTGGCGAACAGCAGCGCGTTGCCCTGGCCAGAGCCTTTGTAACCAAGCCGGCGATTCTTTTTGCCGATGAACCTACCGGTAACCTGGACAGCAAAACCGGTGCGACAATTACCGATTTACTTTTCGAACTGAATAGTGAAAATCTGACCACCCTGATTCTGGTGACACACGACCATCTTTTGGCTGCCCGCTGTCAACGCAGCATTCAACTGGATGCCGGGTGTATGGTATGAGTCGCTTTAATCTGGCGCTACGGTTGTTATGGCGTGATAGCCGTTCGGGTGAATTAACCATATTAATACTGGCATTAATTATTGCCGTCACCAGTTCAACCGCTATTGCCCTGTTCTCTGATCGTTTGCAACGCACAATGACCAATCAAGCTGCCGAATTTTTGGCGGCCGATTTAGTCATTTCCGGCCCTTCTCCAATAGCCGCTGAGTGGTTAGCCAAAGCAACCCAACTGGATTTGGCACAAGCACAAACGGCAGAATTTTCCAGCGTATTAATTGAACATGATGAACTGTTACTATCCGGTATCAAAGCCGTCAGCGCCAGTTATCCCCTACGTGGTTTTTTAAAAACGACAACCGCAGATTATTCTACCGAAACCGTTAGTCATAAAGGCCCGGAGCAAGGCACAGCCTGGCTTGAAAAACGTATTTTTTCGGCACTTAAACTCAAATTAGGTGATCCGATAACCGTCGGTGAAAAACAACTGACCATCACCCATATCATTACCTACGAACCCGACAAAAAAGGTGATCTTTACAGCTTTTCACCACGCGTCATGATTAATATGGCAGATTTACACGATACCAACATAGTTCAGCCTGGCAGTCGTGTGCACTACTTTTTTCAATTCAGTGGCGAAGCGAAAGCCTTGACTGAATTCAAGGAATGGCTTAAACCACAATTAAATCCTTCGCAACGCCTGCTGGATATTCATGATGATCGTCCTGAACTGAGCACGGCATTAAATCGTGCAGAACGTTACTTGGGATTATCCAGTACCCTGGTTATTTTAATTTCTGGTGTGGCTATTGCCATGGCGACCCGTCGCTATACCGAGCGACATTTCAATGCCATTGCCCTGTTACGTTGCCTGGGTTGTAAGCAAAATGAAATTCTCTGGCTTTATAGCAGTCAATTTATTGTTTTGGGATTATTAGCCAGTAGCATAGGTTGCTTGTTGGGCTGGTTCGCACAAGTAGGTTTATTCTATTTATTGAGAGAATTACTCCCGCAGCAAGTCGCCAGTCCCGGATTATTAGCCGTCTTATTTGGCTTTATCATCGGCATGGCCACATTATTGGGCTTTGCCTTGCCGCCACTATTGCGACTTAAACAAGTGTCTCCACTACGGGTATTACGCCGGGAATTGGAACCTGTACCCAGCAGCGCATGGCTAATATACGGTTTGTCCATTGGCATTATTGGCCTGTTAATATGGAAATATACCGATGATCTAAAAATGACGATAAGCATTTTAGGCGTTGGTCTACTGACTTTGTTGGTGTTGGGCTTGCTGACTGTTGCCTTGTTAAATATCTCCCGTAAATGGCTGCCAGCGATGAGCTTGACCTGGCGTTTTGGACTGCAAGGCTTGTTAAGAAATAGTCGCACCAGTGTCAGCCAGATTTTGGCTTTTAGTATTACTTTGGTTGCCATGGTACTCAGTTTTACGGTACGTACTGATTTAATCGATGACTGGCAAAAGCAATTACCCGATAACGCGCCTAATCATTTTGCGTTGAATATTTTTCCTGACCAAAAAGCGGCTTTTCAACAAGAATTGCAACAGCAAAATATTAATGGTAGCCAATTTTATCCTGTGGTTAAAGGTCGTCTGGTAGAAATCAACAACACGCCGGTCCAGCAAATTGTCAGCAAAGATTCGCAAGGCGAAAATGCCACGCATAGAGAATTAAGCCTCACTTGGACCCAGGATCTGCCCGAAGAAAACAAACTGGTAGCCGGAAACTGGTGGAGTAATCAACAACCGGGGCAAGTATCTATTGAACAAAAATTAGCTGACAGTCTGAAAATAAAGCTCGGTGATCTTTTAAAATTTACTGTTGGGAGCCAACAAATTAATGCGACCGTAACCAGTATTCGTGAACTGAGATGGGATACCATGAAGCCCAATTTTTATATGGTTTTCTCTCCAGGAACTCTGGATGCCTATCCCAGCACTTTTATCACCAGCTTTTATTTACCTGATACACAAAAAAATGCCTTAAATACACTGGTAAAAAAATATCCCGGTACCACTATTCTTGAAGTTGATTTAATTTTAAAGCAATTTAAAACCATCTTGACTCAATTAACGCAAGCCATAAACTACTTGCTTTACTTTGCTTTAATGGCTGGATTTACCGTGTTGTTTGCCGCTGTTTATGCTACCTTGGACGAGCGGATTTATGAGGGCGCTTTAATGCGCACACTGGGCGCGAATCGTTCCTTATTAAGAACAACACATATTATTGAATTTGGCACACTTGGACTAATTTCCGGCGTGTTGGCAGTGGTTATTTCAGAAGCCATTATTTATGCTTTATATACGCAAGTGATGGCTATAGAATATCACCCCGATTTATATTTATGGGCAGTAATACCTGTTACAGGAGCTCTATCCGTTGGCATCGCAGGATGCTGGGGCGTAAGGCATGTGCTTAATAAATCTCCACTACGAATCTTAAGAGAACTATGAGCGTGAAAATATTCATACTTCGTTCATAGTTAGCTGATAGACTTCAAAAAAAATTTATGAGGTAATCGATATGAAAAAATTAACAATTAGTAGCGTTTTTATCGGCAGTATATTGCTCTCGGGTTGCTATAGCTACGGCGGATATCAACCCACCGTTGATTCCTATAACGATCCTAATGCTTATCGCATTAACCAGGACATGGCTGAATGTAAGCAACTGGCAGATCAGGCATCGGGTGGAACCGCCAAAGAAACCGCTATAGGCGCGGGAACAGGAGCTTTACTTGGTGCGGCTGGCGGTGCCATTATTGGTGCATTTACCGGAAGTCCGGGCATGGGTGCAGCGATAGGCGCTGCCGGTGGCGGCTTTGGTGGCGGTGCCTATAAAGGCCTAAGCACTGAAGAAAAATACAAAAGTTCTTATAACAATTGTATGAGCGGTCGTGGGCACAAAATCGTCAGATAATTTAATTCGCGGCACCAACAGGTTCACCGTGCTTTCGGTGTCGGTCGAGGTTTGTAACCCGACCGAAACGTTTGAAGACCTCAATAGCTTTAAAAACGTGAGTAATTTAATTAATAGTTGCAACACAGGGATGTGTTGCAAAAACTATCCAACTTAAGCAAGACCAACCACCCATTTTATCGTGCCCACATACTTCGATCTTAAGCTTCATTATGTCCTGCTAATCCTTGGTAAATCGTAACAGAAAGGGCGACAAATAAACCTCACTTGCTTTCGAATAAACCCGGTGAGATTCGTAAATTGTGATTAACGACCCAACCAATACACTAACTGTACGGCTAAATGTCAGCGCGGAAACCTTGGCATTATTATGAAAATAGCCACGAAAATCAGTTTGATGGCTTAAATAAAACCCCGCCACTAACGCTGCTTCAACAAATTTATCTACGGCATGCATCGGCAGCAACAGATAAAACAAACCCTGACTGGCTAATAATTGATCGGCACTGTTAATTAACTCGGCAAAGGGCAATTCATCATTGTGTCTGGCGAGCTTTCTCAGTGCATCGGTGGTCTTGCTATGATTTTCAAAAAATGGCGGATTACAAATAATCAGATCGTATTCACGCCCGCTAGAACGGGCAAAACCTTGAATATCCTGATGTACGGCTTCGAGCTGGTCGGCCCAGGGACTATTAGCGAAATTTAGCCTGGCTTCTTCATAACCTGGCCGTGTTAATTCTACCGCAGTTACCTGTGTGGCTCCCAATTGAGCTGCCATTAAAGATAATACCCCTGTCCCCGCACCAATATCCAAAACCCTGTCACCACGGCTAACAGGTGCCATAGCGCCAAATAAAACGGCATCCGTGCAAACTTTCATCGCTGATTGTCGCTGGATAACGGAAAACTGCTGAAAGCGGAAGATTGACATATAGCGGTGGCTGACTTAACTATTTTATTCACCACGAAGACACGAAGTTTTTTTATTTCTTCGTGTCCTTCGTGTCTTCGTGGTGATGCTGTTTAAGATTAAATGCGAGTTTACAAAGCTCCTATAATCGATAAAGCGGTTCCAGACTTTTATCCACAGGCGTGGTAATTCTTTCCAGAGCTTTATTTTCGGTAAAAGTCTGAAACAGTTTTTTACCTTGCCATTGACCCACTTCTTTACCGTATAAGGCATGGTTTAAATGCAAAATTTCGTCTCTTAAGCGTGCATCACAAAACCCGGCAATGGCTCCCAGATTGGTCGCATTAAACTTTTGCCGTCCCCATTCAAGCAAGGCATCTTTAGCCACCAGCGCATCGTTATTGGCACAAGCCTTCTTTAAGTTCTTAACACATGCTTTTAAACTGATGTCGGCATCATCATTTTCAATAACCGGTTTTTTACCCGTGCGTTTGGATAAGAAAATAACGACCGTTATTAGCCAACCTGCTGCCAAAAATACGGAAACCCATAACCAGATATTCGTTTCTTGCAGACTATTAATAACCGGGCCGGTTACAACTTTTTCTAGTGTTGCCGAGGTAGCCGCTGGTTCAATAGCGACCGTCTGCGTAGCAACCGCAAGAGTGGTCAATGTTGTTTCCGGGATTTTAGCAATTTCCATTTTTTGGCTTTGAGTATTAAACCAGGGGATTTCTATCGCCGGCAATGTATAACTACCTGCCTTTGAAGGAATCAAGGCAATTTTTTCTTCCCTAAAAGCCAGCAGGCCATCGACTTTTTTCTGCTCCTGTAATACCGGCTGATCTGGATAAGCTTTTAACTGATCATTGGTATTGGTGGTATTTAATTCAGGGAGCTGTCCAACCGTTGTGCCTTTTGCAATTAAAGTTAACGTTCTGGTCAGTGGCTCGCCAACCTTCATTTGCTGAATATCACCGGACCAATCCTGCTTTAAAACCAGTTGCTCTGATGATAGCCAATGCTTCCCGGCAAAAGATGCCGGTACCGGTTTTACATCCAGCGTAATCGCTTTGGATTCGACGTGTTTGGTTTTACTTGTCGGCGAATTAAAAAAACCATTAAAACCGGGCCGACTACCGGTTAACACTTCCGCAGTTAATAACAATGGTTTAATGGTTAATTTGCCGCTTTTTTGCGGGAAAAAAGCATATTTTCGTTCGGTCACGGAATAATTAACACCGTTAACCTGGGTGTTATAATTACTGTCTTCGCCTAACCGTTCAATGACCGCATCTGCCAGCTCAGGCTCGTTCAGCCGGGCTTGAGAGATATCGACTCTGGTATATAAGCGCAAGGTATAAAAAACTTGGGATTGTACATACGGGTTTTCCGGTGTCGCTTCAACCTCTATAAATAATTCCTCATCGTTACTGACGGCTTTGTTGGCTGTCTTGTCAGTCACCCGAATAGTTATTGACTGACTCACATCCTTACCAAACTTCACCGCAGGAATCAACAGGTCACCCGCCTGTTTAGCCATGACGTTAAGTTTCCACTGCACGGTCTTGCTGGATTTGCCATTAACCCATGATGAACTGCTACCGCTACTTTGGCTAAGTATGGAAAAATCCTGTTGCAACGGGCCAAAACTAGGGTCATCGTCAGGTGACTCGGTCGCCGTAAATATAATCTGGAAAGACTCATCCAAACTGACCGGATTACGATCCACAGAAACCTTAATCTCTGCGGCAAAGGCACTTTGAGTAGCCAACAGTAATAACAGCAAAAAAAGCCCCAACCACATATCGATTTTAGGTATCAGTAATTGTTTTATAGTGTTCATCATTTAAATAATATTAATTATCCTGCCAGCAGGTGCAGTCATTCTTTTTAGAGCAAACCCAAACGCCACTTTACCATAAAGCCAGTTATCGGCAATATAGTGAGCCGGTCCGAACAAAGCTTCCAACAGATATTTTTCGTACTTTTCATGCCTTTCGTGGACATTGGTTTTTAAAACCAGACACATACACCCAAGCTAAACCACTGTACCAAAAACCGAACCAACACCTGCGGTTAAGCCCATCGCCAATGCACCCCAGAAAGTTACGCGAAAAGCGCTCTTAATAATACCGGAGCCACCGGTATAAGCCGCCAACGTACCCAGCAAGGCCAAAAATAGCAAAGAGGCCGATGACACCAAAATAATTAAATTATCATTAGGACCAAACATAACTATTAATAGCGGCAACACGGCACCAATAGAAAAAGTGGCTGCCGAAGTCAATGCCGCTTGAATAGGCCGGGCGGCTCCGGTTGCCGAGATCCCCAACTCATCACGGGCATGTGCACCCAACGCATCATGCGCCATCAATTGCTGCGCGACTTGTCCGGCAAGAACAGCATCAAGCCCTCTCGCTATGTAAATGGCTTGTAGCTCTTTTTGTTCATGATCAATATTTTCATCCAGTTCTTTACGTTCACGCGCCAAATCCGCGTTTTCGGTATCGGCTTGTGAGCTGACTGACACATATTCACCAGCGGCCATCGACATAGCTCCGGCAACCAGTCCTGCCACACCCGCCAGGACAATATCGTTATGCGCGGCATGAGAGGCGGCAATACCTACAATTAAACTGGCGGTCGAGACAATACCATCATTAGCACCTAAAACAGCGGCACGCAGCCAGCCAATGCGATGAGTCCGGTGGGTTTCATAATGATGAGGCAACATTGATTTTCCTTTGCTATTAATTAAAGTTACAGCCCTTCAGACAAAACCATTCAGTTCATCTATTTAAAACAGCCGAAGATAAAGGCTTACAAAGCCAGCCAAATCCAAGTAAACATCTGTAACACCGTCAGCATTCAGCTTCTATTTTACCTAATGAGGCATTTTCATCGGTACCTAAAGGGTTATACTGTATTTTTGTGTCGCAATGGCAAAGCCGGATTTAGATAATTGCTATCAGTCCGCTGATTGTCCATTCAGCACTTTAATTCATCGGGATTATAACTTATGAAAAAGAATAAAATTGTTAAATTGCACTACTTTATTTTTGCGCTCTTATTATGCTTGGGATTTACCAATGTATCCGCTAATCCACGGATAGCCGTTCTGGATTTTGAATTAAAAGACATGACACTTGCTCCGGGTATACCCGCAGAAGTAACCCGCACCGCTTCAATTAAACCGCTCATGGAAAACGAGCTTAAGAAATCAGGTTACGATATTGTCACCATTCCCAAGGATGCCCAACAACAAGCCAATGCCGGCGTGGGCTATCTTTTTGATCACCCGGATGTTGCAGCTCAACTTGGTAAAAAATTTGCCGCCGATTATGTGATAGTGGGAAGACTGCATAAACCCAGTTTCTTGTTTTTTTATCTGATGGCACATTTGGTTGATGTTAAAACAGAAGGCTTGGCTGGTGAATACCTTTATGAAGTTAAGGGCGGCGAAAAGAAAATAGTCGCACAAGGCGTAGAAGATATTACTGAAAAAATCACTAAAACTCTGGGTGCGGCAAAATAAGCCGGATATTGACGCGCACGACACGTCCCATCATAAGTACAGATTTTCAGATAAATAATTTCGATGCTAACAGATACCATCCCTTCAAGGGATGTTATCTGTATGAATCTACAGCAACATTAATTAGAAGTTTAATTTCTGAAAGTCTATAGCTAATTTATCTCATCAAGTTAAATCGGCGGTTGTTTTGCGCCGGTTACTTTAACGTGTAGCGTATCACCCACGGTTAAGGTGCCAAGCTGATTATGCAGGGCATTTTGTCCAAAGTAGATCTTGTTTTCCCACTTTCTGATGCGGTTGAGCGTTGTCAGCGGTTCTTTGCCGGTTTGTGCAGATTCCGGATCAATGGCCGGAACCGAGCAGCGTGAGCAAGGCTTGGTGAGCCTAAAATCAATAGCGCCAATGCTGATTTCTCTCCAGCTATCTTCGGCATAAGGAACGCAACCGGAAATAACCAGATTGGGTCTGAAGCGGGTCATGGATAAATTTAAGTGCATTGCCTGATTTAATGACATCAGTGAGTTTTCTGAAATAATCAAAAATGGAAAGCCGTCAGCAAAAGATACATTGTCAGTCGCATCGGCGTAACGCGGATCAACCGGCCTAACCATCTCGGCAGGCTGATAAACCAATCGGCAATCCAGCTTTAAAAAATAGCTTAACCATTGATCCGCTTCTTTTGATACGCTCCGTGCCTCACATTGGTCATGCCATATCGTGCTGCTAATAATATCGCCATCAGTGGGTATCAACGGTAATGACAGGCTTGCCATTCCGGATGCAGACAAGATTAAGTGGCTCTCGGTTAATGCTGTTTTGATTAAAGCCATTTTTGGTAACTTGCGCTGACTTAAAAAATGTCCGGCGGCGTCAACCAACATCCATTTTCTGTCGTACAAAAGTCCCGTCTTAACAACCGGCCAACTGCTTACACTAATGCCCGCCAAGGACTTTACCGGATAGAGAGTTATTGCACTTAAAATACTTGATGTCATTTTAGATCAGCCTGTACATACCAGGCTCAACTTAAAAAGTCGGACTGGAAAAAATAATAATGACCAAAGTTTGCGTGAATTAAGCTGTGCTATCAAGTTTTAGTTAACCGGTCACTCGCTATAAACTTTTGTAAAAACCAAAAAAAAGTTTATGAATCCGTTAAAATGAAAAAAATGAATTTTTTATTGTTGAGGAATAATGCGATCAATTAATCAGCCTGTTCGGATAATGGTGACTGTTTTATTAATTATTCAGTTAGTTGGCATAGGAGTTGTTTCTGCGAAAGCCAAACAAACCATTGCCATTGCTTATTTAAGCCAGGATCAAAACGTGCCGCCGCCATTATCCAATCTGGATGCCTTTATTAAAAACAAAGGTGTGTTCGGCGCAGAACTGGGTGCTGATGATGATAATACGACTGGCGAATTTACCGGCCAGCACTATCAATTAAGCAAATTTATTGTGCCGGTAGACGGTAATGTTATCGATACTTTTACTAAAGAAATTAGTAATAAATTTCAGTATGTCGTCGTTAATTTGCCGGCTGAGCAATTAAACCTGATCGCTGATTTGCCTGCTGCCCGGCAAATGCTGTTATTTGATGTGGCGACGGTCGATGATGCGTTGCGCAATGAGCAGTGCCGGCGTAATGTTTTGCATATTTTGCCCAGCAGAGCGATGCGTGCCGATGCCTTGGCGCAATATATGATGAAGAAACGCTGGACCAAGTGGTTTCTAATCATTGGATCTACCCAGGAAGATCGTTTATTTGCCGATGCCGTCAAACGCGCAGCCAAGCGTTTTGGCATGAAAATAGTGGCAGAAAAAACCTGGGAGCATACTTATGACGCACGGCGTACGGCGCAATCGGATGTAGCGGTATTTACCCAGGCAGAGGATGATTATGATGTCTTGGTAGTCGCTGATGAACAAGGCCAATTTGGCGAATATCTTGACTATCGCACCTGGATTCCAAGACCGGTGATAGGGACTCAGGGATTGATTGCTACATCATGGCATAGAACGCATGAGCAATGGGGCGCTGTACAGATACAAAACCGCTTCAAAGAAAAAGCCGGACGCTGGATGGAAGAGCAGGATTATGCCGCTTATTTAGCCCTTAGAGCGCTTGGTGAAGCAGCTACCCGCAGTCAGTCCGTTGATCTGATTCCCGTTAAAGCTTACCTGTTAAGCGATGCGTTTGCCTTAAATGGCTACACCGGCAATCCGTTGTCTTTTCGCTCTTGGGACGGTCAGTTGCGGCAACCGGTTTTGCTGGCAGCACCGAGGTCATTGGTGGCGGTGGCACCCATTGAAGGCTTTCTGCATCCAAAAACCGAACTGGATACCTTGGGTTATGATCAACCTGAATCGCAATGCAAATGGGATAAATAAATGATAATGAAAAAGAAGAACTTTGGGTTATTTTTAGCGCTGGCATTAACCGGAACCGTTCAGGCTGAAAGCGTTTTTGTCACGCTGGAAAAAGATAATGCGCTGGCCGTGGTTGATCCGATAACGGGAACATTAATCAAAACAGTCCCCATAGGTCAACGTCCCCGAGGGATTACTATCAGCCCGGATAACAAATTTTTATATATCGCGACCAGCGATGACAATACTATAAAAATTATTGATGCCGAGACGCTGAAAGAAGTCGGGCAATTGCCATCGGGCGATGACCCGGAGACTTTTGCGTTAAATCCTGCCGGTGACAAGATTTATGTGTCAAACGAAGATGACAGCTTGGTCACGGTAATTGATATTGCCAGCAAAAAAGCCGTCAAACAAATCAAGGTCGGCGTCGAACCTGAAGGAATCACGGTTAGCCCCGATAACAAGTGGCTAATCAGTGCATCAGAAACCACCAACATGGTGCACTGGATTGATACCAAAACCAACACGATTGTCGAAAATACTCTGGTTGACCCGCGTCCGCGTGCAGTTGGTTTTACCGCAGACAGCCAACAATTGTGGGTAACTTCAGAAATGGCTGGGACCTTGATGATTCTCGATACCAAGACCAAGCAAATCATCAAGACAATCAAGTTTGAAGTTGCCGGTGTTACTGCCGATAAAATTCAGCCGGTAGGCGTGATCATTGATAAAGATAGTAATAGAGGCTATGTAGCTTTGGGACCGGCAAACCGTGTGGCGGTAGTTAATGCCAAAACCTTTGCTGTAGAAAAAACGCTATTGGTTGGTCAACGAGTTTGGAATCTGGCCTTTTCTCCCGATCAAAAACGTCTCTATACCACCAACGGCACCAGTAATGATATTTCGATTATTGATCTGGATAGTCAAACAGTGACTAAATCGATTGGTGTCGGTAATTATCCCTGGGGCGTTGCGGTAAAACCATGAAGATACCCATCGCATTATCCATCGAGAATTTAAGTTTCTCTTATAGTGGCAAGAAGGCACTTGATCAGGTTAACTTTAACATTCATGCCGGTGAATGTACGCTACTTTTAGGCCCTAACGGTGCCGGCAAGAGTACGTTATTTTCGTTGATTACCCGCTTGTACGATAGCCATGAAGGCCGTATCGAGTTATGTGGTTTTGATATTAAAAAGCAAACTCGCCAAGCATTGGCAAAACTGGGCGTGGTTTTTCAGCAAACCACCCTGGATATGGATTTAACGGTCATGCAAAATTTACGCTATCACACAGCCTTGCACGGCTTGGGACGTAAACTAGCCATGCAACGCATTCAACAGGAATTGGAGCGTCTGAACATGTTTGACCGGCGTTTTGAGAAAATACGCCAGCTTAATGGCGGACATCGACGACGCGTAGAAATTGCCAGGGCATTACTGCATAAACCGGCGTTATTGTTGCTGGATGAACCGACTGTCGGTCTGGATGTACCCAGCCGCTTGGCTATTGTTGAGTATGTGCATCATTTGGCAGCTGATGAAAAGTTGGCGGTTTTATGGGCAAGTCATTTAATTGATGAAATTTATCCCGATGATCATTTAATCGTTCTCCATAAAGGCCAAATTAAAGCCAACGGTACCGTAGACGAGGTTCTTAAAATAACCAATACGGCACTGATAAAAGATGCTTTTTACAACTTGACGCAAGGAGATCAGGCATGACTAATAAGCCGGGAGCGGATTTACCTTTACCCAAAGGAGGCGGAGCATCCAGCATAAACATTCTGCATTATTGGCGAGCCATGTGGGGCATTATCGGACGTGAGTTATGGCGTTTTGTTACCCAACGTGAACGTTTTATTTCTGCACTAGTCAGGCCCTTGGTCTGGCTGTTTATCTTTGCAGCCGGCTTTAGGGCGGCACTAGGTCTTGCCATCACCCCGCCCTATGAAACTTATATTCTTTATGAAGTTTATATAACACCGGGGCTGATTGGCATGATTCAGCTATTTAACGGCATGCAAAGTTCATTGTCCATGGTTTATGATCGGGAAATGGGCAGTATGCGCATATTAATGGTCTGTCCATTACCCCGTTGGTTTTTATTACTCAGTAAATTGTTGGCAGGAACCGGCGTGTCTATCTTGCAGGTTTATGTATTTTTGGGTATTGCCTGGTTTTATGACATACATGCACCGTGGCAAGGCTATTTATGGGTATTGCCGACCTTAATGTTGTCCGGATTAATGCTGGGAGCACTAGGATTATTATTATCATCTTTTATAAAACAACTGGAAAATTTTGCCGGCGTGATGAATTTTGTCATTTTTCCGATGTTTTTTATGTCGACAGCACTCTATCCTTTATGGAAAATGCAAGAATCCAGTGTGTTGCTGAGTAAGTTGGCGCAATATAACCCATTTTCACAAGCCGTTGAGTTAATCCGTTTTGCCCTGTACGGACAATTTAACGAACAGGCTTTTATCTTTACCTTGGTCGCTTTTCTGGTTTTTATGGCGGCGGCAATCATTGGCTATAATCCGTCAAAAGGCATGATGGTAAGAAAAGGCGGGGGCTAGGGCAACTGGTAATAAATAAAATACCCCGTAGGATGGGTTGAAGCAGGTGAAGCGAATCCTACAAAAGCCATATAAAAGCAGAAAATAAGGATCAGTTAAAAATATACCCTAGTATTTTTAATGTTGAATATGATGGGCAATAGTCATAAAGCACTTGAAAATTTTTTTGATCGTGGTAAGTTTACCCATTAAGTATGGATATTAGTAAGCGATCAATCTGCTTTTGAATAGTCATGGATTGATACCATTAAGAGGGCTTACTTGTTACCTGGCAAGACTTAATAAGGCATTGGCCAATGATTCATCAATATAATAAATAAAATTACACCACTATGAGGATGAGAAATGAGTAATGAAGATAACACCAAACAAGAAGAAATCGTTCAAGAAGAAAATGTTGAGCAACCTGTAGATTCTGCAAAAAATAGCGCAGGCAGTCTGGTTTCTTCATTCTTGAGTTTAAAAGAAAGTAATCCAAAAGTATTTTTTGGCAGCATTGGTGGAGTAGTTATTCTGCTTGTTTTATTGATGACGATGGGTGATGACAGTTCCAAACCGACTATCTCCGGACCCGTTCTTAAAGATCTCATTGTCGGTCAACGTTATGTATTAAAAAGTGTTAACGCTTATGATGCAGCAGCAACCGTTCGCTTGGTAGCGACACCTGGCGCTATAGCGGCTTATGATGATACCGAAGAGAAAGATAGATCAGGTGCTTGCCAGCATATTGCTCAAGGTACTCCTGTTTCTGTACTGGAATTTGCGGATGCTTATGGCAAGCAAAAAACCTACGCTAAAGTCAAAATTGAAGACGGTGAATGTAAAGATCACGAAGCGTGGGCTTTGGCAATTGACCTTCAATAAAAATAAAGTTTGACAGTATTTTAAAAATCCCTATAATAGCTGAATAAATTCAAAGCGGGAATAGCTCAGTGGTAGAGCACAACCTTGCCAAGGTTGGGGTCGCGAGTTCGAATCTCGTTTCCCGCTCCAATATATAATGAAAAGCCGCGAAATATCGCGGCTTTTCTATTTCACCTTTATGGTTGCGTAGCAAAATGGTTATGCAGTGGCCTGCAAAGCCATCTACGGCGGTTCGATTCCGCCCGCAACCTCCACGGGTGAATTCAGACAAAATCAAAGACATACAAAACCCGCAAGTCGCAAGGCTTAGCGGGTTTTTTGTTGTCCGTAAGATTCAACAAGCTTCGTTGACGTCCAATTTTTTTTGGGGCGGGTATAAATCCGGGGTATATTTACTCCCACAAATAAATAGACCCCCAGATGGCAATATCAGACAAGGCTATAAAAGCGGTACCCCCCCTCCGCATAGACAAAACTTATAAGTTACCCGAAAGGGTTTACATCTCTTAATAAACCCCAATGGCTAAAAATATTTTAGCTTTAAATATCGGTTTACAGGTAAAGAAAAATCTTTGGCGTTTACCCTGAAACCTTTTTAAACCTCCTCCTTTGAAAAAGGAGGATTGAGGGGGGATTTATCTAATAAAATCTCCCCTCAATCCTCTTTGTTAAAGAGGGGAACTGAATAAATACCCTTAAAGCAAGCCAGAGAACTAATAGCGGATAGTATCCGACCCAAGCGAAAATAAAGAATGGTTACATTTGGTTACAATTAATAAATTGTTATGAACTTGGTGATTAATATATTTCAAGCTCCCCGATTTCTAAAGCCTTTAGCCTCGTTATTTATAACGCTGAATAGTTAACGTAAGATTTGCTTCGTTTATGGTGAACCCTACTTTAATACGTTTTCCTTTATACGCGACGGACTCAAAAACCGGGAAACTTCAGCTATATATATGTTTCAAATAAATTATTGTTATGCAAATTTACAGTTAATTTTCTTAAATTATCATAATGATAATTGCTGCACCTGGAGTCTGTTTCTTTTTTAATTTTTTGATTTTAAACTTTTAATTTGGATTAGTAGACTACAATATAAGCACTATGCTTACAAATAAGTCATATCTTGTTACAAGGTAACTTTTAGTTTGAAGCATGGAAATTTTATCGTTAAGAAAATACGGAAGACTCCGGTCCATGTCAGATCCATATAGATAGCAAATTATACTTAACCCTACTATTTTATTTTTTTATACAGGACTTTTTTTATGTCGATTTTAAAATTAATCGTTGCTGCCGGATTACTGACCGCATCTATGGCCAGTATTGCTTCTCCTATCCCTACCGACTTGGGCACTTTGGATACTACTAATGAAGGAACTGGCTTTGGCGCCAGTAATTTAACAGGTGCCTTTTCTAAGGAATTCGATTTTAACCTTGTCGGTGGTACTTACCTTTTTGGCCTGACAGCTACCAACACTTTTAATAAAACTAAAGTAGGTATCAGTAACTTTGCTGCTACATTAGATGGTCAAGCTTTTGGTAATACTCTATACAATCTTTCTTTAAGTGCTAATTCTAAATTCAACTTTTTATTTGGTGAAGCGTCAAGTTTGGCTTCCGGTTCCCACAAATTGATAATCAGCGGTACTGGCAACAAAAGTAGTTTCGGTGGTTCTATTGGAGTTAGTTCCATTAGTGCCGTACCTGTTCCTGCAGCAGTATGGTTGATGGGTTCAGCATTGATTGGTTTGGTATCATTCGGTAAACGTAAAAACGCTTAATGATTAAATAAATACCGTAGCTTTACTGCTTACATTAAAGGGCCTTTTAAAGGCCCTTTTTTATGGCTGGTGTTTATTAAAAATTATTGAAAATCTGCCTTTTATGAAACCAATGTTAATTTACAGCAACTATTGGCTCAACAGTAACAGCTTAATGCCGTCAACACACACAAAATTAATCGGCCTGATTTTTTAAATTGGCCGGTTTTGCAAGCGCGTTAGCCAATTTATCGGCTGATTTTCCAGTCATAAACCTTAACTCTGCCCATCTTCATTAAAATGTCTTGCAGACTGCGAATAACAAGGTGTACCCTGCACGGCGATAGCGTAAAATAAGTAATAAAAAAATTTCTATCTATACTTAAGGCGATATCCAAGAATGAATATACCCAAGTGGCGCAGGATTTTTGTTTATTTTCAAGGCGGAAAAATAGGCGCGTAGCTGGCTACGTAACTATTTTGACAACGCAGATAATGAATAAAAAGACCAGCGACTTGGGTATATTCTTCGTAGGAAATCGCCTAAATACATTACCAGTCAGGCCCTTGCCAAGAAGGCAAGAGAGTAATCCTATATAATGGGTTGATGGTGGGCATTATCAATAAAAATAAAAAGCCCCCCGGCACATTAAAAGCATTAATGAATATAACTTAAAAAATGATCCGGGAGGAAAGGTCGGCAAGCCTCATTTTTATGGTATATTTGTTTAAATTGATAAAACTGTAAACATTAAATAATCCTTAACCACGAGAAGTAAAACCATGTCTAAATTTCCAATCGATCTTGGCGCCTATCAGCGCATTACTCTTGATCCAAGTATTGACACACTGACTACCGAGCAAAGAGACAGCCTTAAAGCCAACATTCAGCTGTGTCGCGATGCCATTGTTTTCTTTACTGCTACCGGTGCTGCAAGAGGCGTCGGCGGTCATACCGGCGGCCCTTACGATACTGTGCCTGAAGTCATGATTATGGACGCCTTGTTTCGCGGTTCAGAAGAAGCCTTCGTACCGATCTTTTTTGATGAAGCCGGACACCGTGTAGCGACTCAATATCTGATGTCCACGCTAAATGGCGATCTTCCTGCTGAACGCCTTATGGAATACCGCGCAGCTCACTCACATTTACCGGGTCATCCTGAACTGGGCTTTACGCCCGGCGTAAAATTCAGCTCCGGACGTTTGGGACACATGTGGCCCTACGTCAATGGTGTAGCGATTGCCAATCCTACCAAAACCCTGTTTTGTTTGGGTTCTGACGGCTCACAACAAGAAGGTAACGACGCGGAAGCTGCCCGTCTGGCCGTGGCGCAACAACTCAATGTCAAGTTGATTATCGATGATAACAACGTCACTATTGCCGGTCATCCATCACATTACTTACCCGGTTGCACAACGGCTAAAACTTTGGCAGGCCAAGGCGTTACCGTATTGGAAGGCGACGGCGAAGATCTGGATGATTTGTATAAACGCATCTGTATCGCCGTCAACACCGATGGCCCGGTTGCTGTTATCAATCATCGTCCAATGTGCCCCGGTATTGTCGGTCTGGAAGGTTCAACTCACGGCCATGACGTTATTTCTGTAAAAGTAGCCGTTGAGTATCTGGAATCTCGCGGTCAACAAGCCGCTGCCGATCACCTTAAAGAAATCAAGGCACCTAAAAATGATGCCGTATTCTTGGGTTCCAGCGACAAATGGGATGCCAACCGTAACGTTTTCGGTGATGCTGCCGTTGAAATTATGGGTCGCCTGAGCGAAGCCGACCGTATTGAAAAAATTCGCGTTGTCGACAGCGATCTTGAAGGTTCTTGTGGCCTGTTCAAAATCCATGCAGCTTTCCCGGAAACTTTTATCTCTTCCGGTATCATGGAACGCGGTAACTTTTCTGCGGCGGCAGGTTTTGGTATGGAAGCGGGCAAACAAGGTATTTTTGGTACGTTCAGTGCGTTCCTGGAAATGCTGCTGTCTGAAATCACCATGGCACGTTTGAACAACTCCAACGTACTGAGTCATTTCTCTCATGCCGGTATCGACGATATGGCTGACAACACTTGCCATTTTGGTCTGAACAATATGTTCGCCGACAATGGCTTGAGTGACGGTTATGCGACCAACCTTTACTTTCCGGCTGATCCGCTGCAAATGAAAGCTTGTCTGGAAACCATTTTCTTCAACCCCGGCCTGCGTTTTGTTTTCTCAACCCGTTCAAAAGTACCGACTATTTTAAATACTGACGGTGAAGACTACTTTGGTGGTGACTATAAATTTGTTTCCGGTAAAGATGAAGTGATTCGTGAAGGAACTCATGGTTACATTGTAAGCTTTGGTGAGTCATTGTATCGGGCATTGGATGCTGTAGAACGTCTGAAACTGGAAGGTATTGATGTTGGTTTGATCAACAAAGCCACCCTGAATGTTATCGATGAAGACATGATGATCAAAATTGGTAATTCACCAATGGTATTGGTTGTTGAATCTTTCAACCGTAAGTCTGGTTTGGGTAGTCGTTTTGGTTCATGGTTGCTGGAACGTGGCCTGACTCCAAAATACGCACATCTTGCCACTTATAAAGAAGGTTGTGGCGGTCTGTGGGAACAATTTCCGCATCAAGGTATTGATCCAGCCGGTATCATTGCCAAGACCAAAGAACTGTTAAAGCTTTAATTTAACCAGGCATTACCAATGCCTGACTCCGCTTTATTCACCTATAGATTTTCAGATAAATAATTTCTATGCTAACGGATACCATCCCTTCAAGGGATGTTATCCGTACAGGCTTTAAATTTAATGTAATGGAAATTTAATTTCTGAAAGACTATAGAATAGCGAGAAGTGAAAAATAAAAAGCCCTTATCTTACGGTAAGGGCTTTTTTTATTGCCAAAAATTATCGGTTAACCCGTGGGAGTTTACCGGTTTGTTGCTTAAGGCCCAATGGTTACTTTTTGGATGGGGCTATAGTCGCCATGAGATTGAAATGTCCAACGTAAGCCGGGACAGATACCCTCCCTTCAAGGGATATTATCTGTCAATTTATGCCGTTTCTCAGGCTCCCAAGCTCCAACTTGAGAGCCTGAGAGTTTCGGGAATCAGTCAACACCTAAACGGCATTATAAAAAATCGCTATTGATACTGCCAGCACCTGTAGTGGCTCTGGCCGTATAGGTATTGGCACTGCCAAAACCTTTACCAGCACGCTCAATACCTTTTTTGCATCAGTAAAAATCGCTATTGGCACAGCCAGCACCTGTAGTGGCTCTGGCCGTATAGGTATTGGCGCTGCCAAAACCTCTGCCAGCATTCTCAGTACCTTTATTGGCACTGCCAATACCTTTGCCGGTACTGTTAAAACCTCTCCAGTAGCGCCAATACCTTGCTTGGCAAGGCCAATAAAGGTACTGGCAGAGGTAATACCTTTACCACCCATGCCAATACCTTTGCTGGCAATGCCAATGAGGTTTTGGCGGTACTAGTAAAGGTATTGGCAGTGCGACTAAAGGTGCTGGCAGTGCCAGTAAAGGTATTGGCATAACAACTAAAGGTTTCGGTAGAGCCACTAAAGGTGCTGGTAGTGCCAGTAGTTTGTTGGGTAGTGCTAATACTGTTACCCGCTTAACCAACAATAAAACTATAGTTGGTTAAACTAAAAACCGCCAATTAACTAACGCTAAAAGTCGGCGTTTTATAAGTAGCAAAGCATAAACCATCTTAACATTTGCCGCAAGTGGCTTTGACCTACAGCCTGAGGCTGTGCTGAACCGAGTGAAGCACTATCACCCAAGCGGCAACAGATAACTTCTCTTGAAGGGACGGTCGTCTTATTTGACTGGTTGCAAAACTGGCGTAAGTTGTAGGTCGGATTAGGCGCTAGCCGTAACCCGACATATAGATTTTCAGAAATTAAATTTCCACTACACAATCCGTGTAACTTACACGGATAACATCCCTTGAAGGGATTGTATCCGTTAGCATCGAAATTATTTATCTGAAAATCTATAGATACTAAGCGACTGGTTTCCAAGCTGGAACTTGGGAGCCAATCAAGCACCAAATTAAGCGATGTTTTTATGACGTTTTAAACCGATTGATCCAAGCAAAGCGCTACCAAATAACCAAACTGCACCGGGTAAGGGCACAGCGGCAGGTGCAGCAATATCACCCGCGCGAACAGCCCATGCATAGAACTGGTAGCTTTTATCGTTGTTGTATTGGTTGCCATTGTTGGTATTGAAGTACCACGAGCCGGTTGGATCGGGCGCGTACTCACTACCCGACCAGTACGCATAGCTCTGAACGTTAGCAAATAGACTGTAGCTGGGATTAGTGCTCGTTGCAATACTGCTAAATGATGAAACTCCCAATTGAATATAAAACAAATCACCCATTTGGCTGCCGGTTTGATTAGTACCAGCAAGCGCAGGGATAGTAGCGGGTAAAGTCCAGTCCGTATAGCCACCCAGCGTTAAGTTGTTGGCCCAGGCTTGTGCACCAAACCAGGTCATTGCGCCAGTGCCGGTATTAAAGTCTGCGTTGCTCAGATTATAGATACCATCATATCCATCGTAATAATTGGCAGTATCATTAATAACCCCAAAGTTGGCTGTGATAATTTCAGTCACCAGATTAGGATTACCCGCCGCCTGGGTTTGAAACAAGTTGGCATCAGCTGCCCAGGTAATGTTGTTGACAGTATCATAGACCATGCCGCCGGTACGGGCCAACAGCGCCGCTTGGGCAGTGCCTGTTACTATAGTACTGGCCAGCAATGCCAACGCCAGCGCTATTTTTTTATGCTTCATGTTGTTACCTACGAAAAATTATCATTAAATTTAACGCAACCCGGCTGGCCTTTAGCAAAGGCTTCGTAGCTTTCCGTCCTTATCTCTCAACAAGTTTGGCTTGTTCATCCGTGAATCATGCACACTTAGATAAGTGAGACACGAGCGTGCAATTTTATTAAGCAGGTAGCTTTGCTTGAGCATAAAGACCCATAGTACTTATGATATTTATGTGATTTTTAAACTACGAGCAGACTATAGCAGATAAAAATACCAAGTCCAGCTTTGAATTGTTACAAAATGTAACAAGAACTTTAAATATACTAAAGCCATGAACGCTATTGTGCAGAGTGAAATATGTGATTCGTGATCGGCGGCCAGTATATGAGGAAAGCTATAGCGTGCCCATCAACACAATATTAAAGCACGATGGGCACGGCGTTGCCGTTGCCCATCTACCCGCTGTAATCAAAACATTAGACCGTCCGTATCGAAATGTCTAATGTTTGAATCACAAGGCATAAAAAAAGCCACCCGAAGATGGCTTTAGTTCTGGTTAATTACGCACCCATAATTCTTTAATAAATTGCACTAATGGAAGACCGGGCTCGAAACTTTTTACAAAAAGCCCCTAAACTTGGGTACGTTTAAACAAACAACAGAATCGTTTCATAAGATTTTAAGCAGCAACAAGACATAAACTCTCAGCCGTTGCTATATTTATATCGTAGTAGATTTACGACGATTTAAACCTAATACACCGATCAAACCACTGATCATCAACCAAATTGCTCCTGGGACTGGCACTGCAGAAACCCCACCAGCAACAAACTCGTTCAGACCAGGATATCCACCTTGCAGGGAAGTCCAGTTCAAACGAACAAATTCACCAGTAGCCGAAGTGTTAAAATCAACTCGATTCTTCGAAGCGTTTGGAAGACCAAAGCTCGCAACAGTTAACGCGTTACTGAAAGTATTATTCTCACTTACCTGTACAGTAAAATTGGCGATGTTATTAGCTAGGCCATTGTTCATCCAGAACAAATAAATACGATCAAGGGTATATTGCGCGCCAAGATCGAAGGTAATGTTACCCGTTATATTTCCAGCTGCACCGTGCCAACCTTTTGCGGAATTCAAATTTGTGAATGTATCAATTACAGAAGCCGCTGTTACGCCAGATACATAGTGCCCGCTGAGATCGGATTGATCGATGGTCTTATCAACTGGAAACGAACCACCATAATTAGACGTTGATATGGCACTAACTGCTTGTAATGCAACCGCATTCGATAAAAGCGATGCATGGACCTGGCCTATGCCTAATCCTACTAGTGCTAATGATAGCGTTGCAACTTTTGAGAATAAATAAAAAGCTTTCATAATATTTCCTTTATATTGTAATGCATTATATTAATTTGCAACCCGACCAACCTTTTACATAGGTCCCGTAGCTTTCCGTCCTTATCTTGCAATAAGTTTGGCTTGTTCATCCATGAATCATGCACACTAAATTTAAGTCTGACACGAAAGTGCAATTTTATTAAGCAGGTAACTTTGCTTGAGCATAAATACCTATAGCATTTATGTAATCTTAAAACGGCAAGCAGACTATAGCAGATAAAAATACAGAGTTTATTTTTGAATTGTAACGAAATGTAACAAGCACTCTACATATACTAAAGCCATGAACCGTGCAAAACAAAGTGAAGCACATCGTTTGTGACCGGCAGTGTATTTTGGTGGCGCTATTGGCTGGATTTAAGCTGGGTAAACGAAGCAATAAACGTGCCTTGTGCAGAGATTTATTCAAGCAGGGAGTTTATTGGTAGAGCATTGATGATGTTGCTGTGTTATTCAGGGTGAATAAACAAATGGCAACCATTGATTCACCGAATTATCCGCTATTTTTACGACGCTTTAAGCCGATTAATCCAACCAAAGCAAGTAGCCACAATGCAATGCAAGCGAGTTGTAGGTCGGATTAGGCGCTAGCCGTAACCCGACACAGATACTAAGCGACTGGTTTCCAAGCTGGAACTTAGGAACCAGTCAAGCACCGAATTAAGCGATGTTCTTACGACGCTTTAATCCGATTAAGCCTACCAAAGCACTACCGAAGAGCCAGACTGCACCAGGTAATGGCACAGTGGCAACACCGCCCGAGCGAACAGCCAATGCGTAGAACTCCTTATTATTCTTGTAGCCGTTCTCCTTGCCTTTCTCGATATCGAAAGCCCAAGCTTTACCTTTATCGGCATCCTCACTCGACCAGTACTTATCGCTCTTGACGTTGGTAAATAAATCATCGCCGCTATGACTGTCATCGCCGCTATGATCCTTATCGCCCTTATGGCCCTTATCATCCCCGATCTTACTCAAAACAGGGCCAAGCTGATTGGTAAATTGGTTAATGGTAGGAAGTACCCAATCCGTGTAACCAGCATAATCCAGATTTTCAGCCCAAGCTACAGCTGTCGACCAATCCATTTTACCAGCTATATTGGCATTTTTGGTCCAGGTGATATTGTTAACATCATCATAAACCGTCAAAGGGCCGCTGGATGTTAGTGACGCTTGTGCAGTGCCGGTTGCTATGCTGCTAGCCAGTAAAACCAACGCTAAGCCTGTTTTTTTATGTTTCATGTTGTTACCTATAAAAAATTATCATTAAATGTGCATAACCCGGCTGGCCGTTAAGGCTTCGTGGCTTTCCGTCCTTATCTTGCAATAAGTTTGGCTTTTTTATCCGTAAATCATGCATCCTAATTTAAGTCTGACACGAGAGTGCAATTTTATTAAGCAGGTAACTTTGCTTTAGCATAAACACCTATAGCATTTATGTAATCTTTAAACTACGAGTAAACTATAACAGATAAAAATGTCAAGTCTAGCTTTGAATTGTAACCAAATGTAACAAGCAATTTAAATACACTAAAGCCATAAACCGTGTTGAACAGACTAAAACATATCATTCGTGACTGGCAGGGTATTGTGGGAGCGCTATTGTGAGTGGAGTTATTCTGGATAAACGGAGCCGTGAAGATATTTGTGCAAGGATTTTTTTAAGCAGTAGGCTTACTGGTAGAGCATTATTGATGTTGTTTGTTACGCAGGATCGATGATCAAAGGAGGGGACATTCAAGCACCGAATTATCCGCTGTTTTTACAACGCTTTAAGCCGATTAGCCCAACCAAAGCAAATAGCCACGATGCAATAAAACGCAAGCGAGGAATCAGGTCAACCACCCTCGATTACACTCTGTTACATCGCCGCTACTTGCTGAAGCTTTGGAACCAATCAAGCACCGAATTAAGCGATGTTCTTACGACGCTTTAAACCAATTAAGCCTACCAAAGCACTACCGAATAACCAAACTGCACCGGGTACCGGCACAGCAGCAACATCGCCCGAGCGAACAGCCCACGCGAAGTTCTGGTTTAGCTTACCGATGTAGGACATAGTGCCATTGGTGGTAAGGAAGAGCCACGCTTCGCTTGGACTGCTTGCATACTCACTACCCAACCAATACTCAGAGCTCTGGACGTTAGTAAATATATTATAACTACCATTATTGGTCATACCGGTACCAGTACCAGCACCTGCTCCGCCGCCCGGTCCGTTGGAAAACAAAGCAGCCATTTCGCTGATGGCCGGGTTTCCACCAGAAGCTACCTGGGTAATGGTGGGCAGCCTCCAATCAGAAAAGCCACCCAGTGTTAAATTGTTAACCCAGGCTTGTGCGCCAAACCAGGTCATTTTGCCGGTGGTGGTATTAAAGTCATCGGCGGTCAGTGTATGACTACCGTTAGCTGCCGACGCATCAATAATAACCCCATTGTTATTCGCGATGATGTCAGCAACCAAATTCGAATCAGCTACCGCTTGGGTTTTAAACAGATTGGCATCCGCAGCCCAGGTGATGTTGTTGACACTGTCATATACCAAACCACCATCACGATCTGAGAGTGCTGCTTGGGCTGTACTTGTTACTATGCTACTGGCCAGTAAAACCAATGCCAGGCCTATTTTTTTATGTCGCATGTTGTTACCTAAAAAAAACAACTAGTCAATTCAACGCAACCCGGCTGGCCTTTAAAGGCTTCGTGGCTTTCCGTCCTTATCTTGCAATAAGTTTGGCTTTTTTATCCATAAATCATGCGCACTTGGATAAGTGAGACACGAGCGTGCAATTTCATTAAGCAAGCATTAGCATGTTTACAAATCACAAACAAATAATAATCGATAAAAATATAATGTCCAGTGCAAAATTGTGACAAAATTATGAAAGAATTAAATAATTATTTTAAATACACTAAAGCCACAAACTATACTGAGAGATGAAGCGCATCGATCATGACTGGCAGGGTATTTTGGTGGCGCTATTGAGTGGGGTTATTCAGAGGCAGGATGCGGGGTAAAAAAATTGCCCCTATTACCTCTTACATTAGCGGTAATGTGGCTTGCCAACACGGTTGGGGTAATACGTATTGCGCCGAATGTGGGACTTTGATTTTTTGGCGCATTACACCTATCGCTAATGCGCACTACTTTTAATACGTCTTCGGCTCTGGCTCCCAGCTTGGGAGCCAGAGAACTTGGGAGGTAGTCAGTCAAGCACCGAATTAAGCAGTGTTTTTACGACGATTTAAGCCCAATACGCCGATCATGCCACCCAAAAATAGCCAGACCGCGCCGGGTAATGGCACAGCGGCAGGTGCAGAAACATCGCCAGATCGAACAGCCCATGCGTAAAACTGGACGCTCTTATCATAGATGGTCTGGACGCCACTGATGTTAGTGAACAAATCATAGCTGGTATTATGACTGGCTGCAATTGATGAACTTGCTGCAACACCAATAATTAAGGCCAGTGCCAAACGTGTTTTTTTATGTTGCATGTTGCCACCTATAGAAAATCATCATTAAATGTCATGCAACCCGGCTGGCCGTTAAGGCTCCGTGGCTTTCCGTCCTTATCTTGCAATAAGTTTGGCTTTTTTATCCATAAATCATGCGCACTTAACCAAGTGGGACACGAGCATACAATTTGTTGTTATTTCAAAACCGTAAATAGAGAATAACAGATAAAAATAATGAGTCGAGATTTGAATTGTAACCAAATGTAACAAGCACTTTAAATAGACTAAAGCCATGAACCTTATTGTGCATAGTGAAGCGCACCGTTGGTGGCGCTATTGAACGGGGTTAGTCAGGCAGAATGCGGGGTAACGGGATTGCGCCTGTTACCTCTTGTGCATCAGCGGTAATGCGGTTTTTCGGTTACTGTATCTTATGCAGAAACAGTCTATTACTGCTGCTGGGAGCTTTGTAATTGCATTTTTACCAATTGCGCTCTTTTTTGCTTGGCACGTTCCAGTTTTTCCACCTGTTGTTTTTCTTTACGCAGACAGTGTGCATCATAACGACGCTTTGCCAGTTGTGTACGCGCATATTTCTGCACCGGACTTAAGGATTGTTCATTTTCGACGGGCAACGGCACCATAATAATACAATCTACCGGACAAGGCGCTACACACAACTCACAACCCGTGCATTCTGAAGTAATAACGGTATGCATAAATTTTGCCGCGCCTAAAATGGCGTCAACCGGACAGGCGGCGATACATTTAACGCAACCAATACAGTCTTGCTCAATAATGAATGCCACACTTTTAGGTTTATGCTGGCCAAATTGCGGATTAAGCAGCTTGGGACTAACGCCTAACAAATGCGCTAATTCAATAACGCCCTCGTTACCACCCGGCGGGCATTGATTAATGTCGGCAATCCCTGATGCAATGGCTTCAGCGTAAGGACGACAGCCTTGAAAACCGCATTGTCTGCATTGAGTCTGCGGCAGAATGGCATTTATTTGATCAATCACTTGTGGACTTTACCCTTGAATCTTACTGGTATAAATAACCGGATATTGTTGCATTTATTTGCAATGAAGTTTTAAATAAATTTATTTTTCTTAAGAAGATGGCTACCCACTTTAAACGAAACAAGCAAAAAGGCTTAATCGTCCTTAATGATAAATCATCAAAAGGATCGTTCGCTGAGCGGAGTCGAAGCGGACAACTCGCTTCGACTCCGCTCAGCGAACGATTTAACCTTAAATTGTCCCGTTTTAAATGGGTAGACAAAAATACCAAGCCGTTACCCTGTCAATAAAATAAAAGAGACTGTGATTTCGGCAGGTTTTTTATCATTGAATAATTGCTACTGAAGAACGTAAAGAAACCGGCAAATAACTGACATTTATCTGTGGCTATGCTGAGTTTAATAAGATGATGCCGGCAATACTGATCGGTGCTATTGTTAAGCCGTTAGAGTTAGTGGACTTTCTTTTTTTAAAAATTAACAGGGAAAACTATTATGACTAAAATAAATCAACAACAGGTTAAAGATGCCGTCCGAACCGCCGTTAAATCAGGAATCAATGTACATCAACAAGTTAAGGCGATTACCATAACGGCACTGACATCAAGGCAACTGGATATGGAAAATATCAATAGTGTCACTGAAGTAGTCGGTAAAGGCATCAATGAAGGTATGAGCACTCAGGGTGAGCAGGCCAAAGAGGTCTTTAAGCAGGCGGCCACGGCATTGGATGATGCGTTGGCGATTGCTGCGGAGGCGTCAAAACTGGCTATTGAAGAAGCCGCTTCCCGGGTTACCGAATATTCTCGGCATGACCTTAATGATGCCATAAAAGATTTACAAGCGATGGAAGGCTCGTTTCTCGATACTTTGGCAAAGGTAGCCAAAGGCAGTAATCAGGTTATTGCTGAGATTGTTAATGACTTTATTACCCATACTGCGCAAAGTGGAACCGCCGTTGGCAAACAAACCTTAATTGCTCTGGAAGCGCTAAAAGATATCTCGCAACTAAGTAAAACCGTGCTGGTATCGAGTACGGTTGCCACAGTATCGACGTTGGCACAGATAGGCAGCGGCATTTTATTGGGCATCGCTGAAAGTTTGCAAGCAGCGCATTCCAAAAAATAAAGGTTGCCGCATAATATGTTGTGGGAAATGTTAAATGCCGCCAGGGATCTGAGTCGGGTTCATGCTATTGCCTCAGTTTTAATTCGCTACGGCTTTGGCGGCTTTGTTCGTAGCTTGGGGATGGGCAAGGCTCTGGAGCGTGCCGGCAAGATACTGCATTGGCAGCAAGTAGAAGATTATGCAAAACTTGATACGCCACAACGAATACGGCGCGTACTGGAAGATTTGGGGCCTACCTTTATTAAATTGGGGCAAATCCTGGCGACGCGTGTTGATTTATTCCCGCCTCAATATATTGCTGAATTTGAAAAGCTTCAGGATCAAGCCCCTCCTGTACCCTTTGAAGATCTTCTTTCCCAGCTTGAAGATGATCTTGGTGGCAGTATTGATGAATTTTTTTCGGCAGTCGAAAGACAACCGCTTGCAGCCGCTTCCATTGCCCAGGTTCATAAAGCCGTGCTTAAGGATGGAACAGCGGTTATTTTAAAAATTCGCAGACCCGGCTTGCGTAAAATCATTGAAGCCGATTTACGACTTTTACAGCGTATTGTTGATATTGCCGAATCTGAATCCCCCGAATTTCGTCGCTTTCATCCAAAAGAAATCCTCCGTCAGTTTAACCAATCATTACGCCGCGAACTTGATCTTGCCGGTGAATGTAGAAATGCAGAACGGGTAGCCGCCAATTTAGCCGATGATCCCGATATCATTATTCCTAACGTCTATTGGCAATGGACGGGGGAACGACTCAATGTACAAGAGTATATTGAAGGCATTCAAGGACGTGATCTTGCGGCCGTTGAAAAAGCCGGGCTGGATAGAAAACTGCTGGCTGATCGCGGGACCAAAGCCGTCATTAAAATGATTATGGAAGACGGATTTTTTCATGCCGATCCGCATCCCGGAAATGTATTTTATCTGGCAGGTAATAAACTGGCATTTATCGACTTTGGCATGGTTGGCCGTTTAACGGAAGAACGCAGGGAGCAAGTTGTGAGCTTGTTGTATGGCATGATTAATCATCTTCCGACACAAGTCGCCGAGATACTTGAAGATTGGTCAGACAATATTTATACCGACGAACAAGTGCTTACCGTTGACATAGAGGCCTTTGTTGATCAATACAGCTCGCTCTCGCTAAAGGATTTAAGTCTGACCGCAATGATGAGTGATCTGATGGCATTATTAAGAGATCACAAACTAATGTTACCTGCTGATCTGGCCTTGTTGATTAAAGCTTACATTACCCTGGATGGTCTCGGGCGACATCTTAATCCGGATTTTAATACCCTGGTTTTTGCTGCGCCTTATATCCGGAAAATTATGTTGGAGCGCTACAAACCCGAGGCTATTGCCAAACGGGGATGGCGTAACCTGCTTAGCGTCGCCGATCTTTTAACCAGCTTACCAAAAGACCTGCGTAAATTGCTGCGGGCATCCAGAAAAGGTGCCATTCAGATTGATATTACCGTCAAGCGTCTCGATCACTATGTTAACAACATTGATAATGCCATCAGCCGGTTAACTATGGGTATAGTAACGGCGGCACTTATTATTGGCTCTTCCATTATCATGACGGTAAAAGGCGGACCGGAATTATTCGGTTTGCCTGCATTTGGTTTTTTAGGCTACTCTTTCGCTACGATAGGCGGCGTCTGGCTACTGCTTTCCATTTGGAAAAGTGGCCATTAACTATCAAAAGCCTGCAAACCTTTACGGTATGTCAGTACTTTTTCTGCTTGATAGTTTTTAATTGATATTTATCATCAGGTAAACCTATAAGCCAGTCAGGCCTTGGAAGGGCTAAAAACTGGCTTATTCAACAACGCCATGTTTACAAACATCCTGAACTTTGGCGCACCAGCCAGTAATACCATTAGCCAATTCTCCGCTGCCATTGCAACGGGCGGTAGTAACAGCTTTGCGCAAGCGCAATAAAGCGGCTTCAAGAGTCACTACCTCCTCTGGGGAATAATCATTAAATATCTGGTCAATGAAGTCCAGATGTTCGTTAAAAGTACTTTCGTATACGGCTTCTCCTGCCGGAGTTAGTCGGACAATCTGACTGCGACCGTCGGTTTCCGAAGCAAGCCTTTGCACCAGCCCCTTATCCTCCAGGCGACTAATGACACCGGTTAAGGTACCTTTAGTAATTAAGGTTTCTTCACCTAATTTTTTAAAGGTCATACCCGTGGTATTGCCTAAAGTGATGATAATATCGAATTGTGGCAATGTCAGATCCAACGTATGCACATGACTTGCCGCATAGGCTAAAAAAGTCTGATGTGTCCGTAATAACTCACGAAGTACCGTTGGAAAAGTTGAAGGAGAAGTCATGGTATTTAAGCCTATATGGTTCTAACTAGAACTATATAGTAGCCCTAATTACGAGTAGTCTCAATAGTTTACGATAATTCGACTAAAAGTAGGTCTATTTTAATAGTTTTAACGCGCCAATTTACCCTGCATATCTGACCGATGCCAGCTATTTTATGCGCAAAACGAGGCGGTTATCGGTTCATTGGGTCGACCATTAATAGCGTTTGATGCCTTTTTCGGCAAGTCTTGCCGATAACATGGCGACAATCGAATCGATTAAAAAGCCGGAAAAGCGCACGAATAAGACAGACTATAACTCATATAATACATTGATAATAAACAACAAATATTGTGATAACAAATTAAAAAAGCAACCAGGATACAAAGCTCATAAAACAATAGTCTGCATTAGAACAAATATTAAGTACTAATAAGAACTTGTTATGCTAGAATTTACCCAGCTTAGCAATTAACTCAACTCTTTCTTAACCCAAAGCGCCTGTTAATCGTTAAGTAGAAATACTTTATTTATTAACCTGTGAGACTTATCCCATGAACATATTCAAAAAAATCCTGCTTTCTTCTGTTATGGCTGTATCAATGGTCACAATGTCATTTACCGCTGCTGCTGTGGAGAAAGCATCACATGAAGAAGTTAAATCGGCTATCGAAAATACCCTTGCCAAAGTAGAAGAAGCCAACACGGGTCTGGCCAATGGCACTGACAATGAAAAGCTGATTGATATGGTGACCGACGCCCGTCAATTGCAAAAAGATATATCCAACAGCATATTGGATGTAAAACGTAATCAAGCCAGCACGGTATTAAAAAAAGCACGTACTGCGCTTCTGAATAACGATATGGAAGCGGCTAAAGAATCATTGGCAGATGCGGTAAAACGTTATAAAACCATTCAAGACCTCTACGCCTCGAATCATTAAAATCTAAGGGGCGACAAGCCGACAGGCCTGTTGCCCGTAAACGATAATAACAGGAGAAAAACATGTCGTATCTTCCCTCAAGCCCAAACCTGAATTCATTAGCCGGCGTATTAACGAAATATCCTCGTCGGGGTATTTTGCTGTTTAAATTATTGGAAGATATGGGCAGAAGTTTTTCTCCGCTCAGTAAAGATAGCCGTGACTTGATCATGACTTATGCCTCGGCGCTGAATCACTGCTATTTCGATGACAACGGCCATCAAGGAAAAGCCTCAGGCAACCATGCAGTACTGATTGAACAGTTACAGACCGATATTGATAGCGCCACGGTTGATGAGCAACTAAAACCTATTCTGCGCTTTGTAAAAAAGTTAACGCTTAACCCGGGGGACATCACCTCTGAAGACGCACAAACCATATTCGATGCGGGTTGGGACGAACAGGCTTTTCTTGAGTCGGTATGTTTATGCGCCATCGCCAATTGTATGAACCGTTTTGCCAAAGGCATAGGCACACATACGGTAGGTACGCGTAATTTTTTACTGAATAATGGCTGATTGCTGTTGCTCGTAAGGTAAAGCTCCTGACTTGGCGTGTATCTTTACTGGCTTGGTTGGTAGCCTTAATTCGTATCGATCATACTTTTTTCTGTAAGATCCATATCAGTGATGCGGAATTGACTGGCATCAAGGCCTGTTTGCCGCATAATACTATCTCTAACCGAGATAAAATTGGAGCTGAAATGACTTTCAAAGCACTATGGGCAACAAAGCCGAAGGACTCGATATTAGTCGAACTCAAGCAGCTTGACGACGAGCAACTCATGCCAGGAGATGTGACCATCGCCGTTGAATACTCTACCGTGAATTACAAAGACGGCCTGGCTATCAGTGGGCGGGCACCGGTGATTCAGACTTTTCCACTAATACCGGGTATTGATTTGGCCGGTGTCGTAGAAGCCTCTTCAAATCCTGCATTTCAGGCTGGCGATCGCGTTGTGGTAAACGGGTGGGCGCTAAGCCAGACCCACCACGGCGGCTATGCGCAGCGGGCTCGCGTTTGCGGCGAGTGGCTGGTCAAACTACCTGATACATTTTCGGCCAAACAGGCCATGGCTATCGGTACTGCCGGATACACAGCCATGCTAAGCGTACTGGCTCTGGAACAAGGCGGCATCACTCCTGACAAGGGCGATATTTTGGTCACTGGTGCCAGCGGTGGCGTTGGCTCCATCGCTATTGCGCTACTCTCCAAACTTGGCTACCGGGTTCTGGCCTCGACAGGACGTCTGGCGGAAGCAACATATTTAAAAAGCCTCGGTGCTGCAGAAGTACTGGATCGCTCAATACTGTCCGCACCGGGAGCCCCGCTGGGACCCGAGAAATGGGCTGGCGCCATTGATACGTGCGGTGGGAATACGCTGGTAAATGTCCTTGCACAGACCGGTTATCGAGGCACCGTAACCGCGTGTGGTCTGGCACAGAGTATGGACTTTCCCGCATCCATGCTTCCTTTCATCCTGCGCAACATTACACTGGCAGGCATCGATTCTGTCAATGCGCCACAACAAGCCCGCATAACTGCCTGGGAGCGGCTTGCCCAGGATCTTGATCTCGAAAAGCTTGGACTGACCACTCAAGAGATCACCCTCCAGCAAGTACCGGAAGTCGCGCAACAAATACTGGAAGGAAAAGTTCGCGGACGTACGCTGGTGAATGTAAACGCCTGATGTTCTAAGGTATAAAGACTTTTCACCCTAATCGCAGCAAGCTCATGTAATTGAAAATCATAACATCCTGTTGATAAATTGGCGTTTGGATATTTTGGTCTCAGGCTGTCAAATCAAATACCAATACTTCTGCCTTATTGCCCTGCGTAATCCGGATTTGACTTTCATGCTCCAGCAATAGGGCATCGCCGGTGCTGATTTTTCGACCATTCACCTCAAGCTCTCCACGGATGAGATGAACATAAGTTTTTCGGGATGGATTTAACTTGAGGATGATTGTTTCATTACCATCAAATAATCCCGCATAAACCTTGGCATCGGCGTGAATGATTACGGATCCATTCTCGCCATGAGGGGATGCGACTAAACGTAATAAACCCCGTTTCTCTGCAGCAGGAATTGTCTTTTGTGCGTAACTTGGGGGAATTTCTTGCACATTGGGTTCAATCCAAATTTGCAGAAAATGCGTTTTTCGGCCTTCGGCATGATTAAACTCACTGTGCGTCACCCCTCTACCGGCACTCATCAGTTGTATATCACCAGGAGGAATCCCTTTGATGTTACCCATACTGTCCTGATGCGCAAGCTCACCCGAAAGAACATAGCTAATAATTTCCATATTACGGTGACTATGCTTACCAAAGCCGGTACCTGCTTCAATACAGTCTTCATTAATCACCCGTAAATTACCCCACCCCATATATTTGGGGTCGTAATAACCTGCAAATGAAAACGAGTGGTAGCTTTTTAGCCAGCCATGATCGGCATAACCACGTTCTTTGGATTTTCTGAGCTTGACCATGGTAATAACCGGATTAGATACCTTTAAATTTGCTTGCAACTTCGGCAATACGAACACCATACAATCTGGCCGTTTCCAAATCGCCGGCATTGACTTCGTCAGCGCTGGCATCAGAGGGAGTTTGCATCATGGCACCGGCAAAAGACCCGACGTAGTTGACATCGTCACGCTTGGCAGCTTTTGCATTGGATGGCATGAGACCTGTACCTACCCAAATACCTGAGTGTTGCATGGCCAAGGTAAAGAAATAATGAAGAGTCGAATGCTTGTCACCGTTCATGGTGGCGGAATTAGTAAAACCGGCAAATACTTTATCTTTCCACTGTTGGCTAAACCAAGGCTTGGAAGATGCATCGGCGAATTTCTTAAATTGCCAGCTTACGGTTCCCATATAAGTCGGAGAACCAAAGACAATAGCATCGGCTTCGGTTAATGTGGCCCATTGTGCTTCGGTAATATTGCCTTCCGCATCAATTGCTATTAACTCGGCATTGGCGCCTTGGGCGACGGCTTCGGCTTGTTTAACGGTGTGGCCATAACCACTATGAAATACCACGGCGACTTTAGTCATATTCTTGTCCTGAAAAATTTAAAGGTAATGATTTTATTTCTTTACTGCTGCTCTGGATAACCCTCAATCGGTAACTGAACTGCCAATTACCGTCGTGGTTATTTTTCAATAAGGAAATTATTTTTTGACTGCTTCAACCGAGATAGTCAAAGTCACATCGTCACCAACATTTGGTGCATATTTACCCATATTAAAGTCAGTACGTTTAACAACGGCTGTCGCATTCGCTCCACAAGCATCCTTGTTAAGCATTGGATGCAGCATGCACTGGAAAGATGTTACCGTCAAAGTCACCGGCTTGCTGATTCCTTTAAGCGTTAGCGTACCATCAACCGACGACACTTTATCACCATCAAAATTGACTTTGCTGGAAGTGAAGTTGGCGGTTGGGTACTTGATAGTATCTAAAAAGTCGGTACCCTGTATGTGTTCGTTAAACAAGGCGTAACCGGTATCGACGGAAGTCGTATCAATAATGACGCTAACAGAACCCGTTTTTGTCTCACGATCAATAACGATGTTGCCGGAGGTCTTATCGAACCGACTTAACTGCGTCGAAAACCCAAAGTGACTGTAAGAAAAACGCGGATAGGTATGGGTGCCGTCGATGACATAAGTTTCGGGTGCGGAGAGAACCGGAGTTGAAACAACTCCTGCGAGGATCAAAAAAGTAATACGTTTCATGGTAGGACGCCTTATAAGGGTAGAATAAAAAATGACATTATTTTCTGGCACCGGCCAGAAAGTGGAATTGGATCCGTTAACGTGATGCTATTTAACCGCTTACTAAAGCGATAAAAAAGTATAATAATTAACTAATAATGATCCAATTATTGGATAGGTATCAATGAGCCCACATATTACCCTGGAGCAATGGCGATCTTTGATCGAAGTTGTGGACGCTGGCGGTTACGCGCAAGCGGCGGAAAAACTTTGTAAAAGCCAATCGGCAGTCAGCTATGCCGTACAAAAGATAGAATCCTTGTTAAATGTTAAAGCCTTTGAAATTCAGGGCCGCAAAGCCATTCTCACACCGACCGGACAAATGCTCTATCGGCGTGCACTGGCGCTGGTGGGTGAAGCCAATGATTTGGAACGGGCAGCACATAAGCTTTCCGCCGGATGGGAAGCTGTTATCACCATCGCTGCTGAAATCCTGTTTCCCTCTGACCTGCTACTGACTTGCCTTCAGAGATTTAGTCAGGAAAGCCCCGCTACACGAATCGAATTGATTGAATCAGTATTAGGCGGAACCTCAGATGCGCTGCTCAGCGGGACGGTGGATTTGGCAATTTCGCCCCAGCTACCGCCAGGTTTTTTGGGTAACGTCTTGATGAGAATACGTTTACAGGCTGTCGCTCATGCCGATCACCCGCTTCATCATCAAGGTCGGGAATTAAGTTATCGGGACTTACGGGCATATCGCCATATTGTGATTCGGGATTCAGGAGGCAAACGCGACCAACGTGCGGTATCTGTCGAGGTTGATCAGCGTTGGACAGTGAGTCAGGTTGCTACATCAATTCAGGCCGTCTGCATGGGGTATGGCTTTGCCTGGTTACCCGAAGAACATATTAGTGAGGAACTACGAACAGGGATACTAAAGCCGTTACCTTTGAAGGAAGGCTATACGCACGAAGTACCTCTCTACCTAATTTTGGCAAATCCTGACTTTGCAGGACCCGGGGTAAGGCGACTTGCGGATATTCTAACGGAGTCAGTAAGCGCTAAAAAGCAAGACTAGCTATTACCAGTGATAAACCGCTACCAAGGAAAAATAGTGCCTGAAGACAGCTACCAACCAAAGCAAGAGTGCCAGTTCGATAACTGTAGTTAGATGGGACAGTTTCTGTTGATCAAAAAAGCTGAAAAGGTGTCTGACGTTTCCGATTTGTTGTAACTACGGCACTTGGTAATTTCTTTCAACAAGCAGCCCGGACTCGGCAAAACTTCATCCGGGCTACTTAACGTCATTAGCGGTTACTTGATTTTGCCAAACAGGCTTTTAAGTTTTCCAAGTTGACCTTTAGCCGGAATCACTGGCGGTTGTTCGACAGCCAGTGGAGCAGGTGCTGGCTGAGTTTCTGCTTTAGCTTGTTTTGTCTCTTCAGGTTGCTGCTTTGAGCCAAACAGGCTTTTAAGTTTTCCAATTTGGGCTTTAGCGGGAGTCGCTGGCGGCTGTTCCAGTGTCGCTGAAGCAGGTTGAACTTTCGCTTCTTCTTGTTTTATCTCTTCGGCTGGCTGGGTTACATCACCAAAAAAATAATTTTTATTTCCAAATTGATTTTTAGTCGCACTAAACGGCAAACTTTCTGTAGCTACTGGAGCAGGTTGAATTTTTTCCTCGACCTGTTTTTTTTCAACAAAAACCGGGTCTACTTTAATCGGCTTTTGGCTAGTGCTTCCAAACAGATTTTTAAGCTTTCCAATCCGGCTTTTAGCAGGACTTTCTGGCTGTTGCTTCGCTGGTGCAGGCTCAGCTTCCGGCTTATTCTGCTTTATTGCAATAACTTCCGGCTCTGCTTTAACAGGTTCCGGAACGGTTTTGCCAAACAAGCTGTTACTCTTTTCGGCTGTTTCATCTGCTGGTTGTTTAACCGGGCTAACTGACAGTTGTTCGGCGACAACTACCGTCGGTGCAGGTGAGATAACTTCAGCGGTATTTTTTAATTCAACCGATGTTTCTTTTTCATCCGGCTTTACGAGCGCAGGCTGTGCTTGCCCTTTAACCGGATCAACTGACTTGGTTTTTTCCAGTTGTGCAATCAAGGTGTCTTTAGTCGTTATTTTTTCTTCCAAGTGCGTTAACTGCTGTTTGGTATTAACCAAATCAAGGGTTTGCTGTTCCAGTTCGGTAAGACGCGCCAATTCAGACAGATGTTTTTCCAGGGTTTTGGATAAAACCTGTTGAGCCTGATCCTGTTGCTGTTGCAACAACAATTTTTGCTCTTCAAACGCCTGTTCCAGTTTGGAAATCTGACTGGTTTGGGCTGCCAGAATTGTTTGCAAGGTATCAATGAGGGCTTCTGTTCCAACACGTCTTGCTGTTTCAGCCTGAAAAGATTGCTGCAACTCGGCTTTCGCCTGCTGCTCGCTACGCAAACGTGTTGTTAGCAGATTAATAACTCTATCGTGTTGTTGCCATAAGCCATCTGCTTTAATATCACCCATTAACGGTACCGGGCGTTCGCCAAGATCAAAACTGGCTGCCAAAGTTTGAATAACGCCGGCAATCTCCTTATTACGTTGTGAAAGCTGCTCTTCAATCTTTTCGGCTCGCTCAGCTTCATTTTGGGCAGACTGCCGGTCTTTTTGCATTTGCTCGGTATTGGCAGCTAATTCCTGCTGCATTTGCTGCGTTTGTTGTTGCGCGGCATTAATTGCAGAGTTGAGCTTATTTTGCTCTTCAAGATGCGAGTTTTCACTGACTATAATTTGGTTCTTTAAAGAACCAATCTTGATGCTATAAATAATAGCCGTCAGCAACCAGGCCAGTATCGCTATAGCCAGGGTGTACAAAGGATTGTTCTGGGCCAGTAGAATCCAGTCAGAAATAGTGGCTTTAATAATAGGTAAGTAAGTTTCCATAAATACGTTTCTCAATAAAAAATAACGGTAATATATTGATTTAGTAATGATTTTATTTTTTTATTCACTGCCATATACCTTAATGGCGAGTCCACATTAACTTAAATATTTGTCTTTAAGAGCCCGTCCGTAAACTCAACTTGTCAAAAATTTGAAATTTTTTGTACACTGCTGTTTAGTAAAAATCACCTTAAAACTCAATACCCTGCTCGGCTTTAATGCCCTGCTGAAAGGCATGTTTTATCATGGTCATTTCGGTCACCGTATCGGCAATTTCAATCACTTCGGGTGCAGCATTGCGGCCGGTCATAATTAAATGTACCCAGGATGGTTTTTCATTGCGAATAAAATCCGCAATTTCCTGTCCGGAAATCCACTGATAGCCGCAACAATAATTAATCTCGTCCAGTAAAACCACATCAAATTCTTCAGAAAGAATCTTCTGTTTGCTAAGCTCCCATATTTCCCGACTGGTTTTAATATCCTGTTCAGGGTTTTTGGTATCCCAGGTAAAGCCGTCACCCAAAGCATGCCATTCAATATTATCAAAACGTTCTGCAGCTTTTTGCTCGCCCGTTTGCCATTGCCCTTTTATATACTGAATAACACAGACTTTCATGTCCCAACCTGCCGCACGAAAAACCATCCCTAATGCACTGGACGATTTACCCTTACCTTCACCGGTATTAACTACAACCAGTCCTCGTCGTCTATCTCTCGATTTCATAAACCATTCCGTAATTTGATTAAGTAGTAATAAGGTAAATACTTTATTGGTAGAGAACGCATTGAACGCTTTCAATCATGATAAAGTTGCCCTATTCTTTACGCCATTCATTGTAACCTTAAAAAAGAAATTATGACCGAAGCAACTGTTTTATTTTCCAATGCCAAGCAAGTTATTCCCGGCGGCGTAAATTCGCCAGTACGCTCATTTAACGGCGTAGGCGGTACGCCGGTTTTTATTGACCATGCCAGTGGCGCTTACGTCTACGACAGCTCGGGCAAGCGTTATATTGATTATGTCGGCTCCTGGGGGCCGATGATTTTGGGCCATGCGCATGCTGACGTTATTGCTGCGGTTAAGCAGGCTGCTGAAAAAGGCCTGAGTTTTGGTGCGCCGACAGAAATTGAAACACAAATGGCCCGGAAAGTTTGTGAGCTGATGCCCTCCATTGAATTGGTCAGAATGGTCAGTTCCGGTACTGAAGCGACCATGAGCGCCATTCGCTTGGCCAGAGGTTATACGGGGCGGGATAAAATCGTTAAATTTGAAGGCTGTTATCACGGCCATTCGGATTCCTTATTGGTTAAAGCAGGCTCTGGTGCCTTAACTTTCGGCGTCCCCAGCTCACCAGGCGTACCTGCATCGGTTGCTGCCGACACACTAACCTTAACTTATAACGATAGCGAGTCGGTCAAAGCCCTATTTGCCGAAATAGGTGAACAAATCGCCTGCATTATTGTTGAACCGGTCGCCGGTAACATGAACTGCATTCCACCAGTACCGGGTTTTCTGGAAACCTTGCGTCAAGTCTGTGACCAATATGGCAGCATACTGATTTTTGATGAAGTGATGACCGGGTTTAGGGTCGGTCTACAGGGCGCACAAGGGGTTTACAACATCAAGCCGGATTTAACCACACTGGGTAAAATTATCGGCGGTGGTATGCCGGTCGGTGCTTTTGGTGGGCAACGTAAAATCATGGAATATCTTGCTCCATTGGGACCGGTGTATCAGGCAGGTACCTTGTCCGGCAATCCTGTTGCAATGGCGGCCGGACTAAAAACACTGGAATTAATCGCCCAACCCGGTTTTTATGAAGCCTTGACAGCAAAAACCGAAACACTGACTGCCGGTTTAAAAGAGCGTGCTCATCAGGCCGGTATTGCCATGACTACCAACAGTGTTGGCGGTATGTTTGGTTTGTTTTTTAGCCCGGAACAGCAAGTGACGACCTTTGCCCAGGTTATGCAATGCGATCAGGCTTTATTTAAACGCTTTTTTCATGCGATGCTTGAAGCCGGCATCTACCTGGCGCCTTCCGCGTATGAAGCCGGTTTTATTTCAGCAGCACATAGTGATGAAGATCTGAATAAAACCCTGGATAGTGCAGAAGCCCTGTTTAAAAGCTTGTAATCCGGTCAGAAAACGACTTTTACCAAGATTGTACTGGTTGGTTTTTATAGCTTGCATGATAGCGGGATAAAAAGAAGGCACTTGGTTAACCAAGTGCCTTTTCGAGGGGAACACACAGGAGAGGTAAAGCATTTATAATACATATAGCAGTTACTATGCCAACAGTCCCTTAACCCTTGTTTCATATGGGTCGACTTACCAATTCAGGTATTCTTGTTTATCTGTACAAACATTTTCTGCCCTATTTTTAAGCAGCAGTTGCTGTATTGGTGTACCAATTTGGTGCAACTTTACGTTACTTTGAAAGTTGCAGTGAGGTGGTGCGCAGTTGTGTAGCTTTATTCTTGCTCACCATAAATGGATGGAACAGGTGCAAGGAATTGCGAACAAAGCTTTAAAGTTGATCGGTCATTTTTAAAATTCAATTACAAAAAAATCTTGAGAATCACCTTAAGCCGTGGACTGAGAATAAGGAGAAAAGCGCTAATAATCCACAAGCTTGCCGGCCATATCTCTTTCGAAAAATGAAACAGCCACTTTGACCAACTGGTATTATTCCCCAAAAGAGGCGAGAGGACTTGAGGTGCTTGATGCCGACTGGTTATCACTCGAATGGGGACCCCGATTATGTCAAATTAATTTGATTTTTAACACAGTTGCTCTAGGTTCTGTTGACGTTTCACCTCAGCCATAAAAGCACCGAGGAAAATGACAGCATCCCCATGTAATTAATAGCTTTTTTCTCATATCGTGTAGCAATTCTGCGATAGTGCTTGAGTTTACCAAA
>NZ_JAOEGU010000090.1 GCF_025583945.1 Methylobacter psychrophilus
GGCTAGTACTCAGTCAATCTTATAATGTCGGATAAAGTTTCTTCAGTTTTATCCGCGCATCCTCAGTGGTAAATCGCCATTTCATAGGGCGAGCAATAGCATTTCTTTTTTCTTGCCACGCTAAAATTTCTTTTTTTAACATTTCTTGATCTGGAATGCGCCGATCCATACATTGCCGTGACAGGATGCTTAATTCTATCTCGGCCATATTTAACCAACTACCATGCTTGGGCGTATAGTGTATTTCCAGTTTTTCAAGAATTCTTCTCGCCTCTTTTGGCTCAAATGCCTTATATAAAGAGGCACCAGTATGGGTATTCAGATTATCCATAACCAGGGTAATACGTTTAGCCTGCGGGTAATGGACATCAACCAGATTACGGATCTGATGCGCCTAATCAATAGCCGTTCTTTGATCGGTTACTTCAACAAACCGTTTACCCTGTAACGGTTCAAAAAACATAAAAACATTACTCACACCATTACGTTCATATTCCGTGTCGTACCGAGCCTGCGAGCCAGGCTTTGCCGGTATTGGTGTTCGCGTGTCTTTAATCTGTTGCTTACTGCTTTCATCCATGCAAATCAGTGGTTGCGCTTCATCATAAGGTCGCTTGTAAACCTCAAGCGTATCTTCCATAGCGCAAACAAACTCAGCATTTTTTTTAGCCGGAATACACCACTCTTTATTTTGCCAGGGTTTTAATTCGTTTTTTTTAAGGTTTGCCGGATAGTTTCATGCGATACACTTTCAATATAACCCAGCTCAACCATCTGCTGTCCAAGTAAACGTAATGTCCAGCGACTACGACCTTCAGGTGCATCGCCACAACTTAACGCGATCAAACGGGCTTCATTCTCACCATCAATAGTACGGCTTTTAACGCGAATTGACTTTGCTCGGTTTAAAGCGGACTCCAAACCTTCTTGAACCAGTCGCTCCCGGACTCGTTCAACGGTACGTCTTGAAATACCAAAAGCTTCACTTATTGGCCGGTCCAGCCATTTTTCGCCTAACTCGCTAATATCTGCTTTGAGCAGTATTTCAGCGTGTAGCCTTTTATGAGCCGCAACTTTTCCGGTATGAATCAAACTTCCCAAATAAGCGCGTTCATCTTCCGTTAGTCGTACTATGTATTTCTTTTTCAATGGTGTTTATTAATGGCAATGTAAAGACATTATATGGGGGCTATCATTCGACATATCAACGCTGACTGAGTACTAGTACTCAGTCAATCTGATTTTGTCGGATTTTATATCAGAAATTTCCGGTTTATAGCGCTAATTTTACTCGACATATTAACGCTGACTGAGTACTAGTACTAAGTCAATCTAATTCTGTCAGATACCATACCAGTAATTTCGAGTTTTTAACGCTAATTTTATTCGACATATCAACGCTGACTGAGTACTAGCTTAGGGGTTACACCCCTACGCATGCCATTATCCAGCATCCAGACGATGCCATTGGCATCACTGCGGATGCCCAGTACGGAATCAAGTTTCAGCTTTGACATGGAATCAGCATCTGCCAATTTTTTATTAGGAAACGGCACCAGCACTTTATTTTTATACTCGACCACCGTGTATTTCGGCAGATAAAACTTATGCATGCTCATGCGACCCTGGTTGGTAATAGTGACATTGCCCGGTCCGGTATCGAGATTGACTAGGATGGCGAACTTTTATTCGTTAGCCGATGCCGCTTCGAATGCGAACATGAATAAAATGGTTGCGAGTTTAACAAGGGTATTCATAAATAACTCCAAATTGAAAAAATCAGTTGAAACCTTACTTCATCCAAGCAGGGCTGTTAAATGATCTTTATTCGTGGTGGAATTAATAAATTTTGTGAAGACAGTGGCGATAACTTCATCAGGGATGTTCGAAAGCAAGCGATTAAAGACGATGAAGGCCTATGCTTCTTCAATTGGCAGCGCGGTCTTGTTCACCACCCGGCGCAGAATAAAGCTCGAATGCACCCCGGTAACGCCGGTGATCCGGGTAATGCGGTTTAGCAATAGCTCCTGGTAGGCATCCATGTCCCGGACAACGACCTTGAGTTGATAGTCGGCGGACTGACCGGTTATCAGCAGGCACTCCATCACTTCTGGAATCTCGCAAATCTGCGCTTCAAAGTGACTGAACCGCTCCGACGTATGCTGATCCATCGAAATATGAATCAAGGCCAGTAACGATAAGCCCAAAGCCTTTGCGTCGACCAGGGCGCGATACCCCATAATCAGGCCGGATTCCTCCAGAGCCCGCACGCGCCGTAGGCAGGGTGACGTCGATAGACCAATGCGGTCGGCCAGATCCTGATTGCTGATCCGTCCGTCCTCCTGCAACACACGAAGAATCTGACTGTCGTAACGATCAAGCTCCATTATATTGTTTTGGATTAGTCATAAGTGATACAAAATTGCCCATATAGCCATAATATTAAAATATTCTGCTAAAACAATACGCTGTTAAGCCATATAACGCAATAAGATGCCGCTTCGTCTTTGCTAAAATAATCCTCATCAAAACAGCAATGCAAAACTGGAGCCGCCAATATGTTAAAACATCACAATACCAAGTACCGCCCGTTCCCCCCCGTCGATCTTGCCAATCGTCAGTGGCCGAACCGAACCATCACTGCTCCACCGTTCTGGATGAGCACCGATCTGCGCGATGGCAATCAAGCCCTCTTTGAACCGATGGACTCCGAACGCAAGATGCGCATGTTCCGCAGCCTCTGCGACATCGGTTTCAAGGAAATCGAGGTAGCGTTTCCTTCCGCCTCACAGACCGATTTCGATTTTGTTCAGACCTTGATCAACGGCGACCACATTCCTTCAGATGTAACTATCGAGGTACTCACTCAGGCGCGCGAGCACCTTATTCGACGTACCATGGACTCGTTGCGGGGTGCCCGTAGAGCCATTGTCCATGTCTATAACGCCACGTCACGACCATTTAGGGAAATAGTTTTTGGCATTAGCAAAGCTGAAGTTATCGACATGGCGGTTGCGTCTGTCCTATTGGTAAAACAGCTCGCCAGTGAGCAGCTGGAAACAGAATGGGTGCTCGAATACAGCCCGGAGAATTTCACTGCTACCGAACTCGACTTCGCCCTTGAGATCTGTAACACGGTAACAGCAGCCTGGGGCGCAACCCCGCAGAACAAGGTCATCATTAACCTTCCTGCTACCGTTGAAGTTGCGACACCTAATATCTATGCCGATCAGATCGAATGGATGCACCGCAATCTTGATCGTCGAGATAGTGTGGTTCTGAGTCTGCACCCACACAATGACCGAGGCACGGCCGTGGCCGCAGCAGAACTTGGCCTCATGGCCGGTGCGGATCGGGTCGAGGGCTGTCTCTTCGGTAATGGCGAACGTACCGGCAACGTGGATATTGTTACGCTGGCACTTAACCTTTATACGCAGGGTGTCGCGCCGGGTCTGGACTTCTCAGATATCAATGCCATCGCACGTACTGTAGAGCATTGCACCCAGTTGCCTATCCATCCTCGCCACCCTTATGTGGGTGACCTTGTCTTCACCGCATTCTCCGGTTCTCACCAGGATGCAATTAGGAAAGGCTTAGCCGCTCAGCAGCCCGATACTTTCTGGAATGTGCCTTATCTGCCTATCGACCCGGCCGATGTTGCACGCGGTTACGATTCGCTGATCCGTATCAACAGCCAATCGGGCAAAGGTGGAGTGGCCTACCTGCTTGAAACCGAATACGGGATAGTCATGCCGCGCCGCTTGCAGGTGGAGTTTTCTGGCGAGGTGCAACGGGATACTGACAAGCAGGGCAGTGAGATGACCGCTAGCGCTATCTGGCAACTCTTTTCTCGCACCTATCTTGAAAGCGAGCACCCCGTGCGTTACGCGGAACATCATCTATTTGAACACAGCAGTGCCCAAGGTATAAAACTTAACGTCGAAGTGGATGGCGAAAAATATCAACTCGAAGGCGTAGGAAATGGCCCTATCGATGCGACTATTCATGCCCTGCAGTGCATCGGCATCTTTGTTCAGGTACGCAGTTATGAAGAACGCTCCACCCGTGCCAGCGGCGAGGCCGGCAATGCTCAAGCCTGTGCTTTTATGGAGCTCACTTACTCTAAAGGCAACTACGAGTGCTACGGTGTAGGCATCGATACCAATATAGTCACGGCATCGATTAAAGCCTTAATCAGTGGCATCAATCGATTGGCGGGTATCAGAAACGATGAGTTCCAACCCAAGGAAAGGTAACCGATTCTTGGCCCATATTTCCGAACTCTATATCGCCATAAAGCTGCCACTCGCGACCGTCTCTTGATGTTAAGGCTTGTCAGATGCCTGCCTTAAAACACAGGACTATCCGAATATACCAGAACTCTGGGGGCAGGCGTCGGACAAGCCTTAACAACAGCCGATGGTCATAAGTTTTAGCAAATCAATCAAAATATACTCTTCTCATCATTTATCAAATAGCCCCTATACTGTTTTTAATGCAGGAACTCACGCGTATTCAGCTCTCAAGCCTCAAAACGATTAATGCCTCGGAATACATAAGCCGGGTTTATGCCAAAGTTATCGCGAAAACAGTGACTGAAATGGGTTGCATCTGAAAATCCGGCATTTAACGCAGCAATAGTCATATTATCAATAGCGTTTAAATTTTCCAATGCTAAAAACAAGCGCTTCCATGTCCTGAAACGTCGATAAGGGACATCGGTATGCTCTTTAAACAAATGCAAAAATCGGGACGACGATAAATCAGCTCTTTCGGCTAGATATTCTTGCGAGAAATTGCAATCCGGCTCATTGCAAATCAGATTGATAGCCGCTTGTACGCGTGGATCGACCACTAAATTCAGATCTCCATCACATTGCAACAAGCTATCCAGGCAGTTTTCAATAACGGATTTATCGGGATCGAGTTCATAAATCCAGCGCAATTTATCGATCAGTTCAAAGTCCTGAAAAAATGACAGCGATTGTTCCGGGCAAGTAAAGCGGCGCTTAAAATACAAAAAATCGGAACTGTCTCTTTCAATAAATATTTTTCCATGTATACCGCCTTCAAAATCAAGCTCATGCTGGGTACCTGCGGGGACAATCGCACAGCGGCAACTTTGCCATGCACCGTTTGCAATTTTTATCCTGAAAGGCCGGTAGATTCCCACATGTAATACCACCGTGGCATAGGCGTGCACATTCAAATGTACTGACGGACCGAAATAAAGCGATCGGCCTCGCCAGATAAACAAGCGCATATAAGCAGGATAAAGTTTTAACATAGCTAGTTCATACAAGAATTAGTGTGATGATCAGATTATAATCCTTCCAGCTGATTTTCATGAGCTTCACCCACCATAATCAAGGAACCTACTATGAATGTTATTGAATTTAAATCGCGTTTTACAGAATTACTGGGTAATGTTGCAAAAAACGTTATTGATGACCATCGTTTTTTTGATATTCCATCCGACCAAAAGCCTTGGTTTGATACTGGCCTTGATGTTGAAGCCGATGATAATTTAACCTCTTTCGCGGCTGGTAAAACCCAGTTTAAAGACCTGCCCATAACCCTGGAACCCAACTTTCAGCTTTGGTTTCGTATCGGCCAAGACGGCGAAATATTCCGTGGCACCCGCGATAGCCATAGTTTTACGGTAGAGCAATCGGGGCGACTTTATCTGGCCAGTTATTTTCCAGGAGAATGGTCTAGCAAAACCGGTGAATTGGCAACCCCGGATGAAGTGTACGATATAGTAACAGGCAATCTAGCCGTGTTACTTATACACTGGCAAGGCGATACGTTGGATGGATTAAAAAGTCTTGTCGAATACGGCGACGCAAATAACCTGATCGCAAGAGAAATAGATCGGTTGGTTTCGCCGATTATTACGCCGGATGGCTGGGATTATCTGTGGTTTACAGGTCCTGCGGAAGTTTATCAATCTCATGCAGTACCGATGAAAGAGTCGGCAATCTGCTGTCATACGCACAATGACGGCGGGCTGTTGCAAAGATCGGTTTCCCTGCCCTTTAAACCGAATACCCGATTGCGTTGGTCATGGAAAATAGACACCCTACCTTCCACTGTGCGTGAGGATACGCTGCCAACCCACGATTATTTAAGCATTGCGGTCGAATTCGATAATGGTCAAGATATTACCTATTACTGGAGCGCCGAACTGCCGCCAGAAACAGTATATCGATGCCCAATTCCAACCTGGACTGCCCGCGAAACCCATGTTGTCATCCGTTCTGGTTCCCAAGGCTTGGGCGAATGGTTGAATGAGGAGCGGGACATATATCAAGATTACAGCGACGCAATAAGCGGAGTTATTCCAGATAATATCGTAAAGGTTTGGTTGATTGCCCTCAGTCTTTTTCAACATGAAGAAGGTGTATGTCAATTTGCAGACATCAGCCTCCTGAGTGATGGTCGGGTAATACCTGTATAATTAGGAGTGAATTTAATGAAATTTAAGGGCTCAAGAGTGGCTATTTATCTAGCTTTTAGTCCTCCAGTTAATGCGACTCGGCGCATTGCCGTTTTAAATTTTGAGTTAAATGATATCACTTCATTATTGAATACACCGGAGAAATTAATCCGCACAGCCCTGTCGGGCAACGGCTTTTCGTTACTCGACATTTTTATGTGTGTGACCCCCCTTTTTGTGCCCATGCAAAATTAAAGTTTTTAACTCCAAACGGTGGACAAAAAAACATTGCCCAGCTTACATATTTGTAATGTCGCTGATGGATCGAGTGAAGTCGATGGATTTGCTTTTACATAGCTGATTTTGAACGGCCGCTATCCGGAATTATTTCCAGTACGGGGTTAATTAACCAAAAGAACGGTTTGTTCCACGACGCCCCTGTAGCCATTGGTATCAGCGGCGTACAGACGAAATATCGATTTTAAAATCGTCTATAGTATTGCTTTTATCCTATTGAATATTAACAAGATTACCTAGATAATAAAATTCATACCTTTTGTATGTAATTACTGGATTTTTACGTTGAACAGGCAAACAAGTAGCAAAAAGCATTAAAAAGATACATATAAGAACCTGATGTTACGCAGTCCGTAATTTTTGCAGCTCTGCATAAGCCATTTGGTTCGCCTTGATGAATAGCTTAGTTCGTAATGCAAAATGATTGGCCTTGTGTTTTATCTTCAGACATTCCAGCTTGAAT
>NZ_JAOEGU010000091.1 GCF_025583945.1 Methylobacter psychrophilus
GATCATCAGACGCCACAACCAACTCCTGACCAAGCATATAACCTATTAAATGACCTTCTTGTTTATGCCTTGCGATGATCAGTATGGAATTCTTTCTCATCATTTCAACACCAAGTCCAAAGATGATTCTTGCCGCTGAAAAGCTCTCGTTCCAGGGTGACTCACTGAATACTTCACAAATAATCTCTGCCAGATCTGATATCAAAAGACCGTATTGATCTGACCTTAAATCATTTAATGTGATGACATGAACATCAAAAAAGTCAGCCATAGTTAATCAGACTTTTTGGCAGATAATCGGTACCAAATAAAAAGTGAAATCAAGATTATTGGAAATAAAGTTACCGAAAACTCTGCCGGTGAACAACCAGGTCTACAGTTAATTAACATCAATTAAAACAAAAAAATAAAAACGCCTAACGTGGTTAATATTCTCATGATAAATTCCTCCTAAAAAAATTTAATACCCACACCATTAATGGTAATAAAGGTATACAAGGATTTTCTATAAAAGCAACTTGCCTTAGTTGAGCGAAAAAGGACAGGTGAATTCATCTCCGAAGTGAAATTTATGCGAATTCTTACCATATATCGCTAAAAAAGCATCAAGTTTAATGGGTTGGAAGGATTGATGAATACAGGGTAATGATATTTTACGTTGAATATTAGGCGTAAATTTAAGCGCACGGGTCAAATGAGTTACTATCGAAAACCCTGATATTCAAAAAGTTGATAGTGCAGTAACCCCGGAAAGCTAAACCATTGAATCAAATTCGAAGTAGTGTGCATCAAGTAACGACAAAAGCAGAGAGCTGACCTATTTTGTTTAATCACTGTTGAAATTTTACCCGTTGTCAGCATCCGTATTTCCAGGTTATTCTATTTGTTTGTATAGTAAATCAATATCTTAAACAGCAATTTTAATTATTAAGTGTCATGCTGATTATAGAAAATGAATAATTCTGCTTCACACAACCAGAACGCTGCTGCAAACCGGTACCTTGGGCAACCGGATTTTTGTGGCGTTTGTTTAAACATACCCCTTGTTTAAGATATGCCTTACCTCAAAACTACCCTGCTGTTACTTTATACACTTTATACCGGCATCCTTAATGCCGCTGCATTGCCTTCTGGTTTTGTTTATCTAACCGATGTAGTGCCGACTATAGTGCTGGATATACGCTACGCCAAGACAGAGAATTTCATCGGCATGCCTATCGACGGCTATATCAATCCAATAGCCATTACAACCAAGGAAGCCGCTATAGCGCTTAATCATGCACAAGCTGATTTGAGGCGTTTTGGATTCAGCTTGAAAGTATTTGATGCTTACCGACCGCAACGTGCAGTTGATCATTTTGTGCGCTGGGCTAAAGATTTAAAGGATGTTCGTAAGCAATCCGAATATTATCCTCAGGTTGCCAAACAGGACTTGTTCCGGGAAGATTATATTGCCTCAAAATCAGGGCATTCGCGCGGCAGCACGCTCGATGTTACTTTAGTGTCCTTTGATGCTAAAGGCTTGGAACAAGAGTTGGATATGGGAACACATTTCGATTATTTTGATCCTCGTTCTTGGCCTGAATATTCTGAACTAACTGTCATGCAACGAGCCAACAGGATGTTATTACAAACAGTAATGGAAAAACATGGCTTTAAACCTTACCCAAAGGAGTGGTGGCATTTCACCTTGAAACAAGAGCCATACCCCAATACCTATTTCAATTTTAACGTAGAATGATAATAAACCACTTGAGTAGTAAATGGATTAGGCAAAGCCCCAGACTTTATCTTGTCCGACAGGTTTACCGCCGCTTGATATTCTGGACTCTCAGTCATTGCATAACCGCTGGTAAAAAGTTAAGGCTTATTAAGGAGAAAAAGGGCTATCAAAAAAGTGGATGACCTACTAATTTGGATCGGATATTGACGCAAGCGTTTTCAAACAACTGCTGTTGATCTTGATGGTTTGATGACGGGCAGCTCACGGTCCAGACTGTGTCAAAACTCAAAATCACCAAAGTCAGTGGAAATAATTAACGGATTATTTATTCAATTGCACTTTAAAATGTGAGCAATCCTTGATAGTTCACTCTGTTTTTACAAGTAAATGGAGTAAATTCAACCTCTGAAGATTTTGTTTGTGAGTTTTCATACAGTCTGGGTCGAGTCCGGCCTTCCGTGAAGGTATTATGTGGATTTTGTTGAGCTTTGTGACAGAAGTATATGATGCATTTCATGTAGATAAATAATACGTGATATTCAATATGCCTTATAATTAGACCCTATAAAAGGTTAAATGGTGAGGCATTTATGGCGACTACTGGTTTTTTGCATCAAGTTATTTCCGAAGAAGGCTTTATTGCGGCCAATACTTTGGCTAAGGTATTGCATATTACTCAAAGCGATCTTGCTGAGGTCACCGGCTTGTCACGTGATTCAGTTTCTAAGAATTCTGACGAAAATTTAATGCTGGTTATTAAGAGGGCAATCGATGCCTCTTTTTTAAGTAAGGTTTACAGTGGCACTTATGTTGTCAAATGCTGTTTCAGAAGTCATTTTTACGCTAAATTTTACAAGCATTACCGATTTTTAAATGCAGTAATATTTATGCCAAATGATATTGATTAATTACGGCTTAACGTTAATATTTTTTTATTATTGTCAACATGGTAACTAAGATTTTTTAATAAACTCTGCCCAATTAAAATTTCAGAGTTATTTGCACCAACTATTGCACTTATATTATGAAATGTATTATTTCCGATTACAATTTTTGTAATATTTACTCGTTCCCTGATTTTTGTACTGCCATCAGCTAATTTATAAAAACCCTCTTTTAAAATATCTTTTATAGCAATTGATTTTGATTGTATTAACAGGGCTATTACATTAAATGGAATAAACATTTCACTGGCACCCGTATCCAATATTCCGTTTACGGTAATAGAATCATTGAGTGTAATAGGCATGATGTATACACCATTATGCTCTGTTAATGCTATTTCGTCTCCTAAACTGTTAAAGCTAAACGCTAAAATAAGTAGGCAAAAAAATGGTTTTATTATTTTTATATGTATCATTAGATTGATGTTTTTATAATGGCTTGGTTTTACCAGTCCATGTAAGTAATTAAATCCATGCTATAATAAAGGTATTTACTAATTAATTAGTAAACCTCATTATGGCAATATTAAAAAATTGGATAGCTAAAAAAAGTATTTTTTAATATTAGTCTTTCATATTATTAAGTATTAGAAATTAATTTAAAAAAAATAAAATTTGTAATCTATTGATTAGTAGCTATTTAAAGTAGCGTTAGAATAATTTAATCACTAACCTGCAGTAATTTAGTAAGTGCCAATTGATATCATAGTTCAATTTAATTTCAATCACTTCATGTAGTCTTTTTTCAACTGAATTGTTTTTTACATTAATATTGCGAATGACAAAAATGTATTTATGTTGAATAGCATAACCTATTATTTTTGATAAAATACTTTTAAGTAAGCACTTAAATTGCCTTGTAATCTTTTAATTGAAAGTTATTTACTGATGTTATGAAGACGTTTAGACAACTAAGTTGAGTGCGTCTAGTGCCTGACATTTCTACGTTGAAATGTAATCATGATTTTGGCAATGTATCGATATTATATTTTTGCCTGTTGAATGTTGGGAAACGAAAAAATATTGCCTAACCCGCAGACTTATCAGCTTTTTCTGGTGGGTAAAGATTGGGCAACAGCGGCACCCATTATTAAAGCATAGGTATAAGCGATAGCAGGTATTTGTAAGCTGAAATCAACCAAAGCATGCGCACCAACCAGTAAACTTGCCGAGAAACCAATAGCCGGATAAATCCAGTTTCTTTGTCTTATCCAAACACCGCGTAAACAAACTAAAGCCATCAAGAAAATAGCCATAAATAAACACGAAGCTTGCAATAAACCTAATTCAAAAATATTTTCCAAGTAGGTATTATGGGCTTTATCATAAAATCCAACAATAGTTTCATCACGATATAAACGGAAACTTTTTTCAAAGCTCCCATAACCCAAGCCTAACCAGCTGTTTTCAGCATTGGCTTTTGCCAAAAGATCATAAACCATCCAGCGCCCTTCATTCTCGGGTGACGTGGCATTAAGACGGTCAATTAATTTATCACCACTACGCGTAAATACTCCCCAAGAAATAAGACTAACAACTGCCAATAACAGCATAACAGCAAAATTATTTTTTATTTTACGACTCACCAATAGAATAATAAAAAAAGCAACAATAGCCAATGCTGTACTTAAAAAGCCACCGCGAGACTGTGTTAAAAACAATGCAGTTGCTATGGTAATAATAAGCAATAAAGCAAACCAACCGCGAATAAATACATTCTCAAAAAAATACTGCCGGCCATAGTTATTTTTAAGGCCATACTGAAAGCTGGATTGAATTTTTTCAAATAATAACGGCAATCCAGCCAGTAGCGTTAAGCCTGCATAAGTCGCATAAGAATTACGATTAACAAAGGTACTGGTTACCGCATTCATGGGTGCCCATTGGTCAAACCATAATAGCGTTTTAAACTGGCCTAAATAGATAATCAGGCCGTAAACAGCATAAAGTAACCCGGCATAAGCTAAATTATTAAAGGTGAGTAGGGCATTTTGACTATAACGGTTAAATTGTAAGCTAATAAAAAACACCAATAAATAACTGCACAGTTTCATTAATGTTGTTGCAGTTTCTTGGGGGGTCAAACTAATATGTGCCGGAACAGGTAGTGGTAATTGTTCAGCAGCTAATTGCCAAAAAGGATGATTCCAATCCAGGGGAGAAACATTAGAAAGTTGCAATAAAGCCCAGCCAATCGGGATACAGATCAGAAAAAATGAATATTTAACAGGCCTTATAGTAAGTTGCACAGGCGATTGTCTGAATAAAACAGCAATGCTGGCTAGCAAACCGCCTAACGCCAGTAACATCGCGTATAAACTCCAGGCCCATGGACGATTGGCGCCAAAAGGAATAGGGGACAATAGTATCGTAAATAAGAAAATTTTAAACATTAGTATTATCGTCACAGGAAATTATTTAAGTAACCATTGAAAGGTTAACGGTAATTATTTAGCTCCCCCTTTTCAAAGGGGAGGGAATTGTACGAGGGTGCCTGAATACTTACGTCAATAGACTCAGGAACGTCCTTGCCGTATTCTTAATCTTCAAAACCTGAACATTGCACATTATTAAGCTCAACTTTTTTGGTAAACAAACAGGTTAACACTCGCTTTAGTCAAAAATAATTTTTTATGAGTTTTACTCCTGTATAATTTTTAAGCATATATTAGAGGATATAGTGAAATTACATATTTTTGTATTACACGATATCCATCCACTCACTTTAAAGATAACGTCAGGATTTATTAACATTTTTATGGCCATAAAAAAAATAATAAACTTTTATAAGGAACCTTTTATTGCAATAGTAACAAGAATATTTTTTATATTATTAATAATATTTGTCGGAAAATTATTTTTTTCATTATTTAAATAATTATTAGGTCTTAAACAGCTTGTAAAATAATCGTCACCATTATTTTAGTTGTAATAACTTCTTGAAGATTTAAGAAGTACCACGTTGTGTTAATGATTTGCTATACAGCTTAAACAGGCATTAATATCGATTGCATTAAGCTTTGGAATGTCTTCAATTATTTCAGATTGTGACATATCGGCAGGTAGAGAAAATGCATCATTCCCACTATCCAGCGTCGACTTTGAAATTGCGGTTTTCTTATCGTTCCCACGCTCTAGCGTGGGAATGCAGCCCGAGACGCTCCAGCGTCGACATTACCAAGTATCAATATCAATAAGCCCCGGTAAGTCCATATAAAAGCTGGCACTTGAATAACGCCAATATTCCGGCAGATTGACATAACCTCGTTTAACCGGGTTATTATGAATATAATCCAATTTCTCGCGCATCATAGCCTCAGTGAATATAAGTTCTGCATGCACACCTTCTTGCCAGAACTGATATTCCCGGTCTGCTTTATGTGCACGCTTTGCATAATGCAACCGATCCAATAACTGATCAGCATGATGAGCCAGCAAATAGTCGATAATTTGCCGTGCAGTGTAAGACTTAAAACTACTTACGCATTTAGTTAAATCCTGTGCCTGAGCAATAAAATGCAAATGGTTTTCTAAAACAACATAACCATAAAGTCGTAAGCCAGCGTGTTCCCTTTGATAGCGCCAGCAATCCAGCAGGATTTTTACTATTTCAGGGCGAGTAAAAACCGGTAGCCATTCCAATACCGTACATGTCATAAAGTGCGGTTTATCGGGATCAGTTATGCTGTAACGGTTTTTGCCCATAATTATTACTGTGGGTTATGGCTTGGTGATTACGACGCTGGAGCGTCGCTGCCTGCATTCCCACGCTGGAGCGTGGGAACGATGCCGCTATCAACTATCCAATAAATCTTCTGGAGTTGTAGCCTGAAAATTTGTTTAGCCCACGTTTCAATTAGTTCAGGACTGGCATTACGCACTTTTTCTTGCAACTGTTGATTGACGACTCCGAATTTAGACTCAAGAAGTAACAAAAAAATCTTGGTAGCTTCTTCTTGCCTACCTTCTTGCAGGCTTTCTCGCTTCTATTCTTTTGTCCATTATTTAACACGTTCTGCCAGTATGGTATTTACCTGGTTAAGATCATTTAATTCTGTAAAGTGAGCATCGGGTGCTTTAGCGGGTAATAGTACACGGTTAAACCACACTGTAAAAGCACGTCTTAGGCTGGTTTGTTTGGGTTCTTTAAGCCAGTCAATAAGGTGCACCAAAACACTTTGTATTTCTTGCTCGGTACGGCTGTTTTCAAGTTGAAACAAAGCCGCGACCAGATTGTTTAGACTGCTTAATTCATCCTGGTTAAATTGTCCTTCATCCAACAATAAATAACCAACTTGGGGGCGATATTTTTCCAATCCTGCGGGAGCAGGGTGGATCAATTGATTTAATTGTAACGGTGCTCGCCAACGGCGTTGTCCATTAGACATCTTTCCTAAATAATCGACATAGAATTTGGCCTTTATAAGGTTAAAATAGTGATCTACCTCTGAAAACACGGATAGCCATGACTCCTTATGCTCAATTACCAAGACACAAGCCTGAAG
>NZ_JAOEGU010000092.1 GCF_025583945.1 Methylobacter psychrophilus
TCAGGCTTGTGTCTTGGTAATTGAGCATAAGGAGTCATGGCTATCCGTGTTTTCAGAGGTAGATCACTATTTTAACCTTATAAAGGCCAAATTCTATGTCGATTATTTAGGAAAGATGTCTAATGAAAAAGGATTTGAACTTGAACGTAGAAGCTATTTACTTAACCCACCAATCCGAATTGCGGTTTCATTTAACTCGAATTGTTGACTGCCCAGATATAGCTGCCGATCTTGTTCAAGAAAGCTTCATTATTTTTTTCCGTGAAGCAAAAAGACAAACTATCGACCATCCGCGTGGCTTTCTATTCAGAATTGCTAAAAACCTTGCTTACGATCACATCAAGCATAGAAAAATAACGGAAAATTACCAACAAACGAAAGATCAGGCCTTACTACCGTCAAGTGAATTCCCCTCCGCCGAAAAACTTGCCTCCATCGATGAAAGGTTAGCCGCCATCACGCGAATATTGGATGACTTGCCTTTGCGTACGCGGGAGATATTTATCCTCAATAGAGTTTACGGCATGACCTATGTTGAAACTGCCAAGGAACTTAATATATCCGATAGCGCCGTTGAAAAACATATGGCCAAAGCTTTATTACATTGCCGTAAACAATTCAAAATCCAGCAACTGGATAGCGACCACTAAAGTGTTTTAGTTGATATTCCGCCCCCTATTACCAAGAATTAGCATATAACCTGGATATAACCGCCGAGTAAATTAAGAAATTGGTAATCAAAATTTTCGGCAGTTAAGATACAAATGGTCTGGACAGGTCACTTTCGAATACGTATCTATAATATATCGACGCATTGTCGACCCTGAACGTTCGCATCAGAGAATAAAGAGCTGAGGGGATTTTTATCTATATGTTCACCGTACTGTTTTATTAACCTTATCATTTTTCAAGCGCTGACCGAAGCCGCAGCCTTTTTCCGGGCTTTTCGCTTTTGCAGCCAACGAATCACTCCGGTTACAAATAACACCGGACAGGCTAAACCGGTGATAAAGACCAAAATACGCCCAGTCATACCGAACGCCCGTCCGGAATGTAGTGGCCATTGCCAATGTGTGAACACTTCCCCCGCTGTGCCGATAGTCGGATCATCCACATCCAGTATTTTTCCGCTATAGCGATCCATCACTACGCAACGCCGCTGCAATAGGCTGCCGGGCGCATTAACGCCATCCTGGCATACCGTATAGGTTTTTGTTGCTGAAGGAGCGCCATAAATAAAATGCGGCCGACCGGTTGGGTAACGTTGTACGGCAATGGCGACCGCTTGATCCATACCGATGGCTTGGGTATTAGCGGTCGGCGGAGTGGATTGGAACCAATAACGGTAAGTCACCGGCGAGAACAGCTCCAGCACCGGCACAACCTGATGCGGCAGCACCATGTATATTCCGGAAAACAACACTGGAATCATCGCCAAAGTCGTATAAAACCCCACTGTTTTGTGTAAATCGTAATTAAAGCGGACGCAGCCGGATTTAGGTTTGAAGCTCATCGCCTGCCGCCAACGCCCAGTCAGCGGCCACCAAACAATCAAACCGGTTAGCACCGAAATCATCAATAAAGCCCCGGACAGTCCTACCACCACTGTACTGACATCCTGCGATGAAATCAGCAGTGCGTAATGCAGTTTGAATATAAAATCGACAAAGGTTTTCGGAATAATACTATCCGAGCGATCCTGCAAGTACTTGCCGGTTACCGTTGCCGTATAGGGATTGACAGCAACCTGCCATATTTCGCGTACGCCGTCCGTCGTTAGAACTGCATATCTGAGCTTAAAAGCCGCTTGCTCATTGCGCGGGTAGGTGGCGAACGTATGTTTGGCTCGTGTCGGCATGGCTTTTCGACCAGCCTCGAAAATAGCTGCCAAGGGCTGATAAACCATTGAATATTCCGGCTGCTTGACGATTAACAACTCGCTGCTAAGCCATTCATCGATTTCTTCATGAAATACCAAGATACTGCCGGTAATACCGTAAATAGACAGCAAAAATCCCAGGCTTAAGCCTAGCCATAGATGTACCGCTAGCCAGTTTTTGCGCCGGGCTTTAAGCCGGGATAGGCGTTGATTTGGTAAATGTTGTTGAGTTATCGAATCGGCCTGGTTCATATCATTATTCATCCTTCCTTTCTGAGGCTAGTTCCCAAGCTCGAGCTCTTATCGTTAGACACAAGTATGTAAGAACACCCAAAGCTTATCATTCCGTCAGGCATTAAGGAGTCTTACAGCCATTTGTGTTTAACGACGAGTTATCCAAAGACTGTGAAAATATTATCAAAAAACGGGTTAAAAACATTATTCACCACGAAGTACACGAGGAAAATAATCGCTTTTATTCAATCTATTGAAAACTTCGTATCCTTCCTTCCTGCCTTCGCAGTGAGTTTTTTAATTTTGTAGAAAAAACGAATACTTTCACAGTTTGTCCAAATTGGAAATTAGGTCACAGAAGCGCTATCTTGGGGTTTCGTGAAGTTAAAGTTTTGTTGCATGAAACCATGCAATCCGAGTGCAACTTTAACTAATATTCCAACTTCAACGAGCCCATTACCGAAATCGGTGCAGCGACAAGTACCGAAACGCGACCGCCGTTGTATGCAGAACTATCGCTAAAATAATCCTTGTTCAGCAGATTATTAATATTTAACTGAGTTGTTAATCGGGATTTACCGATGGGCTGGATATAAGCCGCCATCGCGTCTGTCCTGGCATATCCGGGTAATTGGTAGGTGTTGGCGGCATCGCCCTGCCGACTGCTGACTAGTACTTCACCAAGTCCCACTTTGAATCGTTCGGTGAGTTGGTAAGTACCCCAAACGCTAGCCTGATGATCCGGCACGTTCGATAATTTATTACCCACAATCCCGGAATTATCCTTGGTGACCCGGGTATCGGTAAAAGCATATGTGGTAATCAAATTAATCTTTTCGGTCACTTGGCCTTTAATATCGACTTCGATCCCCTTGCTACGTGCCTCGCCTATCGCAAGATTGAACAGCCGATTATTGGGATCAGCTGTCAAAGTATTGCTTTTTGTCAAGTGATAAAAAGCCACTGAAGTCGATAACTGCTTGTCAAATAGTTCATTTTTAAATCCAACTTCAAATTGTTCGCCGACTTGTGGATCAAATTGTTTGCCTGTAGCTGAAAATCCACTATTGCCGTTAAAGGATTGCGAATAGTTACTGTACAAGGATAACCACTCCCAGGGCTGATATAGCAAACCGACTCTTGGACTGAAGTTTTGTGTCTCTATATCGCTGAAGCTGTTGTTCGCCTGTTGCACCGAAGTTGTTGAAGTTCCTCTTCCATTTAACGACCAATCATAGCGACCGCCGCCCATAATATGCAGCTTATCCAAAAGCGTAATTTGATCCTGAAAATAAACGCCAAACCATTGATCAAGGCGTGTCTGAAAGCTATTATTGGCTTGTTTATCAATAGCCGTTTGGTTGGCTTGGTTGTAAACCGGATTGTAAATATCTATAGTCGGCACAGCGGCTATAGCGCCGTTAAAACTAGATGAGCCTGGCCACTTATTATGATAGAAATCACCACCAATCAATATATCGTGCCGAGTGCCGAACAAGTCAAATTTTCCGTTCAAATCTAAATTGGTAGTAAAAGTCTCCCAACTTTGTTGGACCTTGAATAACCCCCTGTTCAAGGTTCGGTTGTCTGCCCGCATACTCATCGGAATTATATCAGTTTCCTTTTGACTCCAATCTTCCCAAAGAAATCGGTTAGTTAGTTTCCATTTATCATTAAAATTGAATTTCCAGTCGGCTCCGATCAATACGTTTTCCTGTTCACCCCGATACGCTGCCGAATCCCCAAGGAAAGTATTAGATGGTAACTTAACGGGGCGGTTGGCACCTTTTAGCACCGGCACTCCATAATCATTAACAAAGTTGTCGTGCTTGTATTCCAGCTCTAAATTGGCTTCAAATTTATCATTCGGTCGCCAGCTTAAAGTAGGTGCAATAAAAACACGATCATTGTTGACCATATCCTTAAAAGACCCATTGTCGAGATAAGTCGCGTTGAATCGGTACAAGAGAGTTTTAGCATCGTCAATGGGGCCTGTCGCATCGACAGTAGTGCGATAAAGATCATAAGAGCCGAACTGCTGTTGCAACGCATAATAAGGCGTCGCCAACGGTTTTTTGGTAGTGATGTTAACTATGCCGCCTGGTTCGATACGCCCATAAAGTGCTGCAGCAGGGCCTTTCAGTACTTCGAGCTGCTCAATATTAGATGGTTCGTAAAAATTACTGGGGGACAGCAAGCCGTTACGATAAGCATTACCGACGAGACCGGTGGTGAATCCGCGAATAATAAAGTTATCATATAAAACACCTGACCCGGTTCTAGCCGATACGCCACTAACATTTCGATTGAGCGAATCCAGGATATTGATATTTTGTTGATCGTTCATCACCACCTTCGGTACAACTTGTATCGAAGCCGGCGTCAACATGATCGGCGTATCGGTCTTGGTGGCAGTGGTGGCAGTGGTGGCAGTGGTGGCAGTGGTGCGATTGTAATTGGGGTTATAAGGATCGTCATCAGCATAGCTTGATTTACCTGTTACCGTCATTTCTTTCAATGTGACGCTATCCGATTTAGGATCCGCATCCACCACTTTCTGCAAAGTCACGCCATTGCTTCCGGTCAAACGATAGGTCAAGCCGGTTCCCCGTAACAGTTCGTTCATGCCTTCTTGTACACTGTAACCACCTTTAAGCGGCTTGGCTTTTAAGCCTGTTACCATAGCAGTGGGATAACTTAATTCCATGCCCGTTTGCTCTGCAAAACGGTTCAATGCCGAAGCCAAATCAGCGGACGGCAGGTTAAATTGAATTTTTTGGGCTTTGTCTGCGTCCGATAATGCCGGTACAGCGTAACAACACGTCAAAATAAAAACCCCTTTTACGAAACAGCCTTTGAGCTTTTTTCCGGGATTAAGCGCAATTTCACCGGACAAAACATTTTTCTTTTTATTAATCATTCTAAAATTTCCCTTAGTCGTTTCGTGCTCGGGTTAAGTCCTAAAAAACCGAACTTATTACTTGCAGATAGCGCTGTTAGTACAAGCTATGCGTTTACCCAAAGGAGACGAGCGAACTTGAAATTTACCTCATCCGGAAAATGATTTTGTTGTAACTATTAATATTCCGACGCCGGAATAAAGCTACTTCGCCTAAAGCAGGCTTGATAGCGCATCAACGATTCGCTATCCAACAAAGCGCATGCGAGACCTAAGTTCTTGGTTAGCATTAATTAGGTCGGGTAAATTTAACGCTACAAAACTGAAATTGCTGACATGGGATTCGAAAAAATCAAAATAATTTAAGTACCAAGAGGGTGTCCAAGAATAAAAAACCGACTGCGGAAAAGCAATTTCTGCCAGAAATCCCGCTCATTTCGTTACACGTACAAACTATTTCTATAAAATGACCAAAAAATCCGACTTAAAATGGCTTTTCCTCGTTACGATCCCTGTTCTCGGACAGCCTTGCAATTACTTGGGCAGGATTTACACTCACTTGATTCGCCAGTTGTATTTATCACTTATTTGATTTAAAGGGAGTTTGATATGCAGAAACTGAGCAGTTACCTATGAAACAGAAAAACGAGATGAACCGCTTGGAATCCGATATTAATAATGACCTTGATGAGCAAGCGGTGGCTTGGTTTATTCGGTTACGAGCTGACAATGTCTCCAGAGAGGAAAAAGCGTCATTTCTTATATGGCTTAATCAGGCTGACTTGCACCGTGAAACCTTCAATGAAATTAGTAAGCTTTGGGGCGATACCGATCTGCTGCAAGCACTCGGTGAAACTGCTCAAAAACATAACATCGCACCGCCAAAGAAAACTCTATCCATTAATTTCATAGTGCCACTGGCGATGGCGGCCTGTCTGGTCATATCCTTGCTGTTTGGCAACGAACTGGTGATATTGATGCAAGGCGACTATTCGACTAAGGTGGGGGAGCGCAGAACCGTTTATTTCGATGACGGCTCTACAGCAATGCTTAATACTGACAGCTCCATCGCCGTTAGCATGGATGGCTCGCAACGCAGAGTCGAGCTATTGAAGGGCGAGGTCTATTTTGAGGTTAAACCCGACCCCAATCGGCCATTTATTGTCCAGGCCAGTCATTCGACGACCCGTGTACTGGGAACCCGATTTTTCGTGCATGAAAAAAGCGAGAGCGACGAAGTCAAAGTCGTGTCTGGTCGGGTTGAAGTGATAGATCGGCGCACCTTGAAGCAGCCCCTTGTTTTGCATGATGGCGAAGCTGTGTCAGTCAATGCCGCAGGACTTGGTGAAACCAGGTTACTAAACTCGGCGCTGACAACCTCCTGGGTGAACGGTTTTCTGGTGTTTGAGAATGCTTCTCTGGAAAGCGTCATCAGCCAAATCCGCCGCTACAGAACCGGTGTGGTGATTTATAAGGACAATACCTTGCGAGAACTCAAAATCAATGGCCGTATCAATTTACGTGAATCGAACGACATGCTGAAAGTATTGGGAAAAAATTTGTCGGTAAATATGACCTATCTGACCGACTGGCTGGTGATTGTCGGCTAAGAATCAGAGACCGGACGATCAGATATTGGATGTCAATGACGGCTGTGGGTCGATTGAACTCAGTAACGAACGGCGGCTTTCAGGAATGGGATTTGATTGACCGCTCTCCGGTGACGAATCTGATGAGACGACAGTCGCGTCGCGACCCATAAGCGACATTGGGATATAGATTTAGGCTTCCCTATACCTGTCATTCGCGAAGCTTAGTAAACGGCAATAAACGGGTTTTGGTTCATGAAACTGTCTTTCACCATAGACGCCCATAATACTTGTCTTGCCACGATACGAAATGGTTGCAATGCTGATGGCCATGTAAAAATAAGCTGGTTGCGCTTTTCCATAAAAACATCAATGGCCAGAAATTTATTTAATAGCGCATAAAACTGTCTTGGGAATACATGTGA
>NZ_JAOEGU010000093.1 GCF_025583945.1 Methylobacter psychrophilus
TGCAAAATTTTCAGGATTGCCAAAGATGTTTATCGGGGCAAACACAAGCATTACTCCTTGACATGGAATTTAGTGGCTGCTCTTGTTAACTTACGCTATGGCTGTATTTAGGAAAGATGTCTAATGAACAACTGGTAAAGCGCTTAATTTAGTTACACATATTTATTAAGTACTGGCAAGATCAATTCTTAGGCGATATCCAAGAATGAGTATACCGAAGTGGCGCAGGATTTTTGTTTATTTTCAACGACTGCAAGGATGCAGGAGCTAGAGCAACGCAGGAGCAGTTACCGAGGCGGAAAAATAGGCGCGTAGCTGGCTACGTAACTATTTTGACAACGCAGAAAATAAATAAAAAGACCAGCGAATTGGGTATTTTCTTCGCAGGAAATCGCCTTAATGCTTGATGCAGTATTTAATAAGGCCATTGAAAAAATAACCTCTCAATTAAACTCAAGAGAAAATCTGCTTATGTTCACGCTACCCTCCCTTTGGAGCCTTATTATCTCTACCATTGTGTTCTTTATAGCGGCCAGATATCTACAGGGTTATCTGGAAGAGCGTGGTTTGGCCAAAGGTATAACACGCGGCATGCTGGTGTTTATACTCGCATCAGGAGCGTCTTGGGGTTCAGGTGAAATAGTAGACTGGACGCAAGAAAAAATACAGGGGCCAAAATTGGCAGTGCAATCCTCTGGAAATTTGTCACAACTGTTGACAATGATCGGTCAAGGTCAAGAATCACAAGCATTAACCACAGAATCAAAAGAGTCAGGCTCAAAATAAAAGCCTGACGGTACTTGTCCATTTATGAATATTTAACGGTAAATAAAAATGAATAATGATAGTCAAAAAATAGTAATAGCCAAAAATTTTGCGAAACTGCACGAAGCCCCATTTGCTTTATGGACGCCTGATAAGGATTATCTGTCAGAGGATGATCGATATTTAACCGTATATGACAATCTTATTATGGGTGTTTATGGTGATTGCTATGGAGTTAATGCTGAGTATGATGATGCTGGTGATTTAATTAATGAAGCGACTGAATTTGAAGTTGAGGTTGATCAATTTGAATCAAATAATGATCACAGCGCCATGTTCTGCTTTGAAATAACCAGTGAAATAACAGGAGCAAGTAAATTCGTTGAGGATCATGGCAGACATGGTAATTGGTAGTCAGGTAAAAATCTTGACTGTACCAAAGTCGGCGTTTTGATTTTTAAAACGATCATAAAATATGAAAAATAAAAAATCCTTGGCTTTAAAGAAAACACTCATGAATATTGATATAAATAATCCCTGATTGCAAAAGAAGGAGATAATGTTATCCCTTGAACTTTTTTGACGTCATTTCGTCGGATTCACATTTTTGATGCGTTCTGCTTAAGCGGAATGGAGACTTATATGAAAAAAATTTCCGTGGTCTATTGGGGCATTGTTTTGCTTGGATCAATAACTAGCACCTCTATATGGGCTGGAAGAGGCTATGGCTATGATGGTGGCGGATATGGCGGTGGCTATGGTTATGGCGGTCGTTCCAATTATAGCTTTTATTTGAATGCGCCGATTTATCCTTATTACCCTAATCGGTATCCTTATTATCCGCCGACTGTAATTACCATACCGGTAACGCCGCCGGTTTACATTCAGCAGCCTCCGCCGCCTCAACAGCAACAATATCCGGCGGGTTACTGGTATTACTGTAATAACCCCGAAGGCTATTATCCCTATGTCAAGGAATGTCCTCTTGGCTGGCAACAAGTTAATCCGATACCGCCACCTGCACCTCGTTAAGGAGTTTACCTATGTTACGTTTTTCCTTCGTGTTTTTGGCCACAGTTATATTGGTCATCAGCGGTTGTGCCAGTTTACCCAATGGGCCGAGTGTTATGGTGCTTCCCGGCACTGGTGTGGTTTTTGAGCAGTTTCGTAATGACGATATTATCTGTCAGCAATACGCTTCTTTTCAGGTTGGCGGTATTACAGCTAATCAAGCAGGAGTGCAAAGTGGCGTCACCAGTGCTGTCGTTGGTACGGCGCTAGGTGCAGCAGCGGGTGCAGCCTTCGGCGGTGGTAGTGGTGCTGCTATCGGTGCCGGTAGCGGTTTAATAGCTGGCAGCCTGGTTGGTACAGGTGTTGCCGGCAGCTCTATGGACACGGTACAGCAGCGTTTCGATATAGCGTATATTCAATGTATGTATGCCAAAGGTCATCAGGTTCCTGTGTCAGGACAATTTTCCGGGTTATCCGCTCTTCCAGCTGCTACAACACATCAACATATTCCACCACCACCGTCTGGGTCACCGCCACCAGCACCGTTGAAATAATAGTACAATTAGGTATCTATTTTTAGTCATGAATTAAAATTTCAGGCTATTTCTGCGACAGCCAGTCCTGAAAAACTGCACCAGTTTACACGGGAGCCGTTAGCATTGGAGTTCGGTTAGATGTGGCGGTGAAATGGACTACAAAAGCGCTGATAGTTGAAAAGAACCCTTATTAAACGGCTTATTTGAACCAGGAACACTTTTCTTCTTTATTTATAATCTCTATTTTTTAATCGTTAAGATTGATATTCCTCATGTTTTTTTGATTATTCAATGTTGGCACGGAAATGGCTTTAAGTTAAACGTTGTTTTTAATAAATTAATTTCGCTTTAACCGAGAGACATAATATGAAAAAAAAATACCATAAAATGGCGAGACAGAGTTTGTTCTTGGATAATTACGCTCCTTATTATGCTTATCCGCCCATCGTAATTAATGTACACAAGATACCGCCTGTATCTATTCAAAAAGGTGTTCCCATTATATGGAATCCTCGATTAATGCATGATAAATACGCACAATTTATGCCTCCCATAGTGATAAAAATTGCATCCGATTATATTGGTCGTTTCATAACGGCTTTATTACCTTAAAGTTTCTGATCAATTTATGCCTATTTCTGTCAAGTTCCTGTAGCTGCGGTGATAAGTAGCTTACCCGTGTAAAGGAATATTGAATTTGATTAAGAATACAGGCTGGTTATTTAGTGCCAACAAGAAACAGAGCAAGCAACATGAAAAATAAAAAAATAAAAATAGTCGGTATATTGGCAGCCATTTTTAGTTGTGCCAATATGGCAGCAACGCCGCCACCCGATGATTTATTACAGGATGCGGGTAGTTGGGCGCAAGTTGTTGCAGAAGGTAGCTTGAAAGTTGTCGATCCAAGCCTGGAAAAGGCGCGTGTCTGGGTTGAGGGACAATCCCGTTGGGACGATAACTGGAACCATTGGTATCAAGGCTTGGCAAGGGCGGCGGTGGGTTATTCATTGAGTGATCGCGCCACAATTTGGGCTGGATATACTTGGGTGCCTACCCAAAACGTTGGTAAAAGTTCTAAATCGCAGCAAGATGTCTGGCCTGGTTTTCGTTATGTCATGCCGACCAGTATCGGAACGCTTAGTTTTAGAACCATGATAGAAACTAATTTTATACCGGGTAATGGTGATCAGGTTCGGGTTCGTCCACGGCAGATGATTCGATTGATGCATCCTTTGCAATTTGAGCCGCGCTTAAGTCTGATTACTTGGGACGAGTTTTTTATACGAGTTAATTCAACACCGGCCGGTGGCCAGTCCGGTTTCGATCAAAATCGTGCTTTTGCAGGCTTGGGCTGGGCTTTCAATAAAAACGTTCGAGCTGAGGGCGGTTATCTTAATCAGTATTTGGACGATAATACGCATACCAATAACACTATGCATCACCTGATAATGGGATCTTTATTCGTCAATTTTTAACGGTAAATAACGGATGTTAAGTATGCCATGCTAAAAGGCTTATTGTTTTTAGAATGGAAAAAATATAGCGCCAACACAAACAGTTATTTAGTCGTGTTTTTATTTCCAGCAGTTTTATATTTGCGTATTTCATTTTTGGTAAAAACCGTTTTGAACGGCTACTTGGTTCAATATGAGTTTCAAGTACATCGAAAATATCAGGTATCTTTGTTGTCTGTACCGTTTGGTAATCCTGTTCGTATTTATATCTGATAAATTTGCGTACCAGCTTGGAGTATATTGGTTGCTCTCAATATAACGGTACCCATGCTGATGCCCTGAATAATAATACTTTTGTGGTAAATGGCTGGTTGGTGTTCTAAGCTCAATTAATCTGACTGGTTTTGCCGAATTGATTTACTAACCTTGTAAAATACAGGCAAGGTAAAAATGACCTTGCCTGTAACGCTGCTTTCAGAAAATTTCACAACGAAATTCATCTCCTCATTGCTTAAAAAATATTATGGTCAAAGAACGTTATACCCGCTTTAAAGATATTTCTGTCAGCGAGCGAATTTTAAACACGGTGTTTCTGTTAACCATAGGCTTGGGTTATCTGATGGCGCTTGCGAATATGTATTACACCCATCAAGGGCTTGATGGCAAAGCAGGACTGTCGATTGAAGATGTTGTCATTAGTTATCATGGGTCAAGTAATCAAACGCGATTGGGTACCGCCATTAATGGGATTATGGAATCCAATTTAAAATATAAAAGCGATAAAGATGTTATTTTGCAATGGATAGAACGTGGCGCCAACGAGCCGGAATATAACGAAAAAATCGCTCCGATCTTAAATCGTGATTGTATTTTGTGTCATACACCCGGTATTAATCCATCATTACCGGATTTGACGCATTATGCGACGGTATCGGAGGTTGCGCATGCCGGCGGTGCAACAATTCCTACTTTGGTTCGTGTATCGCATATTCATTTATTTGGTATTGCTTTTATTCTGTTTTTTATCGGTAAAATGTTTTTGCTCTGTGATCTTAATGTTTATGTAAAAAGAGTTGCGGTGGTCATACCTTTTGCTGCCATGCTTTTGGATATTTTGTCCTGGTTTATTACCAAATCCACGCCTGCATTTGCCTATGTGGTTGTTTATAGCGGTGCGTTAATGGGCTTGTCCATGGGCCTGCAAATCCTGCTCAGCATCTATCAGATGTGGTTTTATTCGAGGAAGATTACGGATAATTGATGGTTTCATTATTTAATGCAGCCGTTAAAGCTTGTGATTGGGCAATAAGCAACTCAGGATATTTCCAATATTATTTATGTAGATATCTACCAGACTGAAACCGTTAATGATTTTAAGAGGATTCAGTCTGGTAGTGGTGATGAGGGTTATTGAGGATTTAGAGGTTGTTGGGCTTGACCATTAACTTCCAGTTGCACACGGCGATTGTTGGCACGTCCGGCTTCTGTTTCATTGGTGTCGATGGGTTGAGTCCAACCATAACCACGGGAAGTGATGTTGGTTGAATGAGTACCGTTAATCAGGTAGTTTTTAACAGCCAAGGCGCGGCGCTCGGATAATTTCATGTTGTGCTGGAATGAGCCGGTTTTACTGGTATGGCCTTGTATTTCAAGTAACAGCTCTGGATGCTCCTGAATACGCTTTGCGGCGTTGTCAAGGTTTTGATAGTATTCGGGCTTAATATCGGCTTTGTCATTGTCAAATTTTACGTCAACAATCCAGCAGCCCAGTATGCTAACTTTTGCTCCGGGTATTGTATTAGGGCATTTATCAATGCAGTCGTTAACACCGTCAGCATCCGAGTCAAGAGTCGAGCAGTCGGCAGCAATGGGAGTACCGGTTTTCAGGAAAATACTTTTTACAAAATTAGCCATGTTGCCAGGGCTGGAAATTCTGTCAGCCGTTGTGCCAAATCCACAGCTAGAAATATTAGCCAGTTGATTTAACAGGGTTATGCCGGATTGCTCTTCTTGATTACCTACCCAAACAGAATAAACACAAAGTCTGTCGCCGTACTTTTGCTTTAAGGTCTGAAGTTCATCAACGCCATCCGAGTCCAGATGGTGACCATCACTGAGTATTAGCACAGCAATATTACCAGCTGTTGTTGATAAATCTTCGGTTGTGCCCTTAATTCCGCTGGCGATGGGTGAGCCGCCACTGGCACAAGTCAATGCGTCTATACCACTGCCAAAAACCGGTTTTGAATAGCTGACAGGAGCCTGATTAAGCTGGGTAAATCCCCAGGACAAACAATCGCCAAAGCCGAAGCTACGAATACTTGACGTTAATTTTAAGTCGGGAATCGTGTGATTAATACGGTTAAGGATTTCTTTTTCAACCGAGAATTTTGTCGGACTTGGCTGGGCAGGATAACCTATACCCAGATATTCATCTGCCATTGACGATGAAGAGTCATTAATAACAAAGAAATTGTCTGCTTTTTGTACGTATTGGCCGGAAGATAGCAAGCCATTCAAGTCATGGGCTTGAAAGGTTTCAAAAGTACTTACAGGTTGTGAGGCACAGCCTGAGAGTATCAGGGCTGCAACGAATGTGGCGGTTTTTAGTATTTTTTGCATTGAAAAATCCCCTTATTGTTATTTTTGATAATAAAACGATCAAGATGAGGTAAATGTTATGCGGTATTGTCGAATGAATCCGGATTCTAGCATTGTCTTGATTTAATTAAAATAGCGGGTTAGCTATGATGTTTAGCGTTAATTAATTAAGTTGTATCATTACCCTAAATTTTTCCTGGTAATACTCGATGTTCAAGTTTTTAAACTCTTTACATTCTTATTTTTGGCAAATCATCCAGCAGCACGGTACTGTAGCGAAGCAGTCGGTTCCAGTCGGCCTAAATCTCTACCAACCATATGCTTGCCGGA
>NZ_JAOEGU010000094.1 GCF_025583945.1 Methylobacter psychrophilus
ATGGTGACTGTACCCGTTGGTGCATCATTAACGTTGATCACATGGGTAGTTGCAGAGCTGGTGACGCTTTCAGGGGTCTTCTGCAGATCCGTATAACTGGCTGTTACGGTGATGGCTTTGCCTACTTCCGCCTGAGTTAATGTTAATGTGTTGGTTGTAGCGTTGGTAATGACTACGTTATCGGCCAACCATTGGTAGCTGATAGTACCTAGACCATCGATATCTGCCAGCGTATTCGTTGCTGTCAGAGTTTGGTTTTGCGAGGCCGTACCGGTGATGGTGACAGTGCCGGTAGGCGCGTAATTTGAATTCACCACTTTGGTTGCCGAGCTGCTGATGGTTTCAGCGGTATTTTGTTGATCGGTATAACCCGCTTTAACGGTGATGGTTTTGCCTACTTGCTCTTGTGTCAAGGTCAAGGTTGAAGCGGTGGCACCGGTAATAATCGACCCATCTGCCAGCCACTGGTAAGCAATCGTACCCAGACCATCGATATCATCAAGCGTGTTCGTTGCTGTTAATACATGGTGTTGCGAAGCCGTACCGGAGATAGTGACCATGCCGGTAGGTAAGTCATTAATATTGGCTACGGCCGTGGTGACAGAACTGATTACACTTTCCGCTGTACCCAGCACGTCAGTATAACCGGCTTTTACGGTAATGATTTTGCCGACTTCTGCCTGACTTAGCGTTAGTGTTGTTGCTGTTGTACCGCTAATGGCGATATCTCCGGCGTACCATTGGTAAGCTATCGGGCCCAAACCATCGATATCGTCCAAGGAATTGGCAACTGTCAGCGTTTGGCCTTGAGTGGGCGTACCGGAGATAGTGACTGTGCCGGTAGGCAAGTCATTAACATTGGTTACAGCGGTGGTGACAGAACTGGTTACACTTTCCACAGTACCCAGCATGTCAGTATAACCGGCTTGAACCGTGATGGTTTTGCCCACCTGTGCCTGACTTAATGTTAGTGTTGAAGCTGTGGCGCCGGTAATGGCCGTACCATTAGCCAACCATTGGTAAGCAATCGTACCCAGACCGTCGACATCAGCCAGCGTGTTCGTTGCTGTTAATATCTGGTTTTGCGTCGCGGTACCGGTGATAGTGACAGTGCCGATAGGGGCATCATTAGCATTGATGACTGCACCGGTTGCAATGCTGCTTACGTTTTCAGCGGTACCGAGTAGATCGGTATAAGCGGCTTTAACCGTGATGGTTTTTCCCACTTGCGCCTGAGCCAAGGCCAATGTTGAAGACGTTGCGCCGCTAATGGCCGTGCCGTTGGCCAGCCATTGGTAAGCAATCGTACCGAGGCCATCAATATCCGCCAAGGTGTTCGTCGCAGTCAGTGTCTGGTTTTGTGTTGCCGTGCCGGTAATGGTGACAGTGCCGGTCGGTGCATCATTAACGTTGGCAACATTGGCAGTAGCCAGGCTGCTGACGCTTTCAGCGGTGCCTTGCAGATCGGTATAAGCGGCTTTTACGGTAATGACTTTGCCCACCTGTGCCTGCGTCAAGGTCAGCGTGGCTGCGGTTGCGCCGGTAATAGCCGTACCATCAGCCAGCCATTGGTAAGCAATCGTACCGAGACCGTCGACATCCGCCAGCGTATTGGCCGCAGTTAATACCTGATTTTGCGTCGCCGTACCAGTGATGATGACAGTGCCGGTTGGGGCATCATTAACATTGCTCACGTTGCTGGTTGCAACGCTGCTTACGTTTTCAACGGTTTTCTGTAGATCGCTATAGCTAGCTGTTACGGTAATGGTTTTGCCTACTTCCGCCTGACTCAAGGTCAATGTTGATGATGTTGCGCCGCTAATGGTGATGCCGTTGGCCAGCCATTGGTAAGTAATTGTGCCGAGGCCGTCGACATCTGCCAGCGTATTGGTTGCGGTTAATACCTGATTTTTCATCGCCGTACCGGTGATAGTCACTGTGCCGCTAGGCGTATCATTAACATTGACTACGGCGAGAGTTGCAGCACTGGTCACGCTTTCAGAGGTATTCAGCACATCACTATAGTTAGCTGTTACGGTAATGGTTTTACCCACCTGCGCCTGAGCCAAGGCCAATGTTGAAGTCGTTGCGCCGCTAATGGCCATACCATCAGCCAGCCATTGGTAAGCAATCGTACCAAGGCCATCAACATCCGCCAAGGTGTTCGTCGCAGTCAGTATCTGGTTTTGTGTTGCCGTACCGGTGATGGTGACCGTACCGGTCGGTGCATCATTAACGTTGGCAACATTGGCAGTAGCCAGGCTGCTGACGCTTTCAGCGGTGCCTTGCAGATCGGTATAAGCGGCTTTTACGGTAATGACTTTGCCCACCTGCGCCTGCGTCAAGGTCAGCATGGCTGCGGTTGCGCCGGTAATAGCCGTACCATCAGCCAGCCATTGGTAAGCAATCGTACCGAGACCGTCGACATCCGCCAGCGTATTGGCCGCGGTTAATACCTGATTTTGCGTCGCCGTACCAGTGATGATGACAGTGCCGGTTGGGGCATCATTAACATTGCTCACGTTGCTGGTTGCAACGCTACTTACGTTTTCAACGGTCTTCTGTAGATCGCTATAGCTAGCTGTTACGGTAATGATTTTGCCCACTTCCGCCTGACTCAAGGTCAATGTTGATGATGTTGCGCCGCTAATGGTGATGCCGTTGGCCAGCCATTGGTAAGTAATTGTGCCGAGGCCGTCGACATCTGCCAGCGTATTGGTCGCGGTTAATACCTGATTTTTCATCGCCGTACCGGTGATAGTCACTGTGCCGCTAGGCGTATCATTAACATTGACTACGGCGAGAGTTGCAGCACTGGTCACGCTTTCAGAGGTATTCAGCACATCACTATAGTTAGCTGTTACGGTAATGGTTTTACCCACCTGCGCCTGAGCCAAGGCCAATGTTGAAGTCGTTGCGCCGCTAATGGCCGTACCATCAGCCAGCCATTGGTAAGCAATCGTACCGAGGCCATCAACATCCGCCAAGGTGTTCGTCGCGGTCAGTGTCTGGTTTTGTGTTGCCGTACCGGTGATGGTGACTGTACCGGTCGGTGCATCATTAACGTTGGCAACATTGGCAGTAGCCAGACTGCTGACGCTTTCAGCGGTACCCTGCAGATCGGTATAAGCGGCTTTAACCGTGATGGTTTTACCCACCTGCGCTTGGGTCAAGGTCAGTGTTGAAGTCGTTGCGCCGGTAATGACCGCACCATTAGCCAGCCATTGGTAAGCAATCGTGCCGAGGCCATCAACATCTGCCAAGGTACTGACCGCTGTCAGTGTTTGGTTTTGCGTTGCCGTACCGGTGATGGTGACAGTACCGGTAGACGCATCATTCACGGCCGCGACAGTGATAGTTACTGTCGCTCTAGTGGATAGCAATCCGCCATCGCTGGCTACATAGCTAAAGTTGGCCAGGCCGTTAAAGTTGGCAGACGGGGTAAAACTGACCGTGCCGTCGGCATTTAATACCGCTGTGCCGTTGTTGCCGGAGGTGACACTGGCGATGGTTAAGGCCGCGCCTTCAACATCAGTATCATTACCCAGCAATTGTGCTGCCGTATAGATAATCAACGTGTCTTCAGTCGCAGTGAGGTTATCATCGACGGCTACCGGAGCAGTATTAACCTGAGCAATATTGATTTGTATATTATCTAACGACATGGCAAACTGATAACCGTCAGTTGGTGTTTGCTGATAACCGGCATAATGAATCCAGAAAGCGCCAATATTATGAAAAGCGCTATCAAGCGTCAAAACACCATTAAAACCATTGGTGACGATTTGACGAGCTATATAGGCACCACTATTGGCATCGGTATCCAGCGTTGGATTTAATGCCGAGGCATAACCCAAAATTTCCCAATAATCATTGTCGCCGGCCACGCTGGTTACTGACTCACCGGTGCTTTCGCTTATGTAAGTGCCAGTGGCATACGGATTTTCATCACTAGCCAACGCATCAAAATTAAGTGATGTCAGGCTAAATGAGGTACTATCCAAAGCCCTGATATAAAGTCCACTCGAATCTGAATGATACATCACGTTTCTGTCATTAGTCGTTCCACCACGGTGAACATGGGCGATGTTGTTGGAAGTATCTTCGACAATACCTACCACAAAGCCATCTTCATAATAGGCACCCGCGGCATTTGTGCCAGCAGTAAGACCACCGGATTGAGGAGCAACATTAGCAAAACCGGCATAGGCAGACTGAGTCATACCTATGTTGCCCGGTGTACTTGCAACTTGTGGATTATCCACTTCACCTTTATTAAAGTTTATAACAGCCGCACCTGCTAATATTCCGTTATAAACCGGTTGCAAGGCTATTGCCTCAATAGTCCCGGTAGCCGCTTCCAATACCCAATTGCCGCCCAAGGCCGTTGCGCCGGTTAAGTCAGTTGACGCCGCCACATCGGCACTGGTTAAGGCTGAAAATTGATTGATAAAATCCAACCCCACGGGGTCTGCTGCGACATTACAGCCATACAGCAAAATATCACCAGTAGCGGTTAAGGCATTACCTATCGTCGCCAGCTGGCTGGTGTATTGCTGTAAATTGTCAGTAGTTAGGGTAGTTGAACCCAAACTGATACTGCCTGCACTGCCGTGGGAAATAATTTGCAGGCTTTGCAACGGAACAAAATTTTGTGTGTTTGCGGCTAACGTCGTCAGGTAAGCACTGATTTGCGTGAGCCCATCAGAACCCGAATCAAGAATTAACACAGCCGTATCGGTGCCAACATCGGCGGCCAAGCTTTGCCAGTTGCCAACTTGGCTGTCGATGACTAACAATTTTTTGACTGGAGTAATGACTTGATTCATGGTTAATGCCTTATGTTCTGTCTTTCGTTAAGTGACGAAAGAGGCAGCCCGGCTATCTTAAGTTAAATTCAAGATCCGTGGCTTTCCGAGCCCGCTTCACAACGGGGGTGGCAAAGTTATAGTTTTGCATGATCTTTATGCAGTATTTTCTTTGCTGAGAGCAAACCAGTTGCGATAGTTGTTGCTGGTTTATTCTATGTTTTAAACAGCATTTTTTATGCCAAATCTTAAAAAACCAAGAAAAATCCTTTTCTTACAACGGGTTGATTGCTGTTACTGTTACAGTTGCAATAAATACTGGTGCGAAACTGGGGGGGCACGATTAATTAAACTGTGTTATTTGACATAAAAAAATGAAAAGTAGGTGATATGACGTAATTTAAACAAAGCCGCCCTGTTTAGCTTTACGTTTATAAGCTTGTTGTTTCAATTGCCTTCCGGACGAAGGCAATCCCGGATAAATCAAGGCGTATTTGTTAGTCACCATTATAATTAGCTGTTTGGTTGGTATACCCGGTTTCGCTTGGTTCCCACTCGCCCAGTGTTTGAGTGATATTCGATGTTCAAGTTTTTAAGCTTAGAAAAACAGTAGGAAAACCGGTAAGCGAATCAGTGTTGGAATTGGACGTATTTCAACAGCATGTTGATGAACAAGACTGCGCAGTTTATAAAAAATTTGGTCACTGATTTAGATGTAGCTCTCAGAAAGCTAAAGCTCAATGCTAAACTGACGCCACTACAAAAGATTTGACTGGGATTTTTTTTGACGGGAATGTTGCTGACAAATTCGGTGTGCTGGGTAAAGTTTGAGCGTGTGAGCTTGGGGAAATATAAGCTTGGCGCTCTTTCGTGAATGTTTCGCGAAGCAAAAATAGTTTGGGATTATTTACTTTTGGTGAGTGTGACATTGGTTTTGAAGCGGCACGGAGATTACCGAAGGCTTACTGGTTCTTGATGAATCGGATCGGGCATGCTCAAAGTGAAGCAAGTAAATGTATGATGTTCATAAGCAAAACACCATGTTTCAGAGTAAAGTCCTGGATTTTCTTTGATTAAACAAAGATGACGCTGAAAAGGATACACATACATTATCCTAATCAGTATGGCTTTCCGCTTCTGGATATCAGTAAAATCATCATCCCGATGATCAGTTTTCTGCACCTAATCCAGACCCAATCCAGCATAAGTGCAAGATTTTTTGCTTAACTTAACGGCATTGGGAGCAACGTTAGCGCATCTTCAATTTGACGAAAGGTTACATTGATGTCATGCCGCTGTTTTATTAGACATCTTTCCTAAATAATCAACATAGAGCTTGGTCTTAATAAGGTTAAAATAGCGACCTGCCTTTGAAAACACGGATAGCCATGACCCCTTATGCCCAACTGCCCAAGCACAAGCCTGAAGAAT
>NZ_JAOEGU010000095.1 GCF_025583945.1 Methylobacter psychrophilus
GTTCGGTAAGCTCAAGCACTATCGCAGAATTGCTACACGATATGAGAAAAAAGCTATTAATTACATGGGGATGCTGTCATTTTCCTCGGTGCTTTTATGGCTGAGGTGAAACGTCAACAGAACCTAGCTCAACATTAATAACATCAATTGGTTGAGAGAAAATACGTGCTAATTCAAGTTTTGATTGCCCATGAAAATATACGAACACTTTTATTAATTTATAGAAGTTTTTGTTTTTTAGTTTTTTCTCCAACAAACCATTTATATGTAAATTAAAAAGATTATGCTTATATCCAAATGCTTGATGAAAGGGTGATTTAATTCTCTGGTTGTTTTTACTAACGTACCATTTATTGTTTTCACCTATCTTGTATGCTTTTAAATCCCAATCTTTAACTTCAATAATTACTACACCAGAATCTTTTTTAATTAAGATTATATCGGGCCTATCTCCGTTTAAAAAAGGCTGAAAAAATATTTCAACATCATCATCCATGCTATCTATTAGATAGTGAAGTAAAAATATTTCACCATCAGTAGGAGAAACTTTTAGTCTTTCAATGTTCTCTATTGAAGGGAATATCTGAGCCAAAATATACTTACTCTTCTTCTTTGGGGCGGGTCCAATACATTATTAAACCTGAAATGACTATAACAGGCAAAGCAACATAAGTCAGATACACGCCAACATAAGAAACTGTGAATAAAGTGATAAGGTAAAGAATTAGTGTTGTGAAAAATAAAAACTCGGCTTTATCGTGCATTGCTACCCCTTTTTAGAATTATGACGCTTTTAGCCGTCCGCTTGATTTTTTTGTTAGCTACTTTCCAACTTTGACTTTAATTTATCGAGTTTTTCTTCCATGCGTTTATTTGCTTCCTTGAAGTTTTTTAAATTATCGTATCTGCGCCAAAATTTTGTAACGCTGTAAGGCGCATTATTGGTAGGATTCGCCGACAGGCAATCGACCACAACTGCAACAGACTGTCATCGGCGTTGTGCATTGATTGGCGGTTTGTTACGCGAAACCGCCCTACGGCCCTCAAGCAACATGGCGATTTGCTTGATTCAATTCCTGGCATTAGTGAAGCCTCTATTGCTTATCTACTCATCGCATTTAGCACTCATCACAACTTTAACAATGCTAAACAAGTCGTTGCTTTTGCAGGACTGGCTTCTGCGCCGCGTGAGTCTGGGCAATGGCGAGCCAAAATGGCGATTCAGCCCTGCGTAAAGCTTTGTATATGCCCGCCCTCGTCGCTTGGCGGCACATTCCTTTAATTCGCATTTTCTGCGAAAGACTTAAAGTAAACGGTAAGAATGGTAAGGCTATTGCGTGTGCCGCCATGCGCAAACTTATACATATTGCTTTTGAAGTTATTAAATCTGGAAAACCTTTTGATCCAAACTATGCTGTTTAATTATCGCTTGCTTTTGGTGCGACAAGACGGTATCTACGAGCTGAGGTATCCAGTATTCATCGTATACCTATGTACGATGGTATTCCAAAAATAGCATAAGGGGAATTAACCATGGAGCAATAAAAACCCAACCAACAATGGGGATCGCTGATATTAAAATTGCACTAACCCATAAAAGATTACGTTGTTTTTTTGTAACAGAAGTATACCAGCTCTTTAATTGTGTTATTTTACTACCCATATAAACTCCTTCATTATTTTGACTCCTAGTTCTAATTTTTTTTATTAACTCATAAATACCTATTAATCCAAATATAATACCTGTCCATATAGCAAATCCTACTGCATGAACATGAGCAGCTACATATAAACCTATAAAAATACCTTCAGCAGTCCACTCATCAATCGCTCCAATAACGAGTAAGAGAGCAAATATAAACATTGTTTTTAAAGTTCTAATAAAAACTAATTTCACTAAATTTCCTTCTTAAGCTATCTACTGATTCTTTGTTGAAATTCTATAATATGGATTCTCGTATTTTTCTAAATTTCTTAATTTTTTCAATAATTAAATCATCCTCCAAAGGCCGTAAGACGAATTAAATGTAGGGCGTATTAGTGATAACGTAATGCGCCGAATAATCAAAGATCAACATACGGCGCAATACGCTATGCTATTTCTCCCTATAGATTGCGCCTTACTGTGTTGGAGTACTTTGCGACATCATCTGCAAAATTAGCCGTAAAGTGAAGTAAGTGCTTTTTTATCTGTATCATCATCAAGCACATGCATTTTCCGGTGACAGTTCGGGCATAGTGCGACAGTATTTTCTAAGCTATCATTACCCACTCTTGCAAGCCAAACAATGTGATGGACTTCTAAATAGGGCTTTTTGTTTTTATTAGTAAAAGGGGCTGGCAGTAAACATAATTGGCATATTCCATTAGCTCTCCGTTTTGCTTCTTCAGCGACATATTCATTCCGTTGATATTGTTTAACAGTTGCCTGCCTTGAGCCGGGAATTTTTCGTGCTTGTTTTGCTTTTCTTAGCAATTCTTCTGGAGATAGCTTACTAGCGGTGCGCGCTCTATCAGCGTCAAGGTTTTTAACTTTATCTAGCTCAACAGGTACAAACCTCGATGAATCACTTAACTGCAATGGAAACATCCATACTAAACGATCATTACCTTCAGTATCTAATTGATTCTCTTCGTATGCCTTGCCAGCCAACTGGACTTTGCCAACGTAAATATATTTGCCTTGCTCTATCACTTCAAAAAGGTGTACACCAACACCATTAGTGATTGACTCGTTTAGTGTTTTATTTTGAGCATCATTTAAATCTTGATTACCTTTTTGCCCCATGCCGGTGTAATGAATAATATCTTCGTCTATTCGATCTTGGTATAAGCATTTGATGCGGTTGGTTACAAGAACCAATGTATTAGTTTTGAGAGATCTATTCATACCGCCAAACAGACTACATCCAAAAAGAGTACAAATTTTTTTGTTGGTTAATTCTGAGCCTTGAATTATATCGGGATTAAACGTCATTTTTAATTAGAGTTTGAGTAAGGTAGATCGGGCACATCTTATTGTGACCGACATTTCCACGTTAAAATATAATAATGACATGGGGTAATATATCGATATTATGCTTTTGTCCGTTGAATATTGGGCAACGAAAAGATGTTGCCCAACAGACTAATAGGTCGGTGTCAGTGTAAAATATTTGTTTAAATAGCAACTTCTTGTTAGGCAGTTTCATGCACATATTTGAGTAGATTTTCTGCCTTTTTTAAGTACTCGACTGTAGATTGCATATCAATGCAACCATCACTTCCTACTTGCCTATATTCATCATTAACCACCGAAACTGTCATGTAGTTGCCATTGCCAAACTTAGAAGGTTTACTTAGTTTTAACCCATATTTTTCGCTGTTATCAACTATTTTTTTGTGCCACTTACTCCTGAAATATTTTCTTTTCTCAGGATCATTCACTTTGATTTTTATGCAAAACTTAGACTGCTCAAGCTGTAAATATTGCTTGCATGCGCTGTCCCCTTGAAAATGCCACCAGAATCCCAGAAATCCGCCGGTTGGATTAGAAACATAATCCCAATGACCTTCACCAAGCTTATCCTTTAGCTCCATATAAAATCCTTCCCAAGAATGCCAGTACCATTGATCAATAGGAAGAGTTCGGTAGCTATCAACCTTATCCGATATGTCTTTCAAGTGATTTCTAAAATCGTTAAAGATGTCGCTATTTATTCCGAGCTCTACACCAAAATCAAGAACACTCAAAAATTCATTACGAGAAAAAACCTGGTATCCATTTTCCTCAACTCCAACATAGCAAGCTTGGTCACGTGTCTTAAAGTAAATTGGGAGGATATTACAATCGTCGAACTCACGACTTCTGATCTCATTAAGATATTTGGATAATTGCCCTGAATGATTCTTCGTTCCAGTTTTATCCTCAATCAAAATCGCATATTTTTCATTCACTATACACAAAACATCAATGTTCGAGTCTTGCTTTATAACATCAACTTTATCAATTTTTGCCGGCAATTCCTTTCCATGCTTTTCAAAAAGACGTCCTATTAATTCTATACCGCATTTGTGTAAACTAGAGTCAGTATATTCTGGAGACGCCCATGACAATAACCAACAAATGAATGCATCTTGAGAAAGCTCACTTGTAGCGAATTTAAATAGATTTGGTGATTTCATGACAAGATCCTGTTGCTAATAAGTGATTCATTGTGGGCTGGATATCTTCAGCTTGTTTCAAATTCATATACCCTAAGTTCTAAAGGTGATTAGAATTTTTTTTGTCGCAAGTTCCTTTTTTTGCCATTTTCGAGTCAGAAACATCTTTTTGCCCTTCCTCTTCTTCTATTAACTCTACAGCGGCACCGCCAACAAAAGCGCCAGGCCTGATATATTGTTTGATAAAATAATTTTTGCCAGTTTCGGTTTTAAGAAGCAGATCGTTAGGCGAAAACTCAGACTCAGTTGAAATTTTATGCTCCTCATTTCCCTTCACTTCTTCGTAAAAGAAAACATCAGGCGCAGATTCACCAATGCATTTGTTATCGACATATATATCTTTCTTTAAAGCAGTTCCCATCCCCAATTTCCGGTAGAGATATAATCCTGAATTTCCATTAGTTGGCGGATTGAATGATTTAGCTTTTTCAGAAACCTCTTCAGATTCCATTGGCACAGAGGCACACCCGGCAAAAATAGATGAAACTAAAGCAATAAAGACAAGTTTTTTTAACATTTTTAATCCATTTTTTGTTTATAAGTATTTAATAAAAAATAACTTAACAAGATTATTATTGCATTAACAAAATAAAACCATAAAAAATATAACATATTTATTTTATATTGCAAGTGCTTAATGAAAACCACTGTCATCAGAAGAAATTGAAATTTTTAGTGAGTCATACTGAAGTGGCCAAACTATTCCTTATGGCCACGAACTCGCTGTGTTTTATTAAGCTACTTGCTTAAAAATAGTAATGCCCCATGTGTAAAATTATGGGTTTTTTTTTGTTATATTTTTCATTTTGTAATTGCGCGTTTTCATAGTGTTGTCATAGTGCAAAAGCGAAGGCGGCATAGGGTAAAATGGTGTTGGAATTAAGGCAATTTTTGTGTTTTTGGCAATTTGAAACGATTGGCAACGCATTACGTACGAAATTAGGGTGTTCAGCGCGAGAGGATAGCGAGAAAGCGAACGCGGCCCATTAATATGCGCGAAAGCATTAAGAGATATAAAAGAACAGTCTAAAAACACTCAAAAAACAAACTGAATAGGATTAGTGGGTTGTTTTTTTGTGTAGCGCTAGTGTTCTGCTGATTTTAAGTATTTTGGCGCTGTAGTGCGATTTTAAACCCTAAAACAGACCAACAAGGTTTTAGGTAATATCGAGGTTACTGTCGATCATCCACGACAATTGCTATGGTTATATCTGGACTTCTGGCCAGATAGCTGCACTATCGACCGGCAATGTTGATTTTTTTAGGTGTTTAAGTGAATTAATCCGGGAGTTCCGGCATGGATTTCAATAGAGATAAGTGCTTTAAACGCGGTGGTTATGATCTGGCCAGTGGCAAGGTTGTGGTGCAGTTTAGCGACCAGTCAATCTATGGCTATGACGGCTTAGATCTCGATGAGTAGCTGGAGTGGAAAGAGTCTTACCCGCGCGGCTCGTATTTTAATCTGAATTACTGCTATTCAAACACCCGCTTTACCCGTTTGGAGACCTGGCCGGAAAATCTTTTTTTCACGTTTTTTGAAACCTGAGCGCGCGACCTTAGCGTTATCCTTGATCTGCCGGGCTTGACCTCTCGGAACGTTCAGCCGTGAATAGTTGACGTTCTGTGGCTCCCGAGCGTCACAGTGGCCTTGCTTACGCCGGCCACGGCCCTGCAAGGCGGCG
>NZ_JAOEGU010000096.1 GCF_025583945.1 Methylobacter psychrophilus
TGCAGTATTTCTTGCGTTGTCGTTTGCATTCTAAACCTTTTCATATTTTTGCAAAGCTGATTATGCGTTATCCGCTTAACGCAGCGATCCAGGACGGGTAAAAAGACTACTGAAAAAATAGCCTAACTGTAACGGCTTGCATTTGAAAACAGTCATGCTCGCATTTAACGCTTTTTCTTGCTCACAATAACTGCAAATGAAATCGCACTCATGCTCAGATTATCTGTAAATGAGCTTGCATTTATCGACCTCTGCTTGCATTCCATTGTCTTGTGCTCAAATTAAATGCAAATGAAATAGAGCCCTCTAAACCGTTGAATTTAGCTTTATGGGGCTGAATTTGTTTCAACAACACAACCTGATCATATAGGTAAACCCGCAGCCTGGAACTGACAGCGAAGTTCTGCTATACGAGTAGCGTCCAGCGTATTATTGAATAACGCCTTGATCTCCGCTGGCTTGGCATCAAACTGTTCTACCAGATCTTTGAGGCGGTAACCATGTCGGGTCAGCGTTGGTTCCAGATCGTCCAGTTGACGTGATAACACCGATTCCATTAGCTCAACAGATATCGGCGTCTCGCCGGTTTGGTAGCCCGCTTCCAGCGCTAAAGCTAGATGCATTTGGATTTGTAAAGGTGTCCGCAACCGCGTTGCCAACAGGTCGATAGCGTTTAGTGTTAGAACTGATTCGATTGTAACTTCGCTCTTAGTGCATGAGCCTATCAGCCAGTTAATGTACTCACGCTGGCTACCGGCGATCCCGTCCAGATTGAATACATCTGTCCGAAAACCAATCTCTTCCATGGTTGGCCGCCGAAGGTCGTTGCGCAACTTTGGATGGCCGGAGAGAATTACGGATAATCGTCCATCGCCATCCTCGATTACTTCCATTAAACGCTTTAAACCGGTCAGTGTCTGGCTGCTAAGGTCGTGTGCTTCATCAACGAACAGGGCGACTGGTCGCTTGTTCTTGCGTACTAACTCGCGTAATTCACGCTCGCGCCGTTCGCCCTGTTTGGGTATTTGTACTTGCTTATCCGTGGCGAGATCGTAGTACAGTGCCGCGATCAGCGTGGTCAACTTGACACTGTGTTTCTCGACTGACAACGATTTTGATACCGTGATTTTATTTTCTTCTTTCAATTGCTGCTGTAAGCGTCGCATGGTCACGGTTTTTCCGCTACCCACGCCCCCGCATACAGCAATTAATCGACCTTCCTGGATTGCACCTTTGATATCCTTAAGCAATAATTTGTGCAGATCAGTCTCGTAATAACCGGCCTGACTAAGTGGCTGCGTCAGCCCATAATGTTGCATTACTTCAACCCGCATGTTCTTCTCCTGTTTTCTTTTCTCGAAAATAGCTACGTAGCCTGGCAAGCACAATACTACGCGTTAGTGTTTCGTCCAGAATCTGCTCGATGAAAGTGCGGTCAGTTGCTGACAGTTTCGCCAGTGGTATAGCCAAATCGTCAGCAATGGCAAGCTTGGCGGCAATCCTATTGGAAAATTGGTATTCCAGTATCTGTGTATCAAAAGGCTGTTTCTGCAGATCTACACCTGCCGCCGGTATCAGACGTACATCATCGCCGGACAGTGCCGAGATCGGTAACCCCAGTTGATTAGCCAGTGCTCGGATGCGATCAGCACGCTCTCCTGTCTTGCCTCGCTTGAATGCGCGGTACCGATGTAGCGGGATAGGACCGGATACAGGGTAGTAAGGGCCAAACTTAACGCCATCGAATTCGACATACATTTCGTCGTCGAATAAGCCCCATAGTAAGATAACTGTTTCACCCGCCATGTCTGATTCCACTTCGTAGGCCGTGCCGCTAATGTTAATACGGGCATCAATACCAACCTTGCGTCGTTCCGGTTCACGCGCAAAGCGACAAAAATGTTCCCAGGTACACATGTCGCGTAAACCATCCGATGGCAGGTTTTTCAGCCAATCCTCCAAACGTGAGTGTTTTTCGGGAGCGATGTTCTTGATCGTTGTAACGCAGCAGGTATCGTATTAGCCATTCATTAGCCTGCTTTTCTGTTTCCGGCTTGTGAAAGTGATATAACGTTTCGTGCGCCTCCTTTACTGTCCGGAAGGGACGTTCGACCTTGCCTTTCGAGCGAGCCGTGGTGCGTGTTCCATCCTTGCCTGCCGGAACGTGTGTCTGCCATTCAATGTCAAGAGCCTGCATGACGTTCTGAAACACTCGACTCTTGGCTACTGGCCCATTGTCGAGATAAATCATTTTAGGTCGTCCCTGAAATGGAAAAGCGGCATCAGCTTTCGCTGCCATTGCATTGAAGAGAAAGCGTAGTGCAGACTCCGCATCTTCGCCATAAACGCACTGGTATTCTTGATAGCATACGCCACTACGATCGTCCACCACACTGAACAACATCAAAGTTGGTACGCCCTTCTGGGGGGCAATCCAGGTAGGTTTATCGATGTGTTTAAGATCCGAGGGTGACATGTCAAATTGCCAACAATCGTTGCTGTACTCAGCTTGGAATCGAACGGCTGGTGGCTCGCGTAACAGGCGAGGCTGATCCAGTCGTAACAAGAGCAGATAGCGATTGACGGTTGGGCGGCGCAATAGACCTTTGGGGGCTTTGACTAAACCGTGTGCGGTTTCCACACCGTAATCTTCCATCAGCTCAATGGCTCGTCCAGTAGAAAGATGGCGTCCTTGCTTGTTGGTGGTACGTAACTTCAGTGCCGCAATCAGCTCACAGTAACGTTCTAATTCGGATTGAGGCAATAGACGCGGTTTTCCGTGATCAGCACGATGCGCGGAATGCGGCTTCCGGAAAGCGTATAACGCACGATAGACAGTTGTTGTAGAGATCCCGTACAACTTGGCTACTGCTGCAATCTGAATAGCCCGTTCCGGACTCTTTGGCGGCAAGCAATCAAGCCGTTGCCGCAATTGCAGCAGCGAATCGACCGGAATAACTTTACGCCTGCCGTCCATAACAGGTCAGTGCGCGATATACAGAGGAACGGCCAATTCCAAGTCGCCGCGCAATCTCCGTTGCACCTAACTTTTCTTCGAGATGAAGACGCTGAATTTCACCTGAGTTGATTGATGGCTTACGGCCAAGATAGACACCACGAGACTTTGCGGCAGCAATCCCTTCAAGCTGCCGTTCACGTCGAAGGTTTGTTTCAAATTCTGCGAAAACGCCCAGCATGTCCAGAAAAGCTTTACCTGCTGCACTGAGCGTGTCGATAGGTTGCTCTGTCGCCTTAAGAGTTACACCCTTCTCTTTCAGCATAAACACGATATCCTGAAGATCTTTGATGCTACGCGCAAGGCGGTCAATCCGTGTGACCATGAGCGTGTCCCCATGTCGTAAGAAATCCAAAAGCACCTGTAGTTCAGTCCGACCAACCCAACTTGTTCCTGTGACTTTTTCGGCGCGGATCACCTCACATCCAGCAGCGCGTAGTGTGTGCTCCTGAAGTGTTAAGTCTTGATCGCCAGTTGAAACACGGGCATAACCGTAGAGCGCCATAAATTGTAGTGTCCCATTAGCCTTTAGAGGCTGAAACATTATCATACCAAAAATATCAAAACAACCCTATTGGGACAAAAAAAGTGTTTCATTATGGCAGCTCGATTGGGTATACCCATTTGGTACAAAGTAGCCAATTTTCATTTGCATTTAATTTGAGCACAAGACAATGGAATGCAAGCAGAGGTAGATAAATGCAAGCTCATTTGCAGATAATCTGAGCATGAGTGCGATTTCATTTGCAGTTATTGTGAGCAAGAAAAAGCGTTAAATGCGAGCATGACTGTTTTCAAATGCAAGCCGTTACAGCTAAAAGTACTCAAGTCGGTAAGCAACATTTCTGGTATGTGAAAGTCATTTTTTAACGTCAACATACTGGCTTTAGTGCGCTCAAGATAGAACCCTGCCAAATCAATATAGTCCTGGTAGGCCTGTTTGATCTCAAGTGCTTTGGCGGCCTTGATAGCGTCATTTTTTGACGTGGAATATTTGAGTTTTTGCAGCGTGCGATACCGCTTTTTAAATTTAGACAAGTTGTACTTATGCAGTCGCCATTCAGGTAAGGCATGTTGCAAGCCCCATTTGACACACGTCCGAATCAGAATCCGGATCGCGTCATGCAGTAAACTGATATCGATTGGAAAATGCACGTTGGTTTTTAACACAAAAGAATCGCAACGGCCTCTGATCAGCGCATGAATATCCAGATCCAGTAATTGATAGCCGGCTCGAATAACTTCAGTACTAATACGCGCCATGATCGCTGGCGTAAACAGCTTGAGATTGTCTTTCAAGGTTTGCAGGCGATAGCGTTTGTCGGCATCAAAGCAACCAAGACCGAGCATTTCACGTAGGGTGTTATGCTGATTGGCCAACTCCAGAATGCGATCATAGTCTGTATTCAGTCCTACGCGTAGCGATCCTAACACCAAAATCGACCATTGATTCATACCGGGGCGGCCTTTGTCGATGGCAACGATTTTTGTCACTTCGGCGTCAATTTTAGTAGGCACCACTTCCTCCAGTATTTTAAAAACAGCATCCCTTAATGGCTGAGTGGTATAAATGTGTTGCAAGCCCAGTAAGATGATCGGAATGTCATCACGGGAGGAAATATCTATTTTGATATCAGCAAAATCGCGTTGACCGATGCTCATTTGTAGAGGAAATACCTTTCTCATCGGGAGTTTTCCAACGAGAATTTGAAAGCTGAGGTGCTTATCCGGGAGGTCGCTTTCGCCAAGCCCTTTTCGATGAAAATATTATTCATAATTATCAGTAAGTTACTTGAATTAAGCATTTTATACGCCAATAGGCTGTTATTTAATTTTCAATGGCCTATTTTATCGCAACTTATTGTTTTGTATTAAATAATTTATTACCGTTCAAGCACTATATAAGGTGTACGCGTAAACTCTATCGAACACGATACTCTTGAGCAATCTCATTTATCGTTTTCTACTCCTTTAAGGTTTCTAACGCGTGTTAGCTTTTTGTGTCTCATCAAAATCTTGCGCTTTTTTTACTCATTTCTGCCTGCCTTTTTATGGCAATACTTCGGACAGTTTTGATAATTGGTACTTCACGATCTTGTCTGAAAGCGAGTTGGAACGCTGGGTGGCTTGGGCGGAATGGATAACAAGAAAATTTCATCATAGCTCCTCAGCAGTTGAAGGGCGCAATGGTTTCCTGTCGCAGATGTATCACAATGGTCGTAGCTTGACGGCAAAACGTCTTCGAGCATTAACAGTGATTCATAATTATGGAATTAAGCGCCTTGATGGGACAACAGCGGCGATGCGTTTATTTGACCGGGAATTTCCTGATCTATTTTCATGGTTGGATAATGAAATGGGTGATCTTCCTCTGCCTAGGAAAGGCAACGTATTATTCGTAACCCTCTGTTTTTGATAACTGTCCCGTGTTAAGTTGGTAGCCAATCTGGACAAGCAAACCAGACAACACGATCAAGAAGGAAGCTTCATTAACAAGTGGCAGGGGCGAAGCCCAAATTTGCCATTGGATTCAGTCGACGCTGCTGATTGGCCGGTTATCACTAATTGTGTTTATTGAGAGTCATGTGCACTATTTTGATCATTCAGTCATCACTATCGCTTAATAGTGCGGTCATCGTTGGATTGAAGAATCGGTAGGTATTCTTTCCTGATTTCTTGGCTACATACATCGCTGTGTCGGCGTTATTCATTAGTTGATCGGTCGAATGATT
>NZ_JAOEGU010000097.1 GCF_025583945.1 Methylobacter psychrophilus
ATGTTGGCCCCATCGATATGACCCGGATGACTTGGTACGGCCCAGCCAAGGGCATTATGAAGCAGTGGACCAAGCAGTTTGTGCAAAATGCCAACCGGAATCCTAATGAAGCAGTAACCGATCCAACTGCGTTTACACTGAAACCTTTTTAACTCAAAGATATAGTGCTGTAGATTGGGTTAGCGATAGCGTAACCCAATATTTTTCTGATTTTTCTCAACGAATTCGGGCCGCTAGTGATAAACGATCATCACAGTGATATTTTTTAGCCAAAATCAGGACGATAGATAAAAATAGAACTATATTTGGTAGTCAATAGCCATTCATTATCATGGCAATCAGAAAAAATACGCATTTAATAAAGTTATTCTCTTTTACGCACTGGAATAAATTGATGAATAAACATTCTAATATTTGCGCGGTAAAAACCGTATTGCTATTGCCATGTCTTGCCATCGTCCTGTTGTTATCAGGTTGCGCAAGTCTTGGTAAAGGTGCTGCCGAAGCCGTTCTGGAAAAGTCTGAAAATGAAGATAGTCGGCAATGCCAAGTGTGGGGTGAAGCTTTTACGGGTATTGCCGCCGATTTAGCTAAAAAACAAGGTAAAACCAAGGTGCTATTTGTACATGGGGTAGGCGATCATACCCCCGGTTATACTACTCAATTTTTGGAGAAGCTGGCCAAGGAGTTAAACCTGAATGTCCGCTCTGAAGGCCAAAAAAATATTGATTTAAATACGCCTTTATTTCCGGATACGGATCTTGGCAATTTGCGGGTAACGCATTTGCTCAACGAGCAAAATGGCCAAGAACTGACCTTTTACGAGTTGACCTGGTCAGGAATTACCCGGCAAGAAAAAGCATTGCTTAACTTCGATACGTCAGGCGAATACGACTTTCGCAGAGCCAGAATTAACGGTATGTTGAAAAAGTTCAGTAATGATACCGGCCCCGATCCAATTATTTACTTGGGACAAAGCCGAGTGCCCATTCTGGCGGCATACGCACAGTCATTCTGTTGGATGGCGACCCAAGATTGGGCAGAGCTTCCAAGCAGCGGTAAACATGCCTGCCTGGGGTTGAACGATTCCAATGCTGACCGTATTGCCAACGATAACTATGTCATTATTTCTCATAGTTTAGGTAGTCGTATCGTCATGGATGGTATGCAGCGTATTGCTTCTTTGCTGGCCACCCCCGAAAAACATTTTTCTTCCGATCAAAAAGCAAAAGTGATTCTTTCTCCCAAAGCCATAGCCGCATTACAAAGCAAGCATATCCCCTTTTTTATGCTGTCCAACCAGTTGCCCATGTTACAGTTGGGCCGGGAACTTCCTGAGGTGGCAGGACAGGAGGCAAGTTATTGCAATCCTGATGGCGCTAATTACAAAAAACGTATGCTTAAAGAAACCGAGATTGTTGCCTTTAGTGATCCGAATGACCTGTTAAGTTACGGCATACCACCCGGTTTTTCTGAAAAATATATTGACTCCCGGCTCTGTGCGAAGATCACTAATGTCAATATCAACATTGCCAAGGTCATGGATGCTTTTGGTATGGCTGATCTTGCCAATCCCATGCAAGCTCATGTCGGTTATGATCAGGATGACCGCGTGATTGCCATGATTGCCAGAGGTATCGGTAATCCAGGTGCATCACCATTGATTAAGCAACGCTGCGAGTTTGTAAAAGAAGTAAAGTGAAGTATCCAGGAAGTCATTATTTTTGAACAACCTTGATCAAGGTCAAAAATTACAATATTGGCTACTGCTTCCGACACCTATAGTGCTGAAGTAGTAAAAAGCGATACCGCTCAAAATCCCTGGGCGTTCAATCTCTCGACCTATTTGTGGCTACCCAGTGTGTTTCCGCCGGGCCGTTCAATAAATCGTCTGATTTTAGCTTCGGCGATATCGCCGGGAAGATGCGTAATTTTCCGATGGCTTTTAACGGGCATTTTGATGCACATTACGAGCGGTTCCGATGCTAATGGTCATTGAACTTTTCCCACAAGATCAGTTTAAGCAGCTCCAAGCTTGCTTCTCTGAGAAACATCTATCAGTCAAGTAGGATGCAAAAAATCTCAACGCCCAGACCCCCAATTAAGGACTCAGAATGAACCGCCGGAAGACGCCAAAACCCGCCACAAAAATCGTGTCTGAAACTAACGTAACCCCCGTTCCATCTGGCAAAAGTAACAGTCGTCTCTTTTTGTTGCTATCAATCTTTATGTCGGTTGGGTTGGTTATAGGCGTTGTCTTCTTTGCTAACAGGCCTCCCGTAACGATAATTTCGTCCATTACTCCGCTAGCGAAACTAGAATCAGAACCGATAATGCCTGTCACGACTAAAGAATATGTTGGTGCCAGCGCCTGTAAGCAATGTCATCAGACCGAAGTTAACGCATGGCAAGGCTCGCATCATGATCTGGCGATGCAGGAAGCTACTGCACAAACCGTACTTGGCGACTTTAATAACGCTAAATTTAAACACTTCGATGTCGAATCGACTTTTTTTAAGCGTGACGATAAGTTTATGGTACGCACTGACGGCCCGGATGGTAAATTAACTGATTATTCAATCACCTACACGTTTGGTGTTACGCCACTACAACAATATTTGATTGCCTTTCCCGGAGGCCGTTATCAAACACTAAGTATTGCTTGGGATAGCCGTCCAAAAAGCGAAGGCGGGCAACGCTGGTTTCATTTGTATCCAAAGGAAAAAATCGATCATACCGATCAATTGCATTGGACGGGGCGTTACCAAAACTGGAACATGGAATGCGCTGAATGCCATTCAACTCATCTGAAAAAAGGCTACGATGCCCCAACAGACAGTTATAAAACAACTTTCAAGGAGATCAATGTCGCTTGTGAGTCTTGCCACGGCCCTGCATCACAGCATGTCGAGTGGGCGAAGCAGGCACAGCCGCCCTATACGGACGTTGATAAAGGCTTGGCAGTGAAGCTGCAAAGCCACTGGCAAGAGGCGTGGAAGTTTTCTGATAAAGGCGTTATTGCTCATCGTGAACAGCCTGCCGACGATACCTTGATGAATGTCTGTTGGGCTTGTCATTCACGCCGCTTGACGCTGGTTGAAGGCAGTTTGCCGGGTTTGCCGCTGGAAGATACGCATCAGCCGGCATTACTGATGCCGCCGACTTATCATGCCGATGGACAGCAACGCGACGAAGATTACACCTGGGGATCGTTCCGTCAGAGCAAGATGTTCCAGAATGGAGTGACTTGTATGGATTGTCACGAGCCTCATTCCCTTAAATTACGCGCCGAAGGTAATGCGCTATGTACTCGTTGTCATGTTGCCGAAAAATTTGATACGGAAAAACATCATTTCCATAAACCCGATTCAAAAGGTGCTGCGTGTATGGACTGTCACGCACCTGAACAAAATTACATGGTAAACGATGGACGCCACGATCACAGTTTTCGTTTGCCCAGACCCGATTTATCACAATCGTTAGGTAGTCCAAATGCCTGTACCCAATGCCATCAAAAACAAAAGCCTGAATGGGCCGCTGGTATGATAGATAAGTGGTATGGCAAAGATTGGCGTAAGCGTCCGCATTACGGCACGACACTGCACGCTGGTGCAACGCAGGGCATTAAAGCATTACCTGCATTACAAGAACTTGCTCAGGATTCAGCAAGTCCGGCGGTTGTTCGTGCTACCGCTCTTACGTTGATCAAGCCGATGATGAGTCCGGATCTGCTAACGTTTGCACGATCGCAATTGAAAGATGCCGATCCTTCGGTGCGTATTGCCGGTCTTGGCTTGATTGAATCTGTTGATCCAATCAATCGAACACTATCCGCTTCGCCATTACTTACCGATCCGGTTCGTGGTGTCCGCATTGAAGCTGCGCGGGTGCTTGCTGATGTACCAGACGGTCAGATTACAGAAGGTCGGCGGGAGAGTCGCAATAATGCGATGCAAGAATATGTAACTGCTCTAAAGCTTAATGCTGACTGGCCGGCGGAAAATATTAATGTGGGTAATTTTTACTTGCAGCAAGGCAAAATAGACGAGGCTATTATCGCCTATCAACGCGCCATTAGTCTCGACCCACTCTTTGTTGGTGCCTATGCCAATCTCGCCGATGCTTATCGTCAGCAAGGTCACGATGATGAAGGCGAAAAACAGTTACGCAAAGGTTTGTCATTAATCCCCAATGCGGCGGATTTACACCATGCACTGGGCTTGTTACTGGTGCGCAAAGCAGATAAAAGCATAGCTTTACAGGAACTTGCCAAGGCCAGCAAGCTTGCGCCAGATAATGCACGCTATGTGTATGTTTACGGTATCGCACTTAATTCTATGGGTAAGCAACGCGAAGCGTTGGCCGTATTGAAAGCGGCTGAAAAGCGTCAGCCATACAACCTTCAGATACTCAGCGCATTGATTTCCATGCAACGCGAGGCTGGCGACAACAAAGGGGCACTTGTTTATGCAAAAAAAGCTGCCGAAGTATTGCCGGGCAATAAAGAAATAGAGCAGTTAATCCTAGAGTTGGAAGGTGTGAAGTGACCAGTTTATTGATAGCTTTAAAACTTATCCCCATGATTTTCGCCGCACTGTTCCCGATTGTTAATCCCATTGGAACAGATCTTATCCTTTAAGGGATGACCCGAGGGGTTGACGATCAAACCTGGAAGTCGATGACGAGAAGAATAGCTTTGTATTCTTTCCTTTTATTAGCCTTTTTCTTTTTTTCGGCAGCTATATCCTGAAGCTTTTTGGAATTTCTATCCCGGTAGTTCAGTTCTCGGGAGGGATCGTTTTGGCATTAATGGGGTGGCAACTGTTAAATCAAAAAGGGGGCAGTAAACCGGTTTCTAAAAAAGATCTGAATCATCCTGATTTTTCAATTAAACCGCATGCTTTTTACCCCTTTACTTTTTCCCTGACAGTAGACACCGGTCGAATGACGGTGGCTTAGATATTTAGCTTACATTTGAATCTGAAACCCAGGCTCCTCGCTACGTTGGAGCTTTTACCTGCGATAAATAATAACTTCTTAAAATCATAATCTGTTTCATTTTTTTCAGTAAACTTGGAGTAAAGTTCAATAGTGCAGGCTCTTTAGTTAAAAGCTATTATGAAAGGTGCTTACCTTCAGTGTTAGCTATTAGCTTTCCTGTCAACAATGGTAGGATTAAAGCTTTCAATTTATAGGTATTTCTACGTATTGTACAAATAATTTATTTCTACTATTCTCAAAATAAACTAAAAAATTATCACCATAAAATATTGTGTAGTGTGTAAGGGTAAGCGGCAATTTATCTGATCAAGGTGAATAAATTCTTCATTACAAGATATTCAAGTTATTTCAAGTACGTTCTTTAATCGGTTTAACCGCTTCAGCAAGGTTAGTTAATGGATTCTAATTTAGAATATGAGCTATCAATATAAACCAGACAGATACTAACCATTTGTATATTAAGAAATATATTAGACATCTTTCCTAAATACAGTCATAGCGTAAGTTAACAAGAGCAGCCACTAAATTCCATGTCAGGGAGTAATGCTTGTGCTTACCCCGATAAACATCTTTGGTAATTCTGAAGATTTTGCAT
>NZ_JAOEGU010000098.1 GCF_025583945.1 Methylobacter psychrophilus
GGGTTGGATGAACTCCGTACTCCTGAGCGATCTCGTTAATCGTCTTCAGGCCCTTGACCGCTGCCAAGGCAACCTTGGCTTTTTGCGCTCCTGTAAAAATCTTTCGTTTACTTTCGCTCATTATCGACCTCTCTTTTCATCACAGGCTATAGTTTAAACCATTGTCCGGATTTCGGGATCCACTATACATTCGCTCAGCTCGAACGGCGGCAGTCGATAAGTAGGTGCTTTTTCCAGCTTCTCCAGTCCGGAGACGATAATTTTAGCTGGTCGCAAGGCGCGGCTGATACTCAGAAATACCAGCAAACAAACAGCCAAAACGGTCATGGCAGACAGTCTCAGCAAGCCGCAAATATTTACCCAAGCCTGGGCTATTTCCATCTCGGCACTGGGAGTAACCGTCAGTAAGCCAAAAATCTGATCCTTAAACACTATCGGTCGCGTTAGCACTAAACCGGGATTTAATAGCTGACGGTAAAAGCTCTCGAAACCAGTAGGGTAGTTATGAACAGGTAGTTTGGTGCCATTACAAAGACTGCGTGTTGCACTGTCTGTTGCTACGAAGCTAACACAAATTCCGGGTACGCTGCCGGTCTGTTTCCAAAGATCAAAATCCGGAAACAGATTAGCTTGGCCGAAGCCGCCATTGATGCGCAAAAGCTGTAACTCTAGCTGTTTGACCAGTGATTCGGCAGTGAGCTGTGTAGCCTGCCTGGCTTGCTGGTTACTGTGATACAGCACATAGGCGGTGGTGGCAAGCAGGCACAATAGCGCAACCAGTATGATGCGTGACAATAAATGGATTTGTAGGTTCATGGTAAACCGAATAAGCCTGCGGTGGCCTACATTATAAGAGGCGCTAAACAGCTTTAATAGCCGAATGCTTAAACGCGGGCAAATTGCCCGTACTCTGCGGGCAAATATCGGCTTACCTCAGACGTTCAATTGCATACACTATCAGCCGTCGACATTCACGGCAATCTCACTTTTGGAGGATAGATCATGATTGAACAAATAAACGTTACCAAAAACCTTACCGTAAATGCCGATCAGGCTTGGGCGGCAATCAGTAGTATCGGCGGGCTTGAGCGCTGGTTTCCGATAATTGCCGACTGCTCTGTACTTGGTGCCGGAGTAGGCGCATCTCGCTTCCTGACCTTGGTGGATGGCGGAAAAATAACAGATCGCATTGATACCATTGATCATCAGCAACGAAGCTTGCGCTACAACAGAATCGAATCGCAATTTCCGGTGCAAAGCTATCTGGGTACGGTAAACATCAGCAAGGTCCATGACAATAGCGCCAAACTGTCCTGGATCGTAGCAATCGATGTGCAGGAAGAGCAGCGTGAGGCTATGGTCGAATTGATACGCCGTGCGATTACCGACGGTGTCGATGGCCTGGAGCAGGATTTACAACAAAGAAATATTGTTTGATAACCAATTTGAGGATCGCGCCATGAACATGCTTAAAACGACTGGAATAATACTGACAATGGGATTTCTGTTGTTAGGCAACGCCGAGGCTGCGCCGCGCATAGCCATCTTGAATTTTGAACTGAACGATATTACCTCCCTGCCCAACACGCCTCAGGAACAGCTGCGCACTGCATCCATGCAACCGTTGCTGGAGCAGGCACTCAACCAGTCAGGCGAGTATGAAATCATACACATCAAGCCTGAGGATCAACTAACCGCCAATTCCAGCTTCGGCTATCTGTTTCGCTTTAATGATCTTGCGGCCAAACTCGGTGAGCAACAAGGTACTGATTGGATAGTCGTTAGTCAGCACAGTAAACCCAGCTTTCTGTTTTCCTATCTGATGGCGCATGTGATCAATGTAAAAACCCAAACTCTGGCTGCAAGCTATGCTATCGAACTTAAGGGCAACCATGAAAAGGTCACCCAACGAGGCGTTAGTTCGCTTGCCAATAAAATTCACGCCCTGATTGACCAGTAATCCGAGCAGCGCTGCTTTGATCGCTGCCGAGGTTTTGTTACTGGTATTCAGTTTGGTTATGGCATTATTGATATGAAAAATAACAGTGCGCTTAGAAATAGTAAGAATACATAAGATCTGATTAGCCGTTTTGCTATCGGCAGTCCAGCGTAGCACCGCTATCTAGCGGTTTGACAAAAGGGTATTAACTTCCTGCATTAACCTCGGCGTCAGATAATGCGATATATTTAAATATGCTGATTAGCTGACCCTAGGCAGTGTTTCATTAGTTATGCTGAAACAGGACATCTGCCCATTGACAATAATCCTGTTGAAAACGTCATCCGCCCCATCGCCCTAGGAAAAAAGAACTGGTTGTTTGCCGGCTCAGAACCTGCAGGGCAGATAGCTGCTGCTGTTCAGAGTTTATTGGGCACCGCGAAACTGAATGGATTAAACCCTGAGGCGTGGCTAAAAGATACCTTGGAAAAACTGCCAACCTGGTCCAATAGTCGTATTAATGAATTATTACCATTTCCTGCTGTGTCGGTGGAGGTTAATTCACAGAATGAAATTTAGGTGTAGACGGTCGCGCTGGACGCTTACGTCCAAAAATATGGCGGGAGATTTAATCCGCCCGGTTGTGCGGCACTTTATTTATCGCTTGATCCGACTACAGCTTGGATGGAAGCGCAGCAAGGATTTTCTTTTAAGCGACAACCAATGACGTTAGTTGCTTATGAAATTGATTGCGCGAAAATAGCCGACCTTAATGATGAACAGCAGTTGGCCAATATGGGTAGTTCGTCACAAGAATTGGGTTGCTCTTGGGAAGATTTAGCGACTCAACAGCTTGAACCGCCGACATGGCGATTAGCCGAACGATTACGCGCCTTTGAGATTGCAGGGATATTGGTGCGTAGTTTTGCACCCGGTTGCACCGCTAAAAACCAAAAACTGGTTTTATGGCAATGGTCTGCTTCAGCACCGAATGCGGTTCGGGTAGTTGATGACTTTGGCCGACTTTCTAAAACCACTGAATCATGGGACGGGCAATAAATCAAACTGTTGATAATCACTACCAAGGGTGTAAGAAATTGTGAATAAAGGGTTTTTTTCTAGAAACTTAAATCAGAAATGGATCAAAATTATGTTACTAAAAACATTCTCCCACTTAATTGATAGCCTATTATTGTCAGATTGACGATTGCGAATTATCTCAATGTTTATTTTTCTCGGTTAGTTCAAGAAGGTATTTTTCCCATGTCAATAGAGCCTTTCTTTTTTCTTGTAGGTAATCATATCTATCGTAATGCTTGGAACTCACATCGTTAAGCGCATGGTTCTGTATCCGATCCCGAATGCTTTTTTCAATACCAATTTCTCCCATTCTAGTTTTTACGGTTCGTCGCAGGTCTCTTGGAGAGAATTCTTGCACACTTTCAATTCGTGATATGGCATGACCTAAAGAGGTTTTGTGGATTGGTTTTTCTTCGTTATATCTGCCGGGAAAAAGATATTTAGAATTCCCGGAATATATCCACAGCCTATCAAGCAATTCCTTGGCATGAGGAGTTATAGGCAAAATAAGCCAACGTTCATTTTTGACTCGCTCAGGAGGTACGCTCCAAATCATCGAGTCGAAATCAAACTCTTGTTTTAATGCACCGCACAATTCCGTGGGACGGCAACCATAGATAACGAGTAGTTTAGTGGCTAAGTGAAATTGCTCATGTATGGTAGTGTCATGCCATATTTGTTTGATTTCTGGAAATGATAAGTTTCTTTCTCCGACTACTTCTGCACCGGTATCTTTGGGAATGGCATCAACAGGGTTTACTGTAATTTGAAAGGTAAAATCATTGGATAAATTCTTCGGGTCGTTATCGTGATAGACACCCAACTCAAAAGCTCTATGTAAATATGAACGTATTCGGTTAGCTTGAACTTTTGAACCACGAGAAATAATTGTGTACAGTATTTTTCTAATGTGTGTGGGCGAAATATCCTTGGCCTGTAGGTGCAAAATATCCTTGCAGTTATAGTTGAGGTCTGCGTTGACTTTTCCCCACGTTCTTTTGCCATTGCTGACCATGTGTTTGATATAGTATTCGAACAAATTGGCAACGCTGCCATGTTTTTGCACAATCTTTGATTGCGGATCTTGGCCTAGATCAATTTGGCATCTTATTTCTCGACATTTAGCTCGAGCATCTGACAGAGACACGGATGGATATCGACCCAGGCTATAAAACTTTTGTTTCCCATCAATACCTGCATATTGAATAAAAAAAGACATGCTACCTGCCGGAGTAACTTTTACGCCGAACCCTTTATCGTTTCCTTTTTCATAAAGTCGATAGGCGGATACTTTTGGTTTAAGTCCTTTAATCGATTTATCTGTAAGCATTATTTCGTGGTCACTTTATGGTCACTTGAGTTGTGCAACATAAGGTTGAAAATGGGAATAATAATAAACAAATATGAACAGCAAGGCCAATGAATTTGGGCATATAGATACATTTAATAATGTGTGTGAACATCTTTAAACACGATTCATATCGACTGTTAATCACTAGGTCGGCGGTTCGAGCCCGTCCGGGGGAGCCAAATAAATCAAGGGCTTAGAGTAAAATCTAAGCCCTTTTTTTTGCCTATTATTTTAAATTGTCCCAATTCTGTCCCATCCCAAAAAAAACACCCGCAACAACTGCCAACAATTCAGGCACAAAAAATCCGGTATGAATCACTATTTATAAAGCTATTGATCTCAATTAAATAAGTAACCGTTCAAAAGTTATTTAACATTTTTAGGGCGATTTTACTTTCAGGCGAAATTTACGGTATAAGATTTGCCTATATTAGCCAAAATTTCGAACAATGATTCCTTCAAATTTCGAAACGATTCATAGGCAGAAAAAGGCATCCATTCGTATTTAATTTTTCGCCATAGGATTTCAATAATATTAAGTTCAGGCGAATAAGGGGCAATATTAACTATGGTTAAACCTTGTTGTTGCCACCGCTCAATATTTTCTTGAAACTAGAAACTCTTATGAATTGAAGCATTGTCCATGACCAGCGCAGTCTGTCGTTGAAGTGTTGAGATAAAATGATCAATACTGGCCACAACAACAGCAGTGGTTACGGTGCCTTCAAATACGACGGAAGTAAACGAGCATTCTCGATTAACAAAACCTAATACATTAAGTCGCTTGCTTTTGGCGCAGGGGACTTCAATGGTTTTACCTCGTGGTTGCCAGGCGTATGGGACGCAAGGCTCCAAAGTAAAACCTGATTCATCAAAATAAAACAAATCAATTTCTTTTTGCTTGGATTGTTCGATAAGCGTGGCTAATTGCTGGCGAGACTGTTCAAATAAATGCGGATTACGTTTTGATCTCAATGATTTTCGAACCCGTTTCCAAGTTAGCTTTGCTCTTTTACAAATTCTCTTCAGTGTTGAAACGCTGGGACTAACGGCTAAATTTAGGCACGTAGTTAATTCAGCCAGTACTTTTTTTAATAGACATCTTTCCTAAATAATCGACATAGAATTTGGCCTTTATAAGGTTAAAATAGTGATCTACCTCTGAAAACACGGATAGCCATGACTCCTTATGCTCAATTACCAAGACACAAGCCTGAAG
>NZ_JAOEGU010000099.1 GCF_025583945.1 Methylobacter psychrophilus
TTATCTTGGGTTTTTAATTTAAGCGCTTGGCAATTCCCTACTTTCGCATGGCAAACTGCCACACTATCATCGGCGCTAAGCGGTTTCACTTCCGAGTTCGGGATGGGATCGGGTGGTTCACGCTCGCTATGGTCACCAAGCAAACTGGTGTCGTCTCAGGCTTTTTACCTGTTGACGGTCTTCGGTATGGCCTTAGCCATGCCGTTGGAAATCTGTAACAATCAGGTCATGCTTTTTCTGCTCTTACTTTTTGTTTGCTTTTTGTTTGTTTTCTATACAGTGATTAGCGATAATCGGCTGGCCAAGACAACTATGACTAGTCATCTCGGTGTATAACACGCCCAAACTGATTGGGTGTTATATGGTCAAGCCTCACGGGCAATTAGTACACGTTAGCTTCACACATTACTGCGCTTCCACACCGTGCCTATCAACCTGGTAGTCTTCCAGGGCCCTTCAGGGGACTCATGGTCCCAGTGAGATCTCATCTTGGGAGGGGCTTCCCGCTTAGATGCTTTCAGCGGTTATCCTGTCCGAACGTAGCTACCCGGCAATGCCATTGGCATGACAACCGGAACACCAGAGGTTCGTCCACTCCGGTCCTCTCGTACTAGGAGCAGCTTCCCTCAAATCTCAAACGCCCACGGCAGATAGGGACCGAACTGTCTCACGACGTTCTGAACCCAGCTCGCGTACCACTTTAAATGGCGAACAGCCATACCCTTGGGACCTGCTTCAGCCCCAGGATGTGATGAGCCGACATCGAGGTGCCAAACACCGCCGTCGATATGAACTCTTGGGCGGTATCAGCCTGTTATCCCCGGAGTACCTTTTATCCGTTGAGCGATGGCCCTTCCATACAGAACCACCGGATCACTATGACCTACTTTCGTACCTGCTCGATGTGTCTATCTCGCAGTCAAGCACCCTTATGCCATTGCACTCATTGCCTGATTTCCGACCAGGCTGAGGGTACCTTCGTGCTCCTCCGTTACTCTTTAGGAGGAGACCGCCCCAGTCAAACTACCCACCAGACACTGTCCCCAATCCAGATAATGGATCCAGGTTAGAACTTCAAATAAACCAGGGTGGTATTTCAAGGTTGACTCCACCAAAACTAGCGTTCCGGCTTCTAAGTCTCCCACCTATCCTACACAAATCGATTCAAAGTCCAGTGTCAAGCTATAGTAAAGGTTCACGGGGTCTTTCCGTCTAGCCGCGGGTATACGGCATCTTCACCGCAATTTCAATTTCACTGAGTCTCGGCTGGAGACAGTGTGGCCATCGTTACGCCATTCGTGCAGGTCGGAACTTACCCGACAAGGAATTTCGCTACCTTAGGACCGTTATAGTTACGGCCGCCGTTTACTGGGGCTTCGATCAAGAGCTTCTCCGAAGATAACCCCATCAATTAACCTTCCAGCACCGGGCAGGCGTCACACCCTATACTTCCTCTTCCGAGTTTGCAGAGTGCTATGTTTTTGCTAAACAGTCGCAGCCACCATTTTATTGCAACCCTCTTCAGCTCCATCCGCAAGGGACTTCACTTACCAAGGGCATACCTTCTCCCGAAGTTACGGTATCATTTTGCCTAGTTCCTTCAGCCGAGTTCTCTCAAGCGCCTTAGAATTCTCATCCCACCCACCTGTGTCGGTTTGGGGTACGGCTACTAGTAACCTGAAGCTTAGAGGTTTTTCTTGGAAGCATGGCATCAATCACTTCGTCTCTCCTAAGAGAGTCTCGTCATCACGTCTCAGAATATAGGTTCCCGGATTTGCCTAAGAACCCTCCCTACTCGCTTAAACTGACACTTCCAACCGTCAGCTGACCTAGCCTTCTCCGTCACCCCATCGCAGTTACTACTAGTGCAGGAATATTAACCTGCTTTCCATCGACTACGCTTTTCAGCCTCGCCTTAGGTACCGACTAACCCTGCGTCGATTAGCGTTGCGCAGGAAACCTTGGGTTTTCGGCGTGGGGGTTTTTCACCCCCATTATCGTTACTCATGTCAGCATTCGCACTTCTGATACCTCCAGCAAACTTCTCAGTTCACCTTCGCAGGCGTACAGAACGCTCCTCTACCGCTCACACCTAAGTGTGAACCCGTAGCTTCGGTACTATGCTTAGCCCCGGTAAATCTTCCGCGCAGACCGACTCGACCAGTGAGCTATTACGCTTTCTTTAAAGGATGGCTGCTTCTAAGCCAACCTCCTGGCTGTCTGGGCCTTTCCACATCGTTTCCCACTGAGCATAGATTTTGGGACCTTAGCTGACGGTCTGGGCTGTTTCCCTTTCCACGACGGACCTTATCACCCGCCGTGTGTCTCCCGTGCTCGAACTTGTTGGTATTCGGAGTTTGCATCGGGTTGGTAAGTCGAGATGACCCCCTAGCCGAAACAGTGCTCTACCCCCAACAGTTATACACGAGGCGCTACCTAAATAGCTTTCGAGGAGAACCAGCTATCTCCGAGCTTGATTAGCCTTTCACTCCGATCCACAGCTCATCCCCGCATTTTTCAACATACGTGGGTTCGGCCCTCCAGTAAGTATTACCTCACCTTCAGCCTGGCCATGGATAGATCGCCCGGTTTCGGGTCTAATCCCAGCGACTAAACGCCCTATTAAGACTCGCTTTCGCTACGCCTCCCCTATTCGGTTAAGCTTGCCACTGAGATTAAGTCGCTGACCCATTATACAAAAGGTACGCAGTCACACCACGAGGGTGCTCCCACTGCTTGTACGCATACGGTTTCAGGATCTATTTCACTCCCCTCTCCGGGGTTCTTTTCGCCTTTCCCTCACGGTACTGGTTCACTATCGGTCAGTAAGGAGTATTTAGCCTTGGAGGATGGTCCCCCCATGTTCAGTCAAAGTTTCACGTGCTCCGACCTACTCGTTTTCACTGTATAGCGTTTTCGTGTACGGGGCTATCACCCTGTATCGCCAGACTTTCCAGACTGTTCCACTAACAACTATACAACTTAAGGGCTAATCCCCGTTCGCTCGCCGCTACTAGGGGAATCTCGGTTGATTTCTTTTCCTCCGGGTACTTAGATGTTTCAGTTCTCCGGGTTCGCTCAATACAGCTATGTATTCACTGTAATGTGACCAACTGATGTTGGCCGGGTTTCCCCATTCGGAAATCCGCGGATCAGGGTTAGTTTGCAAACTCCCCGCGGCTTATCGCATGCTACAACGTCCTTCATCGCCTCTCACTGCCTAGGCATCCACCGTATGCGCTTATTCACTTGACCATATAACCCCAATAAGTCTGTTTTCGCCAACCAATCAGCCAACAGGGTATTTTCTGTTGCCTGATTGGCCGGTTAACAGCATTACGTGTTATACCGATCAGCTTTCTTAATCGCTTTTTTCTGTTTTTGAGAACTCATTCGCGTGCTACTCTGTGGTTGCGCTTTAGTAGCCAGCTTGGCTGATTAATTGCTTAATTGGCCAAGTCTTGTTACTATCCGCTGACACCGTCGCTGCACGCGAACTCGTTGCGTAATCTTGTCACCTTTACAGATCAAGATTACGTTGTTACAGATTTCCAAATTGTTAAAGAGCTATTCGTGTATTCAATAAATACACCAATTCTATAAGGTCTCTGTTGATTCTTAAGTGAATCGAAACGTTATAGAATTGGTGGAGCTAAGCGGGATCGAACCGCTGACCCCCTGCGTGCAAGGCAGGTGCTCTCCCAGCTGAGCTATAGCCCCAGTGTGTCTGGTTTGTGCTTGTTTACATCCCCCGGGCCACATCACGCTTACCTTGCGGCGAGGTGGTGGGCCTGGGTGGACTCGAACCACCGACCTCACCCTTATCAGGGGTGCGCTCTAACCAACTGAGCTACAGGCCCTGGGCTCATACTGCTGCTGATCAAAATAATTTGTTGTGGATACGCATGATGACGATAGACCATCTTTGTAAGGAGGTGATCCAGCCCCAGGTTCCCCTAGGGCTACCTTGTTACGACTTCACCCCAGTCATGAATCACAAAGTGGTGAGCGCCCTCCCGAAGGTTAGACTACCCACTTCTTTTGCAACCCACTCCCATGGTGTGACGGGCGGTGTGTACAAGGCCCGGGAACGTATTCACCGCGACATTCTGATTCGCGATTACTAGCGATTCCGACTTCATGGAGTCGAGTTGCAGACTCCAATCCGGACTAAGACCGGCTTTCTGGGATTTGCTTACTTTCGCAAGTTCGCAGCCCTCTGTACCGGCCATTGTAGCACGTGTGTAGCCCTACCCATAAGGGCCATGATGACTTGACGTCGTCCCCACCTTCCTCCGGTTTATCACCGGCAGTCTCCCTAGAGTTCCCGGCATTACCCGCTGGCAACTAAGGACAAGGGTTGCGCTCGTTACGGGACTTAACCCAACATCTCACGACACGAGCTGACGACAGCCATGCAGCACCTGTCTCAGAGCTCCCGAAGGCACTCTACTATCTCTAACAGATTCTCTGGATGTCAAGGGTAGGTAAGGTTCTTCGCGTTGCATCGAATTAAACCACATGCTCCACCGCTTGTGCGGGCCCCCGTCAATTCATTTGAGTTTTAACCTTGCGGCCGTACTCCCCAGGCGGTCGACTTAATGCGTTAGCTGCGCCACTAATCCTGTAAATAGGACCAACGGCTAGTCGACATCGTTTACGGCGTGGACTACCAGGGTATCTAATCCTGTTTGCTACCCACGCTTTCGTACCTCAGCGTCAGTTTTAGTCCAGGGAGTCGCCTTCGCCACTGGTGTTCCTTCAGATATCTACGCATTTCACCGCTACACCTGAAATTCCACTCCCCTCTACTAAACTCTAGTCCGCCAGTTTCAAATGCAGTTCCCAGGTTGAGCCCAGGGCTTTCACATCTGACTTAACGAACCACCTACGCACGCTTTACGCCCAGTAATTCCGATTAACGCTCGCACCCTCCGTATTACCGCGGCTGCTGGCACGGAGTTAGCCGGTGCTTCTTCTAAAGGTAATGTCAAGCTACCGGGTATTGACCGGCAGGTTTTCCTCCCAATTGAAAGTGCTTTACAACCCTAAGGCCTTCTTCACACACGCGGTATTGCTGGATCAGGCTTTCGCCCATTGTCCAATATTCCCCACTGCTGCCTCCCGTAGGAGTCTGGGCCGTGTCTCAGTCCCAGTGTGGCTGATCGTCCTCTCAGACCAGCTATAGATCGTCGCCTTGGTAGGCCTTTACCCTACCAACTAGCTAATCTAACGCAGGCTCATCTCATAGCGAAAGGTCCGAAGATCCCCTCCTTTCCCCCGTAGGGCGTATGCGGTATTAGCGTGGGTTTCCCCACGTTGTCCCCCACTATAAGGCAGATTCCTACGCGTTACTCACCCGTCCGCCACTCGTCAGCGCCCGAAGGCCTGTTACCGTTCGACTTGCATGTGTTAAGCATACCGCCAGCGTTCAATCTGAGCCATGATCAAACTCTTCAGTTTAAATCAGTTTGCCACTCAATAAGATGAGTAGCCAATCTTGGCTCGACTACAAAACTAAACGTTAAAAATTACTTCTTAATGTGTTGTTCCTGT
>NZ_JAOEGU010000009.1 GCF_025583945.1 Methylobacter psychrophilus
CAAATAAGCGCGTTCATCTTCCGTTAGTCGTACTATGTATTTCTTTTTCAATGGTGTTTATTAATGGCAATGTAAAGACATTATATGGGGGCTATCATTCGACATATCAACGCTGACTGAGTACTAGGCTTGTACCCTAATAACTGAATACTGGACGGACTAATCTCGTAATAATCACCTTGGCAATTTTTTGTTGTATGTGCAGCAAAGACCATCGAAAATTCACCGGCGACTTTTTTTACCGTTCACACTGAAACCACGAAAGCCACTATTTTTAATTTTACCAAACACCGGTTCAACAATCGTTTTGCATTTACAGTAAATCACTTTGGAGTGTTCCTTTGCCATTTTTCTATTCATCTGTTGAAGTAGTGGTTCTTTGTTATCGGTGTTGATCGTTCGAGCTTCCCCCCCTCCTTTAACCATAGCTATCTACACAACTTTTCATCATAATAAAAACAATGAAATGCAGAAACGCCAAGCTCCCTCTCTTGTTGGAGAAGGAGAAGTAGGACTTGTGTAGATACCTATGCCCTTTAACTGATGGATGGTTGCTGCAGTAACTCCTCAGACACTATATTTTCAAGCAAGATTTGCAGGCTTTAGTGGACGAAATAGGCATTGAAATACGGATAGCGCATTTTCCGTCGCATACGTCTAAATAGAATCCCATTGAGCATCGAGTATTTCCTCATATTACTCGCGCCATGTCTGGCATGGTTTTAACCAGCCATCTATTTATGAAAGTGTTAATAGAAAAAACAACAACAAAAGCGGAATTAAAAGTCTTTGCCTGTATTTTTAACAAGGTTTATGAAACAGGCAGAAAAGTCGCCGAGAGGTTTAAAGAATCAATGCGAATTGTATTTGATGAGCATCTGAGACAATGGAATTATGTCGCCATGCCTGAAGCAGCAATTTTATAAGTTGCTCAAGTTATTTCGTGCTCGTTCCTTAGCGGTTTTTGAAGGCAGGTTATAAAACAACCGCCCATTAAACAATCGCTAACTCGTCATAGTCATTATCATCTTCCGGTAAAATATCATCATGAAAGTTCTCCACCTGCTCTGCAACTTCCCGGGAATCTTCAAATTTTGCAATATGATAGACAGCCTCACCTTCGTGCACTAAGGGTATTTCACTACGACCTATAATAATACCGCTGAATGGCGAAATAACTTCGATTTCAAGACTGGAAACCGGATCGCTAATCATGCCCAACAGCTCATTCTTGGCAACTCGACAACCCAATGATTTTAAGGTACGGAAAATACCACTACCGGGTGCTCTTATCCAGCTACTGGATCGAGCGATATACGGTTCTTTGGCCGTAGCCATCTTACGGGTTTTTCTGCTGGTAATCATGCCCAAATGACGCATTACGTTTAGAATTCCCCGTACACCGGCACGAATTGATATTTCATCGAAACGCAACGCTTCGCCTGCTTCATACAGCAGCATGGGAATCCCCAGCTCAGCTGCCGACTCTCTTAAGGAGCCATCGCGCAGGTTGGCATTAAGCAAGACGGGAACGTTAAACGCCTTGGCCAATGACAACGTTGTTTCATCATCCAGATTGGCACGTATTTGCGGCAAATTGCTGCGATGAATGGCCCCCGTATGTAAATCAATACCATGTGTACTGTTTGCCACAATTTCAGTCATAAACAGATCTGCTATTCGCGAAGCCAGCGCACCGGATTTGGAGCCGGGGAAAGAACGGTTTAAATCTCGCCGGTCCGGCAAATAACGTGAATGATGAATAACGCCATAAACATTGACCATGGGGATCGCAATTAATGTTCCGTTTATGCGTTTTAAGGCAAGGTCTTTTAACAAGCGACGAATAATTTCGATGCCATTTAGCTCGTCGCCGTGTATTGCCGCACAAATAAATAATCGGGGCCCGAATTTTTTACCATGGATAATGTGTACCGGCATGGTCATCGGTGTATGCGTGTACAACGGCGGTAAGGGTAAATCAATAAAAACACTGGTATCAGGTAAAACGATTTGGCCGCTAATAGTCAAGATCTGTTGCATATAATGAATATTTATCGCAACTATGGCGATGGATTGTTAATTAATAAGGCGATATCCAAGAATGAATATACCCAAGTGGTGCAGGATTTTTATTTATTTTCAAGGCGGAAAAATAGGCGCGTAGCTGGCTACGTAACTATTTTGACAACGCAGAAAATAAATAAAAAGACCAGCGAATTGAGTATATTCTTCGCAGGAAATAGCCTAAGTACGCCTTAACTTACCAGCTTTTGTTACGATCATAATTATTTTTTGTATTTAAGGACTTGAGCGGCCGCCACCAAATCAGCAATACCCGTACGAATTATACCTATATCAATACCTTCGAGTACTTTCCGTAATTTCGTGATTTGCTCTCTAATCATTAATTCCTCGGACTCCGTTATGCGAGTGTAATAGACATTCAATGAAAGCTCGATTTCAGAGGCAAGAACTTCGGCATGGTTGCGCACGTCTGCAAGTTCGCGCAGCCGCTGCGTCGCTTCAGCATAATCTTCAGCACGTTTTATCATACAGCTAATTTCATTCTCACTAAGGCTGGTGCTACCTTCGATTCTTATCTGCTGCTCGTTACCGGAGACGATATCTTCGGCCGTTACGGTGATAATTCCATTGGCATCAATGTCAAAGGTAACATCAATTTCAAGTAAACCACGCCGCACGGGTGGCAGGTCAACAAGTACGAACGTGCCTAACGATTTATTGAAAGCAGCCATCTCCGACTCACCTTGGAGAACGTGAATTTCTACCGAGTCCTGATTATCCTCAGCCGTTGTAAATGTTTGTGTTTTACGGGTTGGAATACTGGTATTTCGCTCAATCAATTTCGTAAAGACACCGCCCTTGGTCTCTATCCCCAATGAAAGCGAAGTGACATCAAGCAACAGAACATTGGTGACTTCACCACGGAGAACCCCAGCCTGAATTGCCGCACCAACAGCAACAACCTCATCGGGATTAATGTCCTGGTGCGGCTCCTTACCGATCAACGCCCTGACTTTGTCCTGAATAGCCGGCATACGGGTCATACCACCAACAAGTACGACGTGATCAATCGCCTCGGCGTTAATGTTCGCATCAGCCAGTGCCTGCATAACCGGTCTTACGATACGAGCAATCAAGGTGGCACTTAGTTCGTTCAACTGTGTACGTGTAAGTTCGAAGTTAAGGTGCTTTGGGCCTGCAATTGTAGTTAAGATGGACGGCAGATTAATGTGCGTCACCAGCATCGTTGAGAGTTCAATCCTGGCTTTCTCTGCAGCAGCATAAAGGCGCAACATGGCAAGCGGATCTTTGGCCAAATCACAGGCTTGCTCACGCTTAAATTTGTCGAGTAGCCAATCAACGATAGCTTTATCAAAGTTATTGCCACCCAGATGGTTATCACCGCTGGTAGCCTTCACCTCGAACAGACCGGCATCAAGCTCCAGGATTGAAACATCGAAGGTACCGCCACCGAGGTCAAAAACAAGAATCATCTGGTTAGCTGCTTTATCCAGTCCGTAAGCGAGCGAAGCGGCAGTCGGCTCGTTAATTACGCGCAATACATTAAGCCCGGCGATTCTTCCGGCATCCCTGGTGGCTTTGCGCTGCGCATCATTAAAATAAGCCGGGACAGTAATGACAGCGTCAGTCACGCGCTCACCCAAATAAGTCTCGGCATCAGTTTTCAATTTCTGAAGGATTATTGCACTGATCTCTTGAGGTGCGTACGTTATATCGTTAACAGTAATAATAACATCACCGCCCTCAGCTTTTCCGACAGGATAGGTAACAATGGCCATTTCCTCGGTAACCTCATCCCACTGACGACCCATAAAGCGTTTTATTGAAGTGATGGTGCCCTGCGGATTATCGGCATGTTGTTGCTTGGCAGATAAGCCTGCCAGCCGTTGTCCGTCTTTAGTGAAAGCAACCACGGACGGCGTTGTCCGCTCGCCCTCTGCATTCGGGATAATGAGGGGCTTTCCGCAAACAAGTACCGCCATACAACTATTCGTGGTGCCAAGATCAATGCCGATAGCCTTATTCATACAGCGGACTCAGACTTACCGGCGCGAGCCAATACCGCGCCCTTATTATCAACGATAAAAGATTGCTCGACCGCCTCCCTGGCAAAAGAGTATTCATTAAGCGTTAATGACTCCCTAAATTCGGGCAGACTATGACAATACGCGCTAACAATTTCGTAAGCTTCAACTATGTCTTTAGTGCGTTGTGCTGCTTTTGGATCATCAGGATTTCTATCGGGATGATTAGCCAGAAGCAGCTGTCGATAAGCAGCTTTTATAGTCTCCCAAGAAGCCTTCTCAGGTAACTGCAATAGCTTTCGTGACTTGTCTACCATCGAAAAATTACCTTGATTCAACTCGATATTAACAAAACTATAAACTGGCAAAGGTCCTATATAACGAAAGCTTAAATAGTCTTCAAGTTCAGTCGCTATAGCATCGACAGCATCGTCAAATAATGGCTCCTGCTTTTTTTCAACCAGATAACTTCTATTAAAAATCATTGCCTCTGTTTTGAGTGGTGCATCCAGGTAGTCTTTTGACAGCGGTGATAGCTTGCCATGGATAGCCGCAATCAGCTTGCGCTTTTTTACCTCAGCTGCTTCAAAAAGCAGCTTGCCAGTCTGTACTGCATCTGCACTCGCCAAGTCAGGATTATTCTTGACGATATCCTGTAGTATCTTTGGCAGCTCCCACGAGGCTTGAATTACCAGTTCCATCGTCCCTTGTAGTCTGTCAAGGCAGGTTCTTAGATGAATATAGGCCTGCTCCAGAACCTTTTCAACTGCTTCATTACTGCTGGCTGTAAAGCCGAATTTTAGTGGCAGCATTCCATCGCTACCGATTTTTTCAAAGAGGAATGAATTGACTTGTTGATACTTTAGCAGATATGCCTTGTAATTTTCTTGTTGTTGTTCAGTTAATGCTCCCAGCGGCAAATGAGGAGCGAGCTGGTCAATATCAATGGCGCTCACAACTGCGGCAATATCCCGGTAACAGACAACTTCAAGGGGCGCAGCATTTATTCCACCCGCCGGGTATTCAGTCAAATTGGGTATTTCTGAGCGATTATCGATTGTCGCATAAATAAAGCGTTTTAATTTCATACCTGTTACCTCACAACTAACGGATAAAAATTACAATTATTCACGGCGGTTTTACCGCCAGACCCTTACCATGATAATTCCATGACCAAGCGCGGGAAACCTAATAAGCTTGCCTCTATTTTTGGAGCATGATGCACTTGGGGCGAAACACTGTCAAACCGGGATTGGTTCAGATGACAAAATTACTTTGGTTTAGATTATATTGATAAAATGCAGGCTGCCTGTTTTTTGGTCACTACCAATATTGCAAAGAAACTTCTTGTCCCTAAAATGCTGGTACTATAGCCATTTATGGCGAACTCAAGCTACAAATTCCTGTTCCTGAAATTGACTAATTATCCCAAGGAGAAAAGATGAATAACCTAAATTATGATAGTAATTCAGAAACCGACAGACTTATTGTCGTCGTGACCCATCTTGGTGGTATTTTTTTTGGATTCCTGCCGTCGTTATTGGTATATCTGGTCAAAAATGATGGTTGGATAAAGGAGAATGCAAGAAATGCACTCAACTGGCAGCTAACAACGCTTATTTATTATGGCATTAGCTGGATTCTGGTAGTGGTACTTATTGGACTATTTTTACCTTGGCTAATAGTCGTTTTAAATATGGTTTTTTGTTTGGTTGCGGCAGTTCGTTCGAGTAAAGGCGAGGCATATAGATATCCACTGACCATTGAATTTATTAAATTTTAATGTTTAACAGTTATCCCGGCAGATGCCTGTATTGGTTGCAGAATAGCAAACCTCGTTATATTTTTTAAGCGGACTTAAATCAATGAAAATACCTTCTCCCGATGAGCGCCATGCCATATTGATTGCAAGACGCAATAAAAAAATGGCTCGTTCGCCTCATGCTTATATGCGCGGTAATACTGCCCAGTATTACGAATGGCTACACAGTCAACGTGGTCACGCCTTACCACATGGACCGGCTATTTGGATTTGTGGTGATTGCCATCTTGGTAATATTGGTCCGCTAGCTGATATTCATGGCAAGGTCGATGTACAAATACGCGACTTTGATCAGACGGTTATTGGTAATCCGGCACATGATCTTTTAAGGCTTGCCCTATCATTGGCAACAGCCGCTCAAGGCTCAAACCTGCCAGGAGTGGTTACAGCACATATGCTTGAGCACATGATGGAAGGTTATGAACAAGCCCTCGGCACAGATGAGGAGCGAGTCTTTATCAAAAAACCTGATTTGGTAAAAATAGTTATGCGCGGCGCGGTCAGACGCACCTGGAAAAAGCTTGCCAAAGAACGAACGGTCAATACACAATCAGAAATTCTGCAAGGGAAAAAATTCTGGCCACTATCCAAGGCCGAGAAAAACGGCATCAAGCAATTATTTGAAACCCCCCAAATATTAGCGCTGGTCACTAAATTAAAGTCGCGCGACAATGATGCCAAGATTGAGGTATTGGATGCGGCTTACTGGGTAAAGGGTTGCAGCTCATTAGGCTTGATGCGCTATGCAGTTTTGGTCAGTGTCGATAGGGATGACTATTGCCTTATCGATATTAAAGAAGCCGTACATTCAGCAGCTCCGCGTTATCAGCATGTCAGTATGCCTCGCCATAATGCAGTGCGTGTCGTTGAAGGAGTGAGTCAAATGTCGCCAGCTCTGGGTGAGCGTATCATTGCCCAGCGTTTCCTGGATCATGGCGTATTTATTCGCGAGCTGTTACCACAAGATCTTAAGCTCGATCTTGATCAAATGAGTATAGAAGAAGCTATTTGTATGGCAAATTATCTTGCCTATGTTGTTGGTTGTGCACATGCCAGGCAAATGGATGATAGCACCCGCAAAAGCTGGCGCAGTGAACTGAGGCTTAATCAAGGCAAGTCACACAACACACCAACCTGGTTATGGAAAAGTGTTGTACAGTTAATGGCGAGTCATGAAGCCGGTTATTTGGATCATTGCTATAAATATGCGTTACCATTAGATGATGATTGATAAATACAGCTAAGTTGTCATTTTTGGTTATGTTAGATAACATAATTTGCAGGTAATGAAAATGATTTTATCTACTGTCGTGCAGACACAAGACACAAAAAGTTTTCGGTTATTTAAGGTTATTTTTTACAAGAAATACTTTCAGAAGGTAATCTTTTTATTTATTTTCTACTTTATTAATATAGCTTAGTTAGCGAGATACCTATTTTATCGCCGTAACAATAAACAAAAATCATGTACTACTTGGGGATATTGATTCTTGAATATCACCTAAACAATTCATCCCGATAAAAAAGAGATTATAAAACACCTGTGACAACTCTATTCCCGATCCCTGAAAATCATCCGCAACGCTTTGTTCTTCACAATGAAGTTCACGCCAGAGCGCCAGTTATGCTCAATTTACCGGTTAGAGCCAGTCATCTTGCGTTATTACTGTCCAGTGATGAAAAATTACAGGAACGTCAGCACTTGATCATGCTCTGTGAAAGATTTGGTGTGGCTCCGCCCGAAAAAGAAGTGGATCATTTTAGTGCCAGCTTTAATTCTTTTCAAATACGCTGGGAACAACACGGCGAGTTTAGTACTTACAGTTTTTATGTACATGATACCCCTAAAGATCCTTTTATGGATTCTGCCTTAAAAAAAGTACCGGTGGATTGGTTAGCGGCATTAACCGGGCAAGTTATTGTTGCAGCACATGCAACCATTGTCTGTGCCGATGATATTAATTATGAGGAAAGTAACGATTTAGGCGCACTCTCGGTTTACTTTGCCGGAAACTCTGTTGTTGGCTCTAAAGTAACCGGTGGGGCGGCCTCAGTGTTTACTGATTTCAGGATACATATTGATGGATTTAGCCGTTTTTTAGTTATTAATAATGACTTAAGAGCCGAACAGGCAGGACGGTTGTTACAACGGTTATTTGAAATTGAAGTCTATCGAGTGATGGCATTACTGGCTTTTCCTATTGCTCGCAAACTATATCCGGCCTTAAATAAGGCCGATCGTCAACTGTATACGATTACCAACGCAATGACGCTGCCTGATAATAATGATGCTGAATTATTGGATGAGCTAACTACTCTGGCTGCTGAAGTTGAAAACTATATATCCGGCAATCATTTTCGCTTTGCCGCTGCCAGCGCCTATTATCAATTAGTGGAACAACGTATTAGTGATTTACGTGAGGTTAGAATTCAAGGTATTCAGACTTTGGGTGAATTTACCAAACGACGACTGGAACCGGCGATTAACACTTGCGAATCCGTTTCGCACCGTTTTACCTTGCTATCAGAACGCGTCAGTAACGCCAGTCAACTATTACGAACCAAGGTCGATATTATTATTGAGCGACAAAATCAGGGCTTACTGACGTCAATGGCTTTGCGTGCAAAAATGCAATTACGTATGCAACAAATGGTTGAAGGTATCTCAATAGTTGCTATTACTTACTATCTGGCCGGCCTGATTGGTAAAATAGCCGAAGCATTCAATATTCTTGGCTGGGAAGTCAATCCAGAACTTATTGAAGGTATTTCTATTCCCTTTATTTTAATTATTATTGGTATTGGCACTAAACTAATCCATAAAATTATTGCCAACACCACTGAATAATCCGCTTATATAGACTTTCAGAAATTAACTTTCCATTTTTCAAAACTACAAACCCGAAAAATTAGTGCTATGTTGCACAGTACATGGAAAGTATTTATATGAAAGTCTATAGGCTATTAAATTAAAAGATTGATAATTTGCCTTTACAGCGTATTTCTTATCTCGTGAATAATAAAAAACATTTTTTCTCACAATACAGAAAGTGTCAGGGCAAAAATAAAAGCAATCATCAAAAAAATAGTGAATAGTGCCTTTTTAGACAGCCCTTCTTTTATCTGCTTAAGTTCGTTCAGTAACTCTTGCTTTTTATCATCTGCAGCCAGTATCCGTTTGCAATAGCCACGAAAAGAGTGCCTTTCTTCATTAGCTTCTTCTTCGGCAATAAGCTCTGCTATTGTCGGATAAAAGCTTCCGCATTCAGGACACCTAATATCAAAGTTCTCACGTTTATAGCCACACGCTAAACATTTATTCATGTCGTACTCCTAAAAATAATTTTCATAAAACCAAGGCGTGCACAGCATGCCCTAAAGGCAAGATAAAACTTGCCAGGATAACTATGAACCCGTTATCGAATTAACATAATATTATCGTCATTAAAAAGCAGATCCTGTTCCAACAGATTGTACGCAATAAAAAATCTTAAAATAGCGTTATGAATTAAAAATTCATCCATAGCAACAGCATGATTTAAAGTATCGGGATTCATTTTTATCTCTATTTAAATAATTTGCTATCATGGCATCTGGTTTGCTGACTATTACACTTCACTTACAATCATTGTGGATACTGGTTTGGTAATACTGTTCAAGGCTCAATACCATTAATTTAAGAAAACAGACGACTTCTTTCAGGGAAGCTAATCGGCATTAGGAAATTTAAAAATATCTCGCGTTTTATTTATACCTTGTCTGCAGTTCAGTCTGAAAGTTAGGCATTTTAAATAATTTATAAGGAGTTCGTTATGCTGGAACAATACCGCAAACATGTTGAAGAACGAGGCGCTGAAGGCGTTGTACCCAAGCCGCTTGATGCAGAACAAATGGCTGCTTTGGTTGATCTGATTAAAAACCCACCAGAAGGCGAAGAAGAATTTATTTTAAATCTGTTGGCTAATCGCGTTCCTGCAGGTGTTGATGAAGCCGCTTACATTAAAGCGGGTTTTCTGGCGGCGATTGCCAAAGGTGAAGTTAGCTCACCTATTTTAACAGCTGCCGATGCAACAGAATTATTGGGCACCATGCTCGGTGGTTATAATATTACGCCTTTAATAGACTTGTTGGATAACCCTGAACTGGCAGCCATTGCCGTTAAAGGCTTGTCTCACACCTTACTAATATTTGATGCCTTTCATGATGTGCAGGAAAAAGCTGATGCAGGCAATAATTTTGCCAGGCAAGTCATTCAATCCTGGGCAGATGCACAATGGTTTACCAGTAAACCACGTGTACCCGAAAAAATGACAGTGACGGTTTTTAAAGTAACCGGTGAAACCAATACTGACGATTTATCGCCGGCCCCTGATGCCTGGTCAAGACCTGATATTCCTCTTCATGCCAAAGCCATGCTAAAAATGCCGAGAGAAGGCATTACTAATGCGGAGCTTCAAATCGAAGAGTTACATGAGAAAGGCTTTCCAGTAGCTTATGTAGGCGACGTAGTAGGCACAGGATCATCGCGCAAATCAGCAACCAATTCGGTATTATGGTATATCGGTAATGATATTCCTTTTATTCCCAATAAACGCGACGGTGGTGTTTGTATCGGTAATAAAATTGCTCCCATTTTTTTTAATACCATGGAAGATTCAGGCGCCTTACCGTTTGAATGTGATGTTACCAATATGGCCATGGGAGATGTTATCGATATTTATGTCTATGAAGGCGTTATTAAACGTCACGATAGCGATGAAGTTATCTGTACCTTTGCCTTAAAAACCGATGTTATTCTTGATGAAGTTCGTGCCGGAGGACGTATTCCATTAATTATCGGACGTGGTTTGACTGACCGTGCCCGGAAAGCCTTAGGATTAGAAACATCTACCGTATTTCTACGTCCGGTTGACAAAAAAGACAGCGGTAAGGGCTACACTTTGGCCCAGAAAATAGTGGGTAAAGCTTGTGGTGTAGCGGGCGTTCGTCCCCATACTTATTGTGAACCCCGCATGACGACTGTAGGCTCGCAGGATACAACCGGCCCGATGACCCGCGACGAATTGAAAGATCTGGCCTGCTTGGGATTTTCAGCGGACCTGGTATTGCAATCGTTCTGTCATACGGCGGCTTATCCCAAGCCGGTTGATGTCGTTATGCAGCATACTCTGCCCGACTTTATAATGAATCGTGGCGGCGTGTCGCTGCGTCCTGGCGACGGCATCATTCATTCATGGTTAAACCGCATGTTATTGCCGGATACCGTCGGTACAGGCGGAGATTCGCATACCCGCTTCCCGATAGGTATTTCTTTTCCTGCAGGTTCAGGTTTAGTCGCTTTCGCAGCGGCTACAGGCGTTATTCCACTAGACATGCCGGAATCGGTACTGGTCCGTTTTAAAGGTGAGATGCAGCCAGGTATTACACTACGTGATATGGTTAATGCCATTCCTTATGCAGCCATACAACGCGGCTTACTGACCATTGATAAAAAAGGTAAGGAAAATGTCTTTTCGGGACGAATTCTGGAAATCGAAGGTTTGCCTGATTTAAAGGTAGAACAGGCGTTTGAATTATCCGATGCCTCAGCAGAGCGTTCAGCGGGTGGCTGTACAATTCGTTTAAATGAAGCACCAATACGCGAATATCTTAATTCCAATATTGCGCTATTAAAATGGATGATTACTGAAGGTTATGGTGATGTCCGCACCCTTGAACGTCGTATCAAAAGTATGGAAGAATGGCTGGCTAATCCGGTATTACTGGAGCCTGACGCGGACGCCGAATACTTTGAAATCATCGAAATTGATATGAGTGAGATCAAGGAACCGCTGCTGGCATGCCCCAATGACCCGGATGATGTAAAAACCCTCTCCGATGTCGCCGGTACCAAAATTGATGAGGTTTTCTTGGGCTCTTGTATGACCAATGTTGGTCATTTTCGGGCTGCCGGAAAGTTACTTGAAAAACATGACGGTGAATTACCAACGCGGTTGTGGATTGCTCCTCCTACCAAAATGGATCAAACCCAATTAACCGAAGAAGGTTATTACAGCACTTTTGGCAAAGCCGGCGCCAGAATGGAAATGCCGGGGTGCTCATTATGTATGGGTAATCAGGCACGAGTAGCGGAAAATTCCACCGTGGTGTCTACCTCAACACGAAATTTCCCTAATCGTTTGGGGAATGGTGCCAATGTTTATCTGTCATCTGCCGAACTGGCAGCAGTGTGTTCAATTTTGGGTAAAATACCTACGTTTGAAGAATATATGCACTACGCCGAACAGATCAGCGAAACAGCTGAAGATACTTATCGATATCTTAATTTTAATCAGATGGCTGCTTATCAACAAAAAGCCGAGGTCTAAAAGACTTAAAGCAAGCTAATGAGCTTGAGCTTAACTGCTCAGAAAGATTGATGGTTAAGCGGTTCTTGGTGAATTTTATCGAACCAAGGACCGCTTAACCTTTACTATGCTGGCTTAATTACCAACCCTGTTTACTTTGCGAATGGCTCTATTAAATTAACAACTAACTGAAGATGCTGTTAATAAAAATTGAAATATGTTCTATTTCTTCAGTGCAAACTGAGTGAGCCATCACGTAATCATGCCATTCAATATTATATTCCAAGGCATGCAGTGTATTGAATACGGCTTTACTTGATTCTATAGCCACCACTGTATCCAGTATGCCATGCGCCATAAACACCGGCATAGACTTGTTGACTGTTGGCAGTTCGATTTTTAATTTTTCAAGGGTGGGTAAATAAGCCGAAAGTGTAACAACTCCAGCCAGCTTATGTGGAAAATTTAGCCCGGTATGCAACGCAATCACCCCGCCTTGAGAAAATCCAGCCAATAAAATATGCTCTGAAGGAATGCCTTTAGCCATTTCTTGATCAATCAATTGTGTCAGTAGTTTTTCTGATTGGTAAATCCCCGCCAGATCAACTTTTCTCTCCAGTGACGATTCCAAAATATCGTACCAGGCGCGCATATGCATTCCACCATTAATGGTAATTGGCTGAATAGGCGCATTGGGGAAAATAAAATGGATATTAGGTGCCGCACTTAAATGTAATTGGGAGGCAATATCTTCAAAATCGTGCCCATCAGCACCTAATCCGTGTAGCCAGATGATAGAGTACTTGTGCGCTGATTCCGGCTGAATTTCTATTATACTAAGTTCAGAATGCATCGGTATTTTTCCATAAAATCTATAAAATTAATCAAAGTGCCTTTGCGTAAATTACCGTCCAAAACTCCCTTCCTAATTTAGGCAAGTCAGAATTAATAAACGCCAAGGCCAAACAACATAATGCTTACAACTATAAAAACTGCCTGAATAGCAACGATTACTTTAATAGTAGGCTTGCATTCAGTAGAATATCCGATTGTAGCGGTTCATATCAAATACTAAACCATGTTAAGCGATATTATTTTAATAAGTTTTATGTGTCTGGCATACGGATACTGGTTTAATGCCCAGAAAGCCAAAGAAATTGCGCTTAAAATAGCTAGCGGCCATTGCCTGTCTATGGAGGTACAAATGCTGGACGGTTATGTAGCATTAAATGGCATTGGGCTAAAAAGAAACAAAGCAGGAAAAATACGCTTGCGGCGATCATTTCTGTTTGAGTTTTCGTCGACAGGTAATGAGCGTTATAACGGGACGGTATTAATGTTGGGTCGCCAAGTCGAATCCATTTATATGGATCCGTATCGAATTGAATAAATCAGCCCATAGTATTGATCAATATTATTGCTATTGCACCCTGTTGAAACTTAAGGTACACCGGTAAAAAATTTTATTTCTTTAAAATACTCTCAAACTAAATCTTACATGCGGTGTTTTTAACCATATAGTATAAAATAATTAAGGTCATTAAATATTAACTAATCCCCTGATAAAACCATGCCTCATAGACGATTCAAAAAAAGCCAACCCGTATTTTCAATTACGACACTTCCCGATTTAGGTAATGATAAAAATGAAATAATAAGCGATTTTAAGCGCTATTATGGCCATAGACTCGGCAGAGATGAAGACTGTAGATCAGTTCATTATGTCTATGAAGCTTTATCCATGGTAATTAGCGATCGACTCACAGAGCGCTGGAAAAAAACTTATAACATCTATAAAAAAGAGGACTGTAAGAAAGCCTATTATTTATCAATGGAATTTTTAATGGGCCGAACACTCAGTAATGCCATGTTAAATCTGGGTATAACAGATAATGTGTCACAAGCCATGTATGATTTGGGTCTTGATATTGAAGAGTTAATTGATGCAGAACCCGATGCCGGTTTAGGCAATGGTGGTTTGGGCCGTTTAGCGGCTTGTTTTATTGATAGCTGCGCAACCTTACAATTACCGGTAACCGGTTATGGCTTACGTTATGAATATGGCATGTTCTCCCAAACTATTGTTAATGGTGAACAAGTAGAAGAACCTGATCATTGGCTACGTAATGGCAATGTCTGGGAAATTGAACGTCTTGAGTACAAGCAGCGTATTAAATTTGGTGGTCGTACCGAACGCCACATTGATGACAAGGGCACGATCCGGGTAAGTTGGGTAGATACTCACGATATAATCGCCGTGCCTTTTGATACGCCAATTCCCGGCTACCAAAATGGTACAGTGAATACCTTACGCTTATGGAAAGCGACAGCAACCGAAGAATTTGATTTACAAGAGTTTAATGCCGGTGATTATGCAGAATCAGTCGCTGCGCAAAATACCGCCGAAAATATTACTATGGTTCTGTATCCAAACGATGCTAATGAAAATGGTAAAGCACTACGTCTACGCCAACAATATTTACTGGCTTCAGCCAGTTTGCAAGATATTCTTGAACTTTGGTCCGGTCGACATCGTAATGATTTTTCCAAGTTTGCCGAAAAAAACTGCTTTCAATTAAACGATACCCATCCAAGTATAGCCGTTGCAGAACTGATGCGCCTGTTGATTGACAATCATGGTTTGGCGTGGAATGAAGCTTGGGCGATTACCCGTAAGACTATGGCTTATACCAACCATACACTGTTACCAGAAGCATTGGAACGCTGGTCCGTCAATCTTTTTAAACAATTATTACCACGCTTAATGGAGATAATTTTTGAAATTAACGCCCATTTTCTGGTAGAAGTATCGGCACGTTGGCCGGGTGATAAAGATCGGGTGGCGCGGATGTCGCTAATTGAAGAAGGTGGTGATAAACACGTTAGAATGGCTTATTTAGCCATAGTGGGTAGCTATTCAGTAAATGGCGTTGCCGAATTACATTCCAAATTACTACAACAAGGCTTGTTTCATGATTTCTATGAGCTATGGCCAGAAAAATTTAATAATAAAACTAACGGCGTCACACCACGCCGTTGGTTGGCTTCATGTAATCCGGAACTGGCTGAATTAATAACAGAAACTATTGGTGATGCCTGGCTAACTGATTTATCGTTATTAAAAAAACTGGAGCTTTATATTAACGATCAGGCGTTTTGCAAACGCTGGCATGAAGTTCAGCAAATGGCCAAGCAAAAGCTGATTGACTTTAAAAAGCAAGAGTTGGGGGTTGACTTAAATGTGAATGCTTTGTTTGATGTACAAGTTAAACGGATTCACGAATACAAGCGCCAACTATTAAATATTTTGCATGTTATTCATCTTTATGATCGTATCAAGCGTGGTGATACCGCAAACTGGACCGATCGTTGTGTATTGATTGGAGGTAAAGCAGCTCCCGGTTATTACATGGCGAAAAAAATTATCAAACTGATCAACAATGTTGCCCATATTGTTAATAACGATGCTGAGGTAGGTGACAAATTAAAACTTGTTTTCCTGCCTAATTATCGAGTCTCCGCAATGGAAAAAATTTGCCCTGGCGCCGATCTTTCTGAGCAAATATCAACTGCGGGAAAAGAAGCTTCCGGCACGGGTAATATGAAATTCATGATGAACGGCGCATTAACCATTGGTACGTTGGATGGAGCGAATATTGAGATTCGTGAAGAAGTCGGTGATGATAATTTTTTCCTGTTTGGCTTAACTGAAGACCAGGTTGAAAACTTACGTGGTCACTACAATCCCGTTGCAATCATTAATCAGGATAACGATCTGAAAAGAGTAATGAATCTGCTTGAAACCGGGCATTTTAACCAATCGGAACCGGGTATTTTTGAAGGCATTATTGACTCAATGAAAAGCCCTCATGATCCTTGGGTAACTATTGCTGATTTCCGTAGCTTTGTCGATGCACAAAAACGTGTAGAAGCAGCTTTTCAGGATAAAGATCGCTGGACAAAAATGAGTATTATAAATTGTGCCAACAGTGGTAAATTCTCTACTGACAGAACGATTTCTGAATATAATAATGAACTATGGAAACTCACTCCAGTTGATGTTCCTAAATAACTTTTGATCACTGTTTCCCTGTAAATGTAACATGGAAAATAGTCGTCGGAGCATACAACCAATTTAATCTTTCCACCAAGCTCAGTCGTAGTAAAATTCTAACGGTTGTGATTTACGTCAAATCATTATAATAACCTGATCCAATTCCCCTCCGGGATTGGATCAGGTTAAGATCGGGCGAAAACAGAGCAGTCAAAAGCAGATATCAATGGCAATTGAGCATTCTGGAAGATATATTTGTAAAAGGGAGTCGCTATTTTTGCGAAAGATTTTTCCAGGCTTCCTGCTCGAAAAATCAGCAAAAAATTACGCAACCGCCAATACCTTCGGCTGCCCCGATTCGTCCTCGTCACCTCGTTTCGACCCAACAAGGAGTCGAATCATAGCTTCCAAATAACTTGGCGCCGTTTCCTAAAGCCTGCATTTTATCGGGTCAGAGGAGGCCGCAGCCTCCGTCTGCCTACAGAACCGTGCGTACGGATCCGTACACGACTCCTCACGTAAGGCGTATCCATTGAGAAACCTCAAACCAATGTGCCATTTTCTGGTCGGATCGTACTTTCTATCTTTTCAGGTTAATAAACCAATTGTTGGGATAAGCCCGCGTCACCGCTCGCTCGGCTGAGAGCGCCCAACGGCTGTTATTTGAAAAGACGGCATTAGCGGCCTGTTTTCGTGGCACACCCTGCTTGACCAGCGAGTGATAAAGAGGCTTTTTACGCTTTTGCTGATAAACCAACCTTGACCGTAATCGTCGCCGAATGTGGGCTTCGATTTTCATCAATTGGGATGGGTAATAGGTCAAGCAGTAATAATTTGACCAACCTTTAATAAGCGCTCTTCATCGTCAATGCTTAATGCATCATCTTTCAGCATCTGACCAATTGTTAAAAAAAGCTGTTTTACTGGCCAAACTTGCATGGCTTTTTGATTAGCTTTAAACCAGGTATAGAGGCTTTTAGCTTCGTCATAACTAACGATACCATCAAACAGGATACCTTTGCATATTCCTATTAGTTCATCAGTTTGACGTTCTGATAGGCGCAGGCTATCTATTACGGAGTTGTTATGGTCTTGCATTGGTGTCTCCTAACATTAAATTAACGACATCTCTTTCCCGGCTGAAAATCACTCCTCCTCACCCGCGATGTTTTTACATTTTTTTTGTGTATTGAAATATCGAGCGCACAAATTTAGTACGCCTATGATTCCTGAAGGAATCTTAATTAGTGGGGTTTTAGTGATTTTTTTATTTTTGAAATGCAATCGAATGTTTGCAATATTTGAACAGAAAGTGGTGGCTCTGAAAAAATTGAACCGCCACTTTACCGCCAATCATTAATTTATAAATATAAATTAATCTTATAAATCAACAAGCTATATGGGCGGGGACAACCGAATATCGCCCTGTATCTCTTATTATTAAAGGGTTTCCTGATTAGCAAGATGCTTCAGCTGACCGAAGCCATACCTCTGAACGAGGCCCAATGGCAATAGCTGCGACAAGAAGACGCGATTGAAGCTTATCGAGTTGGAAGCGGCGATTGAAGCGATAGGCAAATGCTGCCAAATAGCGCGAGGTGTATTTTGCGAAACCAAAGGCATGATAAGCACCACCCAAGCTAGTTTTTAGATTACCTAATATCGTATTAATCCAAAGAAATTCCGGCATATCTTTGGGTTTTCGACCGCCGACTATAATACCCCGATGTTGGCACCCAGCTTCGGATACCGCAGCAAAACAGCTTAAGCGATCAGAAAGCACGGAGCAACCAGGTGCAAGATTGGTTTTGGCCCAGTCAGCAATGGCTTTTTTAGTGAAGCCAGAGACCGGTGTTAATTTGATGCGTAAAGGATGGCCATCGTCATCAAGTGATAACGCAGCAACAAAAGGTACCTTATTTTCGGAACCCCGCCACCAACCCGTACCATCACCACACAGAACAATCATATTTTTATGTCCATTTACGCGGTATTCAAGCTGGAATGTCTGAAGATAAAACACAAGGCCAATCATTTTGCATTACGAACTAAGCTATTCATCAAGGCGAACCAAATGGCTTATGCAGAGCTGCAAAAATTACGGACTGCGTAACATCAGTTAATAACATTAATTATTTACCCACGCGTGTGCGAAGTACATTTTAATACTAACTTTTACTAACAACCTTGTCGCCAATCCTTAGCACTTCACGCCTTATCCGTGGACACAGCTTTGGATACCACTTACCAAGGAGCGTACCCTTGTATAAACCTTGGTTTCTTCGGCACTTCTCGACACTCTGCCGATAATTGACAGTGTGATAATGTAACATCGGCTGATTACCCTACCCGTAACCACCCCGTCATTGATTAATTACCCTTACCGTTAATCGGTTTTAATCTCGTTGTTACATCGTTGTTTAGTCGTGCCGTAATCGTGCCGTTACCCTATGGGTAATATGGGGGTTACATCGCCGTCAGATATTCTTTAGCCTCGCTATTACATCGCTATTTAGTCGTGTGGTAATCGTGGAGTAACTTTTTTTGTTTAGCCCTTTGTTTAGTGTTTAATATTTCTGCTTTGAATCTCAACATTTCTCAACTTTCTTTTCTCCCCATTCACAGGCGATATGTTCAAAGCTATTGATGATGGTTAGCCCTGCATCAAGGCGGCTTTCATTTTCTTTGGCTACTTGTTGAGCTACTTTTGTTTCTTTTCGTGTGTTGCTGGGGTCGATACCATTTGAAACCTTGGCGCGTGTTGTTTCGGCCTTACGTCTGGCATCGCCTAATCCAGTGGCAGGATAAACCCCTACTGATAAAGTTTTACGCTTGCCAGCAAAGGTATAGTCGAATCTCCACCATTTAGCGCCATTGGATTTAATAATGATGTAAAGCCCTTCACCATCATTTAGACGCTGGTCTTTGTCGGTGGCTTTTGCGTTGCGAATAGTAACGTCCTTTAGAATTTCTTTAGCCATGCAGTAACCCCTTGAAGTAATACAGTAGATTTCCTCAAATGCAGTAACTTTTAATTTTAGTTACTGCAAAAATAGGGTTACTGTAAATCTTACTGCATAAATTGTCGACTGTTACTGCATTTCATTGCATTTCGTTGGACAATAAAAAACCCGCTAAGCCTTATGACTTGCGGGTTTCTGTACTGCTTTGAATCTTGTTGAATCAGTGTTTGGTGGAGGCGGGGGGAATTGAACCCCCGTCCGCAAGCACTCCGCCTTAAGGTCTACATGCTTATCTCGCTCTTTATTTTAGCTAATGACTACCCGTCGAGCCAAGAAAATCATCAGCGATTCCGTAAAGTTTTAGCGCATCCACACCGGACGGATTTCAACGCGATCTTATGTAAATGACCTCTGAACGTTCAGCGAACCGAACTCCACCCGCATAAGCACAGATGGTCAAAGGAATGGTGCTGTGTTTAAGCAGCTAAAGCCATTGAGTAGTTTTCGTCATTTGCGAATACTTAAGTTTCAGTAGATTTTACGAGGTGTACTGTCCTCGGCATGCGCTTAAGGTTTTGCTACCCACGTCGAAGCCATGTCGCCCCCTTGTGGTTTGCAGGCTAAAAACTCAGCCCTTATCAAGAAGTTCCATTTCACAGCTAACATAATAAATGAGCTGGCTATCTTTGTAAACTATCTTTTATTTTTAGACTCTGTTGCTGCGCACCGGGTGCCCAACAACAGACGCTAGGCATTTAGATAACGGTTACGTTTTCTGCTTGTGGGCCTTTTTGACCTTGAGTAACAGTAAACTGTACTTTTTGGCCTTCATCAAGAGACTTGTAGCCACCTGAGTTTTGAATTTGTTGAAAATGTACGAAAACGTCAGGACCTGATGCTTGTTCGATAAAACCGAAGCCTTTATCAGAGTTAAACCATTTGACGGTACCAGTTGTAATTGTAGACATGATGAATCCTATAAATATTAAATAATAAAGCCCTTAAGGCCAGTAAAGCAGGTAAATTTGGAAATTACAAAATGAAAAACAGGACGAGAAACTACAAAATAGATATCGAAATGGTAAGCAGAGGGTAAATCTTATTTTCAAGCTAGGCATATCTTAAGCCTTTATCTATCAATGTCAATTTATATTTTTCACTAGCCAAACAAACAAGCTTTAAAGATTGATTATAAATTGGCTTATTGTTGGTTATATACTCCCTCCGGTCAAATTTTCTGAAAATAAAGCTGATATAATACCCAAATTTAAACACAAAACCTGACATACTAAAGATTAATTTTATCGCAAAAGCCATTGATGAAGTGTGCCGACAATTCATGGAGCATCCATCAGGGCTGATCAAGAAAAAATTGCATATGGTTTATCTTAAAGCACTGGGCTTAGCGCATAACGAAATTGAACGCATTACATTGCCCGCACCAACCCTGATAGCCTGACGCGTTACCTAAAAGACTATGCCGAGGGCAGTTTAGCCGACCTTGGTGTGTCGCGCACTGACCGTCCGATCAGTTCATTACAGCCTTATCATGAGCAAATAAAGTCGCACTTTCTAAAGCAGCCACCTCATACTGTTTCCGAGGCATCCCATGAAATCGAGATACTGACTGGAATCAAGCTAAGCCCCAGCGCTTGTTACGACTTTATATACAAGCACCTGGGTATGAAGTTCCGAAAAATGGGGGTTATTCCTATGAGTGTTTCCCTTAAAGCCCAGGATAACAAGGAAATACTCAGGCCAATAGCTCTCTAAAGAGTGCAGTGAAGTTTTTCTTTGTATTTTATAAAATAGAGTGACGGCTACCAAAAGAAGTGACTATGGATGTATAAATTAAATAAAAAAGACTTGCAATTATAAAATAAATTTTATCATATTTTACAATTTTTTACCTTTTAATGGAAAATCTGCATGAATAATAACATTCCATTAATGATTACCTCCTTGCCCACTGCAATGAAAGCATGGAAAGAGCGCTAGCCGCAGAACGCCACCCTGCTTGGCAGCGATCATGCCCCGAAATGAATGATATCAACTTCATTCGTCTCGGACTATTGCGCTGTATTAGCGTGGTTGACAGTAGTCGTCATTTTTTACAGACAACGAAAGAGATTGATGGTGAACTCCTGCCTCACTCGACTTACTTTAAATCACTTAAGTCTTCAAGACGCGCCAGCATGCTTGAAGCAATCGAACGGCAAAACTATAAAATCCACTGTGAGCAGTTAACTGCCTCTGGCATTAGATTACCTACAATCATTTTCTGAGCTTGATGGGTATGCGGTAGAAGTCGCTGACGGACATTTTATTGACCATGCCTGTCATACTCCAAAAGGGGATAAGGGAAAAATCTACGCCGCTGGATTTATTTATGCCATGAACCTCAGAAATGGCTTACTTAGACCGCTTTGCTGTATTACTAATGGGACAAAACGACATCATGAGATCCCTATTTTACGCAATCATATTGACCATCAAAATAGTCACAGTCGCCGGCCAGAAAAAAACATCTATGTGTATGATAAGCCTGTTACCGTCTTTCCTTGGTGGGCAAAACAGAAAGGCCATCAAAATTACATGATATCCGTTTTAAAAGAAAACTCAGTGGCAACATGGATTGAATCGACTGACTTTGATGCATCTAGTGTCAGTCTGTGTGCCTGTGGCACACTCCAAGATTTTCAGCGTAAGTTTCTCGTTGCCCGGCCAAAGTAAATGGCATTTCCAAAAATCGGAACTTTACAAGAAAATCAAAGCCGCCCGATTACCCTGAATTAGCATATAACCGGCTATAACGTTCGCAGAGTAAATTAAGTCGTTCATGCGGAATGTCGGTTAAAGTTATCAAATGGTTCCATCGAAGTTGCAAACTCTGACCGAATCGTTTGATGACACCTGTACAGTGGAATATTAGTGGCACCCTTCGTAGTAAAAACTCAGCGCTCGCTCACGGCATCCAACACACATAGCGCGGTCATATTAACGATACGGCGAACGGTGGCGGAGGGCGTGAGGATATGTACCGGTCGGGCACAACCCAGCATGATAGGGCCTATCGCAACACCATAGCCGGCTGCGGTCTTAAGCAGGTTATAGGAAATATTAGCGGCTTCAATATTGGGAAAAACCAGCAGATTGGCACTGCCTTTCAACGTTGTATCGGGCTGCATCTTTTTTAGCAGATCATGGTTTAACGCGGCATCGCCATGCATCTCGCCATCAACCTCCAGTTCTGGCGCCTGTTGATTAATAATCGCCAAAGCAGCACGCATCTTTTGCGCTGACTCACTGTTGCTTGAACCAAAACTTGAATGAGACAGCAAGGCAACACGCGGCAGCATGCCTAAATTACGCATTTTTTCTGCGGCTAACAAAGTAATTTCAGCGATCTGCCCGGCCGTTGGATTTTCATTAACGTGAGTATCCACCAAGAGTATCTGCCGTTCCGGCAATACCAGCACGTTCATGGCCGCATAGATATTGGCTCCGGCGCGCTTGCCCAAGACCTGATCAATATAATGCAGATGCTGAATATTATCGCCAAAAGTACCACAAATCATGCCGTCAGCATCGCCTTTATGAACCAACATGGCACCGATTAAACTGTTGCGACGACGCATTTCCAGCTTGGCATATTGCTCGGTGACGCCTTTGCGATGAGTCATTTGCAGATAAGTCTCCCAGAAATCTCGATAACGTTCGTCAAGTTCAGGATTAACAATCTCAAAATCGACGCCGGGAGTGAGCCGTAAACCAAACTTTTCAATGCGAAATTGCAATACGGCCGGACGGCCAATCAAAATAGGCGTAGCGATTTTTTCATCGACAATTACCTGTACGGCACGCAATACACGCTCTTCTTCACCTTCGGCAAAGACAATCCGTTTTTTATTGGCGGGTGTATTTTTGGCAATCTGAAAAATCGGCTTCATGAAGGTGCCGCTGTGATAGACAAATTGCTGCAAGCGGTCAATATAAGCCTGCATATCTTGTATGGGACGCGCAGCAACCCCCGACTCTTCGGCAGCTTTGGCAACCGCAGGTGCAATTTTTGTCATCAGACGAGGATCAAAGGGCAACGGAATCAGGTAATCCGGACCAAAAGACAAGTTGGCGATGCCGTAGGTGCTGGCAACAATATCCGATTGTTCCGCCTGCGCCAACTCGGCAATGGCTCGCACGGCAGCAATTTCCATTTGACGGGTGATGGTGGTCGCACCACAATCCAATGCGCCCCGAAAAATATAAGGAAAGCATAAAACATTGTTAACCTGATTAGGATAATCAGAACGTCCTGTGGCAATAATGGCATCTTCGCGTACCGCCTTGGCATCTTCCGGCAAAATTTCCGGCGTCGGATTGGCCAGCGCCAATATCAAAGGTTTTGGTGCCATGGTTTTAACCATGTCTTGCTTTAAAATACCACCTGCCGATAACCCTAAAAAAATATCGGCGCCGGGCATAACCTCAGCCAAGGTTCGCGCACTGGTTTGCTGGGCAAAACGGGCTTTATGAGCATCTTTTTCAATGCGACCTTTGTAAATAACACCGGCGTGATCGGTAACAAAGATATTTTCAATCGGAAAGCCCAACTCTACCAGTAAATCCAGACAGGCAAATGCCGCAGCACCGGCACCAGAGACGACCAACTTACAATTTTTAATATCCTTACCGACAACTTTCAGGCCATTTAAAATAGCCGCACCGACAATAATCGCCGTGCCGTGCTGATCGTCATGAAATACCGGAATATTCATCCGTTCGCGTAATTTACGCTCGATATAAAAGCATTCCGGGGCTTTAATATCTTCCAGATTAATACCACCAAACGTTGGCTCCAAGGAGGCAATAATGTCACATAATTTATCAGGGTCCAGCTCATTAATCTCAATATCAAAGACATCAATACCGGCGAATTTTTTAAACAATACACCCTTGCCTTCCATGACCGGCTTCGCTGCCAAAGGCCCAATATTACCCAAGCCCAACACCGCTGTACCATTGGAAATAACAGCGACCAGATTGCCGCGCGACGTATATTTAAAAACGTTGGCAGGATCAGCAACAATTTCTTCACAAGCCGCCGCAACTCCCGGTGAATAAGCCAGGGCCAGATCACGCTGATTGGTCAGTTGCTTGGTAGGCGTAACACTGATTTTTCCTGGTGTAGGAAACTGGTGATAGTCGAGCGCCGCATCATGTAACTGCCGACTGATTTCTTCTTTTGGATCAATAGGGGTATTCATGTTCTGCCTTGTGCATAACGATTATTTTAACGATCAAAGCCAAGGTTATCACAGTTGTGATCATCCTAGTATGACCCGGGATTTATGTAACAATTAACGGCGAAAAAAGCGGTGTATTATAAGTTTCTTAATCACTACCCGGATAACCTGAGGCCATTAACCCAAAGCATAACAGGGTATTTATCTCCTGACCATAGTTGATAAAATCATATGGCGACCCTATCGAGACTGTATTAAGTATTCGTTTTTTGTACAGCATTAAAAAACTCACCACGAAAGACACGAAGCTTTCAAGACATTAAATAAAAGCAATTATTTTTCTTCGTGTCCTTCGTGTCCTTCGTGGTGAAGGATATTTTCAACCTGTCTTTCGATAAAAAACTAATTAATCGCCAGCATGTTATCCAATGCCCGCTTAGCCAATCCGGCCTCTTCAACCGGTACTGAAATCCGGTTAATCACATTACCCGCAGCGAGATTTTCCAACACCCACGCCAAATGTTGCGGATCCGTTCTAAACATGGTTGAACACATGCACAGCGTCGGCGACATAAAGTGGACATTTTTACCCTGCGCTTTACATTCTTCATGCAAACGATTGACCAAATTTAATTCAGTCGCAACCAACCAACGGGTATTGGGTTCAGCTTCACGAACCGTTTTTAAAATGTATTCAGTAGAGCCGACATAATCGGCTTTCTCGCAAACTTCAAAACAGGCTTCAGGATGCGAAATCACTTTGGTTTCCGGAAAACGTTCCAGAAAGTTATCAATTTGTTCCGCTTTAAAGACTTGATGCACCGAACAATAGCCATTCCAGAGTATGATTTTAGCCTTACGGATTTGTACTTCCGTTAAACCGCCCATGGGTTTATTAAAATCCCAGGTAACCATATCTTCCAACCCAATACCCATGCGATAACCAGTATTACGACCTAAATGCTGATCAGGGAAAAACAGCACCTTGGAGCGTTTGGAAAAACTCCATTCCAGAATTTTTTGGGCATTGGAAGAAGTACAAACAATACCGTCATGCTTGCCACAAAACGCTTTTAAATCAGCCGCTGAATTAATGTAAGTAACTGGTGTTACTTCATTTTCCACATCAATAACTTGTGCCAATTCCTGCCAACATTTCTGCACTTTTAATAAATTGGCCATATCTGCCATGGAGCAACCTGCCGCCAAATCAGGCAAGATGGCTATTTGTTCGGGACGGGACAATATATCGGCAACTTCTGCCATAAAATGCACGCCGCAAAAAACAATATATTCGGCTTCCGATTGTGCCGCATCTCTGGAGAGCTTTAAGGAATCGCCGGAATAATCGGCATGTTTAAACACTTCATCGCGCTGATAATGGTGTCCCAGTATGACACAACGCTTACCCAATTTGGCTTTGGCGGCAATAATGCGGGCATCGCATTCTTCATCATCGAGTAATGCATAATCTTGAATAGGAAAGGCTGTTGAAGTCATATTTTTTCCACTAGACAGGCGTTAAAAAGTTAAAGAACTTTAGTATGGCTGGCCATTGCCAGTTCATAAAAATACATGGTAAAAATTAATTCTACGCACCCAGTCGGTTTTAACACCTTAAAACGCGATAACCGGTTTATAAATAACACAGGGCAATGAGCTATTGATAAACTGTATAGCGGTTTCATTACTGTAGACGTGCAATAACTGAAGGTAATTTTTTCGGCGCTTTAATACGCAATTGCTTGTTAATATTCATGCGCCCAAATACTACGGCAATATCAGCAGTCGCAACATCGAACTCTTTGGCTAAAAAACGCACCATATAATCTGTAGCCTTTCCTGCACGGGGTGCTTCGGTGACACTGATTTTAAGTTGATTGCCTTTTATTTTGCCAATAACATCATGCTTGGCACCGGGCGTACCCAATATATTCAGTATGAGTGTATCGCCATCCCAGGCAAAAAAAGAGCTCATTTTTTTAGGATTGGTTGATATTTTGGGGTCTTTTTTTTCTTTACTTGTTTTTTTTTCTGCCATGGTTCCAATTTTATTTTTTTGATTTCCAGTCAACGCCAAAAAAATCTGACATGTAAATGTTTTGTTATAGCTGATCAATCCACAAAAAACCTAAAAACAGGATCACCACAAAGACACGAAGGATAACAAAAAAACTTCACATCCTTCGTGTCTTCGTGGTAAATAAAAACAGTTTAATCCTGCTTAACTTTTTCTTTGGGCTCTTTGCCTGCCGGTCTGATCAAGCGAATCCCCAACTCTTTCAATTGCTCATCAGTAACCACTGCAGGTGCACTAACCAATGGACAGGCAGCAGACTGGGTTTTAGGGAAAGCAATGACATCACGGATAGAGCTTGATCCGGTCATCAACATAACCAAACGATCCAAACCAAACGCCAAACCACCATGAGGCGGCGCACCGTATTTTAAGGCATCCAATAAGAAGCCGAATTTTTCTCTGGCTTCTTCTTCGCCAATACCTAAAATGCCAAACACAGTTTGTTGCATGGATGTACGGTTGATACGAATTGAACCACCACCGACTTCGGTACCGTTTAACACCAAATCATAAGCGCGTGACAACGCTGCACCCGGATTTGCTACCAAGTCTTCTACCAAACAACTAGGCGCGGTAAAAGGGTGATGAATGGCATTAAAACGGCCGCTTTTTTCATCCCAGTCAAACATAGGGAAATCAACCACCCAAACCGGCTTCCATTCACCTTCCAGCAAATTAAGGTCATGTCCCAGTTTAACGCGCAACGCGCCCATGGCTTCATTAACAATACTGGCTTTATCCGCACCAAAGAAGATTAAATCGCCGTTTTGGGCATTTGTTTTAGCCAGTACACTATCCCAAACTTCTTTGGGAGCAAACTTAACAATCGGTGATTGTAAGCCTTCAAGACCAAGCGCCAGATCATTAACCTTAATGTAAGCCAAACCTTTAGCGCCGTAAATACTGACAAATTTAGTTAATTCATCAATATCTTTACGACTTAAACTACCGGCATTAGGGACACGCAGTGCAACAACACGGCCTTTAGGGTCATTGGCAGGTGCTGAAAACACTTTAAAATCGACATTTTTCATGTCATCGCCAATATCGATTAATTCCAACGGAATTCGCAAATCAGGACGATCAACGCCGTAGCGTGACACAGATTCCTGATAGCTGATACGTGGAAATTCGGCATCCAACTCGACATTAATTACTTTCGCAAATAATTGACGAATCATTTCTTCCATAACTTCCATGATTTCGTTTTCATCCATGAAAGACGTTTCTATATCCAATTGAGTAAATTCGGGCTGTCTGTCAGCACGTAAATCTTCATCGCGGAAACAACGCACGACTTGGTAATACCGATCCATACCGGCAATCATCAACATTTGTTTATACAGTTGCGGTGATTGAGGTAGGGCAAAAAAGGCGTTTTCGTGAGTACGGCTAGGCACAATGTAATCACGCGCACCTTCCGGTGTTGCTTTGGTCAGGTAAGGCGTTTCAATTTCAAAAAACTCATTGTCATCCAAAAAGTTTCTTAAAACCCGTGTAACATCACGGCGAACTTTCATTTTTTCCTGCATCACCGTCCGGCGCAAATCAATATAACGATAACGTAAACGCAGCTCTTCGTTGACTTCAATATCGCTTTCTATCGGAAACGGCGGCGTTTCCGATTCATTTAACACTTCAATTTCCCCAGCCAATATTTCAATAGCACCAGAGTGTAGATTAGTATTGACTGTACCTGTTGGACGATCACGTACAACGCCCGTTATTTTTAATACATATTCACTGCGGACATGTTCAGCAATGGCAAAAGTGTCAGCTACATCGGGATCAACCACGACTTGAACCAAACCGGCACGGTCTCTAAGGTCGATAAAAATAACGCCGCCGTGGTCGCGACGTCTATGTACCCAACCGCAGATTGAAACGGTTTCGCCTAGCTGTTGTGTATTTAATTCTCCGCACTTGTGGGTACGCATAAATTTTCCCTGTGGATTAAAAAGTTGTGTATTGTTATTTATTAATGAGATAAAAGCATTAGGCGCAAAATAATAGTGCACCCTGATGCCATTATTGCTCTTTTTTACTACTGGCAGGAGTGGAACTACCGGCTTTTGGGGTACTGGGCGTTGGAGAAACATCACCTGCTACATTTTTCTTGTTGCCACTCTTAAAATCAGTTTCATACCAGCCAGTACCTTTTAGTCTGAATCCGGCAGCAGAGATTTTTTTCATTAACTCCGGCTTCGTGCAGGCCGGACAAATCAGTAAAGGGTCAGCACCCAGTTTTTGTAACGCTTCGTGCTCATGGCCACAGGACTGACATTGGTATTCGTAAATTGGCATTAACCACTCCGACAACAAAAAATAATAACTATAAATAAGGTCTGCATTTAGCTTTTCCAGATACTTACTATAAAATAGCGGCCTATTTTACAGACACACCGCCAACAATGAAAACATTAACCATAACCCGCCCCGATGACTGGCACTTACATGTACGAAACGGCGCCATTTTAAAAACCGTGTTACCGCATACGGCCCGGCAATTTGCCCGTGCCATTATCATGCCTAATCTTAAGCCTCCCGTGACCACGGTGGCTCAGGCTCTGGCCTATCGCGAAGAAATTTTACAAGCGGTGCCTGCCGGCATCGATTTTACACCATTAATGACCTTATATTTAACCGGTGCCACGACAGTCGCTGAAATAAAAGCCGCCGCCGGGTCTGACTGTGTTTATGCCTTTAAATTATATCCGGCAGGCGCTACCACCAATTCGGATTCAGGCGTTGCTGATATCACGGCTATTTATCCGTTACTGGCTGCCATGGAACAAGAAGATATTCCCTTGCTGATTCATGGTGAAGTTACCGATGAGCAATGCGATATTTTTGACCGTGAACGGGTGTTTGTTGACACCAGTTTGAGTGCTATTGTAAATAACTTCCCTGGTTTGCGCATCGTCGTTGAACACGTCACCACCACAGAAGCCGTACAATTTGTGCAAGCCGCCAGCAATGCTGTTGCCGCAACCATCACCCCCCAACATCTTCTGTTTAACCGTAACGCCCTACTGGCAGGCGGCATACGTCCACATTATTATTGTCTGCCTATCATCAAACGTGAAGATCACCGCCTAGCATTGGTTGCCGCTGCAACCAGCGGCAACCCAAAATTCTTTTTAGGTACCGACAGTGCGCCGCATACGACTTTGTCAAAAGAAACCAGTTGCGGCTGTGCCGGTTGTTACAGTGCTCACGCGGCGCTGGAACTTTACGCGGAAGCCTTTGACCGTGCTGGGTCATTAGACAAACTGGAAGGCTTCGCCAGTTTTTACGGTGCGGATTTTTACCGCTTACCCAGAAACTTAAACACGATTACCTTAGAAAAAACCGCCTGGACAGTGCCAGCCAGTTACGGAGAAAACGACACACTTATAACGCCACTTAAATCCGGTGAAGAGCTGAGTTGGAAAATACGGTAGAGACGCAAAATATTGTCTCTCTACGGCTAACTTGGCGTAACATGTTTTATTTTTTTACTATCTTTGGATACCACCCAACCTAATGGATACACCTGCAATTCCGCTGGCCCAACGCTTTAGAGGCTACCTTCCTGTCATCGTCGATATCGAAACAGCCGGCTTTAATGCCAAAAAACATGCTTTACTGGAAATTGCTGCCGTTATTGTTGAGCTTGACAGTAACAATGATTTGGAGGTCACCGAACGCTATACAACGCATGTTGTGCCCTTTAAAAATTCCGAACTGGATCCAGCTGCCCTCAAATTTAACGGCATCGATCCGTATCACCCTTTTCGTATGGCAATAGATGAAAAAGATGCCCTGGAGATGCTCTTTAAGCCGATTAAACAGGCCGTAAAACGTAACGATTGCACCCGGGCAATTTTAGTGGGCCATAATCCGGCTTTTGACATCGCGTTTTTAAATGCTGCTATCCAGCGAACCCAAATAAAACGTAGTCCTTTTCATCCGTTTAGCACGTTTGATACGGCAACACTAGGAGGCTTGGCTTATCAGCAGACGGTACTGGCAAAAATTGCTCAGGCCGCAGGTTTGGAATGGGACAATGAAAAAGCGCATTCCGCGTTATATGATGCAGAACAGACAGCCCAACTGTTCTGTATGATCGTCAATAAATGGAAACGACTTGAAATGCTTGATGTTTAATACGCCAAGGACACAAGGATGACAAAGAGCTAACGGGTAACGCGACAAAGTCCGTATAACCTGGTAAAAGCCTATGTCATCCGTGTGCTGTTTACTTAGGCCTCGACAACGCCAACAGCTGTCAGCATTGTCAGCAACTCGCCTTTTTTATACAAATCAATAATGATGTCACAACCGCCGACTAATTCACCATTGATATACAATTGCGGATAAGTAGGCCAGTTAGAATACTCTTTAAGGGCTTCACGCAGTTCTGCATCTTCAAATATATTGACGTACATAAATTTTGCCTGGCAGGCATTTAATATCTGTACAGATTGACCAGAAAAACCACATTGTGGAAAATCAGGTGTACCTTTCATGTATAAAACGACCGAATTGTTTTCAATTTGGTCTTTAATTCTTGCTATAACGGTCATAATAATTACTCAATTAGATTAGATCCGGTTAATTTTATCAACTTTATGCCACTAAAAAAAGCAAATTTTCTAATCCATCACTTGCCTGAGACCAGATAGGTACTTATAATCGAACATTTTTTATCAGGTAATCGATAGATGCCTGTTTTTCGTTTGCAGGCAGAAGAAACCATGACCAGCCATATTATGCCAACTTACAATCGCTTACCTGTCACTTTTGAACGGGGAGAAGGCGTGTGGTTGTTGGATGAAGATAATAATCGTTATCTGGATGCCCTGTCCGGTATCGCCGTATGCAATTTAGGGCATGCTCACCCGGCCGTACATAAAGCTATCTGCACACAAAGTGAAAAACTGCTGCATACCTCCAATATTTATAAAATCCCCAATCAGGAACGTCTTGCCGATAAACTAACCGAAAAAAGCGGCATGGATAACGTGTTTTTTTGTAATTCGGGTGCTGAAGCAAATGAAGCGGCTATCAAACTGGCACGCAAATACGGCCATGAAAAAGGCATAGAAAATCCGGCCATTATTGTTATGGCGAAAAGCTTTCATGGCCGTACCTTGGCAACGCTAAGCGCGACCGGAAACAGCAAAATACAACAAGGCTTTGCACCACTGGTTGAAGGCTTTGTACGGGTTCCCTATAACGATATCAGTGCCATCAAGCAAGCGCTTGAGCACAATAAAAATATCGTCGCCGTGTTGGTTGAACCCATCCAGGGAGAAGGCGGTATTAATATTCCCGCTGCTGATTATCTTAACCAGATCCGCAGTCTGTGTGACGAGCATGAGTTGCTCATGATGCTGGATGAAATCCAGTCAGGCATAGGCCGTACCGGAAAATTTTTAGCCTTTCAGCACAACAATATTATTCCCGATGTCTGTACTTTGGCTAAAGCACTGGGCAACGGCGTACCTATTGGTGCCTGTCTTGCGCGAGGTAAAGCCGCCCAACTACTTACTGCAGGCTCACACGGCTCTACCTTTGGCGGCAATCCGTTAGCTTGTAGCGCAGCTTTAGCGGTACTGGCGACACTGGACGAAGAAAACCTGATTGAACAGGCCGGACAAAAGGGCCAGGTTATTTGCGCCGGATTTATTGAGCACCTGCAGGGTAACCCGCATATCGTCGATATCCGCAATAAAGGCTTGATGATCGGTATCGAACTCGACCGTCCTTGCGCCGATTTGGTTAAATTAGCCTTACAACAGCGCTTGTTGATTAATGTCACCAATGAAACAACCATTCGTTTGTTACCGCCTTTAATCATCGACGAGCAACAAATCAAACTACTTGTAGAAACTTTGTCGACTATCATTACAGATTACACAAAAAAAACTACACAAGAAACACTATCATGAATCCCAGACATTTCACCAGCTTACTGGACTTATCCAGCGAAGAATTTCGTTACATAATCCATAGAGCCATAGAACTTAAAAATAATCGTGACCCTGATTACCAGCCTTTAAAAGGTCAGGTGCTGGCGATGATCTTTGAAAAATCATCGACTCGCACCCGCATTTCCTTTGAAGCGGGCATGACCCATTTTGGCGGCAACGCCCTGTTTTTATCGCCCAGAGATACTCAACTGGGTCGTGGTGAACCTTTGCATGACAGTGCCAAAGTAATCTCCAGTATGGTCGATGGCATCATGCTGAGAACTGACAAACACGAAACCGTAACCACTTTCGCGCAGCATTCCAGTGTCCCCGTTATCAACGGCTTAACCGATCAAGAACATCCCTGTCAGTTGCTGGCTGATATGCAAACGTATTTTGAATTTCGCGGCGACATTAAAGGTAAAACGGTTACCTGGATCGGCGACGGCAATAACATGTGCCATTCTTATATTCATGCCGCCATGCTGCTTGATTTTAATTTGAACATTGCTTGCCCGGACGGATATCTACCGGTACCGGAATATGTTTTACCTGCAGGTGATCGCGTCAGGTTTTTTGATACGGCATTGGCAGCGGCTAAAAACACTGACCTTTGTGTCACCGATGTCTGGGCCAGTATGGGCCAGGAAGAAGAACAAAAACATCGCGAAGTAGCATTTAAAGACTTTCAGATTAACGCAGAAATCATGAAGGCAGCACATGATGATGCACTATTTATGCATTGTTTACCCGCTCACCGGGGCGAAGAAGTGACTGCTGAAGTGATAGACGGTCCACAAAGCGTTATCTTTGCTGAAGCTGAAAATCGCCTGCATGCACAAAAAGCGCTACTGGAATTTCTCCTCTGCAAAAAATAACGTTAAAATTGTCATCACCCGGCAACTTACACAAAAACTACCTGTGAAAAAAATATTCAGTACTTTTTTTATCTTGATACTCACTTTGGGTTCGGCTCAAGCTGAAACAGTCTATGTGGCAGATGATGTTAATTTATCCTTAAGAAGTACCGCCAGCATTAAGGGTAAAACGTTAAAGTTGCTTTCGACAGGAACGCCGTTAACGCTTATCGACAAGCCAGGCAAAGCTGAATTTATCCATGTTCGTCTGTCTGATGGTACCGAAGGTTATATTAAATCGCGTTATACCCAACAACTGGCGCCCATTCTTGATCCTAAAGATAGCGCCGGCAAAGCCTTGGCACTACTCCAGTCTGATAATATGGCACTAAAAGCACAGTTGACGGCGCTGAAAGAGTCAACACCCGGATCAGCCATCGCCACAGAACGTGATCAGTTAGCCCGCGAACTCAGTGAACTAAAAAAAACGGCAGCCAGTTCAATTCAATTAAAAAACGAACGTGATGAACTTCAGGAGCGCGTTGTTAGTGTTGAACGCGATTTGCAACAATACAAACTTGAAAATCAGGCGCTAAAAGGTACAGCCAGTCAAGACTGGTTTTTGTACGGCGGCTTGCTATCGCTGGTCGGCGTTGTTTTAGGCTTTATCCTTCCCAAACTTGGCTGGCAACGAAAAAGCAGTTGGGATTCATTTTAATTTAAGGCGAAGGACACAAGGCAAAAGGCTAAAGGATCCGCATATTTTGCACCTTTCGTCTTTTGCATTTCGCTTTTTACCTTACCATCAGGAATCAATTACATGCCCCACTCAGACGACCACAACACCCGCCCCTTTTCTTCTCTTGTTGTTGACGGTATGGAGCGGGCACCGAGTCGCGCCATGCTCCACGCCGTTGGCTTTAAAAGTGAAGACTTTAAAAAACCGCAAATCGGCATTGCCTCAACCTGGAGCATGGTCACCCCGTGCAACATGCATATCAACAAACTGGCTGATGCTGCAGCGTCTGGTGTTGATAATGCCAACGGTAAAGCCGTTATCTTTAATACCATTACCATATCTGACGGTATTTCCATGGGTACCGAAGGTATGAAATATTCGCTGGTATCCCGCGAAGTTATTGCCGATTCCATTGAAACAGTCGTCGGCTGCCAAGGCTTTGACGGCATTGTTGCAATTGGCGGCTGCGATAAAAACATGCCCGGCTGCATGATTGGCATATCACGTCTGAATCGTCCGGCCATTTTTGTGTACGGTGGCACTATTATGCCGGGCTGCCATAAAGACAAAAAACTGGATGTGGTGTCTGTTTTTGAAGCCGTTGGCGCCAGAGCCAATAACCAGATTGATGATGCCGAGCTGGCTGAAATTGAAGCCAAAGCCATTCCTGGCGCCGGTTCCTGCGGCGGCATGTACACCGCCAACACCATGGCTTCAGCAATTGAAGCACTGGGCATGAGCCTGCCCAACAGCTCTGCCCAGGCAGCTATTTCAAACGACAAAAGACTTGACTGCGAACGTGCCGGCGCGGCTGTACTAGAATTAATAAAAAACAATATCAAACCCAGCGACATCATGACCAAAGCTGCTTTTGAGAATGCGATAACCATTGTTATTGCACTTGGCGGTTCAACCAATGCCGTATTACACATTCTGGCGATGGCCAATGCCGGTAATGTCGACATTACCCTGGATGACTTCACCCGCATCGGTAAGCATGTACCATTGTTGGCCGATTTAAAGCCCAGCGGCCACTACCTGATGACCGAATTAATTGAAATCGGCGGCATTCAACCCTTGATGAAAATCCTGCTGGACCAAGGTTTACTTAACGGTGATTGTTTAACCGTTACCGGCAAAACTCTGGCAGAAAATCTGGCCGATGTTAAGCCTTATCCTGAAGACCAGGATGTGATTCACTCACTGGATAACCCCATTAAAAAAGATAGTCATTTGGTGGTTTTATATGGCAATCTGGCACCGGGCGGCTCAGTTGCAAAAATCACCGGTAAAGAAGGTTTACGCTTTATCGGCACCGCCAAAGTATTTGAGGCAGAAGAACAAGCGCTGCAAAGTATCTTAAACGGCGATATCGTTAAAGGCGACGTGATTGTGATTCGCTACGAAGGCCCTAAAGGCGGCCCCGGCATGCGTGAAATGTTGTCCCCTACTTCCGCAATCATGGGCAAAGGTTTGGGTAAAGAAGTTGCCTTAATTACAGATGGTCGTTTTTCCGGCGGCACGCACGGCTTTGTGGTCGGACATATTACCCCCGAAGCTTTCGTAGGTGGCCCGTTAGCAATCATTGAAAATGGCGATACCATCATTATCGATGCAGAAACCAACGAACTTAGATTAGTTATCGATGAACATGAAATAGCCCAGCGCCTTGAAAAATGGACGCAACCTGCCCCGCGTTATACCCGTGGCGTGTTGGCAAAATATGCCAAGCTGGTAAGTTCGGCTTCGCTGGGTGCTGTTACTGATAATTTGGATTGATTGTAGGTTGGATTAGCGATAGCGTAACCCAACATTGCCGCTTCGATCTGTTGGATTACGGCTATCGCCTAACCCAACCTACGGTGCTATCTATCAACGAGTCAGCACGTAGGATGAGCTGACGTAAGCAAACACATCCTACACCCAAAGCCAGGTGGGGTAAGCATCGCGTACCTTTTTGGGAATTGGTTTACCCGTAATGTATTGAAAACGATACGCAATGCGTACCCTGCTTTGCTGTTAAACATAGCTGGATGAAGTTAAAGGTGATTTATGAATATAGAAACTATTGCCGAACAAGCATTAAAACTTGAACCTACGTCAAGAGCATATATCGCAGAGATATTGCTGGAAAGTCTGGATTACGAGGAAGACTTTATTGTTTCAGAAGCATGGCGACAAGAAATACAAAAACGCTGTAAAGAAATAGATACAAATTCTTCAATATTGGTTGACGGTGAACAATTTATGGCCGAATTGAAACTGCGTTATTTATGAAATATTTCCTGCATCCTCAAGCACAAGAAGAATTGGAACAGACTGTTTTGTTTTATAAAAAACAACAGGTAGGCTTAGAAAAACGTTTTATTGAGGCTATTGAAGATGCTATCAACAGAGTATGCCGAACCCCGTTGCTGTATCGAAAGATAGAGGATGACGTCAGAAAATGTCGGCTATTGCATTTTCCTTATGCGATTATTTTTCGAACAAGATCCGCTCACATAGAAATAATCGCTGTTATGCACATAAGAAAGCAGCCCAATTATTGGCAATCGCGAAAATAGTCAACATGAATTCACAAAACCCTTTCGTCAGTTGGTTTAGAGACTCATCACCTTACATTCACGCGCATCGCAATAAAACTTTTGTCATTTCTTTTGGTGGCGAAGCGGTACTGGCTGATGATTTTGATCATCATGTCCACGATTTTGCTTTGCTCAGTAGCTTGGGAATACGCCTGGTTTTGGTTCACGGGATTCGCCCGCAGATAGATCAACGGCTTACCAAGCTCAACGCCCCTGCCCTTTTTCATCAGCATTTGCGTATTACCGATGACTTGGCGTTGCAATGCGTCAAGGAAGCGGCGGGGTTGGTACGCGTAGAAATTGAAGCGCTGTTATCAATGGGCTTGGCAAATTCCCCGATGGCAGGAAGCGGCCTTAAAGTGGCGTCCGGTAATTTTGTCACGGCCAAACCGATGGGAGTTATAGACGGGGTTGATTACTGCCATACCGGTGAAGTTCGTCGTATTGACAGCGCTGCCATTCATCAACAGCTCGATCAAAATAATATTGTGTTGATCTCACCGATTGGCTATTCACCCAGCGGAGAAATTTTTAACCTGTCCGCTGAACAAGTTGCTACAGCAGTTTCGATTGCCTTAAAAGCGGAAAAATTAATCCTGCTAACGGAGCAAACGTGTTGCAACCCCGATGATGACGAGCAAATTCGGCAAATGACCACCAACGAAGCCGATGCTTTTCTGCAACAACATCGGGATCTTAGCGACACCATCAGCCTGCCGCTTAAAGCGGCTATTCAAAGCTGTCGCTGCGGGATAGAACGCGTACATTTGCTTAACCGCACCATTAATGGCGCACTATTGCTTGAACTATTTAGCCGTGACGGTATTGGCACTCTCATTAGCTCAACACCTTTTGAAGAATTACGTCCGGCTACACTTAGCGATATCGGTGGTATTCTGGAGTTGATTAAGCCCTTGGAGCAACAAGGTATATTAGCCAAACGTTCCAGAGAAAAAATTGAAATGGAAATAGCAGATTATATTATTATCGAAAGAGACGGATTAATCATCGGCTGCACTGCTCTGCATCCCAATATACAAGGCCGTTTTGGCGCTATTGCCTGTCTTGCCGTCCATCCTGATTATCAGGGATCGGCACGCGGCGATAGATTGCTTAATTATGTTTATCGCAAAGCCGGACAACTGGCTTTAAAAAAATTATTTGTGCTATCAACGCAAACCATGCACTGGTTTATTGAGCGCGGCTTTGTATCATCTGATATTAACAGCCTTCCCGACCCCCTTAAGGCACTGTACAACCCAGAAAGAAACTCTAAAATTTTCTGTAAGGCTATTGAATAACAAAATCATGACTTCCTTGTCCCTATTGCAAATAACAGATCTGCATATCCTCCCAGGTCTGGGCGACATTTTTTTAGGTATCAATACCGAACATTACTTTCATGCCGTTATTGATCTGGCCTTTGCTGAAAACGATCATTTTGATTTGGTTCTGGTTACCGGGGACATTGCCCAAGATCCTTGCGAGATAAGCTATCAACGAATCTTACAGAAACTTGAAGCGACCAACACACCCTGCATTTGCCTTCCCGGTAATCACGATAATTATCAACTCATGCAACAGATTTTTAATACCACGCAGGTTAATTGCCAAAAACAGGTCTTCTTACAAAACTGGCAACTGATCTGCCTTAATAGCCAAATACCCGGATCTCCCAGCGGCGGCTTGTCAAAAGAAGAATTACTGTTTCTGGAAGATTGCCTGGCAAACTACCCGAATCATCATGCGTTAATTGCCGTACACCATCATTGCCTCAAGACTAAAAGCGCCTGGCTGGACACCATGATCATAGAAAACAGCGAAGAATTTTTGACGATAACAAAAAAACATCCGCAAGCAAAAGTCATTACTAACGGACATATTCATCAAGAAATGGATATCAAAAGCGGGTCAGTTCGCATCTTGGGAACGCCATCAACCTGCTTCCAGTTTAAACCGGAAAGTAAAACCATCACCCTGGACACTACCAGTCCCGGTTATCGGGTAATAAAACTGTATGAAGATGGCAGGATAGAATCCAAAATTACCCGGCTATCGGAGCCGTTAACCGGCTTGCAAATGGATGTCCCGAATTACTGATTTTTAGCTTTCATCAATTAAAACCACAAAAACACGAAACCTTTATCTTGGCTTTTTCTTCGTGCCCTTCGTATCTTCGTGGTGATAATTATCAAGCCACTTACAATTCAAATTCAGACGGATTAAGCGCTAATTCTTTGGCTATTTTGATGGCTATCTTTTTTTCATCGTTATCAAACATACCATCAGAAGAAGCAATGGCAATAATCATGCGAACCAACAAGCGCGAGGCTTCAATGTTGGACTTCATCTTGCCTATTGCCTGATAAGCTTTGGCTTCACCAATATCTTTGTCAAACTCCAGTTGGCTGACAAAATCCTGAAAGGCTTTGATAACGTCACTGGTAGTAAAAATCGATAGCGCATCATTGCTTTCGATAAACTTGATCATTTTTTGTTTTTCTTCTGAACTAATGCTGCCATCGGCCATGGCAATAAGCGCTGAACCTGCCATCGCCGCATTGAGAAAATCCTTGTTTTTAAATTTCAAGACCTCTGTTTTTAATTCGTTCGCTTTACTTTTTAATTGACTAAGAAAATTATCAAAACTCATTAACGCTCTCCTGGTTATTTATGTAAGGTACTTTAAATTCTGTTGATCGTTATTTTAACATTTTTAAGGGATTAAAATGATAACTCTGCATATTCTTTCAATGATAAGGCCTCGTTAACACCGTAACACTGTTGCCGATTAATCATATTGGTTGCCCATTGCTGATGGGTTGCCACTTCACACATGGCATTATGCATTCTAAAAACCGCAGGAGAATCCTGGTCACTCAAACTAATTGCCATCTCATAATCTTCCACATCAACCGCATAAGCAGCTTCAATAGTCGGCACTTGAGTGGGATGAATCGCTGTTTTTCCGGTTAAACCATACGCCAGATCCAGCTTTATTTCTTTTTGTAAGGTAACTGAATCATCCAGATATTCAAACACCGGTGCAGATAGTGAAAAGCCATAAGGCCTGAAAATAGTCACCAGTTGTGAGATAACGTTACCAATCGGTGTTTCATAAAGCGTTGAAAACCGTGGCCGGCGAATACCCAAGAGATTCATCAAGTCGTTACCGCCAATTCTCAGCATTACTACACGCGATGCAATATCGTCCTGTAACAAGCCTTGGCGTAATTGAGTCATCGCATTGACATCAAAAACCTCTTTGGTCTCAAGAGTCGGCATCACCTTAAAAGACGTGCCCCGTAATTGATCAAAATAAGCATCAAATACGCTTTCAGTAAATTTTGGCAGTACAAAACCATCTACTTTTTCAATATCAGGAAGCTCCAGTAAACGGGCTAATATTTCCGGATTTCTGGCACGAATAAACCGAAATTTCTGGGTCGAATCCTTAAAACCTTGTAAACATAAACCGATATGACGCACGCAACTATCCACATCAGATTTTGATATTGCATCCTCCGTACAAAAAATCATTGAGCGCAACATTGGGTACTTCTCGCCATTGGCAATTTCCATGATGTCACGGCGATTGCCTGGCATATAAAGTGGCGCACCTAACATCCAGGGTGAAAACGACTTTAACTGATGATTCATAAGACAACCTTTTTGATTAGCGCTGCTGCACGGTAAGGTAACTCTTTAAAAACGACTATTGGAATTAACTTGGACTCTGCCAACCAGCGCAAATGCAGGGTCGCTTCACAGTCCAAATCCTGCAACAGTAATAACTGTGCTTCACGGCGTAATAAAACACGCGTCGCCTCACCGATGCCGGGCTTAATGTAATTGTGCTGGGTAATGCCGTATTGCTCGGCAATCCAGCCTAAAAACTGTTGGGAAACTCTTTGTAATTGTTGACAATGGTCTGACTGGTCGGCAAATTTGCCAGTAAAGGTAGACCTTATCACAGCTACTCGTTCAAGTATCGCATTGATAAAATAACGGGATAAATCCTGTTCGGCAAACTGCTCATAATAAAAACAACCATGAAAGTCAGTCCGGCTCGCCGCCTGTTTGTCATAGACTGACCGGCTAACCAGCCCCGATATGGTAGCGTTTAGAATGCAGGAAGGAATCAAATAATCTTCCGAAGAAGCGGCAACCGCAGCCCAACCCGACAAATCAGTCAAGACGTATAACTCCGGCGGGATATGAATGCCGTCACTGATGGCAAAATCCTGCAAGCTGGTTGCCAACTGCCGTGCAATTACGCCTTTTCCTGTCCAGCCATCAACAAAGACCAATGATTCCGGCACATGCTTTTGCAAAATATGACGCAGGGCATTTTGATCGATACCCACATCTCTAAGAATGGAAATGGAATAATGTTCCGCCTGAATGTTGAAATGACGTTTTAAAACATGCTTGAGTAACACACCTACCGGCGTTCCTGCCCTTGCCAATGAGACTAAAGTAATGCCTTTGGGACGCGTTGCTATAATACCTTCCGCCAACAATAACAAATGCTCTGCCATACGATCCTGATTTAAGGTCATGGCCCGGTAAAACAACGGTAAATAGTCAGCTGGTGGCAAAGACTCATGCGTCAGCATTTCAGAATAATGTTTTTGACCGGACTGAATCAGCGCTTCTTTAAGATGTACTGGCGTGTCGGTCACCGCCATCGGTTTTAACAAAAAGTGTACATCGTCAACGGTGTAACTGCCGGTAAAAGGCCTCGCATTGTTCATTAGGAAAAAGCCAGCGTTTTAAACAATTGCGTGTTTTTTGGAATTAACGCGTAATCACACAAGCCCATAAATGGCGCATCGGTATTACTGTCACCGGCTCCAAAAGTCAGCAGTTGCGGGTGCTGTTGTTTATAGCTGTTGATCAAATAACTGACCGCACTTTCCTTGTTGATAATCTTGGGTAATACCGCCAGATTATTGCCATTTAAATGCCAATACAAACTGCCATCAAGAATATGTGGATGCATTTTAATGACATTGTCCAGTACCGTTGTTAATGGGGTTTCAGTACCATCCACATGTTTGATGACACCGTACCAGGTGACCGAAAAATCATTAACCAAGTGGGTTTTAAAACCGCTGAAACGCTGACAATACTTTTCAATTTCTGCCCAGATATCCAGTAATTTTTCATGATAGGCCGGTAAAGCTTGCATCATGCCCTCCATCCATACACGATCAATAAGGCGTTGTTTATCCAGAATGACGGCACCGTGATTCAAGACTACTTCTTCCTGAAAAGGCAACATAACACGGTCAAAAGCATCAACATCACGCCCGGTAACCGGCACGATTTTGAAACCTTTTTCCAACCAATGCCACAACCATTGTTGTTTGTGTGTGGCATAAGAATTAGGCGAGCCATCAGGCAGGCAAGCGCGTACCTGTAACAGCGGATCATCTGGACCCAAGGCACATTTTCTCAGGGTTTGAAACAGCGTGTCATCAAGGTCTAAAAAAATGTAACTTTGCATGGTTTAAGTTTGGCTGTTTAAGTTCAAATCGGGCACTAATGGCTTGCCATTCGTGCAGCCGGTCCATTAATGATTTATCAAGCGGCGTTTCATGACACAAAATAATCTCCCGATAATCGTCCGGATTTACATTGTAAATAAAATTAGCGATGCCATCGTCGTAGTTGTCTTCAAACTGGCACACCAAAGTAATATCATTACCCTGATGAATCGGTGACCGTGTTGTACTTTGGACTTTTACGGTAAAACCGTTGCTTTCCAACTCTTGCCCCAGCAAATAAGCCGGGGCGTTGCATTCACCCGTGCCTAATACCAAAACGGGCCTGAAATCTTTGGACTCGCGGTTAAAACCACTGTGGCATAACTGTTCCAGCACATCGGCATCCAAACTAATCGGTGCAACCAATCCCAAGCGCCCGGGCCAAGCCAGCAAATGCTTTTTACAAAGGCCATTACCTGACACATTAACGGTAATGTTATCGATGGCGGCATTTTGACTATCTTCAAAACGCAATAACCCCTGTCTAAAACAAACCCATTCCACCGCGACACCCGCTTGTAATTCCAGCGCCGCACGGTCATCAGGATGAGCGAAATTAACCAGACTTACGATAAATACTTTACGCAAGGCCGGATTAACCACTTGATAGGCTTTTATGAGGCGTAAAAAAGTTTTGCCCGTACTGATTTCATCGTCGATTAGCACCAATGTTTCTGCATTTAAAAACTGCTTTCGATATTCCGGGTACTCAGGATAATACAGAAAAAAGTCAGTAGCATGACTATGGGCTTCTTCAAACTCCAGCCGGTCGGTTTTATCCAGTTGATAACGAGTCGTTTGGATAAACAAAGCCTCTTGTACGCCCTCATGGCAAGCGGCTGCAAAGACTCCATAACCCAAACCGGTTGCCGTTTCCGCCATGCCTATCCACAGCGAAGACTCACCTATCTCGTTTTTTAATACCAGTCTTGCCAAGGCACGATAAGACCAGCTCATGGTTTTTGGTGAGACCGGATAATGTTTCCCCAAGACCTTGCTAACCAATAAAAACTTGCGCTTACTGCTTACCCGTGCCGCAAACCCCAGCAAACGCTGCAATGGAATATGTCCGGGCTCTACCTCAAGCTCAAGTATTCCGGTGTCTAATTTTATGGTGACTGTTTTTTGCATCGTGTCTTCTGTGTAGCGCTATTTAAGAGGATTATTAGTTGAACAATGTGGCGGCTTGGGCAAGAAACTGCACCAAAGTAATTTTAAAATCCGGCAATGAAAATGCACTGGCTCTGAGCATGCCAACGACGCCCACCAGTATCCAAAAGATATTCAGCAAGATATAAGCACTCTCTTTTTTTAAAATAGAGCACCAGGAAAGAATAATCGCGTCTGCCGTATTAAAAGCCCAGACGAAAAAGAACGGACTTTCCGAACCCATCCAACTGACCATTGAAAAGCTGAAGATCCGCATTAATACACCGACCATTTCGATGTATTTAAGATATTTAATAACCAGTAAATTTATTTTATTGAAGGGCATGATTTGCAACAAGCTAATGCTAAGAGCATTAATGACTATAAAATAGCTGATTACAGCGTTCTTTTATGAAAGCAAAAACGGCTTCTTACACTTCTTGCAGGACCATTGGCGTATTAACCTCAATCACCTTAAGCCCATAGTGAATAACCGGTTGCGTAAAAGCTTTACCTTTAATGCCCTGCAAGGCAATATGCGCGAGGTTGGCACCTGACAAACAGGCCATGCCAAAGCCACCTGAAGGACGCGGGTTGATTTCCAGTAAACTCGGCCCGTTTACGCCTTCCTTAAACTGGATATTGAATAAACCGTTCAATCGATAATGGCTTGTTAATCGGTTTACCATACCCTGTATTTCTGCATTGTTGTCGATAATTTGTCCGCCCCCGGCCAACTGCGATTTTTTTCGTTGTACGGCACACAATAATTCACCATGTCGCCCTGCACAATCAACGCTCCATTCAGGCCCGGCCAAATGTTCCATAACCAGCAGTGTGTCAAATTGCGGTGTATTAGTCATACCTTGCCGCAACTCTTGTAACGGAATTTGGTATTCAATACCTTGGAGTAATTGGCTGATGCTATCGCGCTGGGTATCCAACACCCGAAAGCCCAAACCAAATACGGATACCGCCGGTTTAACACACAAACTTTCATGTTTTGCCGATAAAGCTGTCACCGCATGATCAAACTCAGCGCTGTTATTAACCGGAATAAAGTCCATGCTTTTAGCGACATCAGGGCTTAAATCGGCATAAAAATCGGCTTTATCATGTAACAAACTCAGTGTGTCATAATCAGCAACAGACAGTACTTGAACGCCAATTGCTTGAAACAGGACATGATGTTTACTGATTAATATGGCTTCTTTGCCGGGCCAAAACAAGCTGACCTTATGTTGCTGACAAAAGTCCACACACCATTCAAGATAGGCTTGTCCGGTTAAATCGGAAGGTTCAAGGTAGCTTTCGTCAGCGGCCAAAAAAGCCGCTGCAGTGGTGTGCGTGTGGGTACAAATCAAGGTGACTTCGCCCGCTGGAACTGACTGACGAAGATCTCTAAAAACAGCGCTAATCGTTGAAAATGTTTTGTTAAACCATATTCTCATTATAAATGAACAATAATTTTCGGCAGTAAATCAGCAATAGTTCGACCGGTTCCATTTTCACCAATGGCATGCATTTTCCATTCACCGTTATGGCGATATAGTTTAGCCATAATTTGTGCGGTATGAGACCCTTGTGAACTTAAGGTATAACGGGCAACTTCATTTTTATCGTTGTTATCAATAATCCGGCAATACGCATTTTCAACAGTATCAAACGTTTGACCGGTATAAGAACTTACCGTAAATACCAATGACTTAATATTTGCCGGAATTTTATCCAAATCAACCAGAATTTGTTCATCATCACCGTCACCATCGCCAGTACGATTATCGCCGGTATGTATAATACTGCCGTCACGACTTTTTAATTGACCAAAATAAACCGTATCAACGACCACATTTTGTTCGTCGAATAATACGCAGGAGGCATCCAAATCAATCGCGCTACTGCTACCACCACCAAACATCCCTTTCAAAAGCCCTACACTGCTTTTTTTGGCATCCCAACCCACGCCCATGACGATTTTACTTAACGCGCCGCCTGACTCTTTGGATAAAGAGATTTTTTGTCCTTTTTGTAAATTAATAGCCATAAACAACATACCTCTAAAGTTAAGCATTAATATTTAAAAGCTCCCTCTCTTAACGGAGAGGAAGCCGATACTGGTGTAAGTAGCCCGGTGTTAAAACTTAAACACTCACGCCAAAAGATGCAGCCAAAGGCCCAAGACCGCCAGCAAAACCTTGTCCAACAGCTTTAAACTTCCAGTCTGTTCCGACCCGATAAATTTCACCGAAGATCATTGCCGTTTCGATTGAAGCATCTTCGCTAAGATCATAACGGGCAATTTCCTGGCCGCCATCTTCATTAATAACACGAATAAATGCGTGATTTACCTGTCCAAAATTCTGTTTACGCGCGTCAGCGTCATGAATGGTTACCGCGAAAACCACTTTATCCAGATCAGCGGGAATTTTTGACAATTCAACCTTGACGGTTTCGTCATCGCCGTCACCGGCACCCGTTGTATTGTCGCCAGTGTGCTGAACCGCGCCATCGCCAACGACTTTATTATTATAAAAACAAAAATCGCTATCTGATCGAACTTTGCCATCCAGCTTGACCAAAAATGCACTGGCGTCCAAATCGAATGCCGCGCCATCAGTTGCACGTGCATCCCAACCTAAACCCACCACGATTTTATTTAATCCGGGTGCTTCTTTACTGAGATTAACGTTGCCGCCTTTGCTAAGTGATATTGCCATGATTGTCTCCTGTTATTATTGAAACTGATAAATTATTGTTTAAATATTGATACCGTACTGTTTCGCTAAAGCCGCCAAGCCACCGGCATAGCCTTGTCCTACGGCTTTAAATTTCCATTCATTACTGTGTCGGTAGATTTCGCCGAAAATCATCGCCGTCTCAATGGAGGCATCTTCGCTTAAATCGTAGCGGGTGACTTCGTTATTGGTATCTTTATTAACGATTCTGGCATAAGCGTGACTAACCTGACCGAAATTTTGTTTACGCATCTCGGCATCATGGATAGTGACACAAAACACAATCCGTTGGATATCGGCCGGTACTTTATCAAGCAGAATAATAACCGATTCGTCATCACCGTCACCTTCACCGGTACGATTATCGCCGGTATGCTCAACCGAACCACAAGTCGATTTAGTCTGATTGTAAAAAATAAAATCACTGTCAGACCTGACTTTGCCATCTTCCTTGACCATAAAAGCGCTGGCATCCAGATCAAAATCTACGCCATCGGTAGGCCTTGCATCCCAACCCAAACCAACTATCACATGTTTTAATGTGGGATCAGTTTTGGACAGACTAATGTTGCCGCCTTTACTTAATGAAATTCCCATAAATCAATCTCCGTTATTATCGCTATGTTGGTATAAATACAGCCTCCAATCCACGCGATTATTAAGGACAGAGGAAAATATCCTGCTATGAAGATTACCCCAATCAAGTCAATGCCTTTCGGTAAAGTTTGATTGGCGTAAAGCACTATCATACCTGCTAATACCTTGATTGCCTAGTTAACGACCGGTAGCGGAAAGACCATTTTAGTCATGATTAGAAAATAATATTGATACTTTAAACAGCTTAAGTTTCACGATGAACTTGTCATTGCCACCGAAAAAAAACACTATTTTTACCGCTGCCCTTCCAGAACAATTGCCAAGCCGCGCAACACTAAATCACTATCAATAGTCGGCTTGATCTTAAGGTGCTCAGCAATAATATCCGCATCACCCCCCGTTAAAATCAATTGCACAAAATCGTGTTGTTGACTTAACACCTGCTCAATTAAACCGGTAGCCGCCATTAAGGTGCCACTATAAATGGCGGCTTCGGTAAAACAGGCAGGCCCTGCGACATAACTTGTTTGATTAAATGGCAGCGCGGCAGTACCGGTCGCCAGAGATTGTTTCATCAGCGTTAAGCCGGGGCTAATCAAGCCACCTTGATGGTTTCCATCCGCATCAATTAAATCAACGGTAATGGCCGTGCCACAATCAACAATACAGGCCGGTTGTTGATAATGGTGACGCACCGCCACCAAAGCCAACCAGCGATCAACACCCAGTTTTTCAGGTTGCTGATAGGCGTTAACAACACCGAAGGCTTTCGCCGCTGACTTTACGGAAATAATCTCAATGGCTGGCCACAATTCAACGGCCACAGCCAGCACCAACTCCAACAAAGGTGTTAAGCCAACACAGGCAATGGCAAGCCGTTTTGGCGGTGATTGCCATTTCCAGGCAGCAATAAGTTGTTGCCGGGTAAGCTGTTGATTAAGCAACGCATGGCTCGTAAACAGTCCATCCTCTTGCAACATTGCCCATTTGAGTCGGGTATTACCGCTATCAATCAGTAAATTCATACTATTGGCGCGCTAAAACTGACTTCGCCAGATGCAAAAGCCTGAATGGTACCATCCGGCTTTTTAATCAATAACAAGCCATTATCATCAATGCCGGCAACAATACCTTCAATTTGTTGCTGACCAACAAACAAGGTCGCCAAATGACCTTTCAGACAATCATAGCTGCGCCATTCATCAAGATAAGCCTTAATGCCGACCGTTTCAAAGCCGTTAACAATAGCCAGAATATGCTTTAATACGGCTCCCGCCAGCAGGTTTCTGGGCAACGGCTTTTTACCGCTGATGTTGGTCAGATCCGTCCAGGCCTGAGTAATACTTTGGGCTTGTATTTCAGGTAAAAACAAATTTAATCCCAAACCGATAACCGCCGCACAAGGTCCATCGGCTTCACCGGATACTTCGATCAATATACCGCCCAATTTTTTACCCTGACTGTAAATATCATTAGGCCACTTTAAACCGACATCATTAATATCATGCTGCTTTAACGCCCTGATAACGGCAACGCCAATAGCCAGACTTAAGCCTGCCGTTCCAATAATGCCGCCTTGTTGAAAGCGCCAAAGTAATGAGACATAAATATTGCTGCCGTAAGGTGAAATCCATTGTCGCCCTCGCCGGCCTTTACCCGCCGTTTGATGCTCGGCAAAACAGACAAAACCGGACGCGGCATTATTACGGGAGTGCTCTACCAGATAACTGTTGGTCGAACCAAGGCTGTCATGGATTTCCAACGTTGAAACAAGTGCTTTATGCGCTTCGCCAAGGCTGGCGTTGATTTTGGACGGAGTCAATAATTCCAGCGCTTTATCCAAGCGATAACCTTTACCGCTAACAGCCGAATGGTGCAGTCCTAATTCAGACAACCCTTTTAACTGTTTACAGATAGCCGATCGACTAACACCGAATATTTCGGCTAATTCAGTGCCGGAATGAAATTCACCATCAGCCAGTAACGTTAAGATTTTTTTTTGTTTATCAGAAATAAGCACAGATTTTGTCTTTAAAATCGAAAGAATGATGATTTATTTGATCCGTAAATAAATCTTAAAAGATCACCGCAAAGAAAGAAAACCTCGTGTCCTTCGGGTCTTCGTGGTGAATAAAAACGCTTAACAACCTGCTACCGGATGCCTTTACAATTCAGCGAATTATACGTCAACCAGGCGTATTATTGTCGATATTTAAAGAACTGTCATTACCGCTTTATCGGCCAGTCATTTAAATAATAACTTGCTCCTTGCTCCGGTTTATAGAACTGTATATGATTTAGCTTTTACCCCCCTGATCCAATAATGCACGCACACACCGCAGCGGATTTTAAATAAAAAACCCCACCTTGAGTTTTCCGCAAGTTAAGTGTAACCGTGACGAGTATAAACACACACGAGGAATGCCCTTAAGGAAAATAAAATGTCCACACAAACAAATTATATCCGTTGGTTTAATGAATTAACGATAGACGATGTGCCTTTGGTTGGCGGAAAAAATGCCTCTTTAGGTGAAATGTACCGCGAATTAACACCACAAGGCGTCCAAATACCCAATGGCTTTGCAGTGACCGCTGAGGCCTACCGTTATTTACTTGAACAAGCCGGTGCTTGGCAACCATTACATCACGCGCTGGATGACTTAAATCCGGAAGATGTCGTTGATCTTGCCAGTCGTGCGCGTAAGGCACGCGATATTATCTATGCAGCCCCTTTTCCGGCTGACCTTGAAAACCAGATTCTCAAAGCCTATGCACAATTGCATCAGCAATACGGCGATGATATGAGCGTTGCAGTACGAAGCTCAGCCACTGCCGAAGATTTACCCACTGCCAGCTTTGCCGGACAACAAGATACCTTTCTTAATATACGCGGTGAGTTTTCCTTACTGGATGCCTGTAAACGCTGTTTTGCCAGTTTATTTACTGACCGGGCTATCCATTACCGCGTTGATCAGGGTTTTGACCATTTCAAACTGGCCCTGTCAATCGGTATCATGAAAATGGTGCGCTCTGATCTGAAGGCCAGTGGCGTCATGTTTTCTCTGGATACCGAATCCGGTTTTAGCGATGTCGTTTTTATTACCGGCGCTTATGGCTTGGGTGAAAATGTCGTCCAAGGCTCGGTAGATCCCGACGAATTTTATGTACACAAACCGACCTTTGAGCAAGGTCATCGTGTCGTATTAAAACGTACCTTGGGCGCAAAAAAGATAAAAATGGTTTATAGCGATGGACGTACGCGAGAACCGACTCAAAACATTGTTACCTCCGCCGAAGAACGTAATCATTTTTGTCTTAATGACCAGGATGTTTTAACGCTGGCCGACTATGCCATCAAAATAGAAAAACATTACAGCGCCAAGGCAGGTCAGAAAAAACCAATGGATATTGAATGGGCAAAAGATGGCATTGACGGCATCCTGTATATTGTTCAGGCACGACCTGAAACGGTCGTATCCCAATTGAGCGGTATGCTATTAGAGCAATATGTACTTAACAGTAAAGCTACGCCGGTGGTTACCGGGCATTCGGTAGGCAGTAAAATTGCCACCGGTAACGCCCGTATTATTGACAATGTCAGACAGCTGGCTGACTTTAAAGCGGGCGATGTACTGGTTGCCGATATTACGACACCGGATTGGGAACCAGTAATGAAAATTGCCTCAGCCATAGTCACCAACCGTGGCGGGCGTACCTGCCATGCTGCCATTATCTCACGTGAATTAGGCGTGCCTGCGGTAGTCGGTTGTGATAACGCTACCACAACACTTAAAAATAATACCCCCATAACAGTATCCTGTGCTGAAGGCGACAATGGCAACGTCTATGAAGGTATCCTTGATTTTGAAATTAAATCCACCAACCTGGCCGGCCTGAAGCGTCCAAAAACTAAAATTATGTTGAATATCGGCAACCCGGAACTGGCTTTTAAAACCAGTTTCCTGCCCAATGACGGCGTGGGTTTGGCGCGTATGGAATTTATTATCACCGAATATATCAAAGCGCATCCCATGGCGTTAATCCATCCGGAACGTGTGCAAGATAACCAAGAACGTGAACAACTGGCCGAATTAACCCGTAACTACGCAACCCCTGAAGATTTTTTTATTCAACGCCTGTCGGAAGGCGTGGGTACGATTGCCGCCGCTTTTTATCCCAAACCCGTGGTGGTGCGAATGTCCGATTTTAAAACCAACGAATACGCCACCTTATTGGGTGGTCGCTGGTTTGAGTTTGATGAACCCAACCCGATGATCGGTTTTCGTGGCGCTTCACGTTATACCCATCCCGCTTATGCCGAAGGCTTTGCATTGGAATGCGCGGCCATGAAACGGGTACGCGACGACATGGGTCTGACCAATGTTATCTTGATGATTCCTTTTTGCCGACGCGTCCAGGAAGCCAAAAAGGTACTTGATTACATGGCGCAACTGGGACTAAAGCGGGGTGAAAACGGCCTGGAAATCTATGTGATGTGCGAGATTCCCAATAACGTTATCCTGATTGATGCCTTCTCCAAGCATTTTGACGGTTTTTCTATCGGCTCTAATGATCTTACTCAACTCACTTTAGGCGTAGACCGTGATTCCGCGATAGTCGCCGAAGACTTTGACGAACGTGATGCCGGCGTTAAAGCAATGATCCGGTTGGCCGTAGAAGGCTCAAAGCGCAACGGCAAACATTGCGGCCTGTGCGGTCAAGCACCGTCGGATTATCCTGAAATGGCCGATTATCTGGTGGAAATCGGCATAGACTCGATGAGCCTAAACCCTGATACCGTGCTGCAAACGACTCAACAGGTCTTGGAAACTGAAAAACGACTGGGTCGGGGTTAAACAAGCAAAAGCCAAGGTCCACGAAAGACACGAAAAGCACGAAAAAAGACACTAAATTATTGCTTTTTCGGGGCTGGCAATCAATAAGCAGGAGGCGATAACATCCCTTCAAGGAATTAGGGGTTATTATCGGTAAAATAATCCTGCTTTAAATGGCTGATTCCCAAGTTGGAGCTTGGAAATCAGCCAATCACCTAATTAACCGATATTTTTACGACGCTTTAAGCCCATTAACCCAACTATAGCGCTACCGAAGAGCCAAAACGCACCGGGTACCGGAACGGCGGCAACATCGCCCGGGCGAACAGCCCATGCGTAGAACTGGCCGAACTTATAGGGGGCGCCCTGGTAGCCACTGCTGGTATTTAAGCCCCACGCGGCGCTTGGATCGGGCGCGTACTCACTACCCGACCAGTACACATAGCTCTGGATGTTAGTAAATAGATCATAGTTGGCATTATGAGTTGTTGCAATATCTGTCCAAGCTGCACCACCTAATTGGTCGTAAAACAAATCACCCATTTGGCTACTGGTGACATTGATTCCATCAGCTTTTACTGGTGTAGAGGGTAAGCTCCAGCCCGTAACACCACCCAGCGTCAAGTTGTTAGCCCAAGCTTGTGCGCCAAACCAGGTCATTGTGCCAGTGTCGGTATTAAAGTCTGCGCTGGTCAGGTTATAGATACCCGTATACCCATCATAATAATTCGCCGTATCATGAATAACCCCATCGTTAGCCGCGATAATGTCACTGACCATATTAGGATTACTCGCCGCCTGGGTTTGAAACAAGTTGGCATCGGCTGCCCACGTAATGTTGTTGACAGTGTCATAGACCATACCACCGGTACGTGCCAACAGCGCCGCTTGTGCTGTGCCGGTTGATACGCTACTGGCCAGCAATGCCAATACCAGCGCTATTTTTTTATATTGCATGTTGTTACCTACGTAAAATTATCATTAAATTTAACGCAACCCGGCTGGCCTTTATTAAAGGCTCCGTAGCTTTCCGTCCTTATCTTGCAATAAGTTTGGCTTGTTCATCCATGAATCATGGGCACTTGGATAAGTGGAACACGAGCTTGCAATTTTATTAAGCAGATAACTTTGCTTGAACATAAATACCTAAAGTATTTATGTAATCTTTAAACTACTAAAAGACTATAACAGATAAAAATACCAAGTACAGCTTTGAATTGTATCGAAATGCATCGAAATGTATCAAGTAACCTAAATATACTAAATTCATAGACTGTGCTGAATAAACTGGTTGCTAAGTTGGAACTTGGCAACCAGTTTATTCAATATTGATTTCGTGTATTTAATATATTTTTTTGTCTTTCATGTCTTTCGTACTTTTCATGAGCTATGGCCATCATTTCATGAAACAGTGGCAAAATTGAACGAAAGGTGAATTATTCGATACGGTTCACACTTTTGTAACAAATAAAAAGTAAATTAGGATTCAACTTGACAGACCTAGCGTGTTGTTGAGGGTGAAAGCAATTATTAGCGGCTCAATTATGCCTGGCTTATTTAATTGCAAATTAACCATTTATATTAACAACATCAAGGATTCCAAAGCTTATGAAACATACACGTATTACCCTCGCTATTGCCGTTGCCGTAGCGCTAGCCTCCACAACCGCCAATGCAACCGGTGGTTTTAGCTACTCTCATGAATGGACTTTCAGCCATACTGCCGCTAATGGCTCAAATTCAATGGGCTCTGAAATTCTCTCCTACGACGCCCTAAACAATCGTCTATGGGTGGCAGGTACGGATGCAAACCAATTAAACCTTGGTCAAGGCGGTATTGATATCCTTGATTTGTCCGGCAATCTGGTCAATTCCTTTTCTACTAGCTCGCTAGGCGGCATCAATAGCGTCGCTGTAAAGAACGGCCAAGCAGCGATAGCCATCACAGCCCCCAACAAGACCAATGCCGGTTTGGTGAGTTTTTATAATGCTAATACCTATGCACATCAGGCGGATGTGACGGTCGGCGCTAATCCTGATGCTGTCACTTACACACCAGATGGTAGTCGTTTGTTAGTGGCCAATGAAGCCGAACCAAGCAGTTATTTGGTTGGCCCTGGTGGCGATCCAGTTGGCTCAGTGAGCATTATCAATACAACCACTTTTACTTCACAGACCGCTGGTTTTGAGAGCTTTAATGGCTCGGCTGCAGCACTTAAGGCTGCAGGTGTCAGACTTACCGGCCCCAATGCTTCTGTTGCCCAAGATCTTGAACCCGAATACATCGCAGTAAGCGCAGATGGCACCAAAGCTTACGCAACCCTGCAAGAAGCTAATTCAGTGGCGGAGATCGATATCGCTACGGCAACCATTACCAACATTAAAGCCATGGGCTTGAAAGACCACAGCCTGGCGGGCAACGGCCTGGATGTTTCAGATCGTGACGGATCAGGCAAAAGCCCCCTGAACGGCAATATCCAAAATTGGAACGTGATGGGAATGTATATGCCAGATGGCATAGCGAGTTTTACCAACAGCGGCAGTCAATACTATGTAACGGCCAACGAAGGCGATTCTCGTGGCGATTGGGCAGGTGGTAATGATGAAATCCGCGTCGGCGATGCAACCATTGATTCCGCTCTAAACGCTACTCTGACCGCTGCGCATGGTGCTGACTGGCAAACCAATAACGACAAACTAAATCGTTTAACCGTCTCTACCAGCGGCGACACCGATGGCGATGGCGACCTTGATCAGTTGCAAGTGTTTGGTGGACGATCTTTCTCGATTTTAGATGCTAACGGTACAATGGTGTCCGATTCCGGCGATCAGATAGAGCAAATCATAAAGGCTAATTACCCGTCAATTTGGGATGACAGCCGTAGCGACAATAAAGGACCAGAGCCAGAAAGCGCAATAGTGGGTAAAGTTAATGGCCGCGATATATTGTTTCTGGGCCTGGAGCGATCCAATGCCATCATGGCTTGGGACATTAGCAACTTGGCGAGCATCCTATACCTCGATACAATTTTCACTGCAGGTGATGTAGGTCCGGAAGGAATAAGCTTTTTCTCTAACGCCGCAGGCAGCTATCTTGCTGTAAGCAACGAGGTTAGCGAAACCACTTCGCTGTATCAAGTCGCCGCAGTTCCTGTTCCTGCAGCAATTTGGTTATTCGGCTCGGCAATGGCAGGCTTTGGTGTCTTGACTCGTCGACGCAAAGCCTAAAAGCCGGTATTTTATCAGCATAAAGCGTTGGGCTACATGCATTACCGGTTCCCAAGCCGAAACTTGGAGTCAACGCGGTAAGGTATAAATAGGTAGGGCATAAATATCTATAGTCTTTTAGAAATTAAATTTCGATTATATTAAATTTAAAGCCCGTACGGATAACATCCCTTGAAGGGATGGTATCCGTTTGCATCGAAATTATTTATCTGAAAGTCTATAGCATATTGCGCCCTACTTTTAATCCGTCTTATGGCTTTAATTAATGAGTAGGATGGGTAGAGCGAAAGCCATCGAATAACCGATTGAATATGATGGGTTTCGGCTATTGCTTCTACCCATCCTACGCGCTTTAATAGCTTTTGAAACGTTTGGGACGGGGTTATAAAACTCCGTCCCGCGTTATAATTTGCGAACCAGCTCAGTAAATACCGCAACGGTGTTTTAAAAAACCTTTATTCACTCTCCCCGTCAAGCCACTGGCACTGCCAGAACCTTTACCGGCAATGCCGAAACCTTTAGTAGCACTGCCAGCAGCTCTACCAGCACTCTCAGTACCTTTACTCGCTTTTCCAATACCTTTATTGGCTCTATCAGAAGCTCTCAAGTAGTCCCAATACCTTGCTTGGCAATGCCAGTAAAGGTGCTGGCAGAGGCAATACCTTTATCACCAATGCCAATACCTTTGCTGGCAATGGCGTTAAGGTTTTGGCAGTGCCAATAAAGGTACTGGCATTGTCACTAAAGGTGATTGAGTAGCCACTAAAGGTACTGGCAAAGCGACTAAAGGTACCGGGATAGTCAGCATAGATACTGGCAGTGCAAATAAAGGTGCTGGCAGTGCCAGTAACTTGCTGAGCAGTGCCAATACCATTATTACTTAATGCAACCCCTTTACCCGCATAACCGGTAAAGGAATCAAGCTATCCAAGCGCCAAACGACAAGGGATAAAAGCACTATGCGATTTTATAATACGCTAAAAGTTTTGCAGGTTATTATTATTAATACCGCCGGGACATCAGGTTTTATTGACGCTTGCCGGTAATAATCCGTGCAAGCATCTTCAGACCGCTATAATAACTATCAGGCATCTGCCCCATACCCGTTTTAATTAATCCATCAGAGGGCTTTTATTAACATGACATACTTTTTTATAACACTAGTCTTTGTTGCCAGCTTCTTGTCTGGATGCGCTGATAACGCTGGCTCTCATCAATTGCTGGGTTCAGCGATGAGTAGTAATCAGGCAGACCGATTTTCTGATTTGGTTATTACCGTTAAAGCGGATAATCACGTGACGTTAAATCAAACTGATACCGATAGAATGACGAAACTGATTGTGGCAGATATAAAAACCACTAGCCCAAAGCGTTTTAAAAGCATCAATACCGGCGCTCCCGGTTCGACAACGCTCAACGCTTCGGTGGCTATAAAAAACTATGATGAAGGCAGTGCTTTTGCGCGATTTATGATGATAGGCTTGGGACAAATGCATATTGATGCCGAGGTAACGCTTGCCGACTCTTTATCCAATGAAAAAATGGCCCGCTATGAAGTCAATAAGACTTTCGCATGGCATGGTTTTTATGGTGCACTGACGGATATAAAAGATACCGAGGTTGGCTTTTGCAAAGCGGTTGCAGATGCCATTCTTGGCAAAGATTAGCAAGAAGGCTGTCCAAGTAACTTCGCTATAGACTTTCAGAAATTAAACTGTCAATTCATGCGCTGTAAGCTCACACAGATAACATCCCTTGAAGGGATGGTATCTGTCAACATGGAAATTATTTATCTGAAAATCTATAGTCTTTATTGTGCTGCCATTTTGGCAGCAAAGCCCAAGGTGATTTTTTGTGAAGACTCAATCAAAGATGGAATCAGTGGATACCTGCACCCAATTTAAGCCGGTCTTTTTTTTGCTCTCAATTAAATTCAACTCTGCCGTACCAAGCAAGGCAATCATGCTTAACTCTGACTCTGCTGAGCGCAATTGCTTTATTTCATTGAGCTGTGCTGCCAAATCGAATAAATCTGTTTGATCGACATTTTTTTTAAAATAGCGGCGCATGGTCATTGCATTAATGGCAAAAAGTTAAAGTGAGATATTTCACAAATCGTCAACCGTCAAGATCTTGTAAACTTCATAGGCAGGTTCTTCATAAGGATGTACGTCAAGTAGGGTCTGTACAACTTCCTTGATGACGACAGCCGTACAAATCATCTCTACTTTATATTCAATAACCTTTTCCAACCGGTTAATTTGCCCCAGCGTTGGTTGGCTATTTGGCAAAGGTCGAAACTGACCTTCTCCGCGCACTTGCCAGCAGCATTGGTCATAAGCTTTGTAATGCCCCGCGCCTTTTGCAAACAAGGCATTTTTTACTGCTTCAAGCTGCGCTTCGGGAACGTAAAAACTTAATTTATACATGGCAACAATACATTTATGCCGTCTTGCGCTGTAGTGCTGCCCGCACACAACGCAAAATACTGTAACTGTATTGACCATCAAAGTGCTCATAAACCGGTTTTAAGGCATTTTGTTGTTCACCGGGCAGACTTAAAATAGCCTCTTCAATAGTTTTTATTTCCGGCTCAGGCAATTCCACGACATCAACCAACGCCAGTAGTCCTTGTTCCAACGCTTGCGAAAGATGTGTATAAATAGTATCGGCTTTCAATGTTCTTTTTTGGGCAATCTTGTTAACGCTGTAACCTAATTTAAACAAATCTACCGATTCTGTCGCCGTATCGTGTCCGCTGTGGTCATCGCTATAATCTTTGATAACCGCTAAAAACTGATCGCCATAAAGGCTTAATTTTCGCTCACCCACTCCCGACAACAAGCGCATTTGTTGGTGATTGGTCGGTTTTTTCTCCATCATGGCCATCAGGGTTGCATCATTAAATATAATATAGGGCGGCACATCCTGGGCATCGGCAATCTCTCTGCGCTTGGCACGTAAAGCCTCCCATAACTCACTATTGATTTCGCCCTTGCCGACTGATTTGCCGGCACCTTTTTTGCCAAGCTTGCTTTTTTCGGGCCGTATATCTTTACGTAACATTAACTGTTGTTCGCCGCGTAAAATCGGGCGACAGACATCCGTCAGTTGCAACACGCCAAAATGATCAAAGTTAACGGAAACCAGTCCCCGCGCAACCAACTGCCTGAATACGGAAGACCATTGCTGCTCATCCAGCTCTTTACCCAGGCCAAAAGTGGCTTGTTTATCATGACCGGAACTGACAATCCGCTCGGTAATTTTGCCAAGTAACACATCAATTAAATAGCCCACACCATAACGTTGCCCGGTACGATAAATACACGATAAGGCCTGTTGTGCCGCCAGCGTACCATCCCAGGTATCGACCGCTTCCAAACAGGTATCGCAATTATTACAAGGCAGCTCCAAGTGATCACCAAAGTATTTTAATAACGCCTGCCGCCGACAATGGACTTGCTCACATAACGCCAGCATCGCATCAAGTTTGTGCATTTCCAGACGTTTATGGGCTTCATCGGCATTGGAATCAGCCAACATGCGCCGCAACGTGATAACGTCTTGTAAGCCATAAGCCATCCACGCATTAGCGGGTAAACCATCACGCCCTGCCCTGCCTGTTTCCTGATAATAGGCTTCCACACTTTTGGGCAAATCCAAATGGGCAACAAAGCGTACATTAGGCTTATCAATACCCATGCCAAAAGCGATGGTGGCAACAATCACCAGACTGTCTTCCATTAAAAACCGGTGTTGATGCTGATAGCGTAAAGCATTGGTCATGCCGGCATGATAGGCCAAGGCATTAATACCTTTTGATCTTAACCATTCGGCGGTTTCATCGACTTTTTTACGCGACAGACAATAGACAATACCAGCGTCCCCCGCATGTTCGGCCTTAATAAAATCAATTAATTGTTGCCGCGCATTTTGTTTCTGCACGATCCGGTAACGAATATTGGGACGGTCAAAACCACTGAGAAAAAGCGGCGCTTTTTCCAATTGTAGGCGCAGGATAATTTCTTGCCGGGTTTTTTCATCTGCGGTTGCGGTCAGGGCAATACGCGGAATCTGGGGAAATTGCTCATGCAGCAAGGACAATTGTAAATAATCTACCCGAAAATCATGTCCCCATTGCGATACGCAATGGGCTTCATCAATGGCAAACAGGGCAATCTGAATACGCTGAAACAGCGCGATAGTCCGGCCGGAAGTCAGTCTTTCCGGAGCAATGTATAATAAATCCAGCTCGTTATTCAATAACTGCCGCTCAATAGTTCGAACTTCTTCCTGAGATAACGTGGAATTTAAAAAAGCGGCTTTTACCCCTAACTGAAGTAAGGCGCTGACCTGATCCTGCATTAAAGCGATCAATGGTGAAATAACGATACCAACCCCAGGCCTTATTAAGGCCGGAATTTGGTAACACAATGATTTCCCGCCACCGGTGGGCATTAATACCAGCGCATCCCCTCCTGCCAAAATTTGCTCAATGACGTCTTGTTGCTGGCCTCTAAAACCATCATAGCCAAAAACGGCTTTGAGTATTTCGATGGACTTGTTCTTCACTGCCTCTCCCGTACGACGATAATACTTCTTCAATCAGGCAAACCATTTATAATGCATCAATTATACAGGACTGCAGGGAACACACGCCCACTCTATGACCTATTTTACTAATAAGCTTTCGACACGCCTTGATCAACTTCTGGCAAATGACCATCAACATCTGCTCTGCGGGGGCCTTAAAGGCATAGAAAAAGAAAGTCTGCGTATAGGCAAAGATGGTTTTATTGCCCAAACACCGCACCCGACCGTATTAGGTTCGGCACTAACGCATCCGACTATCACCACGGACTATTCTGAATCACTCATTGAATTAATTACCCCTCCGTTTGCCGATGTAAAAGACAGCCTGGACTATTTGCGCAATGTCCACCAGTTTTTTTATGACCATCTGGATAATGAAATTTTACTGGGTGCGAGTATGCCCTGCGGCATTGATGGTGATGAAAGTATTCCCATTGCCGACTATGGATCATCCAACATCGGTCACATGAAACATGTTTATCGACACGGCTTATGGCATCGTTACGGTAGAACCATGCAGGCCATTGCCGGCATTCATTTTAATTATTCGGTACCCGAAGCGCTGTGGCCGATTTTACACCAACAAGAAAACAGTCCACTGAGTCTGGAGCAATTTACCTCCGAAGCCTATTTTGGTTTGGTCAGAAACTTTCAGCGCATCGGTTGGATAATTTTATATTTATTTGGCGCATCACCGGCAATTTGTAAAAATTTCTTCAAAAGCCGCCCGGAGTTAATGGCCCAATTTGAAGAGTTTGACCAAGGCACCCTCTATCATCCTTATGCAACATCATTGCGCATGAGCGATATAGGCTATAAAAGCAAAAACCAGGCTGATCTAAAAATTGATTACAATTCTTTATCCGGCTATGTCAGTAGTTTGAGTAAGGCGATTAATACCCCCTACCCTGACTATGAAAAAATCGGCACAGTTGTTAATGGCGAATATCGTCAACTTAACAGTAATATCCTGCAAATTGAAAACGAGTTTTACAGCACTATTCGACCTAAACAAATCATCAAATCCGGCGAAAAACCCACACTGGCACTTAAAAAACGTGGCGTTCGCTATATAGAAATGCGTTCACTGGATTTGGATTTATTTAATCCCGTTGGTATAGATGAAGCCAAGGCACGGTTTATAGAAGCGCTGTTACTGACCTGTTTATTAAAAGACAGCCCCTGTATTACCGACGAAGATCACCAGATTAATAATGCCAATCAGTTGGCCGTTGCCAATTTTGGTAGAAAACCCGGCCTGCAACTGAACAAAGGCAATCAACAGATTCTGTTATCGGACTGGGCAACAGAAATACTTGAAGCCATGCAGCCCGTATGTGCCGTTCTGGATAAAGACAATACCGACAAACCTTATAGTACCGCCCTTGCCCAACAACAGTTATTAATCGAAAATCCGGATTTAACGGCATCAGCAAGGATATTAAAGGGCATGACTGAAACGCAACTGCCTTTTAGTCGTTTTGCTTTAAATAAATCTGCCGAACATGCCAGGCAATTTAGCTTGTCCAAGCTGGATAAAATCCATACCCAAGAATTTACCGAAATGGCTAAAATCTCACTGGCAGAGCAAAAAGATCTCGAAAGCCAAAAGCAAATCCCTTTCGATGATTTCCTGACACAGTATTTTTCACAACAATAAAAACTAACAGGCAGGTTGGCCTATAGCCATGGCGTAACCCAACCTGCTTTTTTCCGCTGCATAGCCATTCAAGGTACTTTACCGGTATTTGATCAAACAGAAAAAGGACTCCGCCCCCTCATGACAGCCTTTAATATTCAGCAATTACAAACCGACTTAACCAATAAAAACCCACGCACCATTCTTAAAAAAGCCCTTGAGTTATTTGATAATATCGCTATTTCTTTCAGTGGCGCAGAAGATGTCGTATTAATCGACATGGCACTTAATATCAGAAAAGATATCCGGATTTTCTCTTTGGACACCGGGCGATTGCATCCGGAAACCTACCGTTTTATAGAAAAAGTCAGAAAACATTACCAGATAGAGATTGAATTGTTAACGCCTGACCGGGATGTGCTGGATAATTTTGTAACCAACAAAGGCCTGTTCAGCTTCTATGAGGATGGCCATCAGGAATGTTGTGGTATTCGTAAAGTTGAACCCTTAAAACGTAAGCTGGCAACTGTTGATGCCTGGATTACCGGTCAACGTAAAGACCAAAGTCTGGATACCCGACAGGATATTCCTGAAGTGCAAATAGATAGCGCTTTTTCTACTGAAGGACACCCACTGATAAAATTTAATCCGTTACTCAACTGGAATTCGGCGCAAGTTTGGGATCACATCGAAGCCTATCAAGTACCCTATAATGAATTACATGAAAAAGGCTTTATCAGCATAGGTTGTGAGCCTTGTACCCGCGCTGTCCTGCCCAATCAGCATGAAAGGGTTGGCCGCTGGTGGTGGGAATCCGGAACTAAAAAAGAATGTGGCTTGCATGCCGGGAATTTAAAACAAAGTGATATCCAAGAATAAATATACCGGCTACTCACTTAAAACGGGATAATTTAAGGCTAAATCGTTCGCTGAGCGGAGTCGAAGCGAGTTGTCCGCTTCGACTCCGCTCAGCGAACGGTCTGTTTTGATGATTTATCATTAGGGAGGGTTAAGCCTTTTTGCTTGTCCCGTCAAAAGTGGGTAGCTAATATACCCAAGTGGCACAGGATTTTTGCTTATTTACAACGACTGTAAGGACAGATAGTTGATAACGCAATAAATAGATAAAAAGACCAGCAAACCGGATATATTATTCGCAGAAAATCACCTAAGGTAAATATGGACTTTTTTGCGCACCTTGGCAAACTTGCAAAATGAGCGCCATAGACTACACTTTCAGTTAGCTTCACTGTAGTTGGGTAGAAGAGAGCCGGTAATTGCGCCTTACCATCCGCTCTATTATATCCCTAAATAATTGACTACCATCCAACTACGGGTAAGTTAACAGCTCGTCCCGAATACACTGAGAAACAACAAGACCTGCTGTCTAAAGGTGACTCAATAATCGAGGCCAGTACTTTAAATAACGATCGGATGGTTGGTGAGAACCATAATAATTAGAGCAAGAGACTATAGATAGCTAACACTTTAATCGAGAAAATTCAAGTAACCTTTAATTCCCGAATAGATTGTAAAATATGTGCTACTTGTTCAAATTAATATCGATACCGCAGTGCAATAATAACGCCTTGAGATCGTTCAAAGCGAAGAGTTGTTGGTTTAAAATACGCTGTTATCGCTCTCATTAACCATCCTGATTTAAAACGGAGAGAGCCTCAATGCACCAAAAAATTCATATGCAAGATCAAGTGTTCAATAAAATTGAAGATATTATGAATCATTACAAAAAAAAGTCTGGTGGGGGAATAATACGACTATTTAAGCAGCTTATGAAAAAACAATCAGCGCATTAATGTAGTGCTAATTAATATCTGCCAAGACGTTCTTGGCACTTGGTAAATAATATAACAGGGGAAACAGATATCGGCGACATTGATTTAATGGGATTGGCATCGTGACCACTTTGTTTCCACGCTTGGCGTTTGTTGATCTGGAAACCACCGGTGCCAATGCGACAGTCGATCGTATTACTGAAATCGGTGTCGTATTGATGGATGAAAATGGCGTACGTGAGTGGAGTCGGTTAATCCAACCACAAGCACGTATCCCGGCCTTTATTGAAAAATTAACCGGCATTACCAACGCCATGGTAGCCGATGCACCACTGTTTGAAACCGTGGCAGAAGAACTGCATGCACTGTTACAGGGTTATTTGTTTATTGCACATAATGCCCGCTTTGATTACGGCTTTCTGAAAAACGAATTCAAACGTTCAGGCCTGACGTTTCAACCCTCTGTATTGTGCTCTGTCAAATTATCCAGAGCGCTGTTCCCACAATACCAGCATCACAATCTTGATAGCCTGATTGAGCGCTTCGGTTTAACCGTAAAAGCCCGACACAGGGCACTGGGTGATGCCCAACTCATTCATCAATTTTGGCAGCAAATCCATTTAAGCCAAGATGCAACGCTCATCACCGATACCGTACAAAAACTGATTGCACGTTCCAGTTTACCGTCAAATATTGATCGTCGCCTGATCGACGAACTTCCCGAGTCACCAGGCGTGTATCTGTTTTATGGCGAAAATGACTTACCGTTATATATTGGTAAAAGCATAAACATTAAGCAACGGGTATTATCACACTTTTCAGCCGATCACAGCCATGGCAAGGAAATGAGTTTATCGCAGCAGTTACGCCGCTTCGACTGGATAGAAACCGCCGGTGAATTAGGAGCTTTATTGTTGGAGGCGAAACTAATCAAGGCCATGCAACCCATACATAATCGTCGTTTACGACGCAACAACGGGTTGTGTGCCTGGCAACTCCAACAACAGACCGAGCATCTGCGTCCGGTATTGGTTTGGGCCGATGACCTTGATTTCGGTGTGCAGGACAACCTACATGGTCTTTATCGCAACCAACGCGATGCGCAAAAAGTACTCCGCAGTATCGCCGATCAAAACCAGCTTTGTTTAAGTGCGCTCGGCCTTGAAAAACCTATCAAGGGACGCCCTTGTTTTGCAAGGCAGTTAGCAAAATGTAAAGGTGCCTGCATCGGCGAGGAAGCGCCACTTAACCATGCCGCTCGTCTGATCATAGCGATGAACAAACTTAAACTGGCCTCCTGGCCTTATCCAGGAATTGTCGGCATTAAAGAAGGTGGCGATGTACATCTGATTGACCATTGGTGTTATCTCGGCACCGCGAAAAATGCCGCCGAAGTGGATGATTTATTATTATCCAGTCAACCGGTTTTTGATCGCGATACTTATATGATACTCAGTAAAGCCTTGAAAAAACCCAGGCAATTAGTTCATGTTGACAGGCAACCGGCTTACCGGTAAAAAATGCGTCAAACATTCCTCTGTTTTTTCATCACAACTTATGCTTTCTGCATAAAAATCGAAGCCTTTAACTACAAAAATCTAAAATTAACCAAGGTTTAGTCATAAGCAGAATGGCTAAAACGGCAGAAGTTGAAGCCCTATTAGAAAATACCTGAGTATAATGGTCTAATTTTTAGAAATAAAGGCGTTATGAGTAAGCAAAGAAAAGCAATAGCATTGATTTCCGGTGGTCTGGACTCAATGCTGGCGGCAAAAACAGTAATGGAACAAGGCATTCATGTTGAAGGCATTAATTTTTTTACCGGTTTTTGTGTAGAAGGCCATACTCATGCGATTCGTGAAAGTGACAAAGCAAAACCCAAGCGCAACAACGCCTTATGGGTTGCCGAACAACTAGGCATAAAACTGCATATTATCGATGTTGTCGAAGAATATAAAAAAGTGCTGATTAATCCCAAGCACGGTTATGGCGCACACATGAATCCTTGTCTGGATTGTAAGATTTTCATGGTTAATAAAGCCAAACAATGGATCGTTGAAAACGATTTTGACTTTATTATTACCGGTGAAGTGATTGGCCAAAGACCCATGTCACAAACCAAATCAAAAATGCCCATCGTATCCAAACAGTCAGGTGCTGATGATTTATTACTGCGGCCTATGTGCGCCAAGAATCTACCGGCAACCCGGCCGGAAATTGAAGGCTGGGTAGACAGGGAAAAACTGCATGATATTACCGGGCGTTCCCGCAAGCCACAAATAGCGATGGCTGAGCAATTTGGCATAGATGATTATTCGCAACCAGCGGGTGGCTGCTGTTTTCTGACGGATAAATACTATTCGGCAAGATTGGTCGATTTATGGAAATCACAGGGTAGCAAAGACTACGAACTGGATGATGTGATGTTACTAAAAGTCGGTCGACATATCAGACCACAAAAAAACTTTAAACTGATCATAGCCAGAGAAGAAGGTGAAGGACGGTTTTTGGAAGGCTATAGAAAAGAGTTTATCAGTATGAATTGCACAAGCCATACAGGGCCATTGGCGCTAATTGACGGCGAGCCTTCTGCTGAAGATTTGTATTTGGCAGCCAGCGTTGTGGCCCGTTACGGTCAGGGCCGACATGCCGAACAGGTCGATATTAAAGTCATGGAAAAAGACGGTTCAGAAAGAACCATTCAAATTAAGCCCTTAAAAAGCGAAGACATCCCCAAAGAGTGGTATGTTTGAGGTTAAAGATACAAGGCGAAAGGCAAAAGGGATTGCCCTTTGCCTTGCACCTTGAGCCTTGCCCCTTTCACCTTAAACCTACCCTTATATGATTAAAGAAACCCTAAATGCACGGCGCCTGCTTTGTCCATTGCCGGTTATACGTACCCAAGATAAAGTCAAACAACTTAAAGCGGGTGACCAACTGGAAGTTATCTGTACCGATCCTGGCGTTATGCAGGATATTCCGACCTGGTGCCGTATTAATGGTCATAAAGTACTGGAGACAAAATCCTGCAACCATGAATATAGCATTACCCTGGAAGTCGGTGTGTAATGGCTGATATTCTTGATCCGGCAAGAATCGCAAAACTCAAAGCCAGAGCCAGCTATGTCGGCGCGGCAGTTAATGTTTTTCAAACGCTGATCAAAATCAGTTTTGGCATTCTGGGGCAATCAGCAGCCTTAATCGCCGATGGGATTCATTCTTTATCCGATTTACTGAGCGATCTTTTAGTCATTATTGCCGTCAGATTGGGAAGCCGCGAAGCGGATCATGAGCATCCTTATGGTCATCGCCGTTTTGAAACGATTGCAACCGTCATTTTAGGCGTCAGTTTAATAGCCATTGGCGGTGCCATTAGCTGGTCGGTAATGAATCGAATGGCGCACCCAGAACATCTGCCAGTGCCCAATGTTCTGGGCATGGGCGTTGCAGCGGCATCCATTTTGGTTAATGAATGGCTGTACCATTACACCAAACGTATTGCTAAAAAAACCCGATCCAAGTTATTAATGGCCAATGCCTGGCATCAGCGCAGCGATGCTATTTCATCGATTGTCGTCCTGTTCGGTATAGGCGCTGTTATCTTGGGATATCCGCTGGCCGATGCAATTGCCGCCATCGTGGTGGCATTAATGGTTGCCAAAATTGGCTTGAGTCTGGTTCTTGAGAGCATCAAAGAATTGGTTGATACCTCGTTGCCACCCAAACTTATCTCCGAAATTCGCAAAACCATTATGAGTATTGATGGTGTTGAAGGTATTCATTTATTAAGAACCCGGCAAATGGGCGAAGACGCGTTGATTGATGCTCATATCGTTGTTGATCCGCGCATCACCGTTTCCGAAGGTCATAGCATCGGCGATACCGTCAGGGATGAATTAATCAGCCGTTTTGATGATGTTATGGATGTTTTGGTGCATGTAGATCCTGAAGATGATGAAGGTTTGTTTGAATCCGGCAAACCGCTAACCCGTGCAGATGTTCAGGTGTTATTGGACAAATATCTGGTAGAGTTTAAAACAGCGATAGAAGATTTTAGAATCCATTATTTAAACGGACAAATTGAAGTCGAAGTTATTTTACCGTTTACCCTTAGCCAACAACCGCTGTTATTAGCCTTGCTAAAAAAGCAATGCAAGCGCATGAAGATAAAGGTAAACAAAATTAAAAACGTTACCCTATTTTTTAAACACAACGAGGATTGATAAATGGCAGTAGGACAGTGCGATTTCCCAAACATGCTTAACGTCGCTGGAATAGCCTTGGGCACAGCTTGCGCAGGTATCAAGCAAACCATCAAAGATGATATTTTGGTTATTCAAATGGCCGAACAATCAACCTGTGCGGCCGTGTTTACCCAGAATGCCTTTTGTGCGGCACCTGTCCATGTTGCAAAAGCCAATCTCGCCCATGGACCGCGCTGGTTGCTGATTAATTCGGGTAATGCCAACGCGGGAACCGGTGAACAAGGCATGCAGGATGCTTTGCTCTCTTGCGCTGAACTGGCAAAAGTTGTGGGCGGTAATGCCAATCAGGTACTACCTTTTTCTACCGGCGTGATTGGACAACCGTTACCGGTAGCCAAACTTACAGCAGCTTTACCGGCAGCGCTAAAAAATCTGTCACTGGCTAACTGGGATAAGGCCGCTCGTGCGATTATGACCACCGACACTTTCCCTAAAGGTATTTCTAAAACCATTACCCTTTCAGGACAGCCGGTAACAGTTAACGGCATTTCCAAAGGTGCCGGTATGATTCAGCCTAATATGGCGACCATGCTGGGCTTTATGGCAACCGATGCCAAAATTAGTCAGGCGCTATTACAGAATTGTTTGGCCTTGGCTGTTGAACAATCCTTTAACCGCATTACCGTTGATGGTGATACCTCGACTAATGATGCCTGTGTATTGATGGCGAGCGGTTGTTCAGCCGCCCCGGAAATTACGGCAAACAGTGAAAATTATATGATTTTTGCCGATGCGGTAATGCACGTTTGCAAACAACTGGCAGAAGCCATTGTACGGGATGGCGAAGGCGCAACCAAGTTAATACGTATCGTTGTTAAAGAAGCCTTGCACAATGAAGAAGCCGTACGCGTCGGCAAAACGATAGCTCACTCACCGTTGGTAAAAACCGCTTTTTTTGCCAGCGACCCTAATTGGGGACGAATTCTTGCCGCTGTGGGTCGTTCTGGTGTCGAAAACATGGTACTGGAAAATGTGCAGCTTTTTTTAGACGACGTCTGTATCGTTAAAAACGGCGGCCGCGATGATAACTACACCGAAGAAGCCGGCCAGCAAGTCATGAATCAGGAAGAAATTACCGTAACAGTTAAATTAGGCCGTGGCATCGCTGTTCAGGAAGTTTTAACCTGTGACTTGTCTTATGATTATGTAAAAATTAATGCCGAATACAGGACTTAAGAGCAGGTTAGAGGTACAAGGCGAAAGAGGGATTTTTTTAAAAATCTTCTCTATCCCCTCTCTTTCAAAGAGAGGGGACTTGGACAATTACTTTTGATTTAATTCCATTCTAAACTCCCCGATATGAAAGTACTTCAAGTTGCCGTAGGTGTCGTAAAAAATACTGAAGGACAAGTTTTAATTTCCCTGCGTGATAAATCTTTGCATCAAGGTGGCTTATGGGAATTTCCCGGTGGAAAAATAGAACCGGGGGAATCGGCAAAACAGGCCTTAAGCCGAGAACTTAAAGAAGAACTGGCCATTACCGTAATAACGGCAACACCGCTGATTACCATTAAGCATCAATACCCGGATTTAGCCGTACAATTGCATGTATTTTTAGTCGAGCATTTTTCAGGTAATGCGACAAGCTGTGAAGGACAAGCCTTCAAATGGGTTAACCCCGGCGAATTGATAAATCATGCCTTCCCCGCTGCCAATCAAGCCATCATTACTGCCGCCCAATTACCACCGTATTATGCAATATTGGACGATACAGAAGAATCTTTGTTATTAATAAACCTGCAAAAAATAGTAAGTCGCGGCATTAAGCTGATCCAGTTACGGCTAAAAACCCTATCACCCCAGACCCTACAGACGTTTCTTGAACAAGCCTACCCTTTATGCCGGCAACAAGACGTCTTGTTGTTAATTAATTCTGCCGTAAACAATGCAGCCAATTTTGCCGTTGATGGCATTCATTTAACCAGTCAGCATTTAATGTCTGCAAGCAAACGACCTGCCTTCGCTGCAAACACATCAAAAAAGATAAACTGGGTTGCAGCATCCTGTCATAACCTTCAGGAATTACAACACGCGCAAAACATAGGCGTAGACTTTGCCGTTTTAGCACCTGTGTTAGTGACCAAAACACACCCGGAAACCCTGCCTTTAGGCTGGGAACAATTCAAAACACTGGTTTCTCAAGTCAATCTACCCGTTTATGCATTGGGAGGTCTTTGTGACTCGGATTTAGATAAGGCTCGACAGTCTGGAGCTCAGGGAGTTTCTGCAATCAGGGCTTTTTTGGAAGGATAAACATCAGAAATTTTTATATGGCCAATAGTGCTAATTAACAGGCAAAAAAAAGGGGAGCCTTATGGCTCCCCCGAATGAGCGCACCTCAAACTTGTCCGGCAGGTTTATTTTTGTTGATGTTGATTTTTACTGGTTTGTTATCAACTTTATCCTGCTTTGTGTACATTGATTTACTGGATTCATTATCATCTTTTGGTGGTCGTGGGTCATTACCTGCCATCAAATCATCAATCTGATCTTTATCGATAGTTTCCCATTTCAATAAAGCGTCAGCCATTTTATGAAGAATACTGATATTTTCCTGCAAAATAGCTTCTGCACGTTGATAGTTACAGTCGATGACCGCACGTATTTCTTGATCAATATGCTCGGCAACGATGCCAGATACCTTACTGCCTTGCGATCCGGGATAACCCATGAAAGCCTGACCATTTTCTTCGCCATAAACAAGAGGACCCAATTTATCGGAAAAGCCCCAGCGAGTAACCATATTCCGGGCCAATTCAGTCGCTCTTTCAATATCGTTGGATGCCCCTGTTGTGACGCGGTCACCACCATAAATCATTAATTCCGCAATTCTGCCGCCAAATAAACTGGCTATTTGACTTTCCAGTTTGCGTTTGCTGGCACTGTATTGATCTCTTTCAGGTAAAAACATGGTCACACCCAAAGCTCTGCCTCGTGGCATGATGCTCACTTTATAGACGGGATCATGATCAGGCGATGATTGACCAACAATACAATGGCCGGCTTCATGATAGGCAGTTAACAGCTTGTCATCTTCCGTCATTACCATGGTATGCCTTTCAGCACCCATCAGGATCTTGTCTTTGGCTTTTTCAAGATCGCTCATGTTGACTTGTAGTTTGTTGGATCTTGCCGCAAACAAGGCCGCTTCGTTGACTACGTTAGCTAAATCTGCACCTGAAAATCCGGGTGTGCCTCTGGCAATATCTTTTAATTTAACATCATCAGAAGCAGGTACTTTTTTGATATGTACATTCAGAATTTGCTCACGTCCACGTACATCTGGTAAGCCAACGTTTACCTGACGATCAAAGCGACCCGGTCTGAGTAATGCTTTGTCCAGAACGTCGGCACGGTTGGTTGCAGCGATAACAATAACGCCTTCATTTCCGGTAAAACCATCCATTTCGACGAGCAACTGATTGAGTGTTTGTTCACGCTCGTCATTGCCGCCACCCATGCCGGCACCACCTCTTTGGCGACCGACTGCATCTATTTCATCAATAAAAATGATACAAGGTGCGTGTTCTTTGGCCTGGGCAAACATATCCCTGACTCTGGAGGCACCGACACCGACAAACATCTCTACGAAATCTGAACCTGAGACAGTAAAGAACTTAACACCCGCTTCACCGGCAATTGCTCTGGCAATCAGGGTTTTACCTGTTCCTGGAGGCCCTACCATTAAAATACCGCGTGGTATTTGTCCACCCAGCTTTTGAAATTTCTGTGGGTCAGCCAAAAAATCAACCAGTTCAGAGACATCTTCTTTAGCCTCTTCGCAACCTGCTACATCAGCAAAAGTCGCAGTCAATTTGTCTTCTTCGAGTAACTTGGCTTTACTTTTACCAAAAGAGTTACCTCCCATACCCGCACCCTGGCTTTTACGCATGTAGATTATCCACACTGCAATCAACAACAGCATCGGAAACCAGGAAATAAACATTTGCATAAACAGCGATTGTTGCGCTGGTGGTTTGGTTCTTATTTGAACACCGGCATTTAAAAGATCATCAACCAGATGAGGGTCATTAGGATTAAATGTTTCCAGATTTTGACCATCCGAAGTTCGCAGCTTAATCGATTGACCGCTTATTTCTACACGATCAATCAGTTTATTCTTAACCTTGCCGATAAATTCCGAGTAGGCGATGGATTCATCAATTGGTGGTGTCGTGTTTACGCGGTTATATATTAAAAATGCACCTGCCAACACAACGCTCCAAAGAAGCGTGTTTAGTATATATTTTTTCATGTTTTAATCTCCTGGCCCTCTAAGTAAGGTCGATGTAAAGCGTTGCGGTTACTTACAGCTGCATTTAAAACTCGATGCTTTCGGTCACCCTGTCATCAGTCTGAAATGATTACTTACTAATCCTACCATTTCAGTAGGATTTAATATTAACTATCTTTTATACTTTTGTACATTATAAAAAACTTATTAATTGCTCGCCAAAACTACGTTTTATTTTATCAAGCGCCATTACCTGAATTTGCCTGACACGTTCTCTGGTTAGGTTAAGTTCTACGCCAATTTCCTGTAAGGTCATTTCATTATCAGTATTCACACCAAAATGGCAACAAATGACTTTAGCTTCTCTGGGATTAAGCACTTTAATCGCTTTACTGAGCAAATCTTCAAGATCAGTTTTAGCTATTGACATAAAGGAAGGCGTAAAAACCTGTTGCTCCAAAAAATCAATCGGTGCAAAAGAGTTTTCTTCGTCATCTTCAAAGCCTTCAAGGGACATAGCTGTTTGTGAAATTGATAAAATAGAATGAATTTCATCATTCGATAATTTTGCACATTCAGCCAATTCTTTAATACTCGGTTCTTTGCCTTGTTGCGTAGTCAGCTGGTCTTTGGTGCGAAAAACTTTATTAATAGTAGCAACTTGTCCGCATGGAACACGCACAACTCTCTCGCAGCGTGACAAAGACCTGGATATAGACTGCCTGATCCAGTAACCGGCATAAGTTGAGAATTGAAAACCCAACCGGTAATCAAACCTGTCAACCGCTTTTAGTAAACCAATCTGACCTTCTTGTACAAGATCATCAAAATTTAAAAAACAACCCTTATATTGATTGGCAATAAACAAAACTAATCTGGAATTTGCTGTAGCGAGTTGTTGCCTCAATTTTAACCAAAAGTGTTCGGAAATAACCACCTCGGAAAAATATTTATGCATGTCACTGCTGGACAAAAATAGAAATTGCTCATCGTAAGCCGATAATATTTTTGACCATTTAGAGGATTTATTAGTGCTACGCCGGCTTAAACCTTCCAGACGTTTAAGAATTAAATCAGAATTATTATCGATACTATGCGGAGATTGATAACAAAGGCCTCTAAATTTATGAGCATATACAATAATATCAACCAGTTTTATTAAATCATTAAAAGAGAATTGAAATGATTGCAGTGCTGTAAAAAGATTTTTTTTGTCAACGACATAGGTGGCATCTGATAATGTTTTACCAGACAGGCAATGAAAGTACTTTTTTATATCTATTAGCGTCGTGGTTAATTCTGATTCAGAGGTTGCTTCATCATCTGATTCAGTCGCATAAGATTTTTGTTCATATTCGTTAAGTAACCATAAAGCTGTTACCGGGAACTGACATAGCACATTTATGAGTCTGGATTTCTGGTCTTTTAACTTACGGGCTATTTGGAAATTACCATTCTCCACATAATCTGTTGGAGCAGCAATATTACTTTCAACTTGTTCATTTTCAATAGGAATGTTTTTAGCAACCACACCTAATTCTTGCTTTGACAACTGTGTATTTAAATAAGCCATAACACCAAATCCTCGCAAACAGAGTGTCTTAAAAACTTAAAGTTAGTTACCGCCATGCAGAAACCATCATTCACTAACTTAATCTCTTTATAACAAAATACAAACTTGCATAATTTCATCACTTACAACCACTATGAAACTAGCTATTAACGATTTGTTTACTAATCATTTCACGATAATGTAACAATTAGAAAGAATGTTGTCAAAATATAGTTTAACAAAACCTGAACAAGCTATATAAAATTTTATATATAACGAGATAAAAACCACTTATAACGACTGTTTATCCTGCTTTATGACTTATATAAAAATCCGTTAAAACCATATTTATCAAGCATTAAAGAAAGAAAAACTCTAATTAAATAAACAAAAGATAAACCTTGTACAAGGAAGTGAAGATCGATGAAAATAATCTTGTGGGAATGGCTTTAGTTGCGATTATCTTGTCTAAAGCCATGGAAAAAGACGCTGAACAAAAACTGTTCAGCAAGTTGTTTTATTTTGCAGATGCCAATTCAAAAATAATTAATTCAGCGGCCTCTTCGCCAACATTCTCAACCGACATTAAATCTCCGGATTCCCAAAAAACGTCACCGACAGAGTATGTGTTGGTTTTTCCTCCCTCAATGACTTTTAGTTTGCCCTTAACAACATAACGAGGTCCTGGCCCTTCATGGGTATGCCAAGGTGTTTTAAAAGCAACCGGAAAGATGACTCGAATTATTTTTGTGTTAACATTTTTACTGGAAAGCTCAAGCTCCTGCGCTAGCAGCACTGTTTTGTTTAGCGCTGGTTTTTCCTCAGCTGAAACCGTTTTACTCATCATAAAAAGTACCGCTGTAAACGTTACCAAAATTAATCCGGCTGATTTAATGGTTTTTATTTTTAACATCTGCTTGTTACCTTTTCTTATATTGTAAAGATCAAATCCGGCTATAAAATCAGCCGAACTCAATGTTGTCTGCGTCAAAAATCATTATCGCAAATTTCTATTTTTCTTTTCAGCATAACACTTCAAAAGATATCAAGTATTATCTATCGCTAATCCTGGATGCAGATACTTACATTTAATCAAGTCGTGATATCGAAGAATTAATATCCAAGTAGCACAGGATTTTTATTTATTGACAACAACAACTGCAAGGACAGATATTTTCTTCTGCAAACTCTGCATTCACCACATCTCTGTGAGAGATGCAAGAAGTGCGTAGCCGTCGATAACAGAAGGTAAAAGCGCATCAGAAACAGCGATTGAGAGCGCCAAAAGCAGGCACTTTAGGAAACTTAGGAAATAAAAAAAAGACCGGCAAGTCGGATATATAATTCGCAGGAAATCATCTTATGTTACTTCCCGATAATTATTATCCGGATAAGCATAGCATTAACTCAAAACACAATAATGTCATATCATCAAAAAGGCAATTAGCAATGTTACAAATATCCGGTCAATTGAGCATTCCAGACAATGAAGTTGAAGTTTATGCCATTCGTGCGCAAGGTGCTGGCGGTCAGAATGTCAATAAAGTATCCTCTGCCATTCATTTACGTTTTGATATTAATACCTCATCCTTACCTGAGTTTTATAAAGAAAAACTGTTGGCTTTAAATGACCAGCGTATATCAAAAGATGGTGTGATTGTGATCAAGGCACAACAATACCGCACCCAGGAAAAAAACAAGGAAGATGCCTATAGCCGACTACAGGATTTAATAAAAAGTGTCACGATATCCCATAAAAAACGTAAAGCAACCAAGCCGACTAAAGGATCAAAGCTAAAGCGTCTGGACAGTAAAACCAGACAAGGCCAGCTTAAGGCATTGAGAGGAAAAAGCAATATTCAATAGTTCCGGCCTTATAAACATGTAGTAGCGTCCAAATTGCTGTTTACGTTGCCGAAATTCGCAGTCGGGTAAGTTTTGCCCAAGCCTCGCCGCCACTAATATCTGGAATAATTCGTAACTCAAGTGCTTTTACCTGCTTGAGATCAACGCTAATATTCTCGATTTCCTGAGTCGTCAGTGGCTGACTAAAATTATATTGCTGGCGCAAGATTTCCCGAAAAAAATCATCCTTATCCATACGCCAAAGTAAAACAAATTCTTGCGTCCGGGACATTTCCGGCTCATCAAATAACAGGACTATTTGTTTAATAACCTGGGGTTGATCAAAAACAAGCCGTATTATTTGTTCACCAGAAGAAGCTGCCTGCCAGCCTAAGTTTGAACCTTCCACCAATGCCGATTCAATAGGATGCTCGTGACACTCCGAACTTATTTCTACCTGTGCCAGATGTTCCAAATCCAAATAAACTATATCAGAATGGACTATATTTTTTACGGATTGATCGATATGTATTTTACGCATTATTGAGCCTTTTGGATTATCGTTAACTTTTTTATTTATCGTTCCCAAGCTGGAACTTGGGGACTAACAGCCTTTAGCCTCTAATCAATGTCTTTAATCAAAGCCATCATATCTTCAGCAGACATCTTACCACTCACTTCACCGCCTTCGAGCAAGCTATTGGCTAAATCCCGTTTATGTTTATGCAAATCGACAATTTTATCTTCGATGGTATCTTTTGCGACCAACCGATAAATGGTAACAGGTCGCTTTTGTCCCATACGATGCGCTCGATCGGAAGCCTGATCTTCGACGGCCGGATTCCACCAGGGATCCATATGAATAACATAATCTGCAGCCGTTAAATTTAAACCGGTTCCACCGGCTTTCAGGCTGATTAAAAATAAATCACCGTCCCCGGCCTGAAATAAATTAACGGCTTTTTTGCGCTGTGGAACCGGGGTTGAGCCATCCAGATAATGATAAGGAATACCTTTTTTATCCAATAATTCGCGGATAAGCGTCAAGTGTCCGACAAACTGACTAAACACCAGAGCCTTATGACGATTATCCAATAATTCATCCACCAACTCTTCAAAAGCTTGTAGCTTGGAACTACCCAGCGTACTTTCTTCCATCACCAGACGAGGATGACAACAAGCACGTCGTAGCTTCATAATTTCTGCCAATATCTTCAGCTGTTTGTGTCCGGGCTGAGTAGTGTCTTCCATCATGGTCTGCATGGCATTACGGCGCAACGCTTCGTAAAATGCCCGCTCACCGGGGCTTAATTCAACGTGCAAAGTCACTTCAGTACGTGATGGCAATTCAGTGAGCACATCATTTTTAAGCCGGCGTAAAATAAATGGCCTTAACAATTTTCGCAGTCGTTGCTGAACTTCATGATCTTGTTGATTTTCGATAGCCTGCGCATAGCGCTCGTTAAATTTTTGCAAAGAACCGAGTAAGCCCGGATTAATAAAATTAAATAAATTCCATAATTCACCCAGATGATTTTCTATGGGAGTACCGGTGGTAATTAATTTAAAATCTGCCTGCAATGCCATCGCCGCTTTCGAGCGCTTGGTTAACGCATTTTTAATCGCCTGCGCTTCATCAGCAACGATGGTATGCCAGTGTTTTTGCGTCAAACGATCGGCCTCGGTTTGTAATAATCCGTAACTGCAAACAATTAAATCAAAGGGACCTGCAGCATCCAACATATCCTGCCTGCCACCCAACCCAAATTGATAAATGTTCAAGGTAGGCGCAAAACGCTGCGCTTCTTCCAGCCAGTTAATACAGACCGAAGTAGGTGCCAAAATCAAGGTAGGCCCTTTGGATGCACGGGCTAAAATCAACGCTAAGGCCTGTACGGTTTTACCCAAGCCCATGTCATCGGCCAGACAGGCACCGGCTCCCCAATGCGCCAAACGCATCATCCATTGAAAACCTTCGCGCTGATAATCGCGTAATTCACCTTGCAGGGTTGACGGCAAGGCAGGGTTTAAATCACCCATTTCATTAAGTCGCAGTAATTGATCTTTCCAGGGCTTACTGGCGGTAACAGCCATACCGTTGGTAATTTCATCCAGCGCCAGTGCAGCTAAAGGATGAAAGCGTACTTTGTCTTTTTGTACATCACCTAAACCGGATAAATCATCCAGACGTTGGCGTAATTCCTGGGTTAAGGCAATAATCTGTCCGTCTTCAAGCTTAAGAAAGCGACCTGATGAGCTGCTTAACAGGCTCATTAATCGCTGCATATCCAAAACCTGCTCAGCATCAATCTGGATACTGCCTTCCACACTAAACCAGTCTTTTTCTTTGCGTACCGAAAACTGCACTTGGGAAAGCCCTGCTTCACGACTGAGTTGAATTTTTTTACCTTTGGGCCACTCAAGTACGGCAAAATCGCCCAAAGCCTGTAAGTGTAATAGCGCTTCCAATGCCGACTCGGCATCATCCAATAACCATTTAGCCTCTTTAACGACATATAACTCAGGGCATTCATTTAAAATTTGCTTTAAATAACGGTTTTCTAGCTTAAAATCACGGGTAGTCTGTAACTGTTTGCCGTCAATTTCAGCCAGTACCGTTGTGCCGCCGACACCTGGTTTATATAGGGGCCCGCCGTCGCTAAACGGTTGCGCAAATATTTCTATTTGTATGCCCTGCCCGACTGGTTGTAAATGAATGTGTAAACGACTATCCGCTGCAACACTTTGTGCATGACTGGAGGTACCGCCAATATCGGATTGTACCGTCAGCATTGAGGAAATAGAAGCGATAGAATCTATCACTTGTTGCCGTGCGGTAGCCGGCACCGTTAAACCATTGATCCCCAAAATTTCGGCAACCTGACGATGCGACTCGTTAATGACATACACTATCAAGCCATTACTCGCAGTTTTTTGGGTAATAACTTGTTGTGTGGTAATTTGCGGTATTAATGAAATATGCAAATTTTCTTTTTGTTCCTTAACCAGCAATTGCGGCTCTGCCAGACTGATATCAACAGGGATGTTTAACGCTTCCTGATTAAGCCAATAAACATGCGGATGTCCTGATGCCTCAATAATAGCTTTACCCGGCAACACATAATACTCCTTACTTGAATAGCCGTAATAAGCCGGTTCTTTTTCAAGTTCAATGTGGGCACAAATACGGCGATCTTGCTCAGACAGGTAATCAAAGTCAGCCATATCATGGTATAGCCTTTTTAAAGCAATGGGTCGGCCTTTTGTCCAACGACCACTTTTACCCAGACTTTGTTCTTTCGGCGTTAACGTGATGTAATTATTATCCAGACTTAATGACCAAATCAGGCGTAATTTTTTTTGGACGGATGCAACAGGTTCAGCAGTTAATTGCGTTAAGGCATCCAACGCTCTTTGCCATGCTGACACTTGCGGTAATAAATCAATAATTTCAGTAAATGGCGATTGTAAATACTGCTGTGCTATCTGCCGGCAAGCATTATTTTTATACTTTAAGCGTTGCAGTAACGATGAACTGACAGCCGCATACCAAGCATAACCTAACTGCTCTGCCTGTTGACAAAACCCGGCTAATTCGGATAAAAACCCGGTATTTTTTGGATTACCCGTCATTATTTCAATTTCGCCTACCCAATACAACAGTAAGGCGTGAAACAAACGTTCGTAGGCAAAGTTATTGGTCTTAAATAAATATTCACTGTGCTCGGCAGTAGATTTACCCTGATAAATATCTACCACTTCCAGCAAAATTAAATTTAATAGATAAAACTCATTTTGCCAGCCCTGTTTAATTGACAAGAGTGTCTGTTGTTTAAGCAACTGTAGGTTGCCCGGATTACGACTACGTAGCAATGCCATATTAAAAAAATAACCGTGTATATCATCAAAACCAACATTACGTTTACCGGTTTCTTTTTTAAGCGTCTTAAGTGCAGCATTAAACAACTCAATAGCCTCATCATTGCGATTTTGCAAGAAGCGAAAAGTGGCCAGTAATTTAAGTCCTTCGACTGACAAATCGCCGGCCAACCACGATTCAGCATCTTTAAAGTCGCCACGGAAGATACGTTCTTCAACGACCGTATGTACGATAGCCGAATGTTCAGGCTTTGTTACACCAAAAAAATGCTCAAGCAGTTGAGAATACTTCGATACGTCATTAAGGCGCGCCCGGCCATCATGCAAAAAATAACGTAAGGCCAAAAATTTAATCTGGTCAGATAACGAGGTAAACCACTCGGCATCATAATCATTAAAGAAAATCCGGTTAATATTCTCTGCGAACTTTTGTGGATACTCGATATGCAAGCGTTCAATATTAGCGGCAAATGCGGAATCATTACGCTGATATAAAAAAATGCGTAATTGCTTTATGGCATGATAAATACTGATACTGGCAGGGTAATAATAGTTAGGCTCGGCAATAAGCAGTTGCGCTAATTTAGTAAACCAAGACTCATTCAATGCACGTCGTATCAACGGTTCGGCAATCTCTTCATTACAACGCCAACCATCCGAAGTAATAACAATTAATTTGGCTTTTTGTAATTTTTCCCGCAAGGGTTTATCAATTGTGGCTATTATTTTTGCTTCAAAAAGACCTGTTGTCCGTAATAAACGTTGCAGGTTGGATTGACCTATCGGGGCATAAATAACGGCTAAAACCAATAAAATATTTTGCTCATCAGTTGATAAAGCGCTAAAAAGAGTCAGTAATTTGCTTTTCATTAATATGTTGTTGCATTGTAAAATTGGAACAGCCAGATAACTGGAAACGCTATCTGGCTGCTGATAAAACCGTATTGGGTTAATTTATGTTCGCCACGGATGTGCAGGTAAGTCGGTAACTCCGATGACTTCAACGCCAGCTTTCGCAACTTGATGGTCGTTTTCAACCGAGCTGCCACTCACTCCGACTGCACCAATTAGCACACCATTTTCATCGACTATAGGCACGCCACCTGGAAAAGTAATCAAGCCGTTGTTGGAATGTTCTATGCCAAAAAGTGGTCCACCAGGTTGCGATAACGCACCGATTTGCCCCGTGTTCATGGCAAAAAAACAAGCTGTTTTGGCTTTTTTAATGGCAATATCAACGCTTCCTACCCAGGCACCGTCCATACGTACAAAAGCCTTTAAGTCAGCACCCGAATCAACCACCGCAATACACATCTGGGTGTCTATTTTTTTTGCCTCAACTATGGCTACAGCTATTGCTTTTTCGGCTTGTTCGAATGTTACATGCATAATTTAATCCTCTTCATTGTTGGTTAACTTTAAATTGATAAACTGATCGATGAAAGTATCGCTAACAGACAGGATAATAGATGCGCACACACTATACTGCCAGGTTTATGTCCATCACAAAATATTCGCGTAATCCTTCTCTAATTGCCGAAAATTCAGCGATGACATGAAGCGGCTAAAGCTCAGCCAACAAGATAAACCCATTAAATCCCTAAATTGCGGCGGTAAGAAGCGGGGCGCTATAACAGTACCCTCATCTACCAAATCAACCAGTACTTTCATATCCTCAATCATGGTTTTACCACAAAACAATAAAGGAATACGATCCGGCTTACCTTTACTAACTGCCAGACGCATGAAATTATAAGTCAGTACGAAGCCTTTAATATAAGTCAGATCTTTGGTAAACGGCAAGCCATCCGAACTACTGCCTCTAAATACACGACTACTCAGCGTATAACTTTCTTCTTCATCAAGACCTTTATCTCTGAAAAAAGTAAATATATCCATAAAATCGGCCCCCTCTTCAGCTAGCGTAATGGCCCGGACCCGATTAATCAGGCGCATAAGTCGACTGGGTGTAGAACTAAAAGTTAATATTTCCATTAATACTGCCAGGCCTTCCTGAGTGACTGTCGCGGAAGGTGGGCCTTTGCCAAGAAAGGTACAATAAGGCTGGGCAAGACCATTTAAAGTCGTCCCCAAATGCACCCATATTTCATGAACTTCAAGAACCCGCAAATCACGCATATTAAACAAGGCATCCGCGCGTAATTTGATATAGTCAGTGCCTGCTGCGGCATCAGCAACAATTCCATCGCTAAGCATTGCCCGTAGACCATCACCAGGAAATACACTTTCAATTTTTTCGTTAAGAATAGCGACCGCATCTTTTGCATTAATCGTCTTGGGTTCTTCTGCTAAAAAATCAAGTTGCACGAGTTGAGACAGTGTTGCTTCCATCATACTACCGAGATTGGCAATGGTTGGATCTCCGACATGAAAAACATCTTGGGATGAGCCATACAATTCCTGCGATATATTCGAAAAAATTGGCGTCCCCCTAGCCTCAAGCATACGGACAACATCTTGATATTCACGGCAAATCCTGCGCATGATAACGCTAAGCGGGTTGAGTTGACCCAATTTTCGCACTAAATCACGCTCAATCTGATAAAACTCGTATTTTTTCTCGGTAGGGTCAAAGCCCAACGAACGATTTTGATAATAATCAGTTGTTATTACCGGTGATTTTTGACAGTGTCCTTTAAAAAACTCCTGTTTGATACTGTCATCCCATTTAATGGCATCAAGGATACGGATCGGTTGCTGTGCCTTAACAATGCGATCAGAAAGCGATTTAACCTCAATCAGATAAGTTGATGGTTTAACAATTTTTTTACTCATATCTATGTCGTCCGTTAGCTGTGCTAAATTAGTATGGCAATAATTCTAAAAGATCAGCAATACATAGTGTAAAACCAGGCCCAGTATAGCAATAGATTAAGAAAGCCCAAGAAATTCCAATGCGGACCAATTTAAAAAAGCAGCACGTGCGCTATCAACTCAACTAATGCGCTAGACCAAGAGACTACAGTATATAACGTGTATTCCATCATTGCTGGCCTGTACTTCAATACGGCTATTCAGATAAATCCCTGTAACCAAGACTATTAAAGGTAGTTTCATTACAATCTCAATTAATCGATTAAATATTTAAACACAAGACTCCAACCAACTGTTCTATATTATTATTTATCACTTCTGAGACACTATTCATTGTTTACAAGATAATACTTAATTAACTATATAATTATTCATTTAAGATTAATTTAAGACTTAAGCGTGCACAATAGCTAAAATAAGTAGCACCTGAGATAACACATGAACGAGCAACTATTAAAAAATACTGCAATTGACGAAGACAGTGCAATAGCATCAAGACGTAAGTTTTTGAAGCAGTTAGCTTGTGGATCGCTACTGGCATTGGGTGGATCAGAGGTTGCAACTGCAGCAGTTCGACATGTTATTCATCAAGGTCGACATAACTATGCTCTACCTCGTAGAACCACCACCCAACCTATTCAGTCGCGCATTTTTACCCGGCACAGCCAAACTGACTCACTGGATATTAGTTACCCTGCATATAAAACGCTGTCTTTTGAACATGCGCACACTGGCGACAAATTAAAGTTAACTTATTTTGAGCAGGGTCGTTATATTAAAGACGCACTACAAGAAATAAATTACCTGATGCGTGATTATCATAACGATGATATTCATCCCATTGATACCGCATTACTGGATCAGTTATTTGATCTGAAGCAGACGCTTGGCGTTACCAAACCTTTTCATATCGTCTCCGGTTATCGCTCTCCGATTACTAACGCCCAGTTACGCAGACATAGCAGTGGAGTTGCAGAACATAGTTTTCATATGCAGGGAAGAGCGATAGATATACAGGTCCAAGGTGTCGCAACAAAAACAATTAAAAATGCGGCCATAGCAATGGCAAAAGGTGGCGTCGGTTACTATCCACGCAGTGGTTTTGTCCATCTGGACACCGGCGAGATTAGAAGCTGGTAATGAAATGCACTTGTTGCCAGATAACTATTAATACTCTTATCAGATCAAACTAAAGCCCGGTCTACTGAATAATTAGATCGGGCTTCTAAAATCGTTGTTATTGTGCGGTAATAGCCTCAATAGGCTTAACACTTTCACTAACAAAAATTGACATATCAGACAAGTCTTCGGGTTTGCGCAATGCCTCAAGCAAAACCGCATCATGGTCATAAATGTCTTTATAGAATAAGAGATTATTATTCTGATCAAAAAAAGAGGTGGTGTAAAAAAACAATACCGGGATTGGCTTTTTTAAGATAACACGCTGTGTTTTAGGGGTGTTCAGTGCTTGATGTATAGACTCTTTGTTCCATTGATTTTTAAGCGCAAAGGCAGCCAGACCTTCCGGATTTGCAACCCGCACACAACCATGACTAAAATCTCTCCGTGATTTATTAAATAAGCTTTGAGATGGCGTATCGTGTAAATAGACATCTTCCTTGTTAGGAAAAATAAACTTTACCCTGCCCAACGAATTCTTCTTGCCTGGACGTTGCCTAACTTTCAAAGTCCCTTGCTTAAGCTCTGCCATTGATGAGGCCGTAAAAGGAACCGCCTTGATCTCATTACCAAAAGTAGTCACCATCTCCATATTCTCTATATCCAGGTAATCAGGATTTTGCATTAGCTTGGGTAATATTTCTTTCTTTACGATACTGTAAGGCAAATTCCAGTAAGGCATAAAATCAATAAAACTCATTGTTGCCATCAATACTGGAGTTTCATTTTTTAGCGCCTTACCAACAACAACTTTCATGCTGGGTATCTCTGCATTGAAATGATCCTTGTCATCAAAGGCCCATAATTGAAAGGCCGGAATATTAACAACAAGATAGGGCCCGGTATCAAGTTCAGGCAACCATCGCAATCTTTCCATGGCTAATTCAATTTGCTTTACCCTTTGATTCAACGGTACATTCATCGCTGCGACAGTTTCCTTACCGATAATACCATTTGCAACCAAGGCATGCCGAAGCTGAAACTTTTTAACTCCAGCAACAACGCCGCCGCTATAGCGCGTGGGTTTCTGGTTGCCACTATCGCTTACGATAGCCATATCACCGACAGATTCTAAAAATTGTTCCAGTTCAGCAAGTTGCTGAAAATTCTCACCGGGATTTAAGGCTTTCGCAATACGTAACTGAAACGCTGGAAGTTTTTTTGCCAATGGACGATAAGTCGCTAATGCCGTTTTTAACTTTTGATATTGTTGTAATTTTGGCTCTACCAACAGCGGTAGTTGCTTGATAGTCCCCAAGGCCAAACTTTCTTTAATCAGCACAGGTAAATCAATCAACTGTTTCCCTCTTAAATCGAGTTTATAGTTTATGCCTTGTGGATTTACTCGACCATAATGCAAATCATGAAGAAAACGCAGTAAAGTCAAACTAATAGCCGTATCATAAAGTGCCAATTGCCGACCATTATCCGTCGTATTAATAGCCAATACTTTTGGCAGTTTTTGCCGTAGCATTTCGGTATCATAGCTTGCTGAAATCAAGCCATTATCTGCGGCGCCATCCAATAAATTGAGGACATCAAGAATATTTTTTTCTGCATCGGTATTGTCGAGCCATAACAAGTGATAATCTGTCGCTTTATAAAGCGCTTCAAGATCTTTAGCGCGATTAATAAAATTCGACAGCAGCAAATAAGGATGCTGTTTTGAAGCAAAAATAATATTAAGTTCATTCGCCAAACCGGTATTTTCGTTAGCAACGGCTTTAATATCGACATCCGCTACAGAGCTAACGACAACATCTTTTTCAGTCGCTATATCATCAGTTACCGGGTTGGTAATTTGATTATTGAGATCTGCCGCCAACAGCCCTTGAACTGAAAAACTCAGGCAAAAAAACACCAAAAAACGACTTAAAATAACCAAGATAATTTTCTTAAAACTGATACCTTGTTCATTACGCCAGAGCCAACTTTTTAAAGCACTTTTTTGCGAAAAAAATAATTTTTTCGAATCAAGCATACACTATCCCCTTTACTAATATACTTAACTGCATACAACACATTCTAATCTATAAAATAATCAGCTTTTAATTTCAGCCAATTTCTACTGTTACAATTTTAACACTAACAACCCTTTTAAATGGCAATAAGAACAAATACGTAGAATAAATATTTCAATTTATATTAACTTATATAAGTAAATCCGATGGCAAAAAAAACCTTAATACCTAGCGAAAGCCCCTTTCCCACAGCCAAGCAGGATGCTGTTACCAGTATTTCTTATGATTACGGCACGGCACAAAGCCATTCGCCATCTTATCGGCTGGCTTATGATGATTTTGACTTCATTATGCGCGATGAATTACGACCGGTACGCTTACAGCTTGAACTACTCAAACCTGAACTCACTCAGTTGGAACAAAATATTCAAGCCACTGTCGTCATTTTTGGCAGTGCGAGAGTTTATGATAATGAAGCTGCGCTTCAAGCAGTCCATAATGCCGAAGAAGCACTTGATAAAAACCCCAGTAACCCCGAGCTTGAAAATACTGTGGCGATTGCTTGTCGTCTGTTGAATAAAAGCCGTTATTATGATGAGGCCCGTAAACTGGGCGCTTTAATTACTCTGGGTGCCAAAAACATAAAACCAACATTAACGGTGGTCACCGGTGGTGGCCCCGGGATTATGGAAGCTGCCAACCGTGGTGCGGCAGATGTGGGTGGCAAAAGTATGGGACTTAATATTGTGTTACCGGGAGAGCAAAAACCTAATCCTTATATCACGCCCGAACTGTGCTTTCAGTTTCATTATTTTGCTATCCGTAAAATGCATTTTTTAATGCGAGCCGTGGCACTGGTAGCTTTTCCGGGTGGTTTTGGAACAATGGATGAGCTTTTTGAAGCACTTACCCTAATTCAAACCAAAAAAGTCAGACGAATCCCTGTTATCTTGTTTGGCGAGCAATATTGGAATAAACTCATTAACTTCGATATGCTGGTAGCAGAAGGTGTTATCACACAAGATGATCGCAACCTTATTCAATACGCTGAAACGGCTGAACAGGCTTGGCGTCTTATCCTGAAAAGCTACACCATAAACGGCGACAACCTTAACCCTACTAAAAAGGCCACGTCATGACCAGTCTAACTTTTTATGGTGCAACAGGACAGGTAACCGGCTCCTGTTATTTACTGGAAACAGGTTCCTTCCGGATATTACTGGATTGCGGATTATTTCAGGGTTCAAAAGAAACAGAGCAACAAAATACAGCAGATTTCCCTTTTGATCCGGCAAGCCTGGATGCCGTAGCGCTCTCTCATGCTCATCTTGATCATTGTGGGCGCCTGCCAAAACTGGTTAAAGACGGCTTTAAAGGTACTGTATTTTTAACCGAGGCCAGCTTTCCTCTATTGGAATTAATGCTTAACGATGCCGTGCATCTACAATTAAGAGATACCGAATGGGAAAATAAACGCCGTCAACGTGCCGGAAAAAAACTGCTAGAACCGCTTTATAAGCTGGAAGATGTACAGGCTCTTTTGAAACTCAGGCAACCAATTGCCTACAGTGAAGAAAAAGAAATTCTTGCCGGCATAACCATTTCTTTCCATGAAGCCGGACACATACTGGGCTCGTCCATTGTGCGTCTGCGTATAAAAGACCATGATAAAATAAAAACACTGGTTTTCTCAGGCGACTTGGGTAACCCAAATTCACCGCTGTTACGTGACCCTAGCATTTTAACGGAAGCGGATATCTTATTACTGGAATCTACCTACGGTGACCGCGATCATAAACCACTACAAAATACCCTCAACGAATTATGCGAAACCTTGGCAGAAGCGGCAGAAAGCGGCGGTAATGTCATTATTCCTGCATTTGCTGTCGGCCGAACCCAAGATTTAATTTATTGGCTGGGTAAAATTCAAAGACTGGGTAAATTACCGCAGCAACAGATTTATCTGGATAGCCCCATGGCAATCAGCGCCAGTGAAATTTATGCTGCCAATGTCCCACTTTTTAATATTGACGATCCTGAATTCACCAAAATAGCTCCACAGGGTTGGCATACCTGGCTAAAAGGCCTGATTTATTCACAGACTGCTGAAGAATCCATGGCCGTCAACCGTATTGCCGGTGGTGCAATTATTATTGCTGGTAGTGGCATGTGTAATGGTGGGCGCATCCGCCATCATCTTAAATATAACTTATGGCGTCGCAACGCCCATATTATTATTACCGGTTTTCAGGCAGAGGGTACCTTGGGTCGAATCCTTGTTGACAGTAAAAAGAAAGTATTAAAAATCCTGGGCTCTGAAATCAAAGTAGAAGCAAAAATCCACACACTTGGTGCGTTAAGCGCTCATGCCGACCAAAGTCAGTTATTACAATGGGCGAGTCATTTTAAAGCGCCCCAACCACGGCTTTATCTGGTTCATGGTGAAAAGGCTGCCACCTTATCCTTGCAAACCTGTTTTAACCGCATGGGATGGAATGCCAACATTCCCAAAGTAGGAGAAAAAATTACTTTTTAAAGTGATTTTAATAATAAACTCATCCAGCTTATACAGATTTCTACTTCACATCGCTGTAAGCATTAAAATTATTTACCTGAAAATGTACCGAGTATAAAATATTCTAATTACAAAATGTTTCTGCCAGTGACACAAACACGTAACCAAGCAACCGTAAAGCCGCTTTTATTGGACGATAGATAACTTAACAGGCTATAGAAGCCGATTTTTATATACGGAATACCAGTTTTAAGTCGCATCTGAGCACTTTTTCGCCTGTAAATACCAAGATTACGCCAATAATTGCGCTGTAATGGTCAGTTATCAGAGCGCAGTGAAAAAGCCGTTAAGCTTTAGCTATCAAGGCTTGCAAAGGCAACTGTTTTATAAAATACTACCTACACGCGGAATCAGGATTTTTCTGACGCAAACTAAAAGCCTATAAACAACCACCATTAACCCCACTACAGAAGGTAGAGCCATGCCCAAGTCTAATCTTATTCCCCACTGAGATCATAATTTTATAATCTGGTTTGAGCATTTCATTGCCGGTTTAACACCTGAATACGAAACCGCAGAAGCTGACCTAAAAGCTTTAATTGCCGCCAGCAAAGACTTTAGAGCCAAATCAATCCATACTAACGATGCCGCCGCTGCCAAACAAGCCACTGCAGAAAAAAAAATAGTCGGCAAACAGCACATGCCTTGATAAGAAGCGAGGCCGGCTGAATCAAAGCTCGCTCGGTTTATACCGAAGCCCAAGGCTCACAACTGGGTATTGAAGGGCCGGAACATAATACCGACCTAAACGACTCCAGTCCGAATATAACGGCTATAGATAAAACCGGCGGGATGGTTGTTATAAGATTTACCAAATATTCCAGTGAGGGTATTAATGTTTACTGCCAACGCAGCGATGATATTGATTGGGTATTACTGGGTAGGGCTACACTCTCGCCCTATACAGATAATCGGCCGCAGGGGGGAGACCGGCAAATCCGAACTACGTCGCTATACCGCTATTTTTATGCTAAAGGATAAAGAAATTGGCAAGTTCAGTAATGATCTTATTGTCTCCTGCACACCTTAATTTAATGACAAGTCAATACATGGTTGTATAGTCTTTCAGAAATCAAACGTTTATTAGATGAAATTTTGAGCCCACGCGGATACCATCCTTTAAAGCATAGGTATCCATGCGAGCTCAAAATTATTTATCTAAAAACTTATAACTATTTTGCAGGATTTTTCAGGAGGTATTGTGTGATTTCATTAGCGGCTATTTAAAAGTTGCTTGGCTTGATATATTGGATTACCATCTAAGAAAAATGGTTATAAATTCCACTTTAAGGATGCAAATATGGAAATCCATCAATTATTAATGCAAACTTTCATAAAAACCGTATTTTCTCAACAAATAGTAATGTCAAAAATCTTGCATGAACTCAATGGACATGATTCATCTAAAGAAGAGAAAATTAGCTTGTTAAAGTTGTGCATTGAAACACTAGAAAAAAAATAACCTTGCTATTATATTTGTCATGTCTTTCGTGGATAGTGCAGTAAATTTCCTTAACAAATACGCGGCAAAGGATCTTCTTCAAGCTCTTGTAAAATACGCTCTCCACCAAGCACCGTTTCAATTAGTGCATGGGGATATCCGGCTTCAATCCGGCCTATTATTGCAGCATCCAAATAACCTGAATTATGCAGATTCTGTATGGCTTTTTCAGCATAAGCCGTATCTATAACAGCCAGTACACGGCCTTCGCAGGCCATATATAAAGGATCATAACCCAGCATATCGGCGACGGCTCTGACCTGCTCGTTAACAGGAATTTTACACTCATAAAAACGTACCGCGTTATCGGTTGCTTGGGCAATTTCATGCGCTATTGTCGCAATACCGCCCCGGGTTGGATCGCGCATAAAGCGTAAGCCGGGGGTCTTAATTAAGGCTTGGGTGATAGGAAAAACACTGGCGGCATCCGATTGTAAACTGCCACTTAAACCAAACTGCTCACGTGCCAGCATCACCGCAGTACCATGATCGCCAGCCGTACCGCTCAACAAAATCGCATCACCGGGTTTTATTTGATCAATCCCCAACTGTAACTGTGGATCACGCACGCCAATGCCGGTTGTCGCAAAATAAATACCGCCACCCTGCCCTCGCCGTAATACTTTAGTATCACCGGCCACTATTTTAACCCCGCATTCCTGACAGGTTTTTGCCATACTTTGAACAATCCGGTCAAGAACAGCAATTTCCAGTCCTTCTTCGATAAAAGCATTCAGTGTCAAGTAAAGCGGTGTGGCACCGGAAACCGCTAAATCATTGACAGTACCATGCACCGCCAGACTGCCAATGTTGCCGCCAGGAAACTCAAGCGGCTCAACGGTAAAACCATCAGTAGTCATAACCACATCACCAGCATTAAGATCTAGTGGAATCAGCGCAGCATCGGTGCGCGTATCCAGTAAATCGTTTTTTAGATGGCGGGCAAAAAGCTGATCAATTAGCTCCCGCATCAAGCGCCCCCCATTACCATGAGCGAGACTGATATGGGTGTCAGACAAGGTATATTCCGGGTTCATTACTTACTCAACTTTTAAATAATTATTATCAGGCATTCTAACAGTGCCAATCAGCATCGGCTATTTTTCTTGTGCAGATTCTAATCTGTTTATTGAATTGGCCGGATATTACAAGCATTGTAAGAAGTATTAAAAAGATGTTCACCCCAAGCCGCCAGCCGCCCGTATGGAAAACAAATCGCCTACGTATACCTATAGGTACCCTGCAAAGAAAATCTCAAATGGATGTGCTGCTCGAATTTATCAATACTTTGCTGGAGCACCAGAATTCAGCAGAGAAGTTTAAAAAATGGACTTTACTTATTGACGATGTTTTTCAGTTAATGCCTTCCGACAAGCATATGGTTGGGAGAGATTTAGTCCGACTGGAACCAACGGCTTCGCTACAGTATCATGCTGCGGTATGATTTCCCATGAATCAGAATGCCAAAAATTTAAAAACTTGAACATCGAGTTCAACCTATTAATGTTCTTTGGCAATAACTGTCACCGCATTAAGTACTCGGGCAGTCAATAAATTAGAATCACTAATCAACCATTGCTTGATATCATTTGCTTGCCAATCAGGATGCAGTTGTAGCAACAGCGCCGTCACACCAACGATATGGGGCGTTGCAAACGAACTACCGGTCATGAAGTCATAGGCTTGATGCGGAACAGTGGTCAAAATATCCAGACCGGGGGCAACAATTTGTAAATTATCAGGATTATTGGCTTCGCCACCCTGCCCTACGGCTATTACACCCGAAATATTAGCGGGAAAACCGCCTGCTTGATGTTTTCCAGATACTGCAGCGATTACGATAATGCCTTTTTCCAAGGCTTTCTCAATCAACTGCCGCAATAAAGGATCTTCAGCTCCACTAAGGCTGAGATTTATTATCCGGCTATCCAGTTTAATAGCTTGATTTAGCGCCAGTGCCAAGGTAAAACTGTTGCAATGAGCGGCTAACGAACCGGGCTTATTAGGCCAGCACGCTCGCAGAGCAAAAACTTGAGCATCCGGTGCTATGCCTACAATACCTATGCCATTGTCAGGACGCGCCGATAAAATGCCGGCAACGGCTGTACCATGCACCTCGGCCATGTTGTGATCTATAGGTTCGGGAGCAAGATTTTCCGTATAGTTGATTTGACCTTGAAGATCAGGATGATTGAGATCGACACCCGTATCAATTAAAGCGATACGAACTCCACGACCGGTGGTAATTCGGTGCAGATCCGTTATCAGCAGTGATTGTATGCCTGATTGCAAGTGTAAATAAGGATCACTGTATGGCTTTGAAGAGGATTGCTTATTGCCCATTACCTGAAAGTTGTGCATCTGTTGAACCAATGAGACCTGATGGTCTTTTTGCAAATCTGCCATCACTTGTTGCAACTGTAATTGTGTCGGCACATTATAAACCACACAACTCACGCCCAATGCAGTAACAGGCCATTGAGCAATAAGCTGTAAATGATGGCGATCAGCCAGTTCATTAGCAATGCGCTCACTCCAGCTAGAGTTATTATAGTGGCCGCGAATCCTATAACCGTCTATCGCGTTACCGGGTAATTGCCGATTGATAGTCCGGTCGACAAAAGTAACCAGCAAGCGGCGATCAACTGTTGCACTGTCACCCAAACGAGGAAAATCAGTTGTATTTGCACAAGCAGTTAATAGTACTAACAAGCCGAGCAACAAAATTGATCGCAATAATGTCATAATTGGCTTAGGGTTCGATTACAGGTTCAACCAACAACACATTTTTTTGGTTGCGCAAAAAGGCAATGGAGGTGGTTAATTGTGAACTATCTTGGCCATCACCCAAGCTTACCGTATAGGCACCAACACTATTAGGGCCCTCGACAATTTTTCCGCGAACCTTTTCAAGTAGAGAATCAATGACAATATCCGGCAAAGATTTGGAAAAAACGATGCGCAACTTGGCTCCTTTCGGCGACGCCGGCTTGGCACTTGATAATGTGTAATAATCCATTATTACCGGGGAGCTCTCGAATTGCATGATTAGCGGAATCATCACCAGTAGCATTAATACCGCAATGGCAAAATATTTTCCAGGGCCGCCGCGAAAGCGCAATAATCGTCTAACCCGACTTGCAGTATTATCAGACAAGCCTGACATCAGGCTTGCAGGCTTTCCAAGCCGGCTAAGGTTCTGCTGATTGATAGATGACCTGACTGGTTCAACTGCTAGCAATTTTGCCCGCAATCCTGCGAAAGACGCATCGGCCGCCACATCCAAAACAGAAGCTTGATTGATTTCAGCGGATAATTTACGCAAGACAACCAATTCCCGACTACACAAAATGCAACTACGAAGATGGCTTGCCACCTGCTTGCGCTCATATTGTTCCAGGCTATGATTGACATACCAAGGTAACAATAGCTGTATTTGTTGGTGATCATCAGTTAATGGAAAAGTATGTCGATTCATGACCTTAGTTCTCTTGAGTTTCTGCAAAAATCTGAAGCTTTTTACGAGCATGAAACATGCGTGTTTTTACGGTGTTTTCAGGACAGTTCAATATTTTGGCAATCTCCTGATAAGGCAGACCGTGATAATAGGTCAGCTCAATCACAGCTCGCTGATCCGGTTGAAGTGTTGCCAATGCACAACGTAACCAGTCAGTACTTTCCAGGTTTTTAGCTGGATTGGATGCGTGATCACCGATAGTGTCAATCAAGTCATCAACATTAACATCATTACTGCGACGTGCATTTTTGGATATCAACTTAAGTGCTTTGTTATAGGCGATACCAAACACCCATGTTGATATTTTACTGGTATGATTAAAACTCTCGGGTTTTTGCCACACTACCAATAAAGTTTCCTGGATAAGTTCCTCAACTGATTCAGGCTGGTTGGTCATTCGTACAATAAAACGAAACAGCTTTGTATAGTAAATTTTGTAAAACACTTCGAATGCCGAAGTATCCCCTTTGATAATACGCTTAAGCAAAGCATACTCATCAACAACCTTAGCAGTATCGGACTGGTCAGAAATTGGTTGTCGATTCTTGGAAGACACTAAACTCAACATTTTTTTAACCAACACATTTGTGTTTTTAGATTCATCATAAGTTATATTCCTTAGTAAGATAAAAAGGTTCAAATGCCGCAAGAAAATTCTAAAATCCTACAGTAATAGACAGCAAATATTTATTCTCTAAAGGACTTGGATAGAACGCATTCAAATCAAATTCCGATTCATTGTATTGATTTAAATGAACATCGACGTAACGGGCATCAAGTGTCAGATAGGACGTCAAAAACCAGGAGGCCCCGAAATTCCAATAAAAATAGTCCTGATCGAGTAAATTCCAACTTTGTGAATAACCCAGCCCCCCTGAAATCTGTACTGTATCCAAAATATCACGGCGAAAATTAATTTCATAGCTAGGCACAGTGGTATGACGTTGATAAGCATTGGGAGCAACAGAAACCTTACCGCTGAACCATTCTTTATAATGCAAGGTAGCACTAAGTTCTGCGTAATCAGCACGCTGCCCAAACAGTTTGCCGTTATAAACATAACCGTTAGCGGAAAGCTCGGTTCTCCAATTAACGGATAGCGGTAATATCCAGCCCAAATAAGGCTTAATTTCAATCTCGGCACTATTGGTATTGGGCTGACTATTAAAATTAACTTTTGAAAGTCCTAAACCGACAAACCACCCGGAAGCATTCTCATAATCTATGAGACCTTGCACTACCGGATTGCCCTGGCTTTTGGAATAACCCCGATAAACGTAGTCACTCCGAAAACTTAATTCACCGTGCCAATCAGCATTGACAGGCGAAAAGCCAAGTAATAAACCAAACAGCGACAATGCACGAAAAAAAAACCGTAGCGGAGCTTCTGACGCTTTAAACAGGTAAGCATTTGTCTTCATAGGTAAGATAATATAAAAACGCAAATTACGGTAAAAGTCCTCAGCGCCAAGTGCTTTTACCGAGAAAATAGTATTTTTTTATAACGGATCCATTACCTCCCGGCACAACACTTTGGAATATATGTTTTTATAATATTAGTATTCATTATGCTGAATTTAAAAATGCCCCACATATAAAATTACGCGGCAGTAAAACGATATTCAACCTCCTTGGCAACACGCTCCTGCGTCTGTTAAGGAGCCAATTGTTAGCGCTCTACCTACTGTATTCATGTAGCCGCACCCCCAGCGCTCTCGTTGGATGAAAGAGCGCTTAACGTTACTTTACTTCCAATCCCCCCTCTATTAAAAAGGCAAGTCAAGGTGTGCAAGTTATAAAATCACCACTCCATATAACAGGCACATTTATTTCAGTCCAATATCAAAAGATTGTAGTGCCGGTAAGCCTTTAGATTTTCGTCCCGCCGCTCCAACGGCTGGCATCTCTAAACTTTGCTCTACAGCAGGATTTAATTTCACTTTATTCTCATCGCCTACATGGCCATTAGGTATCGTTAAGGAAGGATGATCGAAAGGAGCCTTCTCCCAACGAACACGTTCATCGGTCAGTGACTTCATAAAAGCAACCATATCATCCACATCCGAACTGCTCAAACCCAATGTTTCCTGAGACGATTGACCTGGATTACACGTTCTGTTAAGCAATTCTTTAGTGCCTGCCATATCCGGTGACATATTACTGGCCTGACCGGAACTTCCCTTCAAAAAACCGCTATTGTCCATCAATCCGGTTACCGGATCAGTGGCAACCACGCTATTACCGTATGCATCAATAGTTAATAACGCCCCACCACAGTTTGAATCTATTAGAAACAAGTCTTTACGATCCCCTCCCCGATTATAAAATTGAACGACTTGTTCCAGGGTTGCCTGGCCACCATTGTGAAAATAAGGTCCAGTCAACTCGACATTACGCAATGTCGATGTTTTGAACGCACCGTCAACCGCATCACGCTCATCACTCACAACAGGATCAGTACCACACAGATAACCCCAATTTGAAGTGACAGGATTCCAGGAAATACAACCAAGATTTGCAAACAGGAAAGAATTATTTTGAAATGGGTCGGGAAATAAACTGGAAATATTAGGAGCTGCAATAGAGTAATCGAACGGATCATTCGCTTTATTCTTTGCATTACGGGTAAACGATAAGGGATAACCATAGCCATCAGTCGCCCCCACACCAAGATCTTCTTCTGTAGGACGTACACCAATATTGTAGAAACCCTCATCATAAAGGGCAATTCCACCATCACCCATCAACATACGCAAAGTGTATTTACCAATCTCTGGCACATTACGGACATTCTCCACATGAGTAACTGACGCAGACGTAAATTCGGAACCCAGATGACAAGCAATACATTTACCTTGATTCACAAACAGGTTTAACCCTCTTTGCTCTTGGTCAGTGAGCTTATCGCGCCCATTAATAGCCTGATCGAAACGGGAGTCATCAGATACCAATGTTGATTCATAAGCTTGAACGGCCAACCCCCAAAACAAGGAAAAATTATTTTCAATCAGTTTATAACCGTCTACCGTTTGCGTATCCGACACATCCCAATAGGCATTATTAAAAGCACTTTGTATCAATAACTTATAAGTATTTACAGGCTTAATATTTCCGGCAGTATTAGTATATGGACCCAATACGCTATCAGATACGTCAACTTTTTGTTTTCCCAACGGCTTGACTGCCAGTATTTTTTTGCCCAACTCAGAAAAATCTTTCCCACCACAAGACATTTCAAAATCACTTAGTGCCGGGCCAACGGCTTGCGAGGCAAGGCTGGAGTTATAGATGGTAATCCTGTTTTTAACGAGCTTACCATTAGCATTTTTTCGGTAGATCTCATCAGATGGCGTCAATAAAGGATCAGCAAACCGCCTCAGTCCAAATGGATCCAGCCCGTTAAAAACGTTATTTGCCCGTCCATCCCAAAAATTACGGAAATTATAAACCGCATTAATAATGGTGGGTGTATTACGAGGCTCGACCTGACGCACCGATCTTCCTCCCACATTAAACAGCGGCATATCAGGACCCGATTTAGGAAACCTTTTTTTACAAAGTTCTTTTTTACCTGAAGGTGTCAAACCATTAAATGTTGAATAATAAACTCCCTGAGATGACACCACGTCATCACTATCATAGACAATTTGAGCATTTCGATCCGCTTGAAGTGCTTGGCCTGCGACAGGATTTTGTGGCTCCTGATATTGCCGTAGCGGAAAATCTTTCTTTGTCAGTGTGTAATTGGGACCTTTTCCAGAGGTGGGTAACAGCGGATCCAGGTTGGTTGTGTTGGGATACGAGGCCATGAAATCGAAAACTTTGCCGATTGGGGTAATACCGTCACTGGCAAACTTGCCGCCGGCATTTCTTAAGCCCGGGTCAATCTGATTTTTTATGCGGTTATCCGCACCTGCCTGAAAATGACAACTGGCACAGGCAATACCGTCGCTCCCTACCTGACTATCCCAGAATAACATTTTCCCCAAGGCTATCAATGCAGCTTTGTTTTTAATAATACTCGGTGATATTGACACTTTATTACCACTACCATCAACCATGTATGGCTCTGGCACTGGCGTACATTTAAGTGAACCGGGTACTTCCGGAAAGTTAACCCTATCCATGGCATTGGCAGCACAAAAAACCTGTAGTGCTGTTGGCTTGCTGGCAACCGCTGCCATAGCAGGTTGAGTAAAAGTAACCAGTAACGCAGTCACCCCTAGAAAAACAGTCCATTCGAAAAGATTAGTTAAGCCTTTTCGACTTAATTTAAATACAGTGTTCATAATAAATTCTCTCTGGGGGGAATTACTTGGTTAAAATTGGCAAGTATTCACAACACCTACACTGGTGGTGATAACACCGCATATCAGTGTTGGCACAATATTCCCAACCCCACCTCGGCTTGAATAGACAGTGACTGACTCTGGAAGTGTATAGATATTGGTAGGTAACGCTGGATTTCCACGCGGATGCAAAGGATCTAAAATGGTTCCGGACGCTGAATAGACCCAGCACGGATTGTTTCCAGCGGGACATGGTAATCCGCCGGCTGGAACTGTAGCAGGATTGCTTACCAACTGCATCGGTTGAGGGTCATTAGCCAGCTGAAGACCCGACAGACTAGTAGCCTGTACATATAATTGCAGGTTAGATGTCGCGTTTGGTAGCGAAGAAGTTGCAGTAACTGTTAGCTTGCCTTTATTTTGTTTGTTGTCCCAAGTAGCTTTAAGTACAGTAACCCTATCAGGTATTTGTGTTACAGGAACAGTCAACTGGTTAGCCAACTTGCCCGCACATTGGTTTGGAGCCGGCATAGGCTGCGCCCATGGTGCTGGATCAAGTGGTTCTACAATAGGTGGATTACTACCTGCGCTCGGGGTAGTAAGCAGCCCGGAACCACAGGCCAAAAAAGCCAAATCCTGAAAGTTATTGGGAACTACCGGATCACCCAGGAACAAATTTTCAGGGAAAATATACTCAAAGTTCGGTGCATTATACTGACCGGCAACCAAGCCATTGGCATATTTACCAGCGGGATTTTTTGGATCCAGATAAGCTTGGGGTATATAACAAGCAATTGATTTACTGTTACATAGCGACCGGCTAACAATACGCATATTTCGCGTTGGTGGAGCATAAGCACCGGTGGCTGGGACAAAGCGAACGCGCCCGATAACTGGTGGACCTGAAGGATTCACACTACTTAAAAACCGTTCAGTCACCAATCCGCTTACCTTATCAACATCCATGGCAAAAATATCGACCAAAGTACTAGGGTCGGTAGTAAAGCCCTCAACCTTAATTTTTGAGGTCACTTCCTGTGGAATATTTTGGATGGGCAACGCATTAGTTCCTGCCAACAAACCTTCAATCATCACATAGACCGGCTTGGTACCGGGATAGGTATAGATGCCGGTATGGTTATTAATAGTATGCGCAGAAATGTAATAAAGCGAAGTAACCGGTTGGTTTGGAACATAATTATCAACCAACAAAGTACCTGAGTAATCAATATAATCGCCTACTTCAAAAGGCGCTTGTCGATCCGGGCGCGTTGTGCACGGGTTAGTAATAACGCCTCCTTTAGAGTCTACAAACGTTCCGCAAGGGCCTGGTGGTGGCGGTGGATTGACCGGTAATGCATCCATTACGAAGCTGTGACAATAGCCATCCTTTTGTGCTGGGAAAGCGGGAAAAGTAATGCCATTGGCGATAGGTAAATTTGTACATTTAGAGCCGTTCTTACCTTGTTTGGGACGATTCTGCTGAGGACAAAGCGCATCTGTATCACCGCCGATACCAAAAGGATAAGCTCGGGGAATACACATAGGAAAACCGGTAGCAGCATGAATCGTAGGATTATCCGTATCTACCGTAAAACGTTGATCATAGTGACTTTCTTCAACATCACAACGCTCTGCGTCTGGTAATAAAAAACAACCTGGCCCGCCATGTTTTAAGCCAAAACGGCCTATAGCATCGTTAAGCCGAACCCGAGCGTTTGGAGCCAGACATTGTGGGTTGGCTGTTGATTGCCCCTGAAGTCCGTTAGTAGGCAAACCCGAAGAGACACAAAGCTCACCAGTTGTGTAATCAATGGACTTGATATAGCCCTGTCCAACATTAAGGCTTTGTTGTGAAATAAAAACTAACCCGGCGATATGCTGGTTATCCCCAGTGACAGAATCATTGACAATATTTCCTTGTATATGAATCTCATAAGCCGGTAAAGCCAACGAATCCGGTGTCATGTTTTTATCGTCCAGGGTCAGTCCTGATGTACCTGGCGCTGTACCGACTGGTGTCAATAATGGATCAAAAAGCTCTGCCCAGGTTAACGTAGTGGCTGGCATCTGCAGGATAGTATTACAAGGAATTATTATATCAACACCATTCACGGTAACCCTACCGCCCCATAGACGCGGATCAATGTAAGTGCCTGAATCCGTACACACATAGGGATCGACACTAGCATTTTGCATGTAACCTGTTACATCAAACTGCGTTGGTACAGTCGGAGGTGGAGTAATGGGGCTAACATCAAAAATAGCAGGTTTGAAAATGTTTTGATTACCTTGCGCGGCAAATATAGAATCGACAGCAGTCAATGTACTTATCAAACCAAAAATAAAGCTAAGGTATTTAAATTTCATGGCAGAATCTCTTTTAATTTTTTTTAAAAAATCTTGGTTGCTTTATTGATGAGGATATTCATACCCTTCCCCGATATTTGGCTTCATCCCAAAGGGATCCCCTTATTGCTGTCGCTAAATTCTGCGTTACTGACACTAAATTATTTCTATTTGCCGACAGTCTCTGCCAGCACCCCTTCATCAGTTCAAAAAGCTGGTGTAACTCTCAACCAAGTTATTATTTTTTGCCTTTGGTAGCCTTAATCTATAGACTTTCAAAAATTAAATTTCCAATTCATATCGCTGTGTGCGTAGAAATTATTTATCTGAGAATCTATAAGTAATGCTTTAACCCATCATTTCCGATAAAACAGGGCGACTGCCGTTGGGTTCCATCCAGCGAATATATTCAGCAAGGTATTTAGGGTCACCCAAAGCCGGAGCCATGCCCCATCGCTCCAAGGATTCAATACCAAATTTAACGACTCCCAAATGCTGGCTATTGTCTTTATCAAGGCCCGGATCAGAGTTTTTATAGCCAAGATGTTCCCTAAGCAATTCAATATTGGCTTTGGAACCGGTCAAGAATGTCCAACCCGATTTAATCTTGTGCAGTTCGGTAAAAGCTTTTAAAACCGCAGGCGTATCGTGTTCCGGCTGTAAAGAAATTGAATACATAAAAATATCTTTACCCATCCGCGCACCAAATTCCTTATAAACCTGCTTCAGGTTGGCGATCATACCAGGACAAATACCGTCGCAATTAGTATAAGTAAAGTTAATCATGACGATTTTATTCTTGATTAAATCATCATAAAAATGCACGACCTTACCTTCATGCGTTACCACAGGAACGTTAGGGAAAGTTCTTTTACTACGACTAACCTGATTACCAATAACCGGCGTAACAGAAATGGCAAAACTCTCTGGAATACAGGCTAAAGCAGCAACGCCCAGAGAAGCGCCGGTCAAATTTTTAATAAACTCTCTTTTGTTCATGGCTGGTTACTCTTTGAATGGTTGGTTTAGGGACATTACTTGCCGGCATTAGGATCAGTCGGTGGCACAATCTTAAAGCGAATCATCATGGCGTGATCTTCGTGCACCACGTTATGGCAGTGCATGGGGTAATCGCCAATCCAATCACGAAACTGCATACGGAAAGTAATACTTGAAGTCCCTGCTGTACCCTGAGCTCCATCACCAATACGCACGACATCTTTTCTGGATAAATCATCGATAGCGGGTGCTTTACCATTACGGTTAATAACCTCAAATTCTTCATGATGAATATGTACCGGATGCGACCAACCGCCAGGTGAAGTCAGTGTCCACTCTTCCTGAGAACCCTCTATTGGGTAAGCGCTGACAATAGTTGGATTAAAGAACTTTCCATTAACGTTCCAGGCACCATTACTGGTACCAAAATCAAATTTACGCTTTATTTTAATCGGATTTTTAGTACGATCAGGCATAGGTACCATAACCTGTGTTTGTAGCGTCGCTAACGAAGCGCTGTTATCAACCACAGTGGCACTTGAAACAATGAATTTAAGCAATTGAGTTTTGCTACTGGAGGCTAAAATCTTGCCGGTAGTCCCTTTGCCGTTGAGTTGTTCGAGACGATTTTCCAGATAAATAACCGTACCTGGCTTATAAGTACTAAAATCAATAATAACGTCAGCACGCTCTGCAACGCCCAAACGTATACTGGATACGATTTGCGCCTTGGGCAACAAATTACCGCAATTGGCGATACGGGTAAATTTGGCAGCATTACTTAACGACAATTCAATATAGCGTGAAGGTCCGGCATCCAGAAAACGGAACCGGTATTTACGCCGATCAACCGTTAAATAGGGTTTAATTTTAAAGTTAACGGTTTGCTGATCGCCAAGGATTCCGTCAATGTTAAAGGTATCAAAAAACATCTGTCCTGTTTGGTCAAATACCTTGTCAGTAAATAACAAAGGTATGTCGTATTTACCACTAGGCAACCTTAAGCCGATCGTTTCATCATCGGTATCCAGGTTAATATCTTTACTAAATAACGTATAAAAAGAAGCCATGCCCTTATAAACATTTTGTGCGGTAAAATCCATCCGATGGTCATGAAACCACAGTGTGCTTTGGGTTTCCTGCCAATCACCAGGACACCACAAACCCTTTGGATTAGCTGTATCGGTACGGAAGGTACCAGTTTTGTGGGTACTGGCAAAACCGGCACGAATATTGGGATACCAATAATCCCACCATTTACCGGAATCGAAAAAGCGCATGGGGCCGCCATCGGACTCTGGAGGGTTATGAGCATTATGAAGATGCGGTGAACACTGATTGATACCAAAACCTTGCGTGTCCCGGTCGCCTTTAGGTAAGCCGTTGTACATGCGCATTAAAACCGGCGAGCCATACTGTGCCTTTAAACGCAATACACCGGTAGCAAACTCGCCATTACTATCCGAATTCATGTCGACGTAAGTCCACACCTTGGAATTAAAGGCAGGATACTCAGCTAGGGAGTAAAAATTCCAGTCAATTTCTTTGGCCATCAACTCATATTTGGTACAAGCAGCCAATCCGCCCAATTCATCCCAGCGTTGATGCTCATCTGCACGCGCTTCGATAAAATCCTCGTAATCGCCAATGGGGCCATTGCCGGGATTATAAAGATTCTGTTTTTCCAGACACTGTCCTTTATCAGCCTCAGGCCCTGTAAAATTACCTACAGAAACAGCTGTTTTCGGGATAGGCAGTGGCTCCGTCCAAGGCTTGTTACAGGGTGGACTGATAATGCTCGTTGATGAACTGGCAGCTTGTGCCAAATTAGGCAAAAATACACCGCCGCCAATAGTAGTAAGCCCCCCCACACCGGCAGTCAAACCCATTTTAAACAATTCCCGTCGAGATATCCCGGCCGCCTGAATATCATTGACCTCTTTCATATAACGTTCAACAATCTTCTCTTGCTGGCTAAAACTTGTCGCTTTTATAATTTTTTTAAACATGATGTCTTCCCCCCTAAATTTTATTTGGTCTATTGCACTACATCTACCTATACGGTTTTAATACGTTACAGCTTGGGTTAGCGATTACGCAGAGGTAACCTGAGTGCCATTTTTTAAAATAATTTTCTATTACTCTGAACCTTTGCTTGTTACTTCAGAATTAATCATTAACAAGCCAAAAAGGTGTTAGCAATTAATCAGGCATATCCAATACCAAGCAATAGCTATGCCAACAACTATAAGTTAATAATTACTATTGATTATTTATTTTTTATCGGACAAATAATAGCTTCATTGATGGCAGCACTGTAATATTTATGATACAAAAGCAGTCGGACTTAAGAATTACGCCAAATATAACTGTAATATTTTTATTACATAAAGATTGGGAATCTAACAGCCGGGCTTTGGGCAATCTCATTACGTTACTGGATAATTTTGCTAACGTACCGGAAATATAAATAATGCGGGTATTTAAATCCGAAGCTTTGCGGGATTATTGAATCATTAGCGAGGTATAAAAAGTCATCACAAAGTCTCTTAAATCCCCCATGGCGAGACTGAAAAGACTGGATTGGATATTATTTTGAACTGTTACAAAATTGATACACTAAGCAATCCCGGTTGGGTTGGTACTTTTCCAGTACCAATATTATCCATGCTCATTGCAAAACCATGTTGCAAATCATGGATGCATGAGCTGAGCGTCATGCACCCTACCAGCAATGTAGTTATTTACCTCCCCTTTGAAAAAGGGGATTGAGAGGAATTTATCTAATAAAATCTCCCCTAACCCCTCTTTTTCAAAGAGGGGGACTGAATAAATACCCAGCAATGAGGAAAAATCCCGCTGGGGATGAAGCCAAAGATCAGCAAGGGGTTTGCATCCGCGCCCAATAAAACAACTTCGCTATGCTTATTGCCGGACGCTCCATTGGGCTAAAGGCCGAGATTTAAACCAGTAAGGAAAATTGATTAATTACGGATTAGTTTTTAACCTTTAAGCTACCCGCTTCCATGTAAGCAATCAGCGCTTCCACATCGCCATCACTCAGCCTTAAATTAGGCATCACTATTTTTTCGTAACGGTTATACAAATCCACTGCAATTGGATCTTTATCAGCCAGTAATTTATCAGGAGTTTTAATCCAACGTGTCAACCAAGCCCTATCACGCATTTCCGTAACTCCCTGTAAGCCGGGACCCAAGCCATCTTCTTTGCCTGTGCTGTGACAAGCTTCGCACTTGGAACGGAACAGCGCCTCACCGGTAGATTTAGCCGGAGCTCGAACTGCCTCGAGGTTATCCGTCGAAGTAACGACAGATTTGGCTTGTAACCGTGTTCCCAGTACACGTACCAAAGCTTTGGTTTCTTCAAAGGGTGAACGCTTGATCCACTGCCCTGCATGTTCATTGCCCATCAAAATACTGATTCCATGTTCACTAAGCTCTTTTTCAGCTTGACCATCGCTACGATACATGCCCAGCTTTTGGCGCAACAAAGTGACATCTTCCGGACGACCCGTCAAAAATGTCCAACCCGGCCCTACTTTAAATCTTGCTGCATAATCTTTTAATTCGTTAGGGTTATCCCGATCACCATCAATACTGATTGAATAAAACACCACGTCTTTCCCCATACGATCACCCAGCGCCTGTTGAACCTTTCGCAGCGCGGCGGTTTCCAGCGGGCAACTGTCGGTGCAGCGTGTGTAGATAAAATTAATCGCAAACACTTTGTCCTTGATCAGATCGTCATAAAAACGAACTTTTTTACCGTCTTGGGTCACTAATTCCACATTCGGAAAATAGTTGGCTCCCCAGGCAGAGCCTGGTGGAGCAGCCCATGCCAGGCTGCCCCCCAAGTTTACCGCGAGACCGGTCAGTAAGATTAAGAAGGCTCTAACGCCTGTTCTTGCGATCTTCGCACTCATCAATATAACTCCTTAAGCCAAACAACCTACGGGTTAGGTACGGAAGTAACAGAAACATCCGCTGCACGTTGACCAAAGGTGGTCGGTATGACTAACTGTTTAGCCTGCGTGGTGGTAGTGCTGCCTGTATCAGCCGTTGGCAGTTTATAGGTTTGCCCATAGCCGGGCGCATCATATTCCACCCCCCCCCACTCCGGATAAGGTGTGCGCACCCATTTGGCGTGATCGGCATTTTCTACATCCCAACGCAATAACATGGCATGGTCTTCGTGCTGGGTATTATGGCAATGTTGCACATAGGTACCCGTAAAATCACGGATACGAATGGCTACATCAATATCGCCAGAGGAATTAATTTCAGGCCCGAGACGATACATATCCTTACGACCCAGACGCTCCCAAGGCGGCGGTGTTAAACCGTCACGTTTAATGATTTGACCTTCCTCGAAATGGATGTGGGCAGGATGTGACCAACCACCGGCGTTATTAACCAAATGCCAGATCTCCACCGAATTTTTGGTTGGCGCTGCTGAAATTCGATCTATATCCGCGGTCAAACCTTCACCGCCATCAGTGGCAATGGTCCACGGCACACCATCAGTAATCGTATCCGGTTTTTTACCATAAATAAAGGTGCGATGTTTGGCAGAAGCCAGTTCAGCCTTTGTAAAGGTTGGTAACGGCAACAGCACTTTACCGGGTACGGTTTTCTTGGTCTTGGTATCGACCACCATTTCCGTGTACTCGGCAGGATTTAAACTGTTGTCAACCTGTCCGGCAGGCATCGGACGCAAACGGAACTCCATGAACTTGCCAATAGCCAAATCAGTGTCGTTATAGGTGTTTTTCGCACCGTTAAAAGCATTAAAAGCGGCTGCCACGGTAACTGGTTTGACCTTTGGCCCCGCTCCGGTTGTGTGTTCCATCAAGTTAACCAAATACACTTTACGGACACCTTTGGCATACAGTGGCGCAAAATCGACCACAATGTCATAGCGCTCGGCAATTGATTGTGTGGGCAAGCCCTGCCCCGCTACCGCGTTGGGATAAGCTACCGCGTGCTGCATGATATTACCGTCATTGGCAATCTGGTGGAACGGAACCTGAACGCCGTTTTGATCGACCACAGCAATCTTCATATAGCGCGACACACTGCCGTTAAGCATGCGAAAACGATATTTACGGGCACGCACGTCCATATAAGGTTTGTAGACCCAGTTTACCGTCATGACGTCGCCCAAGAATCCATCAGTAATCAAGGGGTTAAAGTAAAGCTGACCAAACAGATCAAACGCCTTGTCAGCCAATACCAAATTGACGTCATAATCGCGGTTACCCCAACTTTTCGCCGTGCCGCTCGGTAGACGTAGGTTAACGCCGTCATTAATTTCTTCGTTGCCGCGATCAATCGCACTGTAATAGTTCATCATCGCCGCATTGCCTTTGTAGACATTTTGCGCAGTGAAATCAAGCATGTGGTCGTGAAACCAATGGGTACTCATGGTTTCACGATAATCACCAGGCACTTGAATAGTCCCGGTTGCCGGACAAGTCACTTTGTCTATCACCTCTCCCGGCGTACAAGGCATTGCCGCGCGTTTATCGGTTGCTGCCGTGTTAATGGTATCGTGACCGGCCAACACCATCGGCCAACGATAGTCGTAAAACTGCCCCGGATAGAAGTAAGCGCCAGCAAAACCGTCACTTTCAGCAGGATTGTGACCGTTATGCTCATGAGTACTGATGGTATGGGTACCGAAACCATTATTGGTCGCTTGGTCAATCGGCAACGCATTATGGTGACGGAACAAAATGGTTTCACCGTAACGAGCCATCAACAATTTAGGCGGTATAGTGCCATCAAAAGTCCATACCGAGTTTTTATCCTGAACAGGCATTAAAGGATGAACCTGGACATCAATGCCCTTGGTTGTGCCTTCGAATTGTGGAAGATAGCCTGTTGCGCTGACTTCAGCGGTGGCAAATTTATCCCCTGCCAGCGTGCTGGCCAGTGGACCGCCTAGTAAATAAGGCGAAGTCACCGTATTATAATTAAGACCACCCGGACCAAACTCACTCCATTTGCCAACGGTCTGACTATAGCCATGTAACTGGAGCTTGTCGCGTGCCCCACGGCTGGTACGAGCACCGGCTTGAACGGATTGAAAAAACTTTACCGGTTGAAACTCATTCCATCGCTGATGTTTAAAATCATCTTCACCCGGACGACCATCCATGGGCATGGATAATAAAGCGGCAGTATTTGGATCACAATTTTTAATATCATCTGACCAAGGATTGGCGTAGATAAATTTACCGTCAGCATCTTTTTCGGTATGGGCAAATTCACCCGGCAATGGATACAATTCTTTATTTTTAATAATCGAATCAAGGCCGGAGTTATCGACATTACCGGTACAGTCTACATTACCAGCCGAATTGAGGGGTCGTGGCAGTGTTGTCTTACTAAGATCTTCTTTAGGAAGACCATTGGAGTCTTTATAATCTTGCAAACCAAACTCCTCGAACAGCACTACGCGAGCACTGAAGGGTTTGGCACCGGATAACGGGCTGGGTTGATTGAGTCCGGAGGGAACCGTCAATACCCCTAAGGCTTCCGCAGGACTAATTGACAGTAAACTACCCGCCAATAAAATGATAGCCACACCTAAATTTGAAACAGAATTCCTGTCGATAATAACAAAAAGACTGTTAACTACTAAGGGATTTTGAGCTTTATAAGCTAACTCCCCGAGTCGTTTTTCAGCAATTTTATTGCTGCTAAAATTTATTATTTTATTCATAGTAAATTCCTCTCATAAAAGCTTTATAAACGCCCCAAGGCGGTAAAACCATTCTTAATGTACTTCAACTTTAATTAAGGTAACGCTGAACAACCCCAGAATGGATGTGTTCAGCGCACGTAAATTTAAAACCGGTTATATTTTTTATTACCTATTTTGCCCAACAAGATCCTTTTATAAACAGACCCTTACAACACTTACGATAGTGTTTTTTATTACCTTACAATCACTCTGATATTTTCTAAAATATTACCTGTAGCCGTTGATCGTAGACTGATTGGTGTTGTAGTACAGGCTTTACCCGATTTTTGAAATGACCGCCAAATACCATTAATTACAGGAACAGTAGCACTCAAAGTATTACTGGCCAGATTAAGTGGAACAGTAGCCGTCGAATACAACTGTATTTGATTATTGGTAGAGTTACTGCTGAAGCCTTCTACCGACCAATCACCAGCTATCGCACTCACCCTTCTGCATTCAGCCTTGGTAACCGAAACAGAAGCTCTGGTTGCAGGCAATGTCTGATTGGCGACAGTCACAGTAAAACTGGCGCTACTGCTATTACCGGCAAGGTCGCTAACTAAACAATTAACGGGGGTGGTTCCAATAGCGAAAGTAGCTCCGGAAGCGGGAGCACAACCAACACTGGCAGGACTGACACCGGAGAAGGTATCAGTGGCAATTGGTGCAGTGTAAGTCACCACTGCGCCGGTTGCACCGGTAGCCGTTTTTGTGATCGCCGCAGGAACACCAATAAAGGTAGGCAGTGTAGTGTCTACTTTTATACCAGGTGTAGTCACTAAGGCTGCCATACCACCAGCACTGGTTGCCGAACAGGAAAATATTTGACCTGCAGACGTGGTATTACCTACCAAAGGTACATCGGTACAACCCAGCTTGGATGAAATAACCGACTGCGTATCAGTCACAGACCAAGCAATAGCGGGTGCCGTTTTATACCATCCGGACGCACCAGGCGCGGCCGGTGTAACCTGATAACTGACTAATGGCGGAGTCTGATCAGCGGCAACATTAACTATAAAGTTGGCGCTACTAGCATTGCCGGCAAGGTCGCTAACCGAACAGTTAACGGGAGTGGACCCGATAGCGAAAGTAGCACCCGAAGCCGGTGCACAACTGACACCTGCAGGACTGACTCCGGACAAGGTATCAGTAGCAGTCGGTGCGGTGTAAGTTACCACTGCGCCGGTTAAACCGGTTGCAGCTTTCGTAATCGCTACCGGAACACCGACAAAAGTTGGCAAAGTAGCGTCTACATTAATAACAGGCGTTATGATGGGGCCGTTAGTACCACCGGCACTGGTTGCCGTACAAGAAAGTGCCTGACCATTAACAGGCACCAAGCTACAACCCACTTTAGATGAAATAGCCGACTCCGCATCAGTCACAGACCAGGCAACACCCGGTGCCGTTTTATACCATCCGGATGCAGGTGCGATAGGTGAAATCTGGTAACTAATCAGGGGCGCTGTCTGATCGGCAACAATCACAGTAAAGCTGGCGCTGCTGCTATTGCCGGCAAGGTCGCTAACCGAACAGTTAACGGGAGTGGACCCGATAGCGAAAGTCGCTCCGGAAGTCGGTGCACAACTGACACCTGCAGGACTGACACCGGACAAGGTATCAGTAGCAGTCGGTGCGGTGTAAGTTACCACTGCGCCGGTTAAACCGGTTGCAGCTTTCGTAATCGCTACCGGAACACCGACAAAAGTTGGCAAAGTAGCGTCTACATTAATAACAGGCGTTATGATGGGGCCGTTAGTACCACCGGCACTGGTTGCCGTACAAGAAAGTGCCTGACCATTAACAGGCACCAAGCTACAACCCACTTTAGATGAAATAGCCGACTCCGCATCAGTCACAGACCAGGCAACACCCGGTGCCGTTTTATACCATCCGGATGCAGGTGCGATAGGTGAAATCTGGTAACTAATCAGGGGCGCTGTCTGATCGGCAACAATCACAGTAAAGCTGGCGCTGCTGCTATTGCCGGCAAGGTCGCTAACTGAACAATTAACGGGAGTCGACCCGACAGCGAAAGTAGCTCCGGAAACCGGAGCACAACTAACACCGGTAGGACTGACACCGGAAAAGGTATCTACGGCAGTCGGTGCCGTGTAAGTTACCACTGCACCGGTCAAACCCGTTGCCGCTTTTGTGATTGCAACCGGAACACCTGCAAATACCGGCGGCAGGGCATCCACTTTCAGTGAGGGGGTGTTTATAGCAAGTGCTGTGCCGCCGGTACTGGTCGCTGCACAAGAAAATACTTGGCCTGCAGCAGTTGTATTACTAACCAATGGTGCATTAGTACAGCCAATCTTGGACGAAATGGCTGATTCTAAATCCGTCACAGACCAGGTTAAGCTCGGTGCAGTCTGATACCATCCGGATAGACCAGGTACTGACGGTGTAATCAAAAAACTGATTTTAGGTGGCGTCGCATCTGTAATCTGACTCTTGAGCAAAAATGCATGACGCTCACCATTAACCATACCCACACCGGTAATATATCTGCTGTCTTCACTAATGGCTTGCGCCTCCATTAGTGTCCATCCGCTGGCAGGGTCAATCAAGGTATTGAGATCCTGAAGGCCCAAGCCACTTTGCCATAGAAAAGCTTTCTGAACGGCATTATTGGCAGTAGTAGAAACACCAACCACATCGCTATTACTGCTAATACCATGCGCTTCACTAAAAGTACCACCTAAGGTGCCCAAATCTTTCATCTGTGGAAACTGATTAGGTTGCCACAAAAAAGCATGTTGGGCAGCATCCAATACGGTTGTCGCGCTACCCGCTACCTCGCCGAGTGCATTAATGCCATAAGCTGCACTATGGCTACCACCTAAAGTACCTAAGTCTTTTTTGATGCCGCTGGACCACAAGACAGCATGAGTCGCTTTGTTACCGGTTAACGATGAAAAACCGGCTACCTCGCCGGTCGCGTTAATAACGCTGCCGGAGCTGTTACCGGTGCCATCAAGAGTGCCCAAATCCGTTATTACTCCGGTATTCTGCCAAATAACTGCATGCTCGGTTCCAACAGAAGTAGACGAAAAGCCCGTAGCCTGCCCCCTGTCATTAATCGAAAAGGCCCGGCTATTCCCGGAAGCAACCAGTGCTTTGAGGTCCTTTAGTGCAACCAGTGGCGGCGCTGCACCACCATCCCATTGAAACGCATGATAAACCGTATCCCCTAAAAGCGCAGCGGAACCAACTACCTGTCCCAGGTTATTAATGCTATAGGCTTGACTATAACTTCCACCCAAACTGTCGAGATCTTGCGGTAAGGATAGAGCTTGGCCAACGATAGCGTGTTCAGATGTATTACCGACAAGATGCGAAAAACCACTGACCAGTCCGCTGTTATTGACACCCAAACCTATACTGTAGGTACCTCCCAAGCTGCCAAGGTCGGAAACACTATATTGGGGCGCGGCATTGGCCAGGGCAAAAGGTAAGCAGGTTCCGAGACAAACCGTCCATAAAAAATTGTTTTGTGCATATTTAGTTTTCATCTATTTTCCTTAGAAAGCGGCCAAGGGCACAAAAGAGAAATGGTCAGCAATCCAGGCGCGCGCTTCTGTTGTAGAGCCGATTTCACCCGAGGTAATGATGGTGACATCGGTAAAGCCTGCAGCGTCTTGTACTCCAGTGAAGATGGGTATACCCCCTGTTAGCGTCTGTACCTGAGTTGTTTGACGATTAACGAGAAACTGAATGCTACTAACCGATGGTGCGCCTGCCTGGCCGGCATCGACCAAGAGTCCGAATTGCGCCACACGTTGTTTGAAATGAACATTGACCACCCGACCGCTAGTATCACCTGGAATAATTTGGCCGACAGCATTAGTAGTCGAAGAAAGAAAGTTTGCTCCCTGAGTTTCAAGAAACAGTGGTTTCAAGGTTTTACTTAACGGAAAGACCGGAATATTTGAAGGTATGTTGTAGGTGTAAAAATCGGCATTACGAAACTGAATTGCACCGTTACCGCAATTAACAGGGGTAATATTAAGATCACCCGCCACGAAACACGCAGTTAATTTAGGCGTACTTGTATTCAAATTCAAATCAGTTTGGAGAGCACTCTGCGCTTGTGCGACAGTCAAACCCGCCTTAAGAGTCTTTGCGTTATCCACAATAAACATGGAATAGGTCGTTGCCCCATTCCCCATTGCGGAAATCAACTTCGGTGTTGCCTGCGTCTGAGAACTTAGCCCGGCGCATATGACCGCCAGAGTAATTAGTTTTAATTTTTTCATGCTTATTTCCTTATGAGTGTTCATTCGAGTCTAATAATCTTGGTATGAGTAGATCATTCTGCAGGGGTTGGCATTAAGTAATTTGGTTAAAGTTTCTTCAGTATTTATTACATCTACCCTTAAAGCATCTGCCTCCCAAACCGTTTAAACTGTCCCACCGGCCTCTTTCGAATACCGGTGGGAAAGCTTTACGGCATAGAAATCCGCGATTACTTATTTAGCCACTGTAACTCCGGCGGCCAATCCGCCATTCGAGGTCTTACATCTCAAGGCGCCATTATTAATACCTACAGGAGCAGTTCCCACTGATGCCAGTTGAAAATTGCCGGTATTATCAACCGGAACGGTACCGATCAACGTCGCACTGGTTGGAGCCGCGCCAGTACCCGTCCAGCAGGTGGCGTCCGTTTGTGTCAGATTGGCACCGAACCAGCTTGTTGTGCCGACGACAACCCACTTTCCTGATGCTATCGTGTATCTTGCGCTGGTCACACGAACTGCTTCCGCAGCGGAAAAGTTGGTAATATCCACTCTTACCGTATTGGACGTCAGAGCCGGAGTAGAAGAGTTATTCACCGTGTAATCAAAGAAATCTGCACCACCCGACGTTGCTGTGGCTGTTTTCGTTACATAAGTGATTTGGCCTGACGCAAGTTTGACCAAATTACCTTTGGTAGGTTGGGTCACAATAGTCAAGCTGGCAGGATTGATTACATCAAGCGCATTGGCAGAAGCCCGTTTATCATTACCCAATATTGTCATCGTTTTGGTTCTGGCGGCCACAGTTCCGGCGTAACTCGCCGCGAACTGATCCGCAACAGCCGTAGGCGCAGTTGGATTAAAAGCAATCGTCAAATTGCCGGTAGCTACGTTGGAAACCGGTGCATTATTAGCTGCTTGCCGGACAAACTTGAAGCTGTCGGTACCGACTATAGCGCTTGCATTAGGGGTAAAAATCCAATCACTGTTAACGAAAGCGATCATTCCGTTTGCCGGTTGCTTAATAATCAACGCGTCAACTGGCAGAGCACCCGTTAGTGCAGTTGATCCACCCGTACTTACAGTAAGCCCGGGGGCTGCAATATTTGTTGCAACCGGTGGATTCGCCGGATTTTGCGGAGCGCCGTTAATGCTTAACAAATGATCAGCATGAAAACCTGCTTCAGTAGACAATACCGAAATACTTTCAGGTGGTTCTATCGTATCCGGCAAAGAACCCGTGAAACAGACGCTAACCGGATTGGTGACCGTAGCAGGACATTGCGCTTGCGTCATTGCCGTAGTTATTGCAGGTGGAGTAACCGGCACATTAGCTATTACGTCAGTTAAACCTTCTACCACCAAACCTGGATTAGTAACTTCATCTGAGGAATGCGCTACAATTAAAATTTGACGTGTTGTGGTCTCAAAACTCGCCTGACTGATTTCCACACCATCTTTGAGCCCCATCGATACACTATTCACCGGGTTACTGCTCAGATTGGTCACGGTAATTTGCGGAGGAACTGCTTGTGTCGAAGGATACTCGATATGACCATGATATTTACCGGCCACTTTACCGCTTGGGAACAGTTGTAGACTTGGCATACCCTCACCCGTGACGATTAATCTTTGGTCGGGCGTTGACGTTGCCCAAACATCAACACCGTTGATGCCCGACTTACGAACTTTATAAGCTGCATCGACTTTCAACGCCTGAGCAATCGGTGCAGTCCATTTCTGACCGAGAACATTACCCAAGGATTCCTCAATAAAATCGTTACCTAACCCATCCAAGTTAGATCCAACCGGCCCCTGTATTCGAATAAAATTGGTGCCGAACGGACTGCCGGTAAAGGTATGTGGAACAGTGGGATCACCGACAAATTCTTCTGCACCGGAAACCAGCGGAAGATCCGTATCCCATTTAATAAAGGGACCTAACGGCCCTGCCAACGCACCGTCAAATCCAGTTCCCAGAGGAACATCCACGGTGAAGAAATTAGCAGCTTGTGAGCCTTGCAGATTGGACTTGGTGGTCGCCTGCACATTTTCAAAAGTATGAACGCCGAAGGGATGCGTTATCGTGTAGGTACCGTTTTTATTGACATCGTTAAAATTGAAGGTGATCCTAATCCGGGCAAACACAGTTTCATCGCCACGCTTGGGCGTTGGACCTGGTAAATAAGATGCCTCCAAAGCGCCAAGATAGCGATATTCAAAATCCGATCCCGTGGCTGTATTCTTAAACTCAACCAAGCTGTAAAAGGCCTCATCACCAATATTTCCCACAAACCCGGCCGGATTGGTAGCCAAAGGAAAACAGAAGGCTGATGTTGATGTACACAAGCCCAGTGCCAATCCTTCAGTATCACGATACCACTGCGGGAAAGTGATAACTGAATCAGATGGCCCATGATCCAGTAGTACCGCTGAGGCCATACCGCTAGCCAGCATGGAACCTGCCAATGCAAATTGAATGGCGCGACGCAAGGTAACCTTGTTTAAATGGACATTGAATCTTTGGATCAGGTTATCTTTATTTTCAACTGTATGTATATCAAAGTTCGCTGTATCTAGCGCATCTACAACTTGTGTTTGTTTCATGTTGACACCTTCATTAAATCAGGATTTTGAATCAGAGAAATAACTTTAATAAGTCATATAATTTAGCCATGCTTCCTATATTTAGGTGCATCATTCCTGCCAAATCGAGGTTAAGTCTATTAAATTAGATTTGACAAAATGATGGCTAAATTTTATTTAGCAAATGCTGTGCCAATGAATACAAGAAATAAGGAAATTACAGTTGGGATGAAGCCAAAATTTGGGAAGAGTTATGCAGTCCCGCTTCCAATACACGCGCAATAAAGCAACCTCGCTTCTCTTATTGCGGGGCACTCCATTCGGCTTAAAGGTCGAGGTTTAAAACAACAAGGGAGATTGATCAATTGATTTTCAAGCGATAGTGTTTCAGAAATTAACTTTCCAAATCTAACAGTTAAAGTCTTTTAAAATCAATGTAGTTTGGTACGATAATTGGAAGTTATTTATCTGAAAGATGTTATTTTAACGATGACGTGATGAGAACTGGAGATGTAAAAACAGAAAATAACTGTACTGTTTTTGATACAGAAGAAAAGGAAAATTTAACTGGCGTGGGCAAAATTAGAAAGCCACTGAACGATGTGAATTACGGCTTTTACTTTTTTAAATGCACCCTAAAATTCCGGTGCCTTTAATGATTAGTAGGATTTCGCCCACAGAAAGAGAATAGCTTTAAGAAATTTGTCCCTAAACTAAATGGTCAGATAACTAAAATTGTTATTACTGTGCTGTATTTTAAAAACTGTAACATAAATGTTACAGTTTTAAAGAGATTGTTCGCTTATTAATGCTGCAAACCTTTTGAGGATTATCTTTCCTGTCAATTATCAGAAAACATTAATTGTGTATTTTTTTTGATACATCTATCTCAACGTCTTATTATTTTAACAAGCAATGGATTGTTTTTTACATACTCTAAAATCTGTAGCAATTTTTGGTTTTTCAGTAATTATAAAATTAATTTTTACAGCTTTGAACTTTTTCTAACTTACCTGGAATTAATAAGTCAGGAAACAAAAATACTTTTTTAATTTTATCAGGTGCTGCATTTAATTAAAAACCCTGCAATCTTTAAATCCTTGCCAATATTTCTTAAGCAGGATGTTAGCATAACTAAATTTAATTATCACGACAAATTTAAGCGCCTTATAAAAAATGGCAGCTTGTCCACAAGAATTAGGACAGAAAACAAGTCATCGCAGGTTTTTGTATAAAAAAAACATATCCTCAAGTACTCCCAAGATACCTGACGGAAAAAGTAAAAAGCCGGGTAGAGGCATTATCCAAAACGATAATTCGCCCTACATTCCAGGTTCCGGTAAACGTACTATTACCTGAAATAAAAACTTTATTTTTACGCATAGACAGGATTTTAAAAATCCAGATTATCTATAGCATACTTATTCATCAACCGGTAGAGGCTTACACGCGAAATACCCAGCAATTGGGCAGAGCGACTAATGTTATTGTGGGTATGGCGGAGACTTGCAAAAATTAACGCACGATCGGTAATTGCCCGACCCTGCTCAAGGGTCTGTAACGTGCGATCTTTATGACGCTTCTCCAGACCTAGATCAGCTGGGGTAAGTAGACGATTTTCGGACAATACAATAGCATGACGAATAACATTCATTAATTGCCTGACATTACCAGGCCACTCGTAATTTTTTAATAGAAAAAGAGAATCCGAATTAAATCCTGTCGACTTGTAAACTCCACTCGCAGAAAATTTATTAAAATAATAATAAGCAAGCAGTTCTATGTCATTTTCTCTCATTCGTAATGATGGCGTTTTTATTTGCAATACTTGAAGACGGTAATAAAGATCTTCCCTGAAGGTTCCGTTTAGTACCGCTGCTTTTAAATCTACATGGGTTGCAGCAATTACCCTCACATCAATAGCAATTTTCTCTGACCCGCCAATACGCTCAATTGTTCTGTCCTCAAGAAAACGTAACAGATTAATTTGTTGTTCAAAAGGCAAATCGCCTATCTCATCCAAAAACAGGGTTCCACCCTGCGCTGATTCAATACGGCCAATTTTACATCGCTGTGCTCCGGTAAATGCGCCTTTTTCATAACCAAATAACTCTGCCTGAATTAAATCTTTTGGAAATGCACCACAGTTTATTGCAACAAGCGGATATCCGGAGCGGCTGGAATTATTATGAATGGCGTTAGCAACCAACTCCTTTCCGGTTCCAGTTTCACCTTCGATGAGAACAGAACAGTCTTCTTTAGAAACTTTTTGAAGCCGGCTAAACAAATTGACCATCAATGAACTATTGCCAATAATGCCAAAGCAGGAGGGATAGCTATTGATTTGTTTTTCGACAGGCAGATCAATTTTATTTATATCATAGGCATGACCCAAATTAATTAACAAGTCGTCAATATCAACTGATAAAGTTGTGTCATCGTAGCAATATTTATCTATTAATTTACTGGAATTAAAATCAGGTATTATTGGCGCTTGGCACTCTTTATGTGTACCCATTATCCAATTAATAGGTACATCTGAATTAAATAATAAATGTAACTCGGTCAGCAGCGTCTCATTTGTGTAATTATCAATCAAACAGTTGTCGCCGCACACCTTGTCGCTCAAATACAAGCCTACCGTGAACTTATGCTTATATAATAACTGAGTCACTTGCTCCAGATCATTGGCAACATACACGTCCCAATTGTGCACCAATAATTGATTAATAATTTGATTTCCAAATATCAACGGCTGAAAAACAATCAAGTTTCGAGTTGCGACAGTCATAAGCCAATAAACTCCTTATCACGCATTAAATTACCTTAGATTTATACTATTCTTATGTAGCTGTTCATTCATTTATAGGCTTGACTAAAGTTATCATCGCAAAAACTGTGCATTTTTTACCTCTATAGATTCTCAAATAAATAGTTTCGACGCTAACAAATAACATCCCTCGAAGAGATAATGTATTTATAGTCATAAAACGAAAATTTAACTTACGTGTAAAGCATAGCTTACAAAGTAACATTCAACTCATAAGTGCCACCAATAATTATCGGATTTACAGAAGATTATCTGATGAGAAAGCCTAAGAAAGCTATAAAAAAGTGAACTTTATCCTCTTGCAACCCGGAAATTTATACGATGATCGGTAAAAATATCTGGACACCTTAGGTTCTGTTGACGTTTCAAAAATAATAAATAAATGGGTTATCTTCATACGGTTAATTAATAGTGCCATCCAGATAATATACCGTCATTCTTGGCCTCTAAATAACAGCTGTCATTACCGGAATTTCATTGAAAATAATTTTATTGCAAATCATCTAACTGAAAGTATAGCTTAAATTTTTGGACAAAACATAAACAAGACATAGACAGATTAGCAGAAAAATTTCAGTAAAAAATATTAAGTATAGGGCTTTAATTAACATCTTCGACAATCAGCATGAATGATTTTTAAATATGTAAAGTGGACTAAGGTGGAGCTTATTTATTGCAATTTAACTAGATTTTGCTGATGTTTTGTCTAAAAATTTAAGCTATGCTTTTCAAGTAGAAAATTTATAATAAAATTGTTTTCGATGAAATTCCGGCAATGATAGCCGTTATTTACAAGTCAAGAATCACGGCGTATTATCTGGATGGCACTATTCATTAACTGTATGAAGATAACCCATTGATTTATTGATTTTAAAACGTTAATAGAACCTAACCTAAAAGCTATGGCCAAAATAATTTTGGTTACATAAAAATCGTAGTCTTATTTACATTTTTCTATGCCGTTCGTGATTACGGATGACTTGACCGTCATTAAAAAATTAAGGAGCAAGGAATGTTAGTGATCCAGCGCTTGCCCAATTTCTTGCGGAGCGTTAAATTTAAAAGTAGGTATCATTCTCAAAACAGAAAACAAGAATCGAAGTCGGCAAGACTGCCAATAATGATGTTCTTGTTACTTGCTCTATTGATTGCTAATTACCACGAGGTATTAGCGGCAACTATCAGTAACTGGGAGGTTGTGCCTGACAGTCAAATTACTGTCAAATTGATTAAGCAGATTCACGGTCACCGCAGTAAAGATAACACGGTAGTCATAAAGCTCAGTAACGTTAGTGGTAAAGCTCTGGCAGGACCGTTCCGGCTGATTATCACTGGCTTATCTCTGAAAGCCAAAACCAAAGTCAGTATCAGCAATGCCACAGGTAAAATAGCTACCGGAGAGCCTTATTATGATCTTACCGGCTATATCGGTACCAACTTCTCGTCCGCAGGAACTGGCATTGTTACTGTCATTATCAAAGGTGACAACAGTAAAGGTAGCGACCACAAAACCTTCCGATTTAAAACCCGCGTTGAACGGCAAATCACTAAAACCCAGGCACTGGTTATCAAAATTACCAGTCCGGCAACGTTGCTTACCGTTGGTAGTACACCACAAATTATTAAAGGGTCGGTTTCCGACCCTGATGCCCGGATAACCCTCAATGGCGCGCCGGTCAGCAATAACAATGGCAGCTTTGAGGCTGCTGTTACCCTGAATGAAGGCCACAATACCATCGCTGCCCGTGCGACTGATGCACAAGGACAAGACGTCACCGATATTATTTCCCTTTCGTTAGACATGACGCCGCCTTATCTTACCGTTGAATCGCCGAAAGACGGAGATACGGTGCGCAGTAATAAAATTGCCGTATCGGGTTTGATTAACGATATCGTCAGAGGCACTGTCGCTGAAGGTCAGGCCCTTGTCACCGTTAACGGTAAAGCCGCCAGTATCTCCAATCGTAGCTATCTGGTGGAAGATATTACTCTCAACGAGGGCGATAACATCCTCAAAATAGACGGCGCTGACAATGTCGGCAATACCAGCAGTATTAGTATCAAAGTTAACTATCTGCCACTGGCACCACAGCATATAGAAATACTTAGCGGACAAAATCAAACTGCAAAAATCAATGCCATCTTGGCCGCACCGTTAAAAATCAAATTGCTGGATGAAAAAAATCAGCCTGTTGCCGGCAAACCGGTAATTTTTCGCGTTACCGAGGGTGATGGTATGGTCGGTGTCGACACCCAGGATCAGGGCACACTGGTACAATCCGATGCACAAGGCATCGCTGCAACCCCTTTTAAACTCGGCACTCGTGCGGGAACCGGTAACCAACGAGTTAGAGCTACGTCAACAGGTTTCGATGGCGAAGTGCTATTCCATGCATCAGCGACCGTCGGTACCGGCAATAAAGTCACCGTCAACAGCGGCAACAATCAGCGAGGAGCCATCAGCCAACCGTTGCCACAACCTTTTGTGGTGGCAGTCGTTGATGAAGGTGCTAATGTTGTACCCGGCGCTCAAGTCGAATTTAAAGTGACCCAAGGCACCGGGAAATTCCAAAATAACCAGGTATCTGTTACCAACACTACCGATAGCGATGGCCGTGCTACTGCAGAACTGACCTTGGGTGCTGAAGAAGGCCTGGATGTCCATCGTGTTACCGCCACACTGGTCGGCACCGAACTTTATGCCGGTTTTACCGCTTCAGCGCTTAAAGCAGGCCCAGCCGGACAAACCAGCATCACTGGCGTAGTTCTTGATAATCAGGATAATCCATTACCTAACGTTACCATACGTGTTGATGGCACCACTCGCGAAGCACAATCAAATGCGCAAGGTCAATTTAAAATAACCGAAGCACCAGTCGGTTCAGTCCGACTTATTGCCGATAGCAGCACCATCACTTCGGAAGGCGAATGGTCGACGCTGGCCTTTAACCTGGTTACCATAGCCGGTGCCGATAACCCGTTAGCTGCGCCAATTTATCTGGTCAAACTGGATACCATCAATGCCAAACAAGTCGGCGATCAGGATGTTACCCTGACTTTACCTGATGTACCGGGCTTCGCTCTCGAAGTTAAAAAAGGTTCTGTGACCTTCCCGGATGGTAAAAAAACCGGCCAGTTATCGGTGACACCAGTCAATGCCTCTAAGATACCCATGGCACCACCCAATGGCATGCAGCCACAATTTATCGTCACCATTCAACCGATCGGTGCAAAATTTGACCCACCGGCCAAACTCAGCCTGCCCAATGTTGACGGCCATAAACCAGGTGCCCAAGTCGAAATGTACTCCTACGACCATGATCTGGAAGAGTTCGTGTCCATAGGATTGGGAACGGTTAACGCCGAAGGTAGTGTGATAACCAGTAATCAGGGTGTGGGTGTTATTAAGGCAGGCTGGCATTGTGGGAGCCAGCCGACAGGAAGTGGTTGTTGTTCGAGTCCGGGTGAATGTCAAACGACATCCGCGAATTGCCAGATTGTTAATTTACCGAAAATAGCTGATGTTAAAGGCGATTGTCAGTTACCAAAGGATTGTAAGTCTTCACAGCCTGATAATTCAGATTTACCCGCTGATATTTCTGGTGACTGTAAAAAACCTGGCTGTCCAAAACCAATAGCCGATATCTTAGATAAACCTTCTGAAATATGTAAAGAATGTATGGGAGATGGATTAATTGGAAATAAAGCTGACGGCAAGCTACCTGATTCGACAAGCCAATGTTGCTTTCAAGGAGAATCAGTTTCAAAAACCGGTCTTGATTATTCTGTTCTCCAAGCTAAATGTCCTCAGAAAGTGCAATATAAAGCCAAAAATCATGAAATTGATGGATGCTCAAACTCGCCTGATGATTTGGAAAGTTGGGATAATTTACCTTTCGCAACTAATTATAATCTTTATGTTACCAATCCCATTTGGGGCACTGTATTAGGCAGTATTTCCAATGAGGTGGCAGCCAACCAAACGCTGCCATGCAATATTCATGATATATGTTACCAATCATGTAACTCAGACCAAGCAACTTGTGATAATGCTCTTGGTGATGGAGTGACAGCTAGTTGTGATATTGGATATCCATTTCCTTGTTCTCGTGCTGATGCATTAGAATGCGTAGAGTATGATGAAGAATACAATAGCTGTAGATCCATTGGCCCTGAATATACTAATGCGGTAGCTAACTTTGGAGGTACGGCTTATAAAGATCGGCAAACTCAGTATTGTGAGTGCTGTTAGGTTGAATAATATATTTGAGATTTGTATGAAGCCAAGTATCCATGTAATCATTGTCATTATTTTCTTTTATATGTCCATCACAGAGGTGATTGCCGATAAATCTGAACAGATTGTAATTGAGTATGAACATAACATAGACCAACAAGTCGTTAGCGTATTTCCGGCTGATAAGAACGAACACAGCATTATTTTTTTGTATAAAAAGTATTTAGAACAGCGAAAGTCCAAGGTAAATATTGAGCGTAGTAAAACTATTGTTTATGAAATTCGTAATAATCAAAATACTAAGGTCGTGCCATTTCTTACGTTTGATTTTTCAGATTCACATTTCATCGGCAAAATTTTAAAAGTTGCTGATGGTTATTGGATTCCAGTCACTCATAGCACTAAACAAGTTCAGATATTTTTATATAGATCAAGCGATCAGACCGTTAAATCAATCGATTTACCAGCTTTTTCAAATAAAAATGGCGTCGTTCGTCAGCTATTTCATATTAAGGATGGTTATCTTGCAGTTATTGCTTTTGGAGATACCATAAAACTGGTTTATCAGGCTTACGATACATCAATACAGACAGTCATTGATATCAATAGTGAAAAACGGCGTATTGTAAGTGTTAATGATATTAGCGAATTTAATGGTCGAATTTACATAATTAGTTCGGCATTAAAAAGCATTGATCAAGCCAGTAATTCAATTTGGCTATTTAGCTTTGATAACCGTTTTTCCAAAGAAAGTATGCAGTCATTGGCAATAAAATTGCCAATGACTGGATATCAACAAGCAGAATTTATCTCGACTACACACAATTACCCTTCATTGCAGGTATTAACTCGCACTAAAAAATATGTGCCACCAACAGTACATATATTTAAGATTGAAGATAAAATAAAAAAAATTTGGCAGCTGGATTTATCTGAAATAGAGGGTAATCACGATGCACAAGTCGCAGGTATTTGTTCTGATAAGTATCTTTTTGTGCGAAAAGTAAAAGCTAACAACACGATTTTTAATTCTGTTGAATATAAAATAATAAGCTTAGCTGGAAAAGAAATACGAACATGGAAAGAACAAATGGTAATTAACGGTTCCCTACTTAATGTCGGTATTTTTCCGATAACCGATTATTTTTTTACGGTTAGCAATTTTAGTAAAACTGAAGAGGTTAGGCGTCAAGATGGCTGGTACAGTTGGTTAGGTTTTCGCGTTGATAAAACTGATATTCGAAAAGACTGTGATTAAAGCCGTCAAGCATATTTACGGCAGCAATCCTCGATGATTAAAATGATGACTACCAACAATTTAATGGCATACAGTCCGTTTAGACCTTAACCACTATCATTGAAAACTTTAAAAAACCTTAGGCACACACAATCAGGTAATTAAGATTTAAGGAAATCAAGATAATGAAACTACCGTCAAGTAAATTTCTTTATAGGGTTATTCTTATTCTGGGTATTACCTTAAACGGGCCAGCGCAAAGTACCACCATTCTTGATGAAAACTGTGTTGTCAACATTCTTAATCGCACGGTTCAGGTGAATAAGGATGGTAGCTGGACTATGCCTAATGTGCCTTCACAGATGGGACGGGTTCGTGCACGGGCAACCTGTATCAAGTTGGGAGAAACTTTTTCCGGTGAAAGTGACTACTTTACTATCGTTCAAAATGGCGTTGCCCAGGTTCCGGAAATTATCTTCCAAAATATCGAACCCATACCCGTCAGCTTACAAGTGACCGAACCTGTCATTGAAACCCTGTCCAGCAAAGGTGCAACTGCTCAGCTTAAAGTGCTGGCAACTTACCGGGATGGCAGCAAACGTGATGTGACGGCCTCGACTAATGGCACTAATTACACCTCCAGTAACCCCGCTATTGCCATGGTTAATGCTGAAGGCTTGACCACTGGTATAGCCAGCGGTAGTGTGCTGATTACCGCAAGAAAAGATGAAGTGGTCGCATTTAAGCGCATCACCCTATCGACTAGCGGTGATAGCGATGGCGATGGTCTGCCCGACGATTTTGAATTGGCAAACGGCTTGAACCCTAATGATCCTTTGGATGCACAAGAAGACTTCGACCAGGATGGCTTAACCAACCAACAGGAATACCAGCTGGGTACGGGTATCAGAGTTGCCGATAGCGATAGCGACGATATAAGTGACGGCAACGAAGTAAATGGTACTCTCGGCTATAAAACCGATCCACTAAAAATCGATACTGATGATGATGGTGTCAGTGATCGGGACGAAATTGTGGCAGGTTATAATCCAACCGACAAAGCCGATGGCGGTGGGCGTAGTTTTATCGAGTTGGTGGTAAGCCCGAATAATCCAAGTATGACTTTTAATACGGTTTATAACGAAGCTAATCTTCAGGTTAAGGTATCGGGTAAACGTAACGATGGCAGTTTGGTCGACTTGACCAGTCGTTCCACAGGTACCTCTTACAGCTCAAGTAATCTAAGTGTCCTTAATTTTGGTGGCAAAGACGGCTTGGTGTTTGCCGGTCAGGCAGGCACCGCCAACCTGACGGTTAAAAATGCCGGATTGGAAAAAACCGTAAGCGTCACCATTGGTACCTTTAGCCCTATTGCATTATCTTCCATCACGATTCCCGGCTATGCCAATAATGTTGATGTATCGGGTGATTATGCTTATGTAGCGGCAGGCAGCAAAGGTTTACAAATTATTAATGTCTCCAACCGTGCTGCTCCTGTTATCATCGGCAGCCTCGATACGGCAGGAACAGCAATAGATGTCCGTGTAGTTGGCAACATCGCTTACCTGGCTGATGGCGACCATGGTTTACAGATTATTGATGTGACAAATCCCACAACACCAAGTCTATTGGCCTCTTATGATACGGCAGGTATTGCTCAGGACGTAAAAGTCGACAACCAGTTTGCCTATATTGCCGATGGCAATAGCGGTCTTGAAATTGTCGATGTCCGTAAACCTGCCCACCCATTATCAGCAGGCTCCATAACCGGTTTGGGTGAAGCGAGGGGCGTGGATGCACAAGACAATAATGTCGTTGTGGTGGCAGGAAGCTCCATTTACGTCATTGATGTGACCGATAAAATAAATCCGGTTGCAGAAGGCAGCTTGGGTATTGGACCCGTTAAGGATGTAGCTCTGAAGGATAATTATGCTTATGTGGTTGCATATACATCAGGATGGAAAGTAGTCGATATTACCGATCCAAACCAACCAGCTATAGTTGGGGGCGATTCCAGTTTTGCACCACGTGATATTGAATTAACCGATGGCTTTGCCTTTGCTGCTGAACAACTATTTCCAAACGTAGTCGCTTATGTCAATATCGAAGACCCTGCGAATGCAGTATTTCAGGGTACTATCGACTTATCTCGCTTGGGGGATTATGCAGGAACCGGGATTGCACTGGATAGTAATTTTGTTTATATCACTGAAGAGTCATACGTTGTTAGTCAAAATTATGGAACTGATGGCAATACCCGCTTATTTATTGCGCAATACCGCCTGACCGAAGATAAAGGCGAAGTTGCGCCTACCATTACCATGATTGATCCTGCTCAGGACACCGTAACTATTGAAGGCAAAAAAATAACCGCGACAGCTACCGCTGATGACGATATCGGCGTTAAGTCAGTATCTTTTATGGTTAACGGTGAAGTGGTTTACACCGATACTTCACGGCCCTACCAATATCCGGTTACCATACCGTTTGGAACCTTAGGCAGCAAGATTACCGTTGCCGCCAAAGCCACCGACTTTGGTGGCAATATTGCAACAACACCCGTTTCAACCCTGTTTGTTCAGGCTGACACGGATCGTGACGGCTTGAGTGATGAGCAAGAAAAACTCTATACAGCCAATCCAACCAATCCGGATACGGATGGCGACAGTATCAAGGATGGCGATGAAGTCGATATGGGTACCAGTCCTATTGATGTCGACTCGGATCATGACGGCATAGAAGATGGCATCGAACTGCAAAACGGCACTGACCCACTCAACCCTGATATCACGCCGCCGACGGTAACAGCAACTTCACCCGTTAACGAAGCTGTCGATATACCAGAAAATAATCCGGTTATCATTACCCTCAATGAACCCTTGTCAGCAAAATTAATAGCCACCAATTCTATTATAATTTATCAGGGATTACTGGAGGGTGCTGCTATCGTTCCCGGCAAAGTTCGCTTGTCTGGCGATGGCCTGCAACTGATTTTTACACCCGATGATATTTTGGCAGACTATACAGAGTATAAAGTGGTTGTTGACGGTATCCGTGACCGCGCCGGTAACCCGATTGCAACACCTTATTCTTTTCACTACAAAACCGGTAATACCATAGATACCAAGTCACCAACTGTTATTGGCACAGATCCAGGTACCAATAGTACTAATGTACCAGTCAATACAGTAATTGGGATTCATTTTAGTGAGCCTGTCAATGCCGATACCGTAACTGATCAAAGCCTACTGCTTTACGATAGCGTTACCGGAAAATATGTATCGGGGGCTATTAATTTAAGTGGGGACGCCCAAAGCTTGAATTTTATTCCTAATGTCGGACTTGCGGTAGGTCGTCAGTATAGTATTTATCTAACCAATTCCATCAAGGATTTGTTCAGTAATTCGTTAATTTCGGGTTATTACTACTTCACCACCTCATTTGACAAGGATACAACCGGCCCTCATATTGTTGGTTTTAGTATTGCAGCCGATCAACTGGCGGCGCCGACCAACGTACAACTACAAGTGCAATTTGATGAAGCGATCAGTGGCTTAAGCCTTGATGGCGTTGAGCTACGCAAAAATGCCGAAGTGATTACGACAGTACGTGAACTCAATGCTGACCACAAAATCCTGACCCTAAAACTAACGCAGCCGCTATTGGCCAACACCTCTTACACCGTCCATGTAGAAGGCGTTGAAGACTTGAGCGGCAACGTGCTGGCCAGCGCTATGGCGCGTAATTTCACTACCGGCGCCGGAGCCGGAGCCGATGTAGCCTCAAGCAGCGTGGTGCAAACCAGTCCGGCCAATGCCACCGGTAATGTCGGAGTAAACACGAAAGTAGTCGTTGCCTTTGCAGAAAGGTTAAATTCGCTGACCGTCAATCCGGAAACGATTGCCTTGTATGACACGGTTACCGGTCAGCATTTGGCAACGACAGCCGTATTTAGTGACGATGGTAAAACAGTTACGCTAACGCCGACAGCAACTTTACTTGCCAACCGGCGGTACTCTGTTTATATCTCGATATTTGCGCCTTTGTATGATCAGGCCGGAAACCGGATTAACAGTAGCACTATTACGTATTTTACAACCGGCAATGTCACCGATCTGGAAAGTCCGGTTATTGTCGGTCAAAATATTGTCGATGGGGCGATTGATCTGGCCGTTAACAGCAAATTGCGCTTTGTCATGGATGAAGCCGTCAGTAATTTTAGTACCGCCAACAGCGTAAGCATACAAGCCAACGGTGTGGAGGTGTCTGGTACTGTCACGCTCGGCAGTGACAATCGTACGCTCACCTTTACGCCAACAACCGCGTTAACGATCAATACCGACTATACCGTTATTGTTGATGGCCTTTATGACTCCGTCGGCAACAAAATAACCGCCATCACCAGTCACTTTACTACCGGCAGCATTAGCTCTGCCGATACCACAGCACCGACGGTCAGCATCACCCCCGCTAACGCCGTGACCGGTGTCAATGTTAATACACCGATTACCTTTACTTTCAACGAAG